>CAYTMW010000025.1:0-45181 GCA_964439025.1 uncultured Gemmatimonas sp. | reverse complement strand
TCAGCGGGATCGTGCACGCCAAGGACATCCTGCGCGCGGTGCGGCAGACCCCGGGTGAGAAAGTCAGCGCATTGAGCCGTCCCCCGCTCTTCGTGCCGGGCACCCGCGAGGTCGAGGACGTGCTGGCCGACATGAAACGCCTGAAGACCCACATGGCGGTGGTGCTCGACGAATACGGCGGCACCGCCGGGGTGGTGACGATGGAGGATCTGCTGGAGGAGATCGTCGGCCAGATCGTGGACGAGTTCGACGCGGCCGAGCGGCCGAAGCCCCCTACGGGCGCCCCGCTCCTCGACGGCGCGATGACGATCTCGCGCTTCAACGCCGAGCACGACGAGTCGATCAGCGACACGGACTACACCACGATCGGCGGCTGGATCTTCGGGCAGCTCGGGCGGCTGCCCCGGGTGGGCGATCGCGCCGCCGCGGGGAAACACCGCTTCGAGGTGGCCGAGATGGAGGGACGGCGGGTGAAATCGGTGAAGCTCGCGGCGCCCGAGACGAACCGCGTGAACGGTGAACAGTGAACGGTGAACGCCGCCTTCCTCGCGATGTCTCACCCCCGGGCTCGAGTGAGGCTCGCCCACGGGGCCTGCGGGCCAACGCACTTTCCTACGTCACGCGAAGCCCTCGCGGCCCGACGTCCCCTACGGCGAGCCCCACTCATCGCCTGGGTGACTTACGCGAGCGGGCGCAGGGAGCGGGCTGACGACGGGGGCGCTAGTGAGCACAGCGAACTCGAGCGCTCCCCGGAGGCCAGCCCGCCCCCAGCCCGCGGAGAGACCGGCCCCCTTTGCTTCGCTCAGTGTGACACTCGCTTGCCTGCCAGGTCCACAGCCAGCTCGAGCGCTTGCCTCATCGACGAGGCATCCGCGACGCCCGTGCCGGCGATGTCGAACGCGGTGCCGTGATCGGGCGAGGTTCGGACGAACGGCAGCCCCAGCGTGATGTTCACCCCGCGACCGAACGCCGCGACCTTGATGGCCGTCATCCCGACATCGTGATAGGGCGCGAGCACCGCGTCGAACTCTCCCTTCATTGCCCGCACGAATACCGTGTCCGCGGGCAGCGGACCCGTGATGCCCAGCGTCTCCACCGCCGGCACCATGATGCGGGCCTCCTCGTCGCCGAAGAGTCCCTGCTCCCCCGCGTGTGGGTTGAGCGCGCAGAGCGCGAGCCGGGGCTCCGCGATCCCGAACCACTCGATGAGCGCCTTCCGGGTCACCCTCCCCGCGCGTACGATCCGATCGGTGGTGAGGAGCGCGGGCACATCACGCAGCGCGGCATGCGTGGTGACGAGCACCACGCGAAGCGTCCCTGCGGCGAGCATCATCGCCACCTCCACCCCCCCGGCGAGGATGCCGAGCCACTCGGTCTGTCCGGGAAAGGGAAATCCTGCGGCGTGAAGGGCGTGCTTCTCGACCGGCCCGGTGACGATGGCGTCCACCTGCTGCTCCATCGCGAGGCGGGCGGCGCGCTGGAGGGAGTGCCCGGCGATCTGCCCCGCGCGGAGAGCGCGCGCGCGGTCGGTCCCCTGCCCCGAGCCGCCCTTCCAGCTCCCAACGGACATGCGCTCGTCGGCCGGAATGGCGGCGATCTGCTCTTCGGCGCCGATGATGGTGAGGTGGGCGTCGAGCCCCGCGGCGAGCGCCCCGGCCGCCACCTCGGGGCCGACCCCTCGCGGGTCGCCCAGGGTCACGGCGAGGCGCGGCCGCAGGGTCACTTGGTTCGGACGTCGACCAGGGTGGCGCGGCGGAGCTTCTGGGTATAGCGCTGCGTGGTGAGCTGCTCTCCTAATCCGCTCCGGATCGTTTCCTTCACATCCTCATAGCGCACGGCACCCGCCGGCGTGCGCTCGGTGATGAGCGCGATCACGTACTTCGAGCGGAGGAGATCGACCGGCGCGTCAAGCCGGAAGACCGGCGCGAGCTTGCCGGCGGCCACGCCGGACATCGCCTCGCCGTAGGCCGGGGGAAGCTGTTCGAGCGGGATCGCCGGAATTTCCCGCTCCTCGGCCTTGTCGTGCCACACTCGTTGCACCGAGTCGAACGGGGCTCCTGCCTCGAGCGCGGCGTGCACCTGTCCGGCGACCCGCACGGCGCTGTCGGCGTCGGCGGTGTCGATCGCCGGCATGATGAGGATGTGGCGCACCTGGACTTCGGCGGGCTGCGAACGCTCCACCTGAATCAGGTGATAGCCGAAGGACGTCTCGACCGGATCGGAGACCACACCCGGCCGCAGGGCGAACGCCGCGTCCTCGAAGCGCTGATCGAGCCCCGTCCCGCGGCGAACCCAGCCTAACCCGCCGCCCGTCTCCTTGCTGCCCGGATCCATCGAGAAGCGCCGCGCCGTGGCGGCGAAGTCGGCGCCCTTCCTGAGCTCGACGAGAATCGAATCAGCGAGCTGCCTGGCCCGCGCCCTGGCCTCCGGCTTCGGGGTGGGCGTGATGACGATCTGCCGGAAGGCGACCGTCTCGGGCCGCTTCGGGAACGATTCCTTGTACTTGTCGAAGTACGCCCGGATCTCGCGCTCGGTCGGGGAGACGGGCTTGAGCTTTCCGCTTCCCTTCAGGCTGCTGGTGAACTGGCTGATCTGCAGCCGCCTCCGCTGCTGATCGGTGAGCCAGCTCCGGTATTCATCCACCGTTTCGAAGCCGGCGTCGCGGATGTCCTTGCGGTAGGCCTCTTCGGTGGGAAAGCGGGCGCGGGTCGTCCGCAGCAGCAGGTCCACCGATTTGGTGACGTCGTCGTCGAGCACCTTGATCGTGGTGTCGCGACTCGCCTCCTGCACCAGGAGCTCTTCGTCGATCAGCACCTGCAGCAGCTCGTCGCGCAGCTGCTTCATCCCATCGGGGGTGGTCGGGAGATTCTTTCCCTGAGGATGCTCGAGCAGGATCCGCTCCTCGATGTTCGATGTGAGGATGGCCCTGGATCCCACCACCGCGACGATGCGGTCCACCACCGAATCGGTGGGAGCCGCCGGCTGCTGGGCGCCGCGCCGCGCCCCGGCGGCGCTCCCGAAGAGGAGCGCCATGGCGAGCGGAGTCGACACCCAGCGTAGAGTCATGGAGTCTTGGCGCTATCCGGACGTGCCGCCTGTCCCGGAGGACCTCCCGGCGCCGGCTGGAGTCCCGGCTGCGGACCCTGCGGACCGGCGGCGCCGGCGGCGGCCGAATCCTTGGCCCGCTGCGCGATGATCAGTTCTTTGGCGCGCGCCACACCCTGCGGGAAGATCCGATAGTCGCCCTCGCGGCGAAGTTCGGCCGAAAGAGTCGGCGGGATCTGGCGGAACTGCGCCTCGCGCTTGATCAGCTTGTCGAAGTACTCGTCCACCTTGGCGGTGGCAAGCTTGCGGCGCTCCGACTCCGGGGTCTTGGAGGAATCGGAGAACTCCGGCCCGTTGAGCCCCATCACTTCGCGCAGCCCGTCGATCGCTTGCTTGAACTGGGCCGACATCGAGTCAATGCGCGCGGGATTCACCGTCACCTTGGCCGAATCCGCCTGCTTGAGGAGGATCTCATTCTGCGCGAGCGAGCGGACAAAGCCTTCGAGAATCGTGTCGTTGGCGGTCTTGATCTGGGCCGACGACTGGAGCGGCAACGCCTCGAGCCAGGGGACGAGGTCCTTCACCTCGAAGGATCCGCCCTTGTAGGACACCAGCTCCTTCCCGGACCTCCGGGCGGCGGCTGGATCCGCCGCGGCGGTCCGAATGGCGGCCGCAGCGCCCGGCTTGACCTTGAGGTCGGCGTTGGCCGTCAGATCCGCCATGTACGCCGAATCGGCCTTGGCGACCTTTTGCTGCTTGAAGACAGGACCGAGACGGTCCAGCACTTCGGACAGCGGCGGCCGGCGGATGATATGGTAGCCAAACTGCGACTTTACCACCCCGCTGACGTCGCCGGGAGCCAGCGCCCAGGCCGGCGTTTCGAACTCGGCCACGAAGACCGGACGCTCCGGCGTGCCCTTGGGACCCGGCGGCAGATAGCCGTTGTCCGACTTGGTGCCGTCGCTGCTGTACTGCGCGGCCAATTTGCCGAAATCCCCGGTGCGCGCCTGGGGAAGGACCCGGTCTGCCTGCGCTTTGGCGCGCGCGGTGTCGGCCGACGCCGGTCCGGCCGGCATGAAGAGGATGTGCTGGAAGAGCCGGATGTCACCCGCGTTGTAGGCGCTGTCCACCTCGGCGGGAGACATGCCGGTGCGGCGGGCAATCACCGAATCGTGCCATGCCTGGATCTTCGACTCGGTGATTTGCGGCCACATCAGCTTCACCATGGTGGCGGAATCGTTTCCGAGTTTCCTCTGCGCCACGCGATCGGCGAAGAGCGCCATGTCGACCCAGATCCCCGCGATCAGGTCGGCGGCCTGCGGATTGGCGGAGGGTCCGCCGAGCCGGGTGATGATCTCGGCCACCTTGGCCGACTCGAGCTCGCGGGAGCCGACGCGCGCGGCGGTTTCCGCGTGGGACGTGAAGACGTCCCGGAAGCTGCCGCAGCCGGCGACCATGAGTCCAGCGGCTACTACTGCCAATCCGATCCGACGCATGACGATCTCTTCTGTGAAAGTTTGGGTACGACGTTATGGCTACTGGGGGCTGGGGATTGGGAGCTGGGGGTTGGGGGTGACGTCCCCAATCCCCAACTCCTAACTCCCAACCCCCGAACTCCTACCGCTCACCGCGTACCGCCACCAGCGCTCGCACCAGCGCCGGAATGATCGCTTCTCCGCCCAGCCTCATCAGCCTGAGCGACAGCGGCACCGTCCGGCGGACGTCCGCCGCGAGCTGCACGTGGTCGAGCGCGGTGGTCAGCCGGGCCATTCTCGGCGAGGTCCCGGCGCGGAACGTCACCCGCGCTTCATCTCCCCGCACCAGGATGTGCTGGATGCCCAGCGCCCCGCCGAGCACCCTGAGCCTGGACAGATCGAGCAGTCGGTCGGCCTCATCCGGGAGGGGTCCGAACCGTTCCCGCATTTCCTGCCGCAACTCGTCAATTTCGCCAGACGAGACCCCCCGCGCCAGTCGGCGGTACAGATCGAGCTTGGTGTCGTCGTCTGCGATGTAGCGGTCGGGCAGGTGGGCCGGCCGGTCGAAAACCACCTCGGGAGGGGCGGGGGGTTCCGCCACCGCGTCACGCCGGCTCCGGAGGGCGGTCACCGTCTCCTCCAGCCAGCGCAGATACAGGTCGAATCCAACCGCGTGGGCATGCCCCGACTGCTCCGCCCCCAAGAGGTTTCCCGCTCCCCGGATCTCCAGGTCCTTGAGGGCGATCCGGTAACCCGCGCCAAGATCGGTATGGTGCTCCAGCACCTTGAGACGCTCTTCGGCAACCGGATCCATCAGGTCCGGGGCGATCAGGTAGCAGTAGGCCCGCCGGTGGCTCCGCCCGACTCGCCCGCGGAGCTGGTAGAGCTGCGCCAGTCCGAGCCGATGGGCGTCGTGCACCACCATGGTGTTGGCATTCGGAACGTCGAGCCCGGATTCCACGATCATGGTGGAGACGAGGATGTCGACTTCCCCGTTCACAAACCCGCGCATCACCCTCTCCAGCTCGAACGCCGCCATCTGGCCGTGGGCCACGCCAATCCGCGCGCGGGGCGCCAGATGTCGCACCCGTGCCGCGATGGTCTCGATCGTCTCGATCCGGTTGTGGACGAAAAACACCTGCCCGCCACGATCCAGCTCCCGCGCCATCGCCTCCTCGAGGAGGCCGTCGTCCCATGGCTCCACGAAGGTGAGGATCGGCGATCGGTCGCGAGGCGCGGTCTCGATCAGCGTCAGATCGCGGAGTCCGGCGAGCGACATGTGCAGCGTCCGCGGAATCGGCGTCGCGGTGAGCGTCAGCACATCGATCGTGAGCCGGAGCTCCTTGAGCCGCTCCTTGTGCCGCACCCCGAACCGGTGCTCCTCGTCCACCACGAGGAGGCCGATATCCCGGAAGAGCACATCCTTCGAGAGCAGCCGGTGGGTGCCGATGATGATGTCGGTCTTGCCTTCGATCAGCTCGGCCAGCGCCTGCTTCTGCTCCTTCGCGGTCCGGAACCGGGAGAGCACCTCCACCTTGACCGGATAGTCGGCCAGCCGTTCGGTGAAGGTGCGCCCGTGCTGGTCCGCCAGAATCGTGGTCGGGACGAGGATCGCCACCTGCTTCCCGCCCTGCACCGCTTTGAACGCCGCGCGCACCGCGACCTCGGTCTTGCCGTAGCCGACGTCGCCCACCAGCAGGCGGTCCATGGGGACCGGGCGCTCCATGTCGCGCTTGACGTCCTCGGTGGCCTTCCGCTGGTCGGGGGTGTCCTCGTACAGAAACGCCGATTCGAGCTCGCGCTGCCATCGGGTGTCAGGAGGAAAGGCGAACCCCGCGCTCACGGTGCGCCGCGCGTACAGATCCAGCAGCTCCGCCGCCATTTGCTGGATCGCTTCCCGCGTCTTCTCGCGCTGCTTCTTCCACCCGGTGCCGCCGAGGCGGTGCAGCTTCGGAGGAGCGGAGTCGCCGTCATCCCCGGCGGCGCGATACCGCTCGAGCTGGTCGATGCGGTAGAGGGGGACGTTGAGACGGTCGCCTCCCTCGTATTCCACGATCGCGACTTCGATGGTGGATTCGCCCACCATGATCGTCTGGATGCCGCGATAAATCCCGATCCCGTGATCGAGATGGACGATGTAATCGCCGGCGGTGAGGGTCCCCGTCGCCAGCGAAGGCGCCGCCTGCCGGTAGCGGCGGGCGCGCCGGAGCCGGCGGGCTCGGCGAAAGATTTCGTGGTCGGTGAGCACGCGAAGCGTGCGCATGACGAAGCCGCCGTCGAGCGCGCCGACCACCAGCGTCGCCGCGGGGGTGCGGGTGTCGCCCTCATGAAGGAGCTCATCGAGACGCTCGAGCTGTCCGGCGTTGTCGCAGAGGATGAGCGTCGGCGCCCCGCCGGCCAGGAGCGCGCGGAGCCGGCCGAGATTCCGGTCGACCGCTTCGGGCGGAAGGAACCCCGCCTGCAGATCGGGCTCTTCCTCGCGCAGGAGAATCCGCGGAAAGCGCGCCAGGCGCTCCGACCAGGCGGCGGGTTCGGCAAAGAGCTGGTCGCGTGAGAGCGGGACTTCGCCCAGCCGGCGCGCGATGTCGAGATGATGCTCCGCCTCCCGCCAGGCGCGGGAGACCTCTTCCGCGTTGGGGTGGGAGGCCTCCTCGATGACGAGGGTTTCGGAGGGGAGGAGGTCGAGGAGGGTCTGACGCGAAGGCGCGAAGACGCGGGGGCGCGCAGACGCGTCACTTCGCGTCGTCGCGTCCTCGCGTCCACGCGTCGCGCCTACGCCAATCGGCAACACCGTCACCGCCTGCTGCTCCTCCCCACTTCGCTGCGTGGTGAGGTCGAACGAGCGGAGCGAGCTGATCACATCTCCCCACCACTCCAGCCGCATCGGCGCCGCCATTCCGAAGCCGTACAGATCCACGATGCCGCCGCGGACGCTGAACTCGGCGACCTCGGTCACCACCGGCACCCGCCGGTAGCCCATTCCCTCAAGGGCGCCCACCACCGAAGTGAGCGGGCGCGCCATCCCCACCGCCAGCTCGAGCCGGAGACGGTCGAGCGCCTCGGGCACAAGCGTCTTCTCCGCGGTGGCGCGCGCGGTCGTGACCAGAATGCGAAGCCGGCCGCGCAGCAGCGCCTCGAGCGTCTCGGCGCGCTCGCCGGCGATTTCGAAGTGGGGCTCTTCCTCGCCCAGCGCTTCGCGCTGCGGATAGAGCGCCGAGGGGAGCGGGGTGAGCGTCGCGAGGTCCGCGAGCCAGCGCTCCGCGTCGGCCGGTGTCGCGGCGACGATGGTGAAGAGGCGCTGGGGGAATTGCTCGGCGAGCCAGGCCACCATCACCGCGCCGCTCGAGCCGGGGAGCCCGCCGACCTTGAGCGCACCGTCGGCGCCCGGCACCCGCGGGATCAGCTCTCCCGCGAAGGAGGTGCGGGCAAAGGAGGGGAGAATCGGCTCGATCATGCGGCCCGCGCTCCGCGCCGGGCGCCAAGACCGGCGAGGGCAGCATCGGCCACGGCGAGCGCCGCGGCGAGAATGAGGAATGGGCCGCGCAGGTCGGCGAGCCCGCCCGCGGCGAAGGCAACCGAGGCGGCGCGGTCGAGGCTCGCGGTCCGGGCGCCCGGCCACAGGCGGCGGACGTCGGCGTCGGTCGCGCGTTCGAGCAATGATTCGCGCGGATCGGGATTCACGCCGACTACGCCGATCGTGTCGCGTCCAGCCAGAATGAAGTGCAGCCCCGTCTCGCGGGAACGAAAGGGACTTCCTCCCTCGACCGGGCGGGGCACCCCTTCGCGAATCACCGCGGTGGCGGCATCGGGCAGGGTGACCGCATCGCCGGGCGCGGTGTCGAGCAGCGCGAGCTCGCCGCCGATCGCCCGGTTGGCAAGGAAATCCACGAAGGGAACGAACTCCGCCGCAAGAGGCAGCGCTGTCCACTCCGGCTCGAGGCGGCTGCCGAGGAGAATGGTGTTCCCCGAGCGCACGACCCAGGGAGCGCCGCCCGCCCTGGCCAGCACGCCGCGCGCGGAGGCGCCGGCGACGGAGCCGGCGTTCCCCGCGGGGACCAGGGCGTAGCGACGGGTTACCACATGGCGGCCGAGCACCGAACCGCTGTCTGTGACGGTGCTGCCGGGGACGACCTCACCGAATCGCCACCCCGCTCCGCGGGCGGCCAGCGCGCGATTGAGTGCGCCCTGCCCCGCCGGATCCGCGGGGGGCTGCACGATCGATGCGCCCTGGCCGAGGTTGCCGATCGAGAGGTCGCCGCCGCGGACGAGACGTCGGTTCTGCAGCAGGACGTCGGCCGCCGTCGCGAGAAAGCGGTCTTCGCTCCGCCACGCGGCGCGCGCGGCATCGGCCACGCGGACTGCCGTCTCCCGCACGTCATCAAGCCGCAGCTCGTCGGGCTCGAGCTCGGCCCGGACCGGCCACCACCCGGCGGTGAGCCCTCCGCTCGCGAGGGTGACGGCGGCTTTGGCGGTCGCGAGCTGACGGCGCGGAGGCCGGCCGCCGACGCGAAGCGAAATCGCGGCGCTCTTCCCGGCGGAGCCGCTCGCCTGTATCACCACCCGTCCCCCCTCCGGTCCCCAGGGTTGCCGCCCCGGATCGAGCGAAGCGATTCCGAGATTGCCGACCGACTGGTCGGAGGGGGAGAGCACCACGACGGCGCCCCTGCCCGACGCATCGGCGAGCGCACTCGCCTGCAGATCGCTCAGGATCACGACGCTCGAAGGGAGGCGCTCCGCGGCCATCGCCTCGCGCCCGACGCCGATGGCACGGCCGAGATCGAGCCGGGCCGGCGAAGGCGCAAGCCGGTCGATGATGCCGGTGAGCTCCGCCGCGCTCCCGCGACGGGGAAGTCCCTCGGCGGTGATCAGCCAGAGCGCATCATCGGAGCGGGCGGCGCCGAGTATGGCGCGCGCCGCTTCCTTGAGGCGCTCCACCACGGGAGTCCCGGCGACGGTGGTGGCGCTGGAGAGCGAGTTGTCGAGCACCATGGTGATCGCGGTGGGCGCGTGGGTCGCCGCCGATCCACCCGGGAGCGTGGGGCCAGCGGCGGCGAGCGCGAGCGCCGCAATCAGCAGCGTCCGCACCAGCAGCAGGAGCCAGTGCTGCAGGGTGAGCTTGCGATGATGCACGCGCGCCGTCTCGGCGAGATAGCGTGTGGCGGGAAACACCACCGTCGGAGGCTCGCGCCGGGCAAAGAGATGAAGCAGGACGGGTATGGCGGCCGCGGCGAGTCCCAGGAGCGCCCACGGAGCGGTGAAGCCGATCACGCGAGCCCGGTGGAGCGAACCAGCGCCTGCCGGAGCGCCTGGCCGAACGGTGTGTCGGTCGTCACCCGCTCGTACGCGATGCCGCGGCGGCGGCACGCGCTTCGCCACTCCGACACAGCCGCCTCCACCGTCCGGGCGTACGCCTGGGCCCAGTCCGAGGGGCGCAGCACCACCGCCTGGCCCGATTCGGGGTCTTCATAGCGGGCTTCCGCGGCGCCGCGGAGCTCGACCTCGTCGGGATCCATGATGTGCAATACGAGCACCTGGTGGCCGCGGTGACGGAGGAAGCGTAGCGCGGTGAGCGCGAGCGGCGGATCGAAGAGGAGGTCTGAGATGAACACCACGAGACCGCGCCGGCGGAGCTGCTCCACCACCCGGCGGAGGGCGGGCTCCGCCGCGGTTCCACGGCCGGTGGTGGTGGACTGCAGCTCCCGAAGGAGCAGATGCCACTGGGTGTGCCGCGCGCGCGGTGGCACGAGGGTGCGAACCGCGTCGTCGAATGTGATGAGACCGGTCGCGTCGCGCTGCCGCAGGAGGACCAGGGCGAGGGCGGCGACCAGCCGCTCGGCATACTGACGCTTGGTGAGTCGCGAGGCGGGATCGCCCGACCAGTCCATCGAGCGGCTTCCGTCGAGGACCAGCATCGCCCGCAGGTTGGTTTCTTCCTCGAATTGCTTCACGTAGAGTCGGTCGCTCCGGGCAAGGAGACGCCAGTCAAGGTAGCGCGGCTCGTCGCCCGGCTGATACATCCGGTGCTCGGCGAATTCGACGGAAAAGCCCCGGCGGGGAGATCGGTGCAGGCCGGCAAGGAAGCCTTCGACGATGCCCTCGGTAATCACTTCGAGGCCGCCCAAGCGGGCGACTTCGGCCGGGTCGAGCAGATCGAGCCGGGGTGTGGCGGAGGGACCGACGGCAGCGGGCATGCCCCGCCCAACGTAGGGCCGTGTCACCAGTGAGTCAACGCGGCTCCCATTTGTCCGGCAGGGGGGACGACGGCGCAGGACCGACTCTCGACCACCGTCGCCCAAGTGAATGTCGCAGCGTCACTTCGTGAAGGCGGTCGGGCTCGGGCGAGGCTGGCACCGGCTGTGCATTCCGGGGTCACCATGTCCCTTTCGACGATCCTCCTGGGGCTCTCGCTAATTGCACCGGCGATGGCAACCCCTGCCGATACGATCAAGGCGCCCAAGCCAAAGCCGGAGGCGCCCGCCCCGGTCCGGCCGCCGCCCCCGGAGCGAAAGGTCGAGCCGCGGCGCGACCCTGTGGTCAAACCCCTGCCCCTCGGAGAGCCAAAGCTCAAGCGACGCAAGCTTCCAGATTAGATTGCTGCTTCCCTGATCCCTGATCCCTGATCCCTGATCCCTGGTCCCATGAATCTTCGCTTTTGCATCGTCGCCATCGCGGCGCTTGGCGCCCCGCTCGTGGCCCGCGCGCAAACTCCAGCGGTCACTCGCGCGGCGGCGTCGATCACCGAGGCGGATGTCCGCCGCCGGATCGGCATCATCTCGGATGACTCAATGGGGGGACGGAACACCCCAAGTCCCGGCCTTACGAAAACGGCCGAGTACATCGCCCGCGAGTTCAAGCGTTTCGGACTCAAGCCCGGTGGTGACGAGAACGGGTACCTGATGCGGTATCCGATTCAGCAGAAGAAGCTGCTGGCGGATCGCTCGGCGCTCACCTTCACGAGGACAGAGGGCGGGCAACCCGTGAGCCTGCCGTTCGGGGGCGACGTGGCGCTGGCCGGCCGGGGCCTTTCGGCGTCGTCGGCCAGGGGCGGGATCGTCCTGGTGGGTGGTGCGGGACGGTTTGACAGCATTCCCGCCGCGGACTTGCGCAACCGCGTAGTCCTCTTCGTGGCCGATTGGACCCAGCTCGGCGCGGCGGCGCGGTACCAGCAGCTCGGGCGGTTCGCGAGCAACGCCGGGGCCCGCGGGATCGTGGCGGTGGTGAATTCCGACAGCGCCTTCACCGAGCGCTATGGGACGGCCAACAGCAGGGTCTACGAGGTGGTCGGGACGCCGAGCGGATTCTTCAATGTGGCGGTGCGGGAGGCGGCACTGACCTCCCGGTCTCCCGAGGCGGCGGAGCAGTTCATCGCCCTGCGGCAGGCACCGAGAGTGGTGGTGCAGCCGGTGACCCAGTGGGAAGCGGAGGTGGCAATCCAGGATACCGCCATCGCCACGGCCTACGCGCCGAACGTGGTGGGGATTCTCGAAGGCAGCGATCCGGCGCTCAAGAACGAGTACCTGGTGTACTCGGCGCACATGGATCATGTGGGGACGACCGGGCAGCCGGGGGCGAGGTGCGCACCGCTGGGCGCCGACAGTATTTGCAACGGCGCCGACGACGACGCCTCGGGCACCGCCGGGGTGCTGGAGCTGGCCGAGGCATATGCGCAGCGGGGCGCCCGCCCCAAGCGCTCGGTCATTTTCCTCACCGTGAGCGGGGAGGAGCACGGGCTTTGGGGGAGCGAATGGTTCGTCAATCATCCGCCGGTGCCGCTCCCGCAGATCGTCGCCGACATCAACGCGGACATGATCGGGCGCAACTGGACCGACACGATCGTGGCGATCGGAAAAGAGCACTCGGATCTCGGGATGACGCTCAACCGGGTCAACGCGAAGCACCCCGAGCTCAAGATGAACGCGATCGACGACCGGTGGCCGGAGCAGAGTTTCTACAGCCGGTCGGACCACTACAACTTCGCGAAGAAGGGCGTGCCGATCCTGTTCTTCTTCAACGGGGTGCATCCCGAGTACCACCGGCCCGGCGATTCGGTGGACAAGATCGACGCCGAGAAGGAGGCCCGGATCGTCAGGCTGCTCTTCTTCGTGGGGCAGGACGTGGCCAACGCGGCGCAGCGGCCGCAATGGGCGCCGATGAGCTATAAGACCATCGTTACCCCGTAGTTCCCTGCTGAAAAGCGTGAACGGTCAACGGTGAACGGGAACTGCCGGCACCCCAAGTCTGCAGCCTCACGTCTCTCAGCGGGCTCGGGGCGGGCTGGCCTCCGGGGGCGCTCGAGTTTGCTGCGCTCACTAGCACCCCCGTCGTCAGCCCGCTCCCTGCACCCGCTGGAGAGGCAGTTCCCGCTCACCGCTTACCGCTCACCGCTCACCTTGTTGACCGTTGACGCTGTTACTGCAAGCACCACCCCGCCCAGCACCAGCCCGACGCCGAGAAACTGCAGCCCTGTCGGTACCTCACGAAGCGTCACCCACGCGACCGCCATCGCCACCAGCGGAGTGAGGCAGTTGTAGAGCGCGGTACGGCCGCTGCCGATGCCCTGGACCGCCCGATTGTAGAGCGGATACGAGAGCACCAGGGCAAAGATCGTGGCATAGGCGACCGCTCCCCAGGTCTTGAGGGTCACCGCGCCCCAATCCTCCCGCAGCAGCGCCGGCCCACCGACCAGGAGCAGTCCCACCGCGCCGGCCGCGATGGTGATGCTGGTAATCTGCATCGGATCGACCCCCTTGCCGACACGCCGGACCCCCACGGTATAGACCGCCCAGCAGAGCGTCGCGAAGAGCACCAGCAGATCTCCCCCGACGCTCGCCGCGCTCCAGCTCACGCCCTTGGAGCCCACCACCAGCGCCACACCCGCGGTGCCGAAAAGCACTCCCAGCCACATCGCCGGCGTCGCCCGCTCGATGCCGAAGAGCGCGCCAAGAAGTACCACGATCACCGGAAGAAACGCGACGATCATCGCGCTGTTGGTGGCCGTGGTGACCTGGAGCCCGGTCATGAAGGCCCATTGATAGAGCGTGTTCCCGATCAGCCCCAGGATGATGAGCCCGAGCAGCGTCCGTCGTGGAAAGGGACGCGAGGCGCCCATGCCGCGGGCGGCCGCGATCAGGAGACCGCTGGCGAGGGTAAAACGAAAGGCGCTGAAGGAGAGCGGCGAGATCTGCTGCAGGGCGAATTTGCTGATGGCAAAGTTCCCGCCCCAGAAGAGCGAGACCAGGACCATGCCGACATCGTGCGAGGTGAAGCGGGGGGGGCGTTGAGGCACGCGCGCAAAGTAGTCGGTAGGCGGGAAAAGCCTTACCGCTCACTGCTCACTGCTCACCGCTCACTGCTTATATTGCCCGCATGTCGCAGGCACAAATCCGCAACTTCTGTATTGTCGCTCATATCGACCACGGCAAGTCCACCCTGGCCGACCGGCTGATCGAGGCGACCGGAACGCTGGACAAGCGCCAGATGCGCGAGCAGGTCCTCGATACGATGGACCTGGAGCGCGAGCGCGGGATCACGATCAAGCTGAACGCCGTCCGCATGCAGTACACCGCGAAGGACGGCGTCGACTACGAGCTCAACCTGATCGACACCCCCGGCCACGTCGATTTCACCTACGAGGTGTCGCGCTCGCTGGCGGCCTGCGAGGGGGCCATCCTCGTGGTGGACGCCTCCCAGGGCGTCCAGGCGCAGACCCTCTCCAATCTCTTCCTCGCGATGGACGCGGGGCTCGAGATCATTCCCGTCCTCAACAAGATCGATCTCCCCGGCGCCGAGCCGGAAAAGCGGGCGCAGGAAGTGATGGATCTCATCGGCGCCAGGCGCGAGGAGATCCTGGCGGTCTCCGCCAAGGAGGGCATCGGGGTGCCGGAGCTGATCGAGGCGATCGTCGCCCGGGTTCCGCCGCCGCGGGGCGACGCCGACGCACCGCTCCGGGCGCTGGTCTTCGATTGTCACTTCGACCGCTACCGGGGCGCCGTGCCCAGCGTGCGCGTGGTGGACGGCGAAGTGCGCAAGGGGATGGAGATCCGCTTCGGCTCCCACCCCGAGGATTCCTACCTGGTGGACGAGGTCGGAATCCTGCAGCTGGGACAGCGGGAGTGCGACGCGCTCTCGGCCGGAGAGGTCGGCTACCTGGTGGCCAATCTGCGCGGCGTGCGCGACGCACGCGCGGGCGACACCATCCTCGACGACAGCCGTCCCGCCACCCAGCTCCTCCCGGGATATCGCGACGTCAAGCCGATGGTCTTCGCCGGCATCTATCCCACGACCACCGACCAATACGAGTCGCTGCGCGACGCGCTGGAGCGGCTGCAGCTCAACGACGCCTCACTCCACTACGAGCCGGAGACCTCCACCGCGCTCGGCTTCGGCTTCCGTTGCGGATTCCTGGGCCTTCTCCACATGGAGATCGTCCAGGAGCGACTGGAGCGCGAGTTCGATCTCAACCTCATCACCACCGTGCCGACGGTGGAGTACCACGTCTACCGGACCGATGGCGAGATGCAGCTGGTGGAGAACCCTTCTCATCTTCCCGACCCGGCCAACATCGACCGGATCGAGGAGCCGTTCGTCAAGGCGCGGATCATGTCGCCGGCCGAGTACATCGGCGGCATCATGAAGCTGGGGCAGGACCGGCGCGGGGTCTACAACGGAATGCATTACCTCGACACCGAGCGGGTCGAGTTCCACTGGGAGTTTCCGCTCGGCGAAATCGTGCTCGATTTCTACGACCGGCTCAAGTCGCTCTCCCGCGGCTACGCCTCGCTCGACTACGAGCTCGGCGGCTATCGCGCGAGCGAGCTGGTGAAGCTGGACATGCTCATCAACAACGAACAGATTGACGCCTTCAGCGTCATCATCCATCGCGACAAGGCCTACGAATGGGGCCGCAAGGTGGCGGAGAAGCTGAAGGAGCTGATTCCGCGCCAGCTCTTCCAGGTCATCGTGCAGGCGGCGATCGGCCAGAAGATCATCGCCAGGGAGACGATTTCCGCTCTTCGGAAGGACGTGCTGGCCAAGTGCTACGGCGGCGACGTCACCCGGAAGCGGAAGCTTCTGGAGAAGCAGAAGGAAGGCAAGAAGCGGATGAAGCTGGTGGGCGCGGTCGAAATTCCGCAGGAGGCGTTCCTGGCGGTGCTCCAGGTGGACTGAGCTGTGACCGGTGACCTGTGACCGGTGACCTGTGAGGGGCGACCCAGCACCCAGCACCCAGTACCCAGTACCCGGTGCTCGCACCCTCGTCATCCAGACCGCGTTTCTGGGTGATGTCGTCCTGACCACCGGGCTCCTGTCGTACCTGGCCGAGCGGTTCGGCCCGGTGGACGTGGTCACCACCCGAGCGGCGGCGGCGCTGCTGGAGACGCACCCCGCGGTGAGACGGGTGGTGGTGTACGACAAGCGCGGTGCCGACCGGGGCATCGGCGGATTTCTGAAAAAAGCGGGCGAGCTCCGCCGCCAGGGTTATGCGCGCGCGTATCTCCCGCATCGCTCGTTGCGCTCGGCGGCGCTCGCGGTAGCCGCCCGGATTCCGGAGCGAATCGGATTTGCGGGGAGCCCGGGGGCATTCTCCTACACCCGTTCGGTCCCGCGACCCGGTGCGGGACACGAGGCGGAGCGGATCCTGGCGCTCGCCGAGCCGCCGAGCGGGGTCAGCGCCAAGGTCTCGCTCGGACTCACCGATGGGGACCGGGCGCAGGCCGCAGCGTGGCTCGAGGCGCATCGGGTGCCGGAGCCGTTCATCGCCGTGGCGCCGGGTTCGATCTGGGGGACGAAGCGCTGGCCGGGGTACGGCGAACTCGTCTCACGGCTCGATCACCCGATCGTCGTCGTGGGCGGACCCGAGGACCGGGCGCTGGCGGAACGCGTCGCGCACTTGGGGCCGGGACGAATCCACGTAGCGGCGGGCGCACTCCCGCTTCGCGCCTCGGCGGCGCTGCTCGCGCGGGCCTCGCTCCTGGTGACCAACGACTCGGCCCCGCTGCATCTCGCGTCGGCGGTCGGAACACGGGTCGTGGCGATCTTCGGTCCCACGGTTCCGGCGTTCGGCTTCGGACCGAGGGGCAATGCTGACCGGATCGTCGAACTGGCGGGTCTCGCCTGCAGGCCCTGCTCGTCGCATGGGCCGGCTGTGTGCCCGTTAGGGCATCATAGATGTATGAGGGATTTGCGGGTCGAAGAAGTGCTGGAAGCGGTCGGGGGTTAGGGATTGGGATTTGGGGGTTGGGGTGGGGCCCTTCCCCAATCCCCAATCCCCAACTCCCAACCCCCTCACAGGGGAGCTCGCTCGATTTGCGATATGTACTCGGTATCGACATCGGTGGCACCAACCTCGTCGTTGGCGCGGTGACGGAGGACGGCACCCGTGTGCGCGGTCTCCGCTCCGAGCCGACCGGCGTGCCCGATGGCCCCGACATCGTGCTCGAGCGGATCGTGCGCATGGCCGGAGAGACCATCGCCGCGACGAAGCAGGAAGACGCCGGGGCGACGATCCTCGGCGTCGGGATCGGCTCGCCCGGTCCGCTCGACCGGAAGCGCGGTCTGGTGATCTTCACTCCGAATCTTCGCTGGAAGAACATGCCGGTGCGGGACCGTATCGGCGACGCCCTCGGCCTCCGCGCCGCGCTCGACAACGACGCGAACTGCGCCATGCTCGGTGAGCACTGGGTCGGGGCCGCGAAGGGGGCGCGCAATGCGGTCTGTTTCACCATCGGCACGGGAATCGGCGGCGGCATCGTGGTGGATGGCAAGCTGGTGCACGGCGCCTCCGACGTCGCCGGCGAGATCGGCCACATCACCATCGAGGTCAACGGGCGGCGGTGCGGATGCGGCAACGACGGGTGCCTCGAGGCGTACGCCTCGGGCCCCGCCATCGCCCGGCGCGCCTGCGAAGCAATCGAGGCCGGCGCGGTGTCCGAGATCCTGGGCATGGCGGGCAACGACTCCGCGGCGATCACGGCGCAGACGGTCTTCGACGCCGCCGCCCGGGGTGATGCCCTCGCCGACGAGCTGGTGCGTGATACCGCGCGCTACCTCGGCGTGGGCATCGCCAACATGCTGAACATCATGAATCCCGAAGTGGTGGTCATCTGCGGCGGCGTCACCCAGGCCGGCGACCACCTCTTCGTTCCCCTCCGGCGCGAGGTGATGCGCCGGGCCTTCAAGCCCGCCGTCGACGCCTGCCGCATCGTGCCGGGCGCGCTCCCCGGCACCGCGGGAGTGGTCGGCGCCGCCCGCGCCTGGATCGATCAACATGCCTAAAGTCGGGGTCATCGGCTCGCTGGTATGGGACGAGATCCACGGACGCGATCCCGCGGCGGGCGTGGTCGAGGAGTGGGGCGGCATCGCCTACGCGCTCGCCGGTCTCGACGCGCACCTCCCCGAGGATTGGGAGATCGTGCCCCTCATCAAGGTAGGGTTCGACCTGGCCGACCAGGCGCGCGAATTCCTGGCGACGCTCAAGCGCCTCGCGCCCGGCGCGCGCTGCGTCGAGGTGCCGGTCCCGAACAACCGTGTCGTGCTCTACTATCAATCGGCGGCGCGGCGCTGCGAGCGCATGGCCGGCGGGGTGCCGGCCTGGAACTGGTCCGAGCTCGGACCCATGGTGCGCGATCTCGACGCGCTCTACGTGAATTTCCTCTCCGGCTTCGAGATGTGCCTCGGCACCGCCGAGTCGCTCCGTCACGGGTTTGCGGGGCCGATCTACGGGGATCTCCATTCGCTGCTGCTGGGCATGCAGGGTGACGGGGTGCGGGTCCTGCAACCCCTGCCCAACGCACCGAGCTGGTTCGGCTGCTTCGACGTGATCCAGGTGAATGAGGATGAGATGAATCAGCTCGGTCCCGATCCAATGTCGCTCGCGGCCGGGATGCTCAGCGCGGGGGCGTCGGCGCTGATCGTGACGCTGGGGCCGAGGGGCGCGGTGTACGTGACGGCGGGAGACTGGACGGTAGGGCGGTTGGACGGTAGGGCGGTAGTCACCATCCGCCCACCCGCCATTCCGCCCTCCCGCCCAATCCACACCGCCCTCATCCCAACCGAGATCGTCTCCGACCCCAGCGACCCCACCGGCTGCGGCGACGTCTTCGGCGCCACGGTCTTTGCCCGCCTCCTTTCCGGCGAGTCGCTCCCGTTCGCGATCGCGGTGGGGAACCGGGCCGCCGCGCGCAATGTGACCTTTCGCGGCGCGTCGGGGCTGGCGCAGCATCTCCGCGGCCAGCTGGTGGCGCCCTGATGCGGGTCGTCACCGTCCCGAGCTCGCTCGACGACCGCACGCTGGACACGCTCGCCCAGGGCATCGGCGACTGGCCGCCGACCGAGGCGATTCTGCTCGACGCCCGGGCCACGCACTGGGCCTCGCCGTACGGGCTCATCGCGATGCTCACCCTCGGCCAGGCGATGGCTGAGGCGAAGCTCCCCACCCCGCGACTCACCGTGCCGGACAGCGACGAGGTGCGGAGCTACTGGGGCCGCGCCGGATTCTTTCTCGCCGCCGCCGAGTGCTTCGAGCTCGTGGGCAAGCTGCCCCGGAAGAACAGCGATGCGCCCTCCGATATGCTCCTTCCAGTGACCCCGGTGCGGGCGGCGGAGGACGTGCATCACGTCGTAGGCCGGATCCAGGAGCGAGCCCAGCGCATCCTCTCCACCGAGCTCAACCTCGAGGCCAAGGCGACCATGGGATTTGCCATGGCGCTGTCGGAGGCATGCCAGAACATCGTGGAGCACGCCGGCACTGGGGGCTGGGTGGCGGTGCAGACCTACAACTGGCGCAAGCGGCTGGGGCGGAAGGTCGTGGTGATCGCGGTGAGCGACTCGGGAATCGGCTTCCGCCGTTCGCTCGAGCCGACCGAGGCCAAGAAGGTGGGCGACCGGTGGGGCGACGGCGCCGCCCTCGAGCTGGCGCTGCTGCACAACGTGAGCCGTTTCCGCGATCCGGGCCGGGGGCAAGGATTGGCGGGCATTCGTCGTTACCTTGGACGGTGGCAGGGAAAGATCTCGGTCCGGAGCGGCACGGCGCGGTTGGCCGTGGTACCCCCCTGGGACGATGATGTGCCCCTGGCCGAGCATCTTCCCTTCTTCCCGGGCTCCCAAGTCCAGATCACCATTCCAGCCCAGGAGGCCCTCACGCGATGATGCAGCGAATTGACCTGGCCCCACTGCTTCGTGAGACCGTCGCCACCCCCTATTCCGATATGGTCACCCGTTCGACTGGTGCCGCGTTGCGGGACCGGATCGAGCGGACCATCGCGGGGGCGACCCATCGGACCACCCAGCTCGACTTCACCGCGGTCGGTCTGCTTGACTTCAGCTGCGCCGACGAGGTCGTCGCCAAGCTACTGCTCCGGGTGGCGGATGAGGACGAGCACTACGTCGTGCTCTCCGGCATCACCGACAGCCACCTCGACGCAATCGACCACGTGCTGGAGCGGCACGGACTCTCCGTCGCCGCCCTCACCGAGGGAGAGGCCTCGCCCCGCGTGCTCGGCGTCGCCACCCCCGACGCCCTCACCGCCTTCCAGACCATCCAGCGGCTCGGCGCGGGCGACGCGAACCGGCTCGCCGATGCGCTGAGCTGGACGGTGGAGCGTGCCGCCGATGCACTGCAATCGCTGGCGCTCCGCCGCCTGATCCAGGCCGGCGGCGGGACCTACCGCCCGCTCAGCCTGACATGAGCGCCACCAGGCTCGGCCGTTCGACCGTCTCAGTCCACGGCCTCCCCGCCCCCCACCGGGAAAACGAGCCGGTGGTTGCGCCGATCATGCAGTCGTCCACCTTCGTCAACGCCGTCGGATCCGAGCGCGAGGTCCTCTACACCAGGTACGGCAACAACCCGAACCAGCAGAGCCTCGCGGGGAAGTACGCGCTCCTGGAAGGCGCGGAGGACGCCCTCTTCGTGGCGAGCGGAATGGCCGCCACCGCGCTCGCGCACCTCGCGGTGCTCGGCCCCGGCGATCACCTTCTGGCCAGCCGCTGGATCTACGGCGGCACCCAGAAGCTCTTCGATGAGGAGTTCGGCCGGCTCGGGATCACCGTCTCCTACGTCGATCCGACCACGCCGCGGGTCTGGCGCAAGTCGATCAAGAAGAACACCCGGGCGATGTTCATCGAATCGCCGGTCAATCCGACCATCCGGGTGCTGGATCTCGCGCCGATGGCGGGGATCGCCAAGGAGTTCGGTCTCGCCCTGCTGGTGGATGCCACTTTCGCGAGCCCGATCAACTTCCGCCCGCTGGAGCACGGCGCCGATGTCGTCATCACCAGCGCCACCAAGTATCTCAACGGGCACAGCGACATCATCGCCGGCGCCGTCGCGGGGACCCGCTCGCTCATCGAGGAAGTCGTCCGGCTGATGCGCGTCTGGGGCCCCGCCATCGACCCGCACGCCGCCTGGCTGCTGGAGCGGGGGATGAAGACCCTCGCCATCCGGATGGCGCGCCACAACGCCAACGGGCTCGCGGTGGGGACCTTTCTCGCCGGGCATCCGCGCGTCACTTCGGTCTCCTACCCCGGACTGGTCTCGCATCCCGACCATGAGATCGCCGCCCGCACCCTCGACGGATTCGGCGGAATGGTGGGCGCGACAATCAAGGGCGGCACCAGCGCCGCGGAGCGATTCCTCAAGCGGCTCCAGCTCTTCGTGCATGCGCCGAGCCTGGCGGGGGTGGAAAGCCTCGTCTCCGAGCCAAGGCTCACGTCTCACAAGGGACACAGCGCCGAAGCGCTCACGGCGGCGGGGATCGAGGAGGGCTTCGTGCGACTCTCCTGCGGCATCGAGGATGCCGAGGATCTGATCGCGGACCTGGAGCAAGCCCTGGCGCGATGATCCGATTCTCCCACGTCTCCAAGACCTACCCCAATGGGGTGCAGGGGCTCCGCGACGTCTCGTTCCACATTCCGAAGGGGCAATTCGTCTTCCTCACCGGTCACTCCGGCGCGGGGAAGTCGTCTATTCTCTCGCTCATCATCGGCGAACAGAAACCGACGTCGGGGGACGTGCGAGTGTCGGGATTTCCGCTGGGCAAGCTCACGCCGAAAGATGTCCCGAGGCTCCGCCGCAAGCTCGGCATCGTCTTCCAGGATTTCCGACTGCTGGAATACCGCACCATCGAGGAGAACGTCGGCTTCGCGCTCGAGGTGACCGGCGCGCGCCGGGAATCGATTCCGAGCCGGGTGATCCGGGTGCTCACCCAGGTCGGGCTCGCCTCCAAGGCCAAGGTGTATCCGAAAGAGCTCTCGGGAGGCGAGCAGCAGCGGGTCGCGATCGCCCGGGCGCTGGTCAATGATCCGCCGGTGCTGATCGCCGACGAGCCCACCGGAAACCTCGATGAGCGTGCGACCCGCGGAATTTTCCAGCTCCTCCAGCAGATCAACGGCGGCGGCACCGTCGTCATCATGGCCACCCACAAGCTGGACCTGGTCCGGGACACCGGCTACCGGGTGATCGAGCTCAAGGGCGGCGCGATCGTCTTCGATTCCGGCCTCGAAGCGGCGTCGGGGGCTTCGGCATGAGGCTCCCCGGCCTGCTGCGGGAAGCGCTCCGCACCTTTCGCCGCACCCCGCTCCTCTCGGCGCTCTCGATCGCCTCGATCGGCTTTTCGCTCTTCACCATCGGTCTCTTCGGACTGGTGGCGCTGAATTTCCGCCAGACGCTGCAGGGGATCGCCGAGCGGGTCGAGGTGGTGGCCTTCGTGCTCCGCGGAACCCCCACCGAAGCGGTGACGGCGGCGAGCCAGGATATCCAGGCGTTTCCCGAGGTGCTGGAAGTCCGCTACGTGAGCGCGGAGGAGGCGCTCGACCGCGCCCGCAACGAGCTGGTCGAGTTTCAGGAGGCGTACCGTGACCTGGAGACCAACCCCCTGCCGGTGTCGATCGAGATCCGGCTCAAGCCGGAGTTCCGCGACGGGACCAGCGCGCAGCGCGTCGCCGAGCGGCTCCGCGCGTTTTCCTTCGTGGACGACGTGCGCTACGGGCGCGACTGGGTGGAGCGCCTCGACCGTCTCCGCGACATGGCGGGGGTCATCGGTCTCGTGATCGGCCTCGCCTTTGCCGTCGTGGCGATCGTGATCATCGGGGTGACAATCCGGATCACCGTGCTGCAGCGCGCCGGCGAGATCTCCATCATGCGCCTCGTCGGCGCGACCAACGAGTACATCCGGGGACCCTTCCTGATCGAGGGAGCGATCAAGGGAATACTGGGCGGGATCCTCGCCGTGCTGATGTGCTGGGCCACCTTCGCACTCTTCCGAAAGAACAGCGGCGAGCTGGGCGCGAGCCTGGTCTTCTTCGACTCGGTGCATCTGGGGCTGATCGTGCTGTTTGGAACCTCGATCGGCCTCATGGGCAGCTTGCTGAGTGTCGGGCGGCACTTGCGGCATGTCTAGGTGCTCGGCCGCACTCCTTGTTCTGGTGCTGGGGGCTGGGGGCTGGATGCTGGAAACTGCCGGACTTGGGACTGAAGACTGGAGACTGCACGCGCAGACCCCTCAACCTGACTTTGAAACGTCCCGGCGCCGCCTCGAAGACATCCGCGCCGAGCGGGACCGCCTGCGGCGGGAGCAGCGGGAGCTGGAGAGCCAGGTGCGCGATGCCGGGGCCGAGCTCCGCAATATCGAGCGGCAGCGGGAAGTCAGCAACCGCCTGGTGAACGAGCTGGAACGCCAGATGCGCGGGTTAGGAGACCAGCTTCTCAATTCGAGCCAGGAGCTCGCGCTCGCCCAGGACAACCTCGCCGACCGGCGCGCGGTGCTCGAGCGCCGGCTGGTGGACATCTACAAGCGCGGCCGGCTCTACACCTTCCAGGTGCTCCTCACCGCCGAATCGTTCAGCGACCTGCTCTCCCGGTACAAATACCTCTTTCTCCAGAATCGCCAGGACCGCTCGCTGGTCAACGACATCGGCCGCCTGGAGACCCGGATCCGGCAGCAGCGAGGCGAGCTGGTGAATGTGCGGGAGGATCTCGACCGCCGACGCGAGGAGCGCGCCAGCGAGCTCAAGAGCTACGAAGCGCTCGCCGAGGAGCGGTCGGCCAAGCTGGGGCGGCTCCGCAAGACGAGCGAATCGACCCAGCAGCAGATCTCGGCGCTGGAGCGCGACGAGGCCCGGCTCAACGAAGTGCTGGCCGGGCTGGAGCGCGCGCGACGGCTGTCCCGCCCGGGAGCGGCGCGTCCCGGCGCTCCAGGGGCCGGCGACCTGACCACCGCAGACCTGGGCTCCCTCGACTGGCCGGTGTCGGGGAGGATCCTGTTCCGGTTCGGACGGGACACGCTGCCAAGCGGTGCAGTGATCCGGCGCAACGGGATCGGCATCGCGGCTCCGGCGGGGTCTCCCGTGAAAGCGGTCTCCTCGGGACTGGTACGGGTGGTGCAGCGGCTGGGAACCTACGGACTCACCGTGGTACTGGAGCACGGCAACGGCTTTTTCTCGCTCTACATGCAGCTGGGAACGGCGGCGGTAGCGGTCGGCGCGACGGTGCAGAAGGGCGAATCAGTCGGCACCGTGGGCGGCAGCAACACCGACCAGGGGCCGCATCTGTACTTCGAGATCAGGGGAGAGAATCAGATTGCGCTGGATCCGGCGGATTGGCTGAGAAGAAGGTGAGAGGTGAGTGGTGAGAGGGAGGGGGACCAGCCGATGGCTCGACCGATGGCTGATAGCCAGTCGCCGCCGCTGCTACGCAGCGGCGTGAGCTACCCGATCCGCATCGCCGGCCTTGCCACGCACCAGCGCCGCCTCCGCCACCGCGAGCAGATCCTCCACGCGCACCACGCCCGGATGCGGGAAGGTCACCAGGCCGGCGGCGAGCCGGGGCCGCTCCGCCTTCGGGAGGTCGCTCCAGGTGTGCCCTTCGATCCGCGCCGCGATGCGCGCCAGGAGACGGCGGGCGCCCTCCACATTGGTCGAGGGCATCAGGAGGGCGAACTCGTCCCCCGCGTAGCGCGCCACGAAGTCGGGTGCGCGGATTTCCTGGTGGAAGATGCCGCCCAGCTCGGCGAGGAATCGGTCGCCCGCGGCGGTGCCGAGGCGCGCGTTGAGATCGCGCAGCCCGTCCACGTCGACGATCGCGAGTGCCAGTCGCGACCCGTAGCGCCGCACCCGCTCCAGCTCCTCGCGAAGCCTGCGGTCGAAGCCGTCGAGCGTGGCGCACCCGGTGAGGGGATCGACGACCGCGGCGCTCGCCTGACGGCGGGTAGCGCCGGCGCGGCGATCCTCGCGCTCCAGCAGCGCGGCGGTGGCGTTCACCAGCCGCTCGACGTGGCCGACCTGTTCCCGGGTCAGGGGCGGCTCACCGCGCCGGGTGCGGATCACCACGACCGCGCGCACCGCGCGATGGGTGATCAGCGGCACCGCGGCGGCGCTCTCGACCTCGTGCACCTCTGGTGAATCGGGCCACTGGGCAAGGTGGGTGAGGAAGAGGCGATGCCGCAGCACCTCGGGGGCGTAGACGGTGCGCCCGGAGACCGACGCTTCGACCGCTTCGGGATAGTGGAAGAGATCGACCGCGACGTTCCGGAGGGTGGGATTCTCGTGCACGGCGGCGAGGCGCGCGTGCCGCCGGTCGGCGGAGGGGAGCAGACAGGCGCAGTGGCTTGCGCCGATGGCGTTGCCGAGCCGGCGCACCAGCGACTCCAGCATTTCTTCGGGGCGCTGCGCGGCGGCGACTTCCTCGATCGCCTGGAAGAGCTCCGACTGCAGCGTGCCCGCGCCGGCCGCGCGCTGCACCTCGGCGCGTACCCGGAGCCGCGCTTCGAGCCGCGCGCAGAGCTCGGCGAGATCCACCGGCGCGGCCAGCGCATCCGCCGCGCCAAGCGAGAGGGCGCGGGCAACCCCGTTGCGCTCCGCCGTCGCGAGCACCACGACGACCGGCACGCCGGCCCAGGCGGCGTCGGTGAACGGCGCCAGCGCGGCCTCGAGATCGGCGCCGCCTTTCACCGCGATCAGGGCGAGGTCCGGGGTCGCGGGCGCTTCCACGGCGGAGCCCTCGGCGAGCGCAAACCCGGCGCGCATCAGCGAGCGCTCGAGCCCCTCGGGGCGGGCGCTCACGTCGCCGAAGAGCAAGACCCGCTCTCTCACGAACCGCTCCGAACCGATTGACTCAGGACACGCACGCATGGCTCCAGTGAAACGGGATGGCGACGAACGACTCGGCGCTCACGTATCGACCCAGGGTGGGGTCCAGAGTGCTCCCGGCCGGGGCAGCGCGATCGGCGCCACCGCCATTCAGATGTTTACGAAGACGCCCAATCAGTGGAAGGAGCCCGCACTCACCGAAACGGCGGTGCGGGAGTTCCGGCAGAATCTCGAATCGAGCGGGCTTCGTGTGGTGGTTTCGCACGATTCGTACCTCATCAATCTTGCCTCCCCCGACCCCACCCTAAACGCAAGATCCACAACGTCTTTCGTCGCCGAACTGACCCGGTGCAGGATGCTCGGAATTCCCTGGGTTGTGTCGCATCCGGGCAACTACATCGATGACCGTGAGCGCGGCCTCCGCAGCAACGCGGAGCAGTACACCAGGTGCCTCCGCGACGTGAACGGAGAAGTGGGCGTCCTGATCGAGAACACCGCCGGCAGCGGCACGGCACTGGGCACGACCTTTCAGGAGCTCCGGCAGCTGCGGGACATGATCGGTGAGGACGTGCGCCATCGGGTCGGCTTCTGCCTCGACACCTGCCACCTCTACAGCGCCGGCTTCGATGTCGTCACCCGGTACGACGCAGTGTGGGAGGAATGGGAGCGGGTCGTCGGCTTTGCGCAGCTCGGCTGCCTGCATCTCAACGATTCGAAGACGCCGTTCGGCTCGAGGCGGGACCGGCACGCGCTGATCGCCGAAGGGTCGCTGGGACCGGAGCCGTTCCGCCGGATCATGCGCGACCCGCGATTCCGCGGAATCCCCAAGCTGCTCGAGACGCCGAAGGGGGACGATGAAGTGACGAACGACCGGAAGATGTTGAAGCGGCTCAGGGCGTATGGCCGGGTTCGGGTTTAGGGTTTAGGGATTGGGGATTGGGGGTGGATGACTGAAGGCGGACGGCTGGAGGCTGAAGGCCCCTCCCGATGGTATCTTAGTCGCTTACTGCTGCCACAAAATCGTTCCAAATTGAACCGAGGCGTCCACGTCCATATGCCAACGAACACCACCACGCAGCGCGCCTCCATCACACCCACAGCTCCCGGCGTCACTCCACAGCGGGTGCTGGCGAATCTCGGAACCAGTGAGCTGATCGAGCACGCCATCCGGCGAAACGAGGGGCAGTTGAGCGACCACGGGGCCTTTACGGCCGTCACCTCCCCGCACACCGGCCGGAGCCCGAAGGACAAGTTCGTGGTGGATGAGCCGGGATCGACCGGCCAGATCTGGTGGGACAAGAACGAAAAGATTTCCGAAGCCCATTTCGAGAAGCTGCTCGGCGCGGCCAAAGAGCACCTCAACGCGCAGCCCGAGATCTTCGTGCAGGACCTCTTCGGCGGGGCCGATCCGGGGTACCGTCTCCCGGTTCGCTTCATGACGCCGAATGCGTGGCAAGCGCTCTTCGTCCGGAATATGTTCATCCGCCCCTCGGCCGCGGATCTCGCCGGATTCCAGCCCAAGTGGACGGTGTACCATGCGCCGGAGCTACACGCCGATCCCGCGGCGCACGGAACGCGGACCGGCACCTTCATCGTGCTCAATTTCGCGAAGCAGGCGATCCTGATCGGCGGCACCCGCTACGCCGGAGAGATGAAGAAGAGCATCTTCACCGCGCTCAACTTCCTGCTGCCCCAGCAGGGCGTGCTCCCGATGCACTGCTCCGCCAACGTGGGTCCCAAGGGCGACACCGCGATCTTCTTCGGGCTCTCGGGCACCGGGAAGACCACCCTTTCGGCCGACCCCACGCGCCAGCTGATCGGCGACGATGAGCACGGTTGGAGTGACCGCGGCGTGTTCAATTTCGAGGGCGGGTGTTACGCGAAGGCGATCCGGCTCTCGGCGGCGGGTGAACCGGAGATCTTTGCAGCGACCCGGACGTTCGGCACCGTGCTGGAGAACGTGGTGCTCGATCCGCTGACCCGCGCCCCCGACTTCGACAGCGACAAGATCACCGAGAACACCCGGGCCAGCTATCCGATCCACTTCATTCCGAACCACAAACCCGACGGGGTGGGCGGCCATCCGGAGAACATCGTCTTCCTGACCGCCGATGCGTTCGGGGTGCTCCCGCCGATCGCCCGGCTGACCCCCGACCAGGCGATGTACCACTTCCTGTCGGGCTACACCGCCAAGGTGGCCGGCACCGAGCGGGGCGTGACCGAGCCGTCAGCAACCTTCTCTTCGTGCTTCGGCGCGCCGTTCCTGCCGCTGCATCCCGGCGTCTATGCCAAGATGCTGGGGGAGAAAATTTCGAAGCACGGTGCCAAGGTCTGGCTGGTCAACACCGGCTGGACCGGCGGGGCGTACGGCACCGGGTCGCGGATGAAGCTGGCCCACACCCGCGCGATGGTGACGGCGGCGCTCTCGGGCGAGCTGGCCAAGGCCACATTCGTGAAGGACCCGGTCTTCGGGGTCGAGGTCCCGACCGCGGTACCCGGCGTGCCGAGCAAAGTGCTGACGCCGCGGTCGACCTGGCCGGATGCCTCCGCGTACGATGCCCAGGCGAAGAAGCTGGCGGAGATGTTCGTGAAGAACTTTGGCTCGTTCGCCAGCCAAGTGCCGGCGTCGGTCACTGCGGCGGGCCCGAAGGCCTAGCTGGTAAGAGGTGAGAGCCTTCGAAGTCATCCGGGATCCCCTCTGGGACAACATCACCCTCGACGGCGCGGCCCTGGCGCTGCTCGACACCCCCGCCGTTCAGCGGCTCCGCTACATCCGCCAGCTCGGCCACTGCTTTCTCGTCTATCCGGGCGCGACCCATTCGCGCTTCGAGCACGCCCTTGGCGCGTGCCATCTCACCCGGCGGGCGCTCTCAGAGCTGGCAGCACGGGGGGAGCTCGACGGAATCTCGGAGGAGGACCAGCGCGCGGTGACGCTGGCCGCGCTGCTCCATGACATCGGGCACTACCCCTTTTCCCATGCGCTGGAGGAGGCGGGCTTTCTCTCCCACGAGGCGCAGGGGGTCGCGCGGCTGGCCCAGGGCGACCTCGCGGTGCGTCTCTCGGAAATCGGCGGCACCGGCCTGGGAGACGAGATCGCCGACCTGATCCGGGGCCGAAGCTCCAGTGCGCTGCAGGGCCTCATCTCGGGGCCGCTCGACCTCGACAAGATTGACTATCTCTGCCGGGACTCGCGGATGTGCGGGGTGCCCTACGGCACGGTGGATGTGGACCGGCTGCTGGCGTCGCTGACCGTGGTGGAGGGGCCGGGGCAGCGGGAGATCGGCGTGCAGGAAAAGGGCGTGAGCGCCCTCGAATCACTGCTCTTCGCGAAGTATCAGATGTACCGCAATGTGTACTGGCACCACGCAGTCCGGAGCGCGACCTGCATGTTCAAGCGGGCGGCGCGCGGCGCGGTGCGGCGGGGGACTGTGACGGCGGAGGGTGTGGCCGACCTCACCGACGACGCGTTCATGGAAGTGCTGATCGAGCGGGACGCGAATCCCCTTGCCCGGGCGCTCCGGGAGCGGCGGCTCTTCAAACGGGCGCTCGATTTACCGGCCAGCGAAGTGACCGAGTCGCCGACGTCCTGGATCGCCGACGATCCCGATCTCACCGAGCGGGTCGAGGACGCGCTGGCCCTCGAGGCCGGTCTCGAGCCGGGGGAGCTGCTGCTGGATTTTCCCGCGCGCGACAACATGCTCTCGGTGGACCTTGCGCTCCGGCTTCGCGACGGGACCGTCGAGCGGTTGACCGACGAGGGCCGGGCCGGGCACCTGGGTCTCCCGCGGGTCGCGGGGGAGCTCTACCGGAGTGCCCGGCGGCTCCGGGGGTTCGTTGCCCGGCCGCCGAGAGTGTCGCTGGACGGCGTGCCGGCGCTCTTGGAGATGACGGCGGCGGAGGTCACTACGCGGATCGAGCGGAAGGAGATGTTGTTGTCACGCTGAGCGAAGCGAGCGGGGCCGGTCTCACCCCCGGGCTCGACTGGGACTCGCCCACGGGGCCTGCGGGCCAACGTAACTCCCGGCCTCACGCGGAGCCCTCGCGGCCCGACGTCCCCTATGGCGAGCCCCACTCATCGCCCGGGTGACTCACGTGATTGTCACCCTGACCTTCGCTCCCACAGGGTGATGACCCAGCCGAGTCCTCGGCGCAGGCTGCATGACCGGCCGCTCCGGAACGGCCGACCCTTCCCCCGAAACGGCCCGTCCGATCCGTGCCCAGTATTCGACCCGGGCCCACCTCGTGGCCCAGGAGGAGATCGAGGACGCCGAGCCCGGCTTCAACGCGCTCGAGGCGGTGCGTCGGCTCAGACCGGAGTTCCTGAACAGGCATGCCACACCCATGCCCGGCGATGCGGAGGCGGGATATGCCGTGGTCTACCTCGATGGGGTCCGGCTCGAGGGGCTCAAGACGCTGGAGACGACTGCGGCGTCACCCATCATCGAGATTCGCTACCTGCTGCCGTCCGCGGCTGTGGAACGGCTGGGAAAGAATCACCGCGGCGGCGTCATTCTGGTGAGAACGATCCGGTGAGGCGCATCAACGGGGGCGGCCGGTCGGCTGGAGAGGCGCTACTACGTCTACATCCTCTCGACGCCCACGCGCGGGCTCTACCTCGGCGTGACGAATGACTTGGCGAGGCGCCTGTTCGAGCGACGCCTGGGCGCACCGCCCGGCAGCACCTCGCCGCTCACGGCGGCGCGTCTCGTGTACTTCGAGGTCACCTCTGAGCTGGGAAGAGCGATTGCACGGAAGCAGGAGCTCGAGGGGTGGAATCGACGACGAAAGTGGCGGCTGATCGAGTCGGTGAACCCGGGCTGGAAGGACCTGTTGCGCGATTACAGTCCGCGGCGGGCAGTGAGCGATGAGCGGTGAGCGGTGAGCGGGAAGGGTAAGCGCGAACCGCCCTGACAATCGCGGTAGTCACCCGGGCGACGAGTGGGGCTCGCCATAGGGGACGTCGGGCCGTGAGGGGCCGGCGTGACGCTGTGAGTTACGTTGGCCCGCAGGCCCCGTGGGCGAGTCCCACTCGAGACCGGGGGGGGGAGACCAGCCCCTTCGCTTCGCTCAGGGTGACACCCTATGCGTAGCAACCGGCTCCCCCGCAAACGCCGCCCTGAGCAACCCCACCGCCGCGATCAGGACCACCACTACCACGAGCCAGCGCACCGCCACCAGCGGCATCGACTTCACGATGAGCGCCGCGATCAGCACCGCAGGAATTCCGCCCAGCATGAGCCCCAGCGCCGGCCGCGCGGAGTAGGCCTGCGCCTTGGAAAACCGCACGCCGGCCACCGGCATGAGGAACGCGCAGCTCGCCATCATGATCGGAAAGGCCGTGCGCGGCTCCATGCCCAGCAGACTGATCATGATGAGACAGGGTCCATAGAGGCCGATGCCCAGCGTCATCAGCGCGCCGAGGACGAAATTCCCGACCAAACCCAGAATCAGCCTGATTCCCGTGAGGCCAAGCGCCGTCCCGCCCGCCGCGACGATGCCGAGATTGGCCATCATGAAGAGGGCCGCGGCGGCCAGCAGCGCCAGGCCCATTCCGATCTGGACATTCCGCCTCGGCCACTTCGCGACCACGCCCGCGCCCAGCCAGGCCCCGACGATCGATGCACCGATCAGCAGCACCAGGGTATTGAAATCCACCTGCACGATCGCGATGAAAATGAAAGACTGGACGATGGTGGGCAGGGTGTGCCCGAGGGTCAAGGTGCCGGGAATCTTCTCGTCGGGGACCAGCTTGAAAAACCGGAAGAGCGCGGTGGTCGGCGCGTAGGAACCGATGCCCAGCGTGTCGAAGAAGTTGGTTCCGAACCCAATGGCCGTCTGGAGCGGCGTCGGGATGTCCGGCCCGTTGTCCTGCGCCCGGCCCGCCGCGAGGGCGCGTACCCAGACCACGATGAAAATCACGCCGACGACGCCGAGCGCGGCGAACAGAATCAGTTTCGGATTGTCCATGGAGCCTATGCGGATTTGGCCGTGGGCATCTCGCCGGTATTCTGCGCTTCCACGTCATCGACCCGGATCACGATGGCGGTGATGTTGTCGAGCCCGCCCCGCCGGTTGGCGTCGGCGATCATCTTGTTGACACAGGTTTCCGGATTCTCCTCGGCGCCCATGATGGTCGCGAGCTGCTGATCCTCCAGCATGCCGGTGAGGCCGTCGGAGGCGAGGAGCACGACATCGCCCGGCTCCAGATTTCCGAAATAGACGTCGGGCGCCACGTCCTCGTTGGCGCCGACGCACCGCGTGATGACGTTGCTGTAGGGGTGGGTGCGCGCCTGCTCGGGGGTCAGCAGGCCGGCATCCACCTGCTCCTGTACGTAGCTGTGGTCTTTCGTGAGCTGCAGGAGATCGCCCTCACGGAGCAGATACGCGCGGCTGTCGCCCACCTGGCCGATCAGATACCGGCGCGAAAAGAGGACCATGACGGTGGTCGTGGTCCCCATCCCCCGCTTGTCGTGCTCCGCCAGCGTCCGGTCGAAGATCTGGGCGTTGGCCTTGCGAATGGCGCTCCGCATCCGGGAAGCCGCTTCGGCATCGGAGAGCCCGCGCAGGCTGCCGAGCTCCTTGGCGACGATCTGCACCGCCATCTCGCTGGCGACTTCGCCGGCGGCGTGGCCCCCCATGCCGTCCGCCACGATGAAGAGACCGCCGGCGCAATTCAGCATAAAGCTGTCCTCATTGCCGGACCGGACGACGCCGACATCGGTGTTCCCCGCGCAGGAGATCCGCATCAGCGCAGGAGCAGATAGCCGGCGAGGAGCAGCACGCCAAGCCCGCCGAGGAGGAGGAGGCTGCGGTTCCGGCCAATCGGAGCGGCCGCCGGGACCCCGGCGGAGTCGAGCACGGCGGTGCCGCTCACCCGGGTCACCCCACGATCCCGCGGCTCGAAGAACAGCGTGACCTCGCCCAAGGCGATCTGCGCCCCCGGTGAGAGCGCGATCTCGCCGCGCACCGTCTCGCCATCCACCCGGCTGCCGTTAGTCGAGCCCAGATCGGTCAGCACCCAGATTCCTTCCTTGAGCTGCAGTTTGGCGTGGTTGGCGCTGAGGCTCGCATCGGGCAGCGCGATGTCGTTGTATTCGCCCCGTCCGATGTTGGTGACCGGCGTCCGCACCTGGAGCCTTTCGCCCTTCCGCTGTCCGCGCTGGACCAGCAGCGTGGCGAGCGGCTCCGCTGGTCGCGGCGCTGGCGTGTCCGGTATCGGCGGAGGCCGCCGCACCACCGAGAGCCCCACAATCGTATCGCCCAGCCGAGTGTCCGCTCCTGCCGGCGCCGCGACGCGATCGGCAAGGTGGTAACGGAAGTCCGATTCGCCGATTCGAATCACGTCACCCTGCCGGAGCATGACCGGTGCCGTGATGCGCCGCCGGTTGACCCACACCCCGTTGCTGCTCAAGTCCACCAAAGAATTGCCGCCGGGTACCGTCAGGAGCTCGGCGTGCCGTCGCGACACCAGGTCGGACTCGACCACAAGGTTGGCTGTGGCGTCACGCCCGATGACGAAAGGGACCACGTCCACGGCGTACTCGCGCCCATCGGTGAGGCTGACCAGACGTGCCTTCGGAAGGGCGGGAGGTGGCGGAACGGACGCGGGGGGGCTGAAAACACGGGTCGCGCCGGCATGGCCGGGGTCGCTGACCGCGACCTCGAGTCCCCCGATTCGCAGCTTGTCACCATGCATCAGCGGGGTCGGATCCGTCCCCAGCCGAGCTCCGTTCACGAGTATCTCCGCCCCCGGCTCCGCCGGTGCGACCACCGCCATCCCCGGCGCCAGCAGCCGCACGATGGCGTGGCACGGCCGAACCCCTGCCGCGTCGAGCACCAGCGTCGCTCCTGGCCCGGCACCGATGACAAGTTCACCGGCGGCCACAGGGTAACGGCGACCGCCGTATTCAAGCTCCATTCGCGTGAGTCGTCCTAGGGTAAGACAGACCGCCCAAACGTAGGCGTCGGCTGGCCGGGTGGCAAGGAAACCAAAGCCTGGTGCCCGGCCCCGTCACACCGCCGGCTTGGCCTCCGAAACGAGCGCCACGGTGTCCGGCTCGACGCCCTTAAGGCCCCGGCGGACCCACGCCGAGAAGATGATGGAGCCGGCGATGATGGTGAAATAGCTGATCACCAGCCGCCAGAGGAGAGTGTAGAGCGCAGTGAGCGGCCTCGGCACGTAGATCGACATGACCGCCGCGGAGAGAAGCTCCGCGATACCGGAGCCGCCCGGCGTCGGCGCGAAGAAGTAGAGAAGGAAGGTGAGCAGCGTCTGCAGCAGGAGCACATCGACGAAATTGGCCTCGATGCCGATGGCGCGGAGCGCCACATAGCCCGCCAGGAGCTTGTTCGCGTGCGAGGGCCCCGAGATGATGGTGGCCCAGAGGAGCGCGAGCCACCCGCGCGAGGTATTGAACTTGGCCATCGCGTCATGGGCCTGATCGATCCCCTGCTCCAGCTGCGCCAGGCGCCCCGCAACCCGGCTGCTCCGGCGACCCACGAAGCCGATCACCTTGCGCAGCACCAGGTGCAGCGCGCGCGGCCAGATGACCAGCACGATCAACGCTCCGAAGAGGAGCACGAAGATGCCGAGACTCGCAAGGAAGAGATCGTAGAGGGAGATCCCGAGCACGACGCCGTGCTGGCCGAGCGACTTCCCCGCCCCGAAGAAGATCGCAATCGGCCCGGCGATCCCGAAGAAGGCCACCGTCGCCACGAATGACATCAGCACCAAGGTGAGCGCGATCGGCACCGGCATGCCATAGCGCTTCATGGTGTAGATCGTCATCGGGGCGTTGCCAGACTGGAGCGGGGTGAGGTAGGCGGCCCAGGCCCCCATGCCGCCGGCGAGCACCAGCCCCTTGAAGGAAGGATCGGGGTGAATGTGCCTGGCCAGCACCCAGAGCCGGACGCCGCCGCCGAGCCAGTCCATCGACGCGAGCCCGAAGCCGGCCAGCACCCAGAGCCACTGGATTCGCGGAATTGCCGCGAGGAACGCGTCGAAATCGCTGCTGTAATAGAGGAGCGCCCCGAATCCGATGAGTGATCCGAGGAAGAAAATCTCAAAACCGCGCCGGAGAAGCTTCGGGGTCAGAATTCGAGCCATGCGATCCCTAACCTAATCTCCGCACGCTTATTCTTCATTCGTGGCCGATCCCGTTCTCCGCATCGTCAACGCCCGCCAGCACAACCTCAAGGGCATCACAGTCGACCTCCCGCGGCGCCGCCTGGTGGTGGTGACGGGGCCGTCGGGCTCGGGAAAGAGCAGCCTCGCATTCGATACGCTCTATGCCGAGGGACAGCGGCGCTACATCGAGTCCCTCTCTACCTACGCAAAGCAGTTTCTCGAGCGGATGCCCAAGCCACTGGTGGACCGCCTGGAGGGAATCGCCCCGGCGGTCGCCATCGAGCAACGGAATCCGACCGTGTCGAGCCGTTCCACGGTCGGCACGGCTACCGAAGTGTACGACTTTCTCCGCCTCCTGTGGGCGCGGGTGGGGATTCCCTTCTGCCGGAAGTGCGGCAACCCGGTGGTGCGGGACACCCCCGGCTCCGCGGCCGAGTCGGTGGCCACGCTCGGAAATGCACCGATTCAGATCGCGTTCCCGGTCCCCGAGTCGGCGCGGGTGACCCACGCGGCACTGGTGGAGAACCTCCGCGCCCTGGGGTTCCTGCGAATGGTGGCCGACGGCAACGACGTCCACCTCGAGGAGATCCCGGCGGGCGTGGATCTGACCGATTCGCGCGAGCTGCTGGTGGTGGTGGACCGGCAGCGCGGCGACACGATCGACCGGGTCCGGGAAGCGATCGCGCTCGCCTTCGCGGAGGGCGAAGGGATCGCGGTCGTCCTCCACGACGAGGGCCGACTCCGATTCACGGAGCATCTTGCCTGCAGCGCATGCGACACCCCGGCGGCACAGATCACCCCGCTGCTCTTTTCCTTCAACAATCCCCGGGGCGCGTGCGGCGGATGCAACGGCTTCGGCGCGGTACTCGAATACGACGAGTCACTCGTTATCCCCGATCCGAATCGGAGCCTCGTCGAAGGGGCGATCGACCCCTGGACCAAGCCGCGCTACGAAAGCCGGCGGAAGCTCTTGTTCGATACCGCGCGCAAGCTGGGCGCCGATCCCGCCAGGCCGTGGCAATCACTCAAGGCGCCGGTGCGACGGGAGTTGCTGCACGGAAAGCTCGGCAAATACCTGGGGATTTTTCCGTTCCTCAAATCGCTGGAGGAGAAGCGCTACAAGCAGTATATCCGCGTCTTCCTCCGGCAGTACCAGCTCGCCAGGACCTGCCCCGCGTGCGGAGGGAGCCGGCTCAACGAGCATGCGCTGGCGGTGCGGGTCGCGGACCGGACCATCGCCGACGTCGCGACATTGCCCCTCGGCCTCCTCGCGCGGTGGCTTCGCGAGATTCCGTGGGGCGGCGCCGCACAGGAGATCGCGGCATCGATCCTGGACGAGCTGCTCGCCCGGGTGGATTTCCTGCTCGACGTCGGGCTCGGATATTTGACCCTCGACCGCCAGGCGCGCACCCTCTCCGGCGGCGAAGCACAGCGCATCGCGCTCGCCAACGCGCTGGGGGCTCGGCTGGTGGACGCACTCTACGTGCTGGACGAGCCTTCGATCGGGCTGCATCCACGCGATACCGACCGGCTTCTTGCGCTGCTGCGCCGGCTTCGGGACGGCGGCAACTCGGTGCTGGTCGTCGAGCACGATCTCGAGACGATCCGGCAGGCGGACTTCATGCTGGAGCTTGGAGAGGGGAGCGGCGAGCGCGGCGGCCGCGTGGTCTATGCGGGACCGGTGGACCAGGTGGGCGAGACACTGACCGGCGATTATCTGACGGGGCGGAAGCGGATCGGGGTGCCGAGCGCGCGGAGGCCGGCGGGTCCGCTCCGGCTCCAGGTGCGGGGCGCCCGGCTGCACAATCTGAAGGGCGTGGACGCCGACATCCCGTTCGGCACCCTCACGGCGGTCACCGGCGTCTCCGGAAGCGGGAAGAGCACCTTCGTGCACGACGTCCTCTACCGCCAGCTCGAGGCCCGGCTGCATGGAGAGCATTCCGCCAAGTCGCATCTCGGCGAGCCGGTCGGAGAGCTCGATTCGCTGACGGGGTGGGAGCATTTGAAGGACGTCGTGCTGGTGGATCAGTCACCGATCGGCCGCTCGCCGCGCTCGAATCCGGTAACCTACATCAAGGCGTTCGACGACATCCGCGAGCTCTTCGCGTCCCAGCCGCTGGCCCGCCAGCGCAAGTACACACCGGCCACCTTCTCGTTCAATCTCGAGGGCGGCCGTTGTCCCGAGTGCGAAGGCGCGGGCGCGGTGCTGGTGGAGATGGTCTTCCTGGCGGATGTGTACGTCCCCTGCGACACGTGCGCTGGCACCCGCTTCAAGCGCGATGTGCTCGACGTCAAGATCCAGGGAAAATCGATTCACGACGTGCTGCAATGGACGGTGGACGACGCGATCACGCGGTTTCATCACCAGCCGAAGCTCGGCGCCGCCCTCTGGCAGCTCCAGCAGGTGGGGCTCGGGTATTTGCGCCTCGGCCAGCCGGCAACCACGCTCTCGGGCGGTGAGGCGCAGCGGCTCAAGATCGCGCGCGAGTTGGCGAAGGCGGGCAAGCGGGAAGGCCGGAAGCTTTATCTGTTGGACGAGCCGACGACGGGCCTTCATCTCGACGATGTGCGGGTGCTGATCCAGGTGCTCGACCGCCTGGTGGACGCAGGGCACACGGTGCTGGTCATCGAGCATCACACCGACGTCATCAAGCGCGCCGACTGGGTGATCGACCTCGGGCCGGAGGCGGGGGAGGACGGGGGACGTGTGGTGGTTCAGGGAACCCCGGAGCAGGTGGCCGCGTGTGCGGCATCACATACGGGGCGGTATCTGGCGCGGGAACTTGGTGCGAGGCGGGAGACAGCGGTGAGCGGTGAGCGGTGACTCACGCGGTTGTCACCGCCTCGCGCCTGATGACATCCCACGCGTTCCGCACATCTTCTTCGGTCGTCGTCAGATGCCCCAGTGCCACTCGGAGTACATACCGCCCGCTGAGCCGCGTGCCGGTTATGAAGATCCGCCCGGTCGCATTAACCCGGTCCTGCAGCTCCTGATTCAACCGGTCGAGCTCCCCCTTCCCCTCTTCCCCCTTCCCCCTTCCCCGGTATCTGAACACCACCAGGCCCAGGAGTGCAGGAGTCATCAGCTCGAATGCCGGGTCGCCACTTACCCATTCGGCCAGCCGCTGCCCGAGTGCTATGTGACGGCGGATCATCGCCTGGAGTCCCTCGACCCCGTAGGTGCGAATCACGAACCAGAGCTTGAGCGCCCGGAACCGCCGTCCCAGCTGAATGCCCCAGTCGCGATAGTTCACCACCGCGTCGTCCTGCGCCGTCTTGAGGATGTCGGCGCTCGCGCCGAAGGAGCGCAGCAGCGCCGCGCGGTCCTTCACGAAATAGACGGAGCAGTCGAAGTTGACCAGCAGCCACTTGTGCGGATTGAAGACGACGCTGTCGGCCTGGTCCACGCCGTTGAAAATCCAGCGCATCTCCGGTACGATCGCCGCCGAGCCGGCCCACGCGGCATCGACGTGCAGCCAGAGCTTTTCCCGCCGGCAGATATCGGCAATGGCCGGCACCGGATCGATCGCGGTAGAGGAGGTGGTCCCCACCGTGGCGACGACCGCGGCGGGCAGCAGTCCGGCCGCCTTGTCGTTGGCGATCGAGAGCTGCAGCGCATTGGCGAGCATGGCGTGGTCGGGACCGGTCTCCACCATCCGGACATGCTCCGGGCGGAATCCGGCGAGGCGGCATCCTTTCGGAACCGAGTGATTGGCTTCGAGAGTCGTATAGGCGGTCAACAAATCCAGCCGTCCCGCCATCGAGCCGTTCAGCCGTCTCAGCGCCTGGTCCCGCGCCGTGATCATCGCCACGAGTGTCGCCGTGGACGCAGTGTCCTGGATCACGCCGGTGAATGGCTCCGGAAGTCCGAGCATCTGTCGCAGCCACTCCATGGTGACCTGCTCCAGCTCGGTCGCCGCGGGGCTCGTGTTCCACGACATGCACTGCGCGCCGATGGCCGCCGTGAGCATCTCAGCCAGGATCGACGGCGGACTGTTGTTGGCGGGGAAGTACGCAAAGAATCCGGGGTGCCCCCAGTGGGTGAGTCCCGGCACGATCACCCGCTCGAAGTCCTCCATGATCCGCTCGAACGGCTCGGCTGCGGCCGGTGGTGCCTTGGGAAGCGCCGATCTCACCGCGCCAGGCGGAGCGGAGGGCTGCACCGGCCTCTCTCCCACGTGGCTCAGGTAATCGGCCATCCAGTCGACGATCTCGTGCGCCTGGCGGCGAAAGAGCTCCGCGTCGAGGCGGGGCGAGTCAGTCGGCATCGAGAAACTCCCGGTCATGCACGTTGGGGCGGAATCCCAGCCGCCGACCCGAGGAGGGATGCAGGCGGCCATGACGGATCTGACGCTCCAGCGAATAGGCCGAGATTCCGACCAGCACCGCCACCGGAGCCGGGAGCCATCGCGTTACACTTCTCCCGTGACCAACGCGATTCCTTGCCTCTGGCCCGAGCGCGGCACTGCCGCGATCGACTGGACCGCCGTCTGCGCCGAGCTCTCCTCGAGAGACCGTGCCTTGGGCACCGTCATCGAGCGGGTGGGCGGCTCGGGATTTCCTCCCCACGCCGGCGCATCCACCTTCGAAGCGCTGGCGCACAGCATCGTGTACCAGCAGCTCTCCGGCAAGGCGGCCGCGACGATCTTCGGACGGTTTCGCGCGCTGTATCCGGTGAAGGCCTTCCCCGCCCCATCCCGGGTGCTTGAAACCCCCCACGAGCTCATGCGGAGCGCCGGACTCTCCGAAGCCAAGGCGCGCGCCATCCGCGATCTCGCCCACCACGCGGAGCAGGGCGTCGTCCTTCCGGTCGCCACGCTGCGCCGCATGTCTCCCGAAGAGGTGATCGAGCGCCTGACGGTCGTGCGGGGGGTTGGACGGTGGACGGTGGAGATGCTGCTGCTCTTCCGGCTCGGGCATCCCGACGTGCTGCCGGCGCACGACCTGGGGATCCGAAAAGGACTCGCCCGTATCATGCGGCGCCGCGAGCTGCCCGAGCCCGACGCCGTCATCCGGCGGGGGGAGCGCTGGCGGCCATGGCGCTCGGTGGCGAGCTGGTATCTCTGGCGCGCAGCAGAGCTGCCGCGGTCCCGATCGCGCTCCCGCTCCCGGTAAGCGCGATCATGTCGCCCGCTTCCAATCGCGTGGTGGCCGTGGGAAGCGGCTGTCGCTGACCGTCGCGCGACAGCGCCACCACAGTGGCCCCGGTGCGGCCGCGGAGATTGAGCTCGCCCAGCGTTACCCCCGCCGCCTCGCTTCCCGCCTGCACCTCGAGCGGCACGATCGTCCCCAACCCCGGCAAGAGCTCCCGCACGACCTCGAACGTCCCGGTATCGCCGCTGTGAGCCTGCTTGGCGAGGACGTGCACCACCAGCTCCGCGCCCGCCCGGGTGTGCTTGTCGAGGTCGGCCGCGGTGCGCCAGAAACCCACACCGAGAATGAGCAGGTACGCGGCGATGACGCCGACCACCCCGAACGGCGGCACAAAGGGCAGGGTGGCCAGCGTCATCGGCACGCCGATCGCGATGACCATCCCGATCCGGAGGGTGGCGATGAGCGCTCGCCTTGGCGCGTAGCCCTGGTCCACCCCCTTGGCCGGCGGGGGCAGCGCCGACTCCGCCATGACCACCGAAAGCTTGCGCATGGTGCGCACCAACCCGATGGCGAACGGCAGCGCGAGCAGCGCCCCCGCCGCCAGGAGCGCGAATCGCATCCCGGGCTTGGCAGCCGCCTCGGCGCCGAGCAGCTCCGGCAGGCGCCGGTATGCCAGCGACGTGCCGATAATCGCCGCGGTGACGCAGGCGGCGTCGAGTAGCAGGAAACGTCCGAGCCGCTTGCGCTGCATCGCCGGCGCGGGGGCGGCTTTCGGCTTGCCCAGCAGCTCGATCCAGGAGCCGTATAGCATGGCGACGGTCTGCACCGGGTGGGGCAGCCGGCGGTCGATCCACGAAGCGACGGCGTCGGCGTGGCGGGAGAAGAGCGGCGTCGTGAACGCGGTGATGGTGGCGACCGCGACCGCGACCGCGAAGAGCTCCTTGGAGCCGGTGGCCTGTGTGGCGCCCAGCCCCGCGATCACGAAAGAGAATTCGCCGATCTGGGCCAGGCTCATGCCGGCCCGAACCGCATCGCGGGTCCCGTAGCCGGCGAGGAACACGCCTGCCGTCACCCCGAAGGTCTTGCCGAGGAGAACCACCAGGGTCAGCACCAGGACCACGGGCCACACGCCGAGCATGACACCCGGCTCGAAGAGCATGCCGACCGCCACGAAGAAGATCGCGGCGAAGAGATCGCGCACTGGCCTGATGTTCTCCTCGATAATCCGGTGCTTCCCTGATTCCGCGACCAGCGTGCCGGCGATGAAGCCGCCGAGCGCTACCGAGTACCCCGCTGTCACACTCAGCACGGCAAGCCCGAAGCAGATACCAAGCGCGGCGACCAGCGTCGTTTCGGCGCGCCGGAAGGCGAGCACGGCATTGATCGCGCGCGGAATCACCAGCATTCCGCCGATCATGAGCAGGAGGAGAAAGAGACCGAGCCGCCCGAGTGTTGCGGCGAGCATCGGACCGGAGAGGGCATCACCGCCGGCGATCGTCGTCAGGATGGCGATCAGCAGAATGGCCGCGAGGTCTTCCATGACGAGGACGCCGAAGACGATGTCTCGAAGTCCACGGTCGGCACGGCTGTCGTCCAGAGAGCGAGAGACCACCATCGTGCTGGAGATGGCGACGATTCCGGCGGCGAAGAGGCTCTGAAGGGGATCCCAGCCGAGAACCCGGGCCGCGCCGTACCCGAGGAGCAGCATCGCGCCGACTTCGACCAGCGCCGCGAGGGCGACCCTCGGCCCCAGCCGCGCGAGCTTCCGCAGCCGGAACTCGAGCCCGATGGAAAACATCAGCAGGACCACGCCCAGCTCGGCAAGCGTCCGGATCGATTCGGGATCCTTCACCATCGGCCAGGGAGTCAGCGGACCCACCAGGATCCCCGCCACGATGTATCCCACGATCACCGGCAGCCGGAACCGTTGGAACACCACGGTCGCCAGCGCCGCGGTGCCGAGGATCAAGGCCAGGTCGCGGAGGAAGAAGTGGGCCGATTCGGATTCCATTGGGGGATTGTAACGCTGAAAGCGCGAGCCTCCCACCCCTGGAGAATCGCCGTGGGTCAAGCTCTATTTCGGGGACAGGGGCCAACACGATGAAACGGATTTTGCTGGTGGACGATGACGACTTGAGCCGGGGCGCCGTGCACAAGATGCTCGAGCGCTCGGGCTACGCCGTATTCAGCACCGGGACCGGGCAGGAAGCATTGGCCCACTACCGGCGGGATATGCCGGATCTGGTGATCACCGACCTGATCATGCCCGACGTGGACGGACTGGAGATCATCCAGGAGCTACGGCGCGGCGATCCCGGCGTCCGGATCCTCGCGATTTCCGGCGGCGGCCGGATCGACGCCGAAGACTACCTCTCGGTCGCGCGGAAATTCGGGGCGGCGGAGGTGTTGTCGAAGCCGTTTACCGGGCAGGAGCTGAAGCAGGCGGTGGAGGCGGCGCTGGGAGAGGAGTAGGGGTTGGGGGTCGGGAGTTGGGGGTCGGGGAACAGCGGTAATGAGTATGAGTGCGTTGCCGCAGGTCCTGCCTCCGGCTATTTTGTCCTCCGCCGGATGCGTCTTCCCGAGTAGCTCAGTTGGTAGAGCAGGTGACTGTTAATCACCGGGTCGGGGGTTCGAGTCCCTCCTCGGGAGCTTATGCCACAACGATTTAGCCAGCTTAGGCTGGCTATTTTGCTTTGCAGGAACCCAGCAGGTCTGATTCAAGGCCAGTCGCCGGTATCAACGTCCGATCCTTCCCGATAGGCAGTGCGGCGATGGTGTATGGCGTCGTTGTTTGACTTCAGGTGGGATAGGGACCCTCGAAGTTAGCCCACCGCTACAAACCTGTGAGGGAGCGCGGGCACGCTTCAGGGCACCCCCACATCCGGGGTGCGCGTCCGGTCGCTATTGGATAGGCCCCTCCCTTGTGGTTTGGAGAATTCACCTTACCCCCCAGATTTTTGCCGTCCAATCGCGCGATAGCGAGTGGCCATGCATCATCTACCGATAATCCGATTGTCAGGCGACAATATTGTATGTTCTCCCCAGTGCGTTGTCAGTCACAGCAACCCTACCACCAAACTCAACGGAGAAAAGTGGCTCTGGAGGGGGAGTGAATTCCTGAAAGCGAGCATATCCGGTGATTGTGCCCTCGACGCGCTCATTACCGAGGTCCAGCGAGGCGATGAAAAACATTGTGGGCGTTCCTCTGAAGGTGCACGATCCCAAGCCCTGATTTGAAGGATTGGTCGCGGTGTTCAAATTGAGCCTAGCTGGGCGAAATGCCGCTAGGTACTCGGGGTCACCAAAACGGAGGAAGAAATCATCCCCGGAAACGTGGACTCTGACACTGGGGTTGACGGTTCCATCGATGACGATACTACCACCCGTGAGAGAGATCCGAGAATGAGAAGTCTCTACTAGTCGGAGTTCCTCGATCACACCCGAATCAGCGCCCACCAGGCTGAGATATTCTCCCAAGCTCATAACATGAAATGAGCGGCCATCGGAATGTTGTGCAAACTCATCCACCAGTTCATAGCGCCCGTACAATTTTTCTTTGTTACTCCTGTAGGCCCAATCCGCCTTTTCGTCTTCCGTCACGAATATCACGTCACGCTGCTGTCGCTTTCCCACCTCCAGAATTGTTCGCCAGATGATGAGGTCGCCAACTCCCAGATCGGGCTTCCTAAAATCTTTATAGCCCGGCGGGATTTTGTATTTCCTTCTCCTCAGCAAGTCCGCCTCAATGTCCGCGTGGGACGATGAGACATCTAGTACGACATCGTTAACGAATAGCTCGCGGTACATTTGACTCACGGGATCGTTCCAGTACCACTCGCGGATATGCTTTAGCAAAGTCTCTAGTGCCGCATTGAACTCCTTCACAGCGCCGGTGAGCCCCTCGTGCGCCGCTGCCACCTCTGCGGCTCGGCTGCGAGCGGCTTGGTACGGCTCACACGTTTCTAGTAGTGGATAGGTACCAAGCTCAAGGGACGGGCTGTTTTGCCTTTTGGAAGCAAGTTTTTGATAAACCTCGCGCAACTTTGTCGCTCTCCCGTCGGCAAATTCTCGCGCCACCTGACCCGGAATTACTAGGCGCTTAGCATCAACGAGCACCCTGAATTCTTTTTGCACCTCCGCCAGAGTCTTCTTCCCTGTTTCATACGGAACCAGCAGGGCGGATGTATCAACAACGACGAGACACGTGTTCTTAATCTCACCCGGTAGCCTAGGGAAGAATGAGAACACTGCTTCGGGCCTTGGATAGAGCTCGTTCCGGTAGAAGAGATCTCTATGACTAGGGACACTTTCGGGCTCATTGTCTTTCATACGCCCCGTACCGTGGGAAGTTAGCCGACGAGCTGGGGCCGTAAGGCAAGGAGCTGCATTGCGGATTGGAACGCAGGGTTCCGACACGTTTTGCTAGAGTCTCCTTAATCCTCGTGGGGAATTCATCTCTTGCTGGCATGATACCGTTCGAATCGAGTTGGAAGAGCTTCCGTCAATCTAGCGGGGACGACGAGCGCGGAGATAATTCCGATACGGTTGATAGAATTGCGCGAGCCTTGTCAGTGAGCGGCGGGGACCGAGCCCGCTCTGACAAGTGGCTCCGCGGCCGCCGCACGCTCGATGCCGCGCTCAGCGGGATCACGGCGGCGGTGGTCGGAGTGATACTGAACCTCGCCGTCTGGTTCTCCATCCACGTCCTCTTCAGCGAGACGATGGTGTGGAGAGCCGGTCCCCTGCACCTCGAGCTAGCCAGGCTCGGCAGCCTCGACCCCGCCACGCTGGTATTGGCCGTCCTTGCGGCGGTCGCCACCTTCCGGTTCCGGATCGAGATGCTCCCCACCCTGGCTCTGACAGGTCTCCTCGGGCTCCTCTGGGAAGACCTCTTTACAACCTGAAAGCAGCCAGGAGGCATGTGGGAAACCTTCCTGCCTCCTGCCTCCTCCCTCCTGCCTGTTTTTCACACACCTCCCCCAACCCCAGTTCACGCTAACCCCCAATCCCAGACCCACTTGCTGTCCACATGCCTCCCCGTCTGAGCCATTGTTTGACGGGGCGCAGCTATCCACAAAGAGACCCCAAAACTTGCACCTGCCTTGCTGGCATAAAACATTATCTATCAACATGTTAGGAAGATATTCAGGCTTTCAAAGTACGCCCCAACTGATTACTTTTCCGTCCATGATTCACCCCCTGGTTGGGCACGCAGAAGTCCGGCGCCGATTGGCCGATTCGCTCAGGACCAACCGGCTCCCCCAGGTGATCCTGGTGACCGGTCCGGAGGGGGTCGGAAAGCAGCGCCTGGGGCTCTGGCTGGCGCAGCTGATGTTGTGCGAGCGGCCCTCCGGAGAGCCCT
>CAYTMW010000024.1:0-50492 GCA_964439025.1 uncultured Gemmatimonas sp. | reverse complement strand
CGGGAAACCGGGGACCGAAAGGAAGTTTCGCGCCCGGCTTGCCCGCGACCTTCATCATCTTCTGCATCTGCTTGAACTGTGACAGCAACTGATTCACTTCCTGCACCGTGCGTCCCGATCCCCGGGCGACCCGCATCCGGCGGGAGCCGTTCATCACATCGGGATCGGTCCGCTCGGCTTTCGTCATCGACAGGACGATGGCTTCCACGTGCTTGAGCTTTTTGTCGTCGACGTTCGCGGCCTTGAGCATCTGGGGGTTCACCCCCGGCAGCATCCCGAGCACGTTCTTGAGCGGCCCGAGCTTCTGCATCTGCTTCATCGCGCCGAGGAAGTCCTGGAGGTCGAGGCCCTTCTTCGAGACGGCCTTCTTCGCCAGCCGCTTCGCCTCGTCCTCGTCGACCGCTTCCTGCGCCTTCTCCACCAGGGTGAGCACGTCGCCCTGCTGGAGAATCCGGCCCGCCATCCGCTCGGGGTGGAAGGGCTCCAGCGCGTCGAGCTTCTCTCCCACACCGACGTACTTGATCGGTGCCCGGGTCACCCCGTAGATGGAAAGCGCCGCCCCGCCGCGGGCATCGCCATCCATCTTGGTGAGGATCACCCCGGTGATGCCGAGCGCCTGGTGAAAGCCCTGCGCGATCCGGACGGCATCTTGGCCGGTCATTCCGTCGGCCACCAGGAGGATCTCGTGGGGATGCACCGCGGCCTTGAGCCGGATGAGCTCCCGCATCATGTCCTCGTCGATCTGCAGGCGGCCGGCGGTATCCACCAGCACCGTGCGCGCCCGAGCCTTGCCCGCCGCCTCGATCCCGCGCTTGACCAGGGCGACGACGTCGGTGGCGCCGTCTTCGCGGTGCACCCCGACGTCCACCTGTTTGCCGAGCGTTGCGAGCTGCTCCGCCGCGGCGGGGCGATAGACGTCGGCCGCAATGAGAAACGGCGCCTTCTGCTCCAGCTTGAGCCGCTTGGCCAACTTGCCGGCGGTCGTCGTCTTGCCCGACCCCTGCAATCCGACTAGGAGGATCACCGTCGGCGGCACCGTCGCATGGGCGATCGGCGAGTGCTTTTCACCGAGCAGTACCACCAGCTCGTCATAGACGATCTTGACCAGCTGCTGCCCCGGCCGCACCGCCTTGATGATCTGCTGCCCAACGGCCTTTTCCTGCACCCGCTCCAGAAATTCGCGGGTGAGATCGAAGCTGACGTCGGCTTCGAGGAGGATCCGGCGAATTTCTCTCAGGCCCTCGCGAACGGCGTCCTCGGAGAGCACGCCGCGCCCAGTGAGCCTGCTTAGTGCGCCGGTCAGCTTTGAGGACAGCTCGTCGAACATAAGCCGTTAAAGATAGCTGGGTTAGGGAGTGCGTTCAACCTTTGCCGCGTTGTCTTTCGCCATTGCGCCTTTACTAATTGAACGTTTAATTAGCGTCCATGCCACCCGAAATGGCCTCTGCGAGGGACCAGATTCTCAATGCCGCCGAGGCTCTTTTTGCCAGGAAGGGGTATGACGGCACCACCATCAAGCAGATCGGCGCAGCCTCCGGGGTGAACCCCGCCCTGCTCTACTACTACTTCGCCAACAAAGAGGAGCTCTACAAGGCGGTGCTTCACCGCTTCGTGAGCGCGCTGGTCACCCGCGGTAGCGCAGCCATCGATGCCGCCAAGGCACCACGCGACGCGATACGCGGGCTGGTCGCCGCCCAAGTCGAGTTCCTTCTGGCGGAGCCCAACCTGCCGCGACTCATGGTCCGGGAAATGGTGGATCACGAAGCGCGACACGCCCAAGACATCATCCTCCAGCTCGCGGCCGGTCTCTTTCAGCGGCTCTGTCACGTCATCGAGGCGGGGCAGCGGAGCGGCGATTTCAGCTCCGACATCGAGCCGCGCTTCGCGGCGGTGAGCACCATTTCCCAGGTCGCCTACTTCATCATCGCCCGTCCCGCGGTGGGACTCTTCTTCGGCCTCGGCCCTGCGGGGATTTCCGACCAGACCGTCGGCGAGTTCGGCCGCCACGCGGGCGAGTTCGCCGTGCGCGCCCTGTCCACTCCGGAGCGTTGAGCATGAGGATTCCTTTCCATCTCGCGTTGGTGCTCCTGCTCGTCGCAGGATGCCAGAGCGGGAGCCCGGATCCTTTCGAGGCCCGGGGCACGGTCGAGGTACCCGAGGTGGACCTTGCGGCGCTCACCGCCGCGAGGGTGGTCGCGGTCCGGGTCGACGAAGGCGCGGCGGTGCAGGCCGGCGACACCGTCGCCCTGCTCACCCAGGCCGATCTCGATGCCACGATTGCGGTCCAGCGCGCGCGCATTGCGTCGGCGATGGCCAATCTGCGCGACCTCGAAGCGGGGTCCCGGCCCGAGGAAATCGGCCGGGCCGAGGCCGAGCTGAGCACGGCTCGAGCGGAATCCGAGCGCACCGCGAAGGATCTCGATCGCATTCGCGATCTGGTGTCGCGCGATGTGGCAAGCCGGGAGGCGCTCGATCACGCGGTCAGTGCCGAGCGGATGGGGCGGGGCCGGATGCAGGCGGCGGAAGAGGCACTGCGGCTGCTCCGGGCCGGGAGCCGGCGCGAGCGGGTCGTCGGAGCCCGCTCGGAAGTCATGAGCGCGAGGGCGGCGCTCGCCCAGGTCGAGGCCCGTGCCGCGGACCTCGTGCTCACCGCACCGGTCGGAGGCATCGTGCTCAGCCGAAACGCGGAGCCCGGGGAGGTGCTCGCAGCCGGAATCCCGGTGGTGACGATCGGCGAGATGGCTCGACCTTTCGTGCGAGTGTACCTGCCGCAGTGGGTGGTGAGCCGGCTCCGGGTCGGCGAGCCGGCAACTGTGGTCACGGGGGAGGGCCGCTCGCTGTCCGGCAGGATCGCCGCGATCAACCCGAAGGCCGAGTTCACCCCGCGCGTGGCATTGACCGAGCAGGAGCGCGCCGATCTGATGTTCGGCGTGAAGGTGGAGTTCACCGACCCCAGGGAGGCGCCGTTCCCGGGACTCTGGGTGATGGTGCGAGTAACAGGCGCAAAGGTGGAAGGGCGCACCGGCGCAAAGGCCGGTGGCCCCTCGTGACCGCGCCCCGCGAAGAACACGGCATCGTCACCCGCGGTCTCCGCAAGGTGTTCCGCGGCGTTGCCGCGGTGGAAGGCCTCGATCTCGAGGTGCGGCGCGGCGAGATCTTCGGACTCCTGGGTCCCAACGGGAGCGGCAAGACCACCACGATCCGGATGCTGACCGGCCTGATCGCACCGACCTCGGGATCGGCGACCGTCGTCGGCGTGGACGTGGTCGAATCGCCCGAGCAGGTTCGGCGCCGGATCGGCTACATGTCGCAGCGGTTCGGGCTGTACGACGATTTGACCGTGCGGGAAAACCTGGAGTTCTACGCCGGCATGTACGGCATCACAGGGGACGAGCGGCGGCGCCGGGTTCCCGAGCAGATGGCGGAATACGCCCTCACACCGCGCGCGGACCAGATGGCGGGGACCCTTTCGGGTGGCTGGAAGCAACGCCTCGCCCTCGCATGCGCCACGACACACGGACCCGACCTGGTCTTCCTCGACGAGCCGACCGCGGGGGTGGATCCGGCCTCCCGAAAGCTGTTCTGGGACCTGATCGGCCGGCGAGCGGCTGCCGGCATGACGGTGCTGGTGACCACGCACTACATGGACGAGGCGGAACGGTGCCACCGGCTGGCGTTTCTCTCCCGCGGCCATCTGATCGGCGTCGGCACTCCGAAGGAGATCACCGCGCGGTTCGGCGTGGCCACGGTGGAAGACGTGTTCATCGAGCTGCAGCGGCGTGACGAAGGGGCTCTGGTATGACACCCTTCTGGGCGATGCTCCGGAAGGAGTTCATCCAGATGCGGCGGGACCGGGGCACCCTCAGCATGATGATCGGGATTCCCGCGATCCAGCTCATCATGTTCGGCTACGCCATTCAGACCGAAGTCCGGCATCTGCCGACGGTGGTGCTGGACGAATCGCGGTCGCCGGAGAGCCGCCGGTTCGTGCAGGCAATGCTCAACACCGGCAACTTCGACCTGGGCGGCACGGTCCGGGACCGGGAGGAGATGGGGGCGCTCATCGACCAGGGCGATGCCAAGGCCGCCATCGTCATCCCTCCGGATTTCCAGCGCGACGTGAAGCGCGGGCGCACGGCCAAGGCGCAGATCATCGTGGATGCCGCCGACCCGCTCGCCTCCTCGGCGGCGATTAGCGGGGCGAGCTTGGCGGGCGCGATCCGATCCCGGGCGCTCTCGGCGCAGGCGGGAGCCACCGCCGCGATCGAGGTGCGGGTGCGGCCCTGGTACAACCCCACCTCGCGGAGCGCGGTCTACATCGTGCCCGGCATCATCGGCGTGCTCCTTTCGGTCACGATGATCGTGATAGCGAGCATCGCGCTGGTGCGGGAGCGGGAGCGTGGAACGCTGGAGCAGCTGGTGGTGACGCCGATCGGGAAGACCAGCCTCATGCTGGGGAAGATCATTCCATTCCTGCTGGTGGGATACGTGCAGATTACGGTGATTCTCCTCCTGGGCCGGCTGCTCTTTGACGTGCCGATCCGGGGAGACGTCGTCACGCTCTATCTGATCGCGCTCCCGTTCGTGGTGGCGAATCTGGCGATCGGGTTGTTCATCTCGACGGTCGTTTCCACCCAGGCACAGGCGATGCAGCTCGGATTTCTTCTGCTCATGCCGAACATCCTTCTCTCGGGTTTCATGTTCCCGAGGGAGGCGATGCCGGAACCAGCCCAATGGATCGGCGCGGCACTGCCGCTCACCTATTTCCTCAAGGTCATGCGCGGGATTTTGCTGAAGGGGGTGGGGATGGAGAGTTTGTGGAGGGAGGCGCTGGTGCTGGTGGGGTTTTCGGTGGGGTTGATAGGGATGAGTGTATTGAGATTCAGGAAGAGCATTGAGTAGAGGCATAGGCGGAAACCGGACCTATCGAGACCAGTCATCCGCTGACAGATAACCCAGGTCCCGAGCGATTCGGAGAAGACAGGAAAGAGCAGATCCCTCAGCGAGATTGGTGGGCACCGAGACCGCCGCCCTTCGGGCTTGGGAGACAAGACCGTATCTCTCCTCCGACGGCCACCGGCGGGTTTCCGTATAGATTGCCAGCACCAGCTCGTAGGACTTTTGCCAGGCCTTCCATTTCTCGTAGGGCATCATGAGGACAACTTCGCTCGACACCGCACGTGGGTGAATACCGTACTCCCGCCAGCGCATATCATTTCTTTGCGCCCTTGCGCCGTTGCGCCCTTGCGCCCTCAAGGAGCTTCCCATAACGCCGCCCTTCCCTCCCCGCCCCGACGACGCGGCCCGCCAGGCCGGGCTCGACAAGATGAAGCGGCGCGCGACCGGGCTGCTCCTGGTCGCGGCGCTGATCTTCCTGGTGGCGAACTGGTACGAGGCGCAGTTCCCGCTACTGGGCTACCTGCGCGCCACCGCGGAGGCATCGGTGGTGGGTGGACTGGCCGACTGGTTCGCGGTGACGGCGCTCTTTCGTCATCCGCTGGGCATTCCCATTCCGCACACCGCCATCATCGGCCGCCAGAAGGACCGCATTGGCCGCATCATCGGGAACTTCGTGCAGCATCACTTCCTCGCCCGCGAGGCGGTCTCCGCGAAGCTCCGCGGGATGCGGATCGCCGAGCACGCCGCGGTGTGGCTGAGCCAGCCGGAGAACAGCCAGCGCATCGCGCTCCAGCTCGCCAGCGGCGTGGCGCGCACGCTGGAGGCGCTTCCCGACGAGAAGATCCGCGAGCTGATTCAGCAGGGCGTGATGGATCGCATCCGGGCGACCCGGGTGGCACCGGTCCTCGGAAAGACGCTGGCCATGGTGGTGGCGGGAGACCGGCACCAGGAGCTGCTGAACGAGGCGATCCGCCTCGCGGCCAGGGCGGTGCATGACAATGAGGATGCGATCCGCGCGCGGGTCAAGAACGAAATGCCCTGGTGGGTGCCCAGCGCGATCGACAACAAGATCTACCAGCGCATTGTCACCGCCATCGAGCAGCTCCTCACCGACATCAGCGCCGATCCCCACCATCCGGTGCGGGCGAGCTTCGACACCTCGCTGCGCGACTTCGTCGACCGGCTGCAGCATTCGCCCGAAGCGGGCGCGCGCGCGGAAGCGCTCAAGGAGGAATGGCTGTCCGACGGCGCCGTCGCCGACCTCACCAACTGGATCTGGGATGCCACCCGCCACGCCGTCACCGGGTACGCCACCCAGCCGGACGGCGCAGAGCCGGGCCCGCTCGCGCGCGGGGTGAGCGCCTTTGGCGCCAGTCTGCTCGCCAATCCAAAGCTTCTCGCGGAGATCGAGGAGGTGGGGATCCGCGCCGCGCTCGACGTGATCGAAAAGCACCGCCACGAGGCGGCCGACCTCATCACGCAGACGGTGGCACGATGGGATCCCGAGGCGACCTCGAAGCGCCTGGAGCTCGCCGTCGGGCGCGACCTGCAGTTCGTTCGGATGAACGGCACCGTCGTGGGCGGGCTGGTCGGACTTTTGATCTATGCGGTGCCGAAGCTGTTTCGCTAAGGAGGAGCGAGGAGCGAGGAGGGGCTGGTGATTCGGGCGAAGGGACCCTCTCTCCCGAAGCCGAAGAGATAGGCCCCTTCGCTTCGCTCATGGTGACATCGCGGGCAGCTTCTCCCATCTCTCCCAGGCCTCGGGAGCGATGACGATGCGGACGGCAGGCCGCGAGGCCCCCGCCACCGGCTCCACCGTGGTGCGATACCCCGCCCGCTTCGCCGCCAGCAGTCGAACCCCCGATGTCCTCAGGAATCGCCGCGCGCTCGTCTCGTCGTCCCACACCAGGTACCAGACCAGCGCGGGGCCCGCGTCCGATCGATAGATCCGGAACCGGTCGCCGCCCCACCCGATCGGAGTCCCTGTAAGCACTTCGCCGCCGCCGCGGAGCACTGTCGCAAGGGTCTGGATCTCCAGCTCCCCGAAGGTGTCTTCGTACACCGCGTCGCCGGCCGGGTCAGCGAATCGCACCAGCACCGGGCCGTCGCCCTGTGCGTATCGCGCCGGATGCAGAATCTGCTCGGTGGAGCGCGGCATCGTCGCCAGCGTCGGCAGCGGCTGACCGGCGTGCGCGGAATCCCACCAGCGCATGAACTCGGCGCCACCGAGATAGGGAAACACCAGACCCTCGCGCACGGCGAGCGGCGCCCTCGAGAACACCTGCATCGACGCCGCCTGCGTCTTGACCTGGTCCCGCGCCATCTCCCAGAACCCCGGCTGCCTGAGGATCTCGCGATCGGGCACGAAGGCCAGAATGGAGGCGACGGTCGCCTGGCCTTCGAGCACCGCATGGACCGCGGTCTGCTCGTCGGCGCTGGACTTGATCCGCATCAGCGAATCGAGCGGGAGGTACTGGTGCTGCAGCGCGTGCACCAGCTCGTGCGCGAGCACGAAGCGCAGCGCGGCCGGGTCGGCTCCGACGACGCCGTACAGCGTCTCCGCCTCCGGATCGTAGAAACCGGCCACTTGCTCGGTATAAAGATCGAGCAGCAGCGTCTTCAGATCGAGCGAATCGGCAATGAGGCCGAGCAGGCGATACACCGCCTCGACGCCCTCCTGCCGCGCCGCCGGGAAGTCCTGCTCCAGCTTGCCCAGGAGGAAAACCCGCACTTCGTCCCTGGTCTTGAGGGCGGAGCGGGTGGGACTCCGGAATCGAAGCCCTGCGGCCCGCTCGACCACCGGCCGGAGGCTGTCCACCAGCCGGGCGAGATCGGGGCTTTCGCCGCGCGCGGGCGGAGTCCCTCGGCAGCCGGTGAGAAAGGCGAGACAGGCGGCGAGGAGGCGGAGCATCACGCGACCCCGAGGTAGCGGCGATACCACTCGATAATCGACGGCCCGATCACGTAGGTCACCGCGGCGCCCATCGCGAGGAAAACGCCGAAGGGCACCAGCCGCCTTCTGCCGACGAGCGTGAGCGGCAGGAAGATCGCGGTCCCCGCCAGCGCGCCGAGGAAGATGGTGAGCAGCACCCCCTGCCACCCCACGAACGCGCCAACCATCGCCATCATCTTGATGTCGCCGCCGCCCATCGCCTCTTCCTTGAATGCCCACTTCCCGGCCACGCCCACGAGCCAGAGAAGGCCGAAGCCGACCGCGGCACCGAGCAGCGCGGCGAGCAGCGCGCCGAGTCCTCCCGCCGCGCTCAGCACGAGACCGATCGCGAGGCCGCCGAAGGTGAATTCGTTGGGGATGATGTATTCGCGCGCGTCGGTCAGGGCGATGCCGAGCAGCAGGGTGCCAAAGACGGCGCCCTTGAGCGCCTCGAGCGAGAGCCCGTAGTACCACGCCATCCCGGCCCAGAGGAGCGCGGTGGCGAGCTCCACAAGCGGATAAAGAATGCTGATCGGCTCCCGGCATCCCCGGCATTTGCCGCCAAGCAGCAGCCAGGCGAACACCGGAATGTTGTCGCGCCACTCGACCGGCGTGCCGCACCTGGGGCAGCGCGACGGCGGGGAGACCACCGACTGCTCGGCGGGCAGCCGCACGATGCAGACGTTGAGGAAGCTCCCGATGACCGCTCCGAACAGCGCGCCGACAATTGCGGCGAGCGTTGAATCATTCACGCGTCACCTCGTACAGGATGATCCCCGCCGCAACCGCAACGTTGAGGGACTCGGCTCCCGGCCGCAGCGCGATCCCGATGCGGCCGTGCGCCCAGCCGTCGAGCGAGGGCCGGGTCCCGGCGCCTTCGTTCCCGACCACGACTGCGAGGGGCGTGCCACGCGCGCTCCGGGGCGAGGTGCCATCCACTGCGGCGACCAGGATCCGTACCCCGGCCGATTCAGCCCAGCTCCGCAGCGCTGTTTCCTCGATCGCAACGTACGGAAGGCGGAAGAAGGCTCCCATCGTGGCGCGGAGGGTTTTCGGATTGGTAATCTCCGCGGTGCCGGGAAGTGCGAGGATTCCCGCCGCGCCGAGCGCGAAGGCGCTGCGCACCATGGTGCCCACGTTCCCGGGATCCTGCACTCCGTCGAGCACCAGAACGGGAGCCCGTACTCCAGCCTTCACATCCTCGAGCTTCCACTGCGGCGGCTCGATCACGGCGAGAATGCCCTGGGGATGGTCCGTTGCGGCGAGCTCGTCGAATTCGCGCTCGTCCGCATCGGTGACGGCATGCCCCGCGGCTATGAGCGCGGCTTTGAGGGCCCGGCCCCGGGGAGTAGCTTCCAGCGCCGGGCTCGCGAGGAGATGGCGAATCACCAGGCGCGCCGCCAGCGCCTCCTCCACGAGGCGCACGCCTTCGGCGAGTACCAACCCGCGGCGTTCCCGGCCGCGGCGCAGCCGGAGATCCCGCACCAGGGTGTGCAGCGAGTGACTCATTGATGCAGATCGCCCTCACGATCGCGGGCTCCGACTCCGGCGGAGGCGCCGGAATCCAGGCGGACCTCAAGACCTTTCAGCGCTTCGGCGTGTTCGGCACGTCGGTCATCGCCGCCATCACCGCGCAGAATACTCTCGGTGTGACCGCCGTGCATGCCGTTCCCATCGACATCGTGCGCGCGCAGCTCGCGGCGCTGGCGTCCGACCTTCCCGCCTCGGCGTGCAAGACCGGAATGCTCGTGTCGGCGGAGCTGGTGCGGGTGGTGGCGGACGCGCTCGACCCCGCGATCCCCTACGTCTGCGATCCGGTCATGGTGGCATCGTCGGGCGACCGGCTGCTGGAGCGCACCGCGGAGCGTGTCATCGCGGAGCGTCTGGTGTCCCGCGCAACGCTGGTCACGCCCAATCTCGACGAGGCTGCCATTCTCACCGGGTTCCCGGTCAACGACCCCGACTCGATGCAGCGCGCCGGGCACGCCCTGCTCGACATGGGTGCCTCCGCCGCGCTCATCAAGGGAGGGCACCTGGCCGGACAAGTGCTCGTTGATTTGCTGGTGACGCGCGACGGTACTCACCGATTCGAGCACGAGCGGATTGCGACCACGTCGACCCACGGCACCGGGTGCACCCTGTCAGCGGCGATCACGGCGGGGATGGCGCTCGGACGATCGCTGGAGACCGCAGTGTCCGAGGCGCTGGACTACGTGCATCGGGCGATCGCGACGGCACCCGGACTCGGAGCAGGGCATGGGCCCCTGAATCACACCGCATAGTGTCACCCGGGCGATGAGTGGGGCTCGCCATAGGGGACGTCGGGCCGCGAGGGCCCACCTGACGTTGGGAAGGGTGTTGGCCCGCAGGCCCCGTGGGAGAGTCCCACTCAAGCCCGGGGGTGAGACCCCCGTGAGGCCTTCACGGCAGTTCCCATTCACCGTTCACCGTTCACTGTTCACGCCATTTCGCGAACCACCCCCTCGATCAGCCGCGCCAGCTCCGTCCCCGCCTTTGCCGCCGTCTCCATCACGTCCTTGTGATTGAGCGGGGTCGGGCTGATGCCGGCGCCGGGATTGGTCACCAGCGAGAATCCCAGGCAGCGCATCCCCCGCGCGCGCGCCGCGATCACCTCGGCGACGGTGCTCATCCCCACGGCGTCCGCCCCCAACCGTTCCAGCATCCGCACTTCAGCGGGCGTTTCGTAGTTGGGACCGAGCAGCCCCGCGTAGACCCCTTCCTCGAGAGGAATCCCGAGCTTCCGCGCCGCCGCGCGCGCGGTGTCCCGGTACCTCGCGTCGTAGGCCTCGGACATGTCGGGAAAGCGCTCGTCCCCCTCCACGACGTGGCCCATCAGCGGATTCCGTCCCGTGAGGTTGAGATGATCCAAGATCAGCATCACCGTCCCGGCGCGAAAGGTCCGGCGCACACCGCCAGCGGCGTTGGTGACGATGAGCGATTTGATCCCGAGCGCGCTGAACACCCGCACCGGCAATACGTTGTCCTGGGCGCTGTACCCCTCGTACATGTGGAACCGGCCGCTCTGGGCGAGCACAGTCTTGCCTCCGAGTTTCCCGATGACGAGCTCCCCCCGGTGTCCTTCGACCGTCGGCACGTGGAATCCAGGGATGTCCGTGTAGGGTATCCGCACCCCGTCGGCGATCTGTTCCGCGAGCCCGCCCAGTCCCGACCCCAGCACCAGCGCGATGGTCGGCGCGCGGCCGCCGAGGCGTGCCTCGACCGCGGCCCTGGCGTCGGCGACGGCCTTCACAGGAGGATCCCCGCGATGGTCGCCGACATGAAGTTGGCGAGGGTCCCCGCAAGCATGGCGCGGAAACCGAGCTTGGCCAGATCGCTCTTGCGAGTGGGAGCCAGCGCACCGATGCCTCCAATCTGGATGCCAACCGAGCTGAAGTTGGCAAAGCCCGCGAGCGCAAAGGACGCGATGGTGAACGAGCGGGGGTCGAGCGTCTCCTTGAGCGGTCCGAGCTGCGAGAAGGCGACGAATTCATTCAGCACGGTGCGGGTGCCCAGCAACCCGCCGATGGTGCCGCTGTCGTGCCATGGCACGCCCATCGCCCAGGCGAACGGTCGTCCGATCCAGGCCAGGACGGTCTGGAGGTTCTCGGGAAAGAGCGGAACGTGGCCGTGGATCCACCCCATAGCGCCGTTGGTGAGCGCGACCAGCGCGATGAAGGACACCAGCATGGCGATGACGTTCAGCATCAGGTAGAGTCCTTCCCCGGTTCCCCGGGCCGCGGCATCCACCAGATTCACGTCGGTCTTGGGGATATCCAGCTTCACATTCCCGTAGGTTTCCGGCACCTCGGTCTCCGGCTGGAACATCTTGGACATCATGATCGTCCCGGGGGCGGTCATGATGACGGCGGTGAGCAGGTGCCGTGCCTCGATCCCGAAGGCGATGTAGGCCGCCATGATCGACCCCGAGATGTGGGCCATGCCGGCGGTCATGACGGTCATCAGCTCCGACATCGTCATCCGGGGGAGAAACGGCCGGATGGTCAGCGGGGCTTCGGTCTGCCCCATGAAGATCGACGCCGCGACGTCCAGGCTCTCCGCGCCGCTCGTCCGCAAGATCTTCGCCATCACCACGGCGAAGGCCCGCACCACGAGCTGCATCACCCCCAGGTAGTACATGATCGCAAAGAGCGCGGAGACGAAGATGATCGCGGGAAGAATCTGAAACGCGAAAATCACCCCGAGACTGGAATTCGGTTTGCCGAGCTCCCCGAAGACGAATTCGGAGCCGGCGTAGGAGTAGTGCAGCACGCCGGTGACGAAGTCACCAAGGGTCCGGAAGAGCTCCCGGCCAAACGGCACCCGGAGCACGAAGATCGCAAAGACGATCTGAAGGCCGAGCCCCCACGCCACCGTCTGCCACCGAATCGCCTTCCGGTTGTTGGAGAGGGCGTAGCCGATCGCGATGATCATCGCCATTCCGATGAGGCCGGTCATCCGCGTGGTGAGCGGCGTGGACACCGGCACCGGGGTCACGACGGAATCCGCGCGTGCTACGATGGGAGGAGCCGGTTGCTGGGCGGTTGTCTGAGCCGCGACACTTCCGATTCCCCGGCCCACCCAGCCGGGGATGGCCCACCCTGCCGCAATCGCGGCGGTGGTGAGCACCGTGGCCAGGAACCAGCGGCGCAAATTCGGCGCGCGCATCAGATGGCCTCCAGCTCGTCCCGCACCCGCGCGATCATCGCCTGCCGATCGGGCCAGGGCAGGAAGGCCCCGGCAAAGGCGTTGAGGATCATCCGGTCGATCTCCTCTCGAGTGAAGCCGAGACTGCGGTGGGCCAGCCAGTACTCATCGCTGAGCTGTACGCCGCTCATCAGCCAGCTGTCAGTGCAGAGGGTGACGGCGATTCCGGCGTCGAAGTAGCCGCGTACCGGATGCTCCGATGCCTCGCGCACCACCCGGGTCTGCAGATTGCTGGTGATGTTGGTTTCGATCAGGATCTGCCGATCCCGAATGTACGCCAAGAGCTCCGGATCTTCCCGGAGCCGCGTCCCGTGGCCGATGCGCACCGCATGGCAGCGCCGCACCGCCTCGGCCACCGAGTCGGCGCCCGCGGCCTCGCCGGCGTGGACCGTGATACCGAGATTCCCCGCCAGCGCGATGTCGAACGCCTCGCCATGGCGTCCCGGCGGGCGTCCCGCCTCGCCGCCGGCCAGGTCGAAGCCCACCACACCGAGCGGCTTGCAGCGCACCGAGTGGCGCGCGATCTCGACCGAGCGCGCGGGATCGTAATGCCGGAGGGTGCAGTTGATGATCCCGGTCCGGATGCCGAAGTCCCGTTCCCCGCGGCCGAACCCGTGGCGCTCCGCCGCGACGACCTCGTCCATCGAGAGCCCGCCGTGGGTCGAGAGGTGCGGATCGTAGCGCACCTCGAAATAGCGGATGTTGTCGCGGGCGGCGTCCTCCACCATCTCGTACGCTACCCGCTCGATCGCCTCCGGTGTCTGGAGGAGGGAGACGGTGATGTCGAAGCGGGCGAGGTAGTCCTCCAGATTGCGCGCGTTGCTCACCAGCATGAACCGGGCGAGCGATTCCGGATCGGATGCCGGCAGCTCCACGCGCGCGGCGCGAGCCAGCTCGAGCATCGTCTCCGGCCGGAGCGAGCCGTCGAAATGCACGTGCAGCTCCGCCTTGGGGAGCCGCGCGATCAGCTCACGGGTGAGCATCGGCCTCGTCTCTCGCCTGCCGGGCGCTCACGAAAACCCGAAGGATGGCACCAGAGTACACCGGGGTGCGCGGATCCAGCGCGATGCCGCGTCCGTCGGTCACCTGGGCGCTCCCCGCTTCGAGTGCCTTGGCCAGCGCCGCATCGCAGGTCGCGATCGCATCCGCCACCGAGCTGCCGGCCGCGACCCGGACCGCCTTGTCATTCACGAACACGGGCAGGAAGGCGGGAAGCATCGTCTAAAATCCTCTCCCCGGAGGCGTTGCGCAATCGTGACAGAATGGTGGTTGAATAAATGTACCCCCACGTATATATGTTCCGCCGCATATGAGCCCCATCGCCCCGACCGAGCTGCTGCTGACGCTCGCCGAACCGACCCGACTTCGCATCGTGAATTGCCTCGCGGCGGCGCCGCTTTTCGTCTCCGATCTGCAGGCGGTACTCGACCTGCCGCAGCCGACGGTCTCCCGCCATCTCACGGTGCTCAAGAAGGCGCGCCTGGTGCGCGACACCCCGATCGCGCAGTTCGTGCTGTACCGTATCCGGAGCGAGTCCGGCCCCCAGGGCCGGCTGTTGCAGGCGGTGCTCGACGCGCTGGGACATGACGAGCCGATGCGGCTCGAGCGGCATCGGGCGCTCGACCGGAGCCGCGCCCACGGGCGGGGCCGGATGCCCTCGGCATCGGGACGCGGCAGCTCCGCGGCCGACGGAGCGGAGGACCGGTGAGCAGCCACCGGATTCTCGTCGTCGACGACGAGCCCGACATCACGGCGCTGGTTGCCTATCACCTCGCGCGGAATGGCTATCGCGTGTCCACCGCCGCGAACGGCCAGGACGCGCTCCGGGCCGCGCGCGAGCAGCGTCCCGACATCGTAGTGCTCGACCTGATGCTCCCGGGCATTTCGGGATACGAGGTGCTGCGGGAGCTGCGCAAGCACCAGGATACGGAAGACGTCGGGGTGATCCTGCTCACCGCCCGGCGGGAGGAAGCCGACCGGATCAAAGGCCTCTCGTTCGGGGCCGACGATTATCTCACCAAGCCGTTCTCGCCCCAGGAGCTCACACTCCGCGTTGCGGCGCTGCTCCGCCGTCTCGCGGCGCCCGCAGTGGCGCCAGGCTCGTGGGTGGTGGAAGGCCCGCTCAGCATCGACCGCGGTGCGCATCGGGTGACGCTCGACGGGGAGGAAGTGCTGCTCACCGCCACCGAATTCAAGCTCCTGCTTACGCTGGTCGAGCGACGGGGACGGGTGCAGACCCGCCCACAGCTCCTCGAGACGGTGTGGGATGCCCAGCCCGACCTCCAGACCCGCACGGTGGACATGCACGTGCAGCGGCTGCGCGCCAAGCTCGGGGAAATCGGGGAGCTGATCGAGACGGTGCGGGGATTCGGATACCGTTTCAAAGGAGTGTCGAAGTGAGTCCCGCTCACCGCCCGTGACCTTCGCCCGTCGCCTCCTCCTCGGCACGGTGCTCGTGCTCGTTATCACCGTCAGCGTCCTGGTGATTTCCGCCGAGCGCTGGTTGCGTGCCGACCTCGAACGGAATGTCGCCACCAGTCTCGAGCACCAGGCCCGGCTGCTGGTGACCGCCCTTCCCGCCGACTCGCTCGGGTGGCAGGAGTTCTCCCGCCGGGCCGGCTCGGCGGGGCGGGTGCGAATCACGCTGATCGAGCGGTCGGGTCGGGTGCGCGCCGATTCGGACGTCCCCGCCGCCGAGCTGCCGCAGGTCGAGAATCACGCGACGCGGCCCGAGGTCGCGACCGCACTGTCGGGCGGGATCGGGAGCGCCACGCGCCGGAGCGCCACGACCAGCAGCGAGTTCATGTACCTGGCGGTGCCCGGCGGTCCAGGGGTGGTGCGGGTGGCGATGCCGCTCGATCAAGTGGACTCGGCGGTGGGGACGGCACAGCGGTCGGTCCTCCTCGCGGCGATTCTCGCGCTGGTGCTCGGCGGCATCCTCGCCTGGCTCGCCGGGCGCTCGATCACCCGGCCTCTGACCGAGACGGCGGAAGCGGCCCGCGCCATCGCGTCGGGCGGCACGCCGCGTTTCCCCCGTTCGGGGATTCCCGACATGGATGCAATGGTCGCGGCGCTGCGCGGAATGCACGAGGAGCTCGACGCCCGCTTCGAGGCGCTGCAGCGCAAACGGGCGGAAACGGAAGCGCTGGTGAACGCCATGGTGGAGGGAGTCCTATCCTCCGATGCGCGGGGGCAGGTCGTCACCGCCAACCCGGCGGCTCGCCGGCTGCTGGGGTACGGGGCCGATCGCCCGCTCCCGCCGCTGCAAGCGCTCTTCCACCACAAGGCGGCGAGGGAAGCGGTGGAGGCGAGCCTCCGCGGCGAAACGGTAGCCGACCGGGAGGTTCTGCTCGATGAGCGAACCTGCCTGCTGAGCGCGCGGCCCCTCCCCGAGGGGGGCGCGGTGCTGGTCCTCCATGACCTCACCGACATCCGCCGCCTGGAGACGATCCGGCGCGACTTCGTGGCCAATGTCTCCCATGAGCTCAAGACTCCGCTGACATCGATCTCGGGCTACGCCGAGACGCTGCTGGCCGAGCAGACTGGAGAGGAAGCCACGCGCCGATTTCTGGAGACCATTCTCGCCAACGCCCGCCGCATGCAGCGTCTGGTAGACGACCAGCTCGATCTCTCGCGGATCGAGTCGGGAAGCTGGCGTCCGTCGCCGCGTATGGTGCTGGCTGAGACCACGCTGCACGAGACGTGGACCGCCGCGGGAACTCCCGGCCACTCCGACCACATCTTCCGGGTAATGGTGGGCGCGGGAGCCGAGTCGGTGTTCGTCGATCCGGAAGCGTTTCGGCAGGTCCTCGCCAATTTGTTCGACAACGCCCGCCGGTACACCGCGCCGGGAGGCGCCATCACGGCTCTCGCGGTTCGGGACGGTGCCGGCATCCGGGTGAGCGTGCGCGACGCCGGCAGCGGCATCGGCAGCGAGCACCTCCCCAGAATCTTCGAGCGCTTTTACCGCGCCGATCCCTCCCGCTCCCGCGCGGAAGGAGGCACCGGACTCGGGCTCGCCATCGTGAAGCACATGGTCGAGTCGCACGGCGGCCGGGTCTGGGCGGAGAGCGAGCTGGGAGAAGGCACGGCGATTCACTGCTGGTTCCCGGCGGCTTAAGGCCGCGGGGAAAGGGGAATGAGGGGAAGGGCCCCCTTCCCCTGTTACCTCCCCGTTACAGAGTCTTTGTATTCGTATAACGGCGCGTGGTGTTCTTCCCCCCGCGCGCCGACACCCCTATCAAGGAGCCGGAGCGTGCGCGGACACCTGAGCAGGGCAGGCCAGCTGGTGGTTCTGGGACTCTGTTGTCGCGCGATGGTCGGAGCGGCCCAAGCTCCCAGCGTGACCGTGGGTGGCGTCGGCTATGCGCAGTACGGCTATCAACTGAAGGACACCGCCAATCACGTCAACAACTTCGACGTGACCCGGGCCTACATCAACATCCTCGGCCGGTTCGCTCACGGCGTCACCGTGCGGATCACCCCGGACATCTACCGGACGGCCGACGGCCTCACCTACCGGCTCAAGTACGGCTTCGTCGCGTGGACCCCCGACAGCAGCGCCCTCACCTTCAAGCTCGGCATGGTCAACACTCCGTTCGTCGAGTGGGAGGAGCAGCTCTGGGATTACCGGATGCAGGGAACGATCGCCGTCGACCGGAACGGGTATCTCTCCTCCTCGGACCTCGGGTTCCTGGTGGATGGGAACTGGGGAGCCGAGAAGGTCACCATGTCGGCCGGGATCATCAACGGCGAGAACTACAACCGGCCGCTGGGCGACAAGGGTAAAGACCTGGTCGGGCGGGTCTCGGTCCGCCTGATGTCCACCGATGATGCGAGCCGCACCGGCGGTCTCCGGCTTACCGGATACGGGCAGGCCGGCAGGCCCAACGGGGGCGGGGTCCGGCAACGATTGCTCGGCGTCCTCTCCTATCGCTCGAAGATGCTGACCCTGGCGGGAGAGGCGGCGGTCACCAGGGACAGCGCGCTGACGACGCCGGTCACCGCCGAGAGGAAGGGCCGCGTCTTCACCACCTTCGGCGTGCTGCGGGTTCCGCCGAGCTCCAAGCTGCAGTTCATCGGCCGGCTGGATCTGGTCGACCCGAACACTTCCATCGACAACGACCGGCAGACCCGCATCATCGCGGGCGTCGGGTACCAGCTTTCGCCCAACCTCAGGTTGCTCGCCGATCTCGATCATCTGAGCTATCAGGGCGGCGTTACGACGCCCGCGCTCGAGGCGGTTCGCTCGCAGGCGCTTTTCCAGGTGCAGTTCACTTTCTAAGGAGCCCACATGTCGCGCCCCACGTTTCTGCTCGGACTGGCTATCGCCGCGGCTGCCTGCGGAGGTAGGGAGAACACGCCCGCGCCGCCGGCGGGCTCGGCGCTGACCGGCGCCGGCGCCACCTTCCCGAATCCGATCTACAGCAAGTGGTTCGACACCTACAACAAGAAGACCGGCGTCCAGATCAACTACCAGTCGATCGGATCGGGCGGCGGCATCAAGCAGTTTACGGAAGGAACGGTGGACTTCGGCGCCACCGACGGCCCGATGAAAGAGCAGCAGCTCGCCGCCGTGCAGGGGAACGTCCTCCATATCCCGACGGTCATGGGCGCCGTGGTGCTCACCTACAATCTCCCCGCGGCGGGCGCCACCCAGCTCAAGCTCGACGGCGCCACGATCGCCGACATCTTCCTCGGCAAGATCACCAAGTGGAACGACCGGCGGCTTACCGCGTCAAATCCGGGGGTGTCGCTCCCGAACCAGGACATCATCGTCGTCCACCGGTCGGACGGGTCGGGCACCAGCTACATCTTCACCGATTATCTCAGCAAGGTTTCGCCGGAGTGGAAGACCAAGGTGGGGAACGCCAACTCGGTGAACTGGCCGGCGGGACTCGGCGGCAAGGGGAACGAGGGCGTCACCCAGCAGGTCAAGCAGTCCCCCGGCTCGATCGGCTACGTCGAGCTCATCTACGCGATCTCGAACCAGCTCTCCTACGCCCAGGTCAAGAACGCGACCGGCACGTTCATCGTGCCGTCGCTGGCCTCGGTCACCGCGGCCGCGGCGGGCACCACCTTCGCACCCGACACCGATTTCCGGGTGTCGATCACCAACGCCGCCGGCCCCGATGCGTACCCGATCTCGTCGTTCACCTGGCTGCTGGTTCGGCCGGACATGCCGGATGAGGCCAAGGGGAAGGCGCTCAAGTCCTTCCTCGACTGGATGGTCACCGATGAGGCGCAACAGATGGCGGCGGAGCTCCACTACGCCCCGCTCCCGGCCCCGGTGGTGGCGCTGGTCAAGGACCGGATCACGACGCTCAAGGCCGGCGGAAAGCCGATCGCGTGATCGAGGACACCCCGGCGGCCGTCTCCGCCGTCGCCCGCCTCCAGGGGGCGGCGACGGGCGACCGGATTTTCCGGACGCTGCTCACCATCGCGGCGCTCGCGATTCCGACCCTGCTCGGGTTCCTGGTGTACGAGCTCTGGTCGGGCTCGCGGCCGGCGATCGCAAAGTTTGGGGTGGATTTCCTCACCACCAGCACCTGGGATCCGGTGGCGGACAAGTTCGGGGCGCTGCCGCTCATCTTCGGGACCCTGCTCTCCTCATTGATTGCCCTGGTAATTGCCGTCCCGCTCTCGATCGGGGTGGCCATTTTCCTCACCGAGTTCGCTCCAGGCCCGATCCGGCGACCGATCGGCTTCGTGGTCGAGCTGCTCGCGGCGATCCCAAGCGTGGTCTACGGCCTCTGGGGAATTTTTTTCCTCATCCCCGTGCTGCGAACCACCCTCTTCCCCTTTCTCCAGAACACCCTCGGTTTTCTTCCCCTGTTTCAGGGCACGATCTACGGCAATTCGATGCTCGCGGCCGGCATCATCCTGGCGATCATGATCATGCCCTACATCATGTCGGTGACGCGGGAGGTGCTGGCGGCGGTGCCGGGAAGTCAGCGGGAAGCGGCGCTGGCGCTCGGGGCCACCCGTTGGGAAGCGGCTTGGACCGCGGTGGTTCCCTACGCCCGCTCCGGCATCGTGGGCGCGATCATCCTCGGACTCGGCCGGGCCCTGGGCGAGACGATGGCGGTGACGATGCTCATCGGCAACCGTCATGAGATCGTCGCGTCGCTCTTCGCACCGGGGTACACGATGGCGGCGGCGATCGCCAACGAGTTCACCGAAGCCTCGACCGACATGCACTTCGCCGCCCTCGCCTATGTGGCGCTGGTGCTCTTCGGCGTCACCGTCCTGGTCAACGCTTTCGCCCGGCTCTTGATCTGGAAGGTCTCCAAGGGCCGCGCCAGCGGAGGGGCGGGGTTGTGAGGGGCCAGTGGCGCCGGTGGAAAAGCCGGATCATGGTGGGCCTCCTGGTCCTCGCCGTCGTGCTGGCGGTCCTGCCCCTTCTCCTCATTCTTGGCACCTTGATCGTGAAGGGCGCAGGGAGCATCAACCTCGGTTTCTTCACCAGGATGCCGGTGCCCGCCGGCGAGACCGGCGGCGGGGTGGCGCACGCGATCGTGGGCACCCTGATGATCGTGGGCACCGCATGCCTGATCGGTCTTCCCATCGGAATCGGCGCCGGCATCTTCGCCGCCGAATGGCCGGTGAGTAAAATCGCTATGGCTACCCGTTTCATTGCCGACGTGCTCAACGGAACCCCGTCGATCGTGGTCGGCGTCTTCGCCTGGACCTGGATCGTGGCAAAGCAGGGTCACTTCTCGGGGCTGGCGGGGAGCGCCGCGCTCGCGGTGCTGATGGTCCCGATGGTGATGCGCACCACCGAGGAGATGATCAAGCTGGTGCCCCACTCCCTGCGCGAGGCGGCGCTCGCGCTCGGCTATCCGCGCTGGCGTACCAGCCTCCAGGTCGTGGTGCGCACCTGTCTGCCCGGGATCGTGACTGGCGCCCTGCTGGCCGTGGCGCGCATCGCGGGTGAGACCGCTCCCCTGCTCTTCACCGCGCTGGGGAGCCAGTACATGAGCGGCAACATCCAGCAGCCGATGGCGGCACTTCCTCTGGTGGTCTTTACCTATGCAACCGGTCCCTACCCCGAGTGGCATCGCCTCGCCTGGGCGACGGCCCTCGTCCTCATTCTCGTCGTCCTCGTCCTCAGCGTCGCCGCTCGTCTCGCCACCCGAAGCCGGTTCGATGGTCCCCGCTGAGGCCGGACGCCCCCGGGTTCAAACCGAGGGGCTCACCGCGTTCTACGGAACGCTCGCCGCGGTCAAGAAGGCGTCGCTCGCCTTCGCGCCGAATCAGGTCCACGCCCTGATCGGCCCGTCGGGGTGCGGCAAGTCGACCTTCCTCCGCAGCCTCAACCGGATGCACGAGGAGACGCCGGGCGGCCGCGTCGAGGGGCTGGTCACGCTCGATGGCGCGGACGTGTATGCCCCGAAGGTGAGCCTGCGCCGCCTCCGCCGCCGCATCGGCATGGTCTTCCAGAAGCCGACCCCCTTCCCCACGATGTCGATCTACGACAACGTGGCGGCGGGACTTCGGCTCAACCGGAAGCTCTCCCGCGCCGAGCTGAACGAGACCGTCGAGCAGGCGCTCACCGTCGCGGCGCTCTGGGAAGAGGTGAAGGACCGGCTGCACGGAAGCGCCATCGCGCTCTCGGGCGGGCAGCAGCAGCGGCTCTGCATCGCCCGCACCATCGCCCCCGCCCCCGACGTGATCCTGCTCGACGAGCCGACCGGGTCGCTCGATCCCCAGGGAACCCAGCGGATCGAGGAGCTGCTCTTCAGCCTCAAGCAGCGCTACACCATCATCATCGTGACCCACAACATGCAGCAGGCGGCACGGGTCTCGGACACTACTTCGTTCTTATACCTCGGGGAGGTGGTGGAGACCGGCGCGACCCGGCAGATCTTCACCTCGCCGAGGGAGCAGCGGACGGAAGCGTACGTGACGGGACGGTTTGGATGATCCGGGAAAGTGGGGGCGCCATCGACGTCCGGGACTTCTCGTTCTGGTACGGAGCGCGGCGGGCGCTGAACGACGTAACCTTCACGATCCCCCGGCAGGGAGTCACCGCCATCATCGGGCCTTCGGGGTGCGGCAAGTCCACCTTTCTCCGCTCGATCAACCGGCTCAACGATCTGATTCCCGATGCCCGGTACGACGGAGACATCGAGGTGCTGGGACAGTCCATCTTTGCCCGCGGGATCGACCTGGTATCGTTCCGGCAGCGGGTCGGCATGGTCTTCCAGCGGCCCAATCCCTTTCCCAAGACGATCTATGACAACGTCTCCTACGGACCGCGGCTCAACCGCCTGACCGCGCCCCGCGACATTCCGGCGCTGGTGGAGCGCTGCCTCCGCCAGGCGGCGCTCTGGGACGAAGTGAAGGACCGGCTCGACACGCAGGCGACGGGGCTCTCGGGGGGACAGCAGCAGCGGCTCTGCATCGCGCGCGCGCTCGCGAACGATCCCGAGGTCCTGCTGATGGACGAGCCCTGCTCGGCGCTCGATCCGATCGCGACCCAGCGGGTGGAGGAGCTGATCGTCGCGCTCAAGGCGAAATACACCATCGTGATCGTCACCCACAACATGCAGCAGGCGGCCCGGGTGTCGGATGTCACGGGGTTCTTCTATGAGGGCGAGCTGGTGGAGTTCGGAGCGACCGACAAGATGTTCACCACGCCCGTCCAGGAAAAGACGGAAGCCTATATCACGGGGAGATTCGGATGAGCCCGGAGCATCGGCACTTTCACGACGAGCTGAGCCAGGTCAAGGTGCGACTCCTCACCATGAGTGGTGAGGCCGAAGCCGCGCTCCGGCTGGCGGTCGAAGCGCTGCTGGAGCGGAGTCCCGAAAAGGCCGCCCAGGTCATTGTCGGCGACACGGTCATCGACGGGATGGAGGTCGGGATCGAGGAAACCTGCATTGACCTCCTCGCCCTCCAACAGCCGATGGCCCGCGATCTCCGCATGCTGGTCGCGGCCATCAAGATCGCCAACGATCTCGAGCGGGTGGGCGATCACGCCGTCAACCTGGCGCAGTCGGCAGAGCGGCTGGAGCGGAGCCGGCCGATCGCTCCGGAGCCCGAGATCATCGAGATGGCCCGGCTGGCACGCGAGATGCTTTCCGATGCGCTGGAGGCCTTCGTCCGGGGCGATGCGGCGGCGGGTCGCGAGATCTGCCTCCGGGATGACAAGGTGGATGCGCTCAACCGCTCGGTCTTCCGGATTCTGCTGACCCACATGATGGAGGACCCGCATGTCATCGGGGCGGCGATGGAGCTCTTCCTGGTGAGCCGGAATCTGGAGCGGGTCGCCGATCTGGCCACCAACATCGCCGAAGATGTGGTCTTCCTGGTCGAGGGCAAATCGATTAAACATCATGCCGAGGACATGACAGGACACTCCTGATGCGCCGATCATATCTCGCTGCGGTCTCGTCGAAGGCACCCCAACCGGGTGAGCGGCTCGGGGCCATCGATGTCGGCTCCAACTCGATCCGGCTGCTGGTGGCGGAGTTCGACCCCCAGGCCGGGATCAAGATCGTGGACGAGGTGAAGGACCAGCCGCGGCTTGCCGCCGGCATCGCCGAGTCGAACCGGCTCGATGAGTTCGCGATGGCGCGCGCCATCCAGACGCTTGGCCGCATGCGGGAAGTGGCCGAGCGGCGCGGGGTTCGCCGCATCCTCGCGGTGGCCACCTCGGCGGTGCGCGAGGCCGAGAACGGCAAGGCGTTCGTGGAGCGGGTTCGCCGCGAAGTGGGCCTTCCCCTCAAGATCATCGATGCGGAAGCCGAGGCCGCGCTTTCCTGGCGATCGGTGGCGCACCATTTCCCGCAGGCATCGGGGCGGGCGCTGGTGGCCGACATCGGGGGCGGGAGTCTGGAGCTCATCGGCGCGGTCAACGGCCTGGTCGAGCTGACCAAGTCGCTACCGCTCGGCGCCGTCCGGCTCACCGAGAAGTACCTCTTCGAGAGCCGTTCCCGGAGCAGGGAAGTCGCGACCCTCAGGGAGAAGGTCCGCAAGCAGCTCAAGAAGGCGGGTCGGTGGCGGGGGTGGAACAACGTCCCCGTGATCGGCTCCGGCGGCACCTTCACCAATCTCGCCCGGATGGCGCTGCACCGCCGCGGCCACCCGATCGAATCGGTGCACGGCGAAGTGGTCAAGACCGCCGAAGTGGAGCAGCTCCTCGAGTGGCTCTGCACCCTGAGCGTCGCAAAGCGCCGCGAGGTCACCGGGCTCAATCCGCAGCGGGCCGACATCATCCTGGCGGGGCTCGCGGTGACCGCCGAGCTGCTCAGTCTGGTCGAGGCGCGGAGCGTCACGGTGAGCGCCTTCGGTCTCCGGGAAGGGCTGCTCCTGGAAATGATCGGCGAGAGCGCCCCGCGCACCAGCGATCCATTGCGCGCCATGCGGGAATTCGTGGACCGCTGCCAGGGTGACCGGCGGCACGTGGAGCAGGTGCGGGTCATCGGGCTCACCCTCTTCGACCGCCTTTGTGGAACGCTTGGGGCCGACCAGTCGGAGCGGCCGATTCTCGAGGCCGCCTGCCTGCTGCACGACGTCGGGCAGGTGGTGAGCTACCGCAAGCAGCACAAGCACAGCTTCCAGCTCATCATGCACGCCGAGCGGCTCAATCTCGCCTCACGGGACCGGTACCTGGTCGCGCTGGTGAGCCGGTATCACCGGCGCAAGGGGCCCAACCTCAAACACGAGGAGTTCGCCCGACTTTCCGAGGAGGAGCAGGCGATGGTGCGGCGGCTCTCCGGGATTCTCCGCATCGCCGACGGTCTCGACCGCGGGCACACCTCCGCTGTGGAGCGGGTGACGACGCGGCTCGCCGCGGAGCGGCTGACGATCCGGGCCATCCCCAAGGTGCGGGGCGCCGATCTGTCGCTGGAGTGCTGGGGGGCGGCGAAGAAATCGGATGTGCTGGCGAAGCTGCTGGAGCGGGAGGTCGTCGTGGTGCCGGCGGTGCCGTGAACGGAAACTGATTGTCACCCTGAGCGTAGCCAAGGGGCTGATCTCACCCCCGAGCTCGAATGGGACTCGCCCACGGGGCCTGCGGGCCAACGCAACTCCCAACCTCACGCGGAGCCCTCGCGGCCCGACGTCCCCTATGGCGAGCCCCACTCATCGCCCGGGTGACTTACGCGATTGTCAGCGTGACACTCGCTTCCCCTTCGCCCAGAGCTCGTCTCCGTCCCCCCGCACTTCGAAGGTGACCGCCTTTCCGCCCGTCACCTTGAACTCGAATACAAACTCCCGGATTGCATCGAGGAGCTGGCCTTTCTCGAAGATGCCGGGAATGAACCAGTCCTCCTTGATACGGATCAGCGCGGCTCCCTCGTAGTAGGGATCCTTCGGCTCAAACCGCATCGTGAGCATGCTGTCCGCGTAGGTCACGATCAGCTCCAGAGACTTGGCGCTGTCGGGCATGTCGTTCCATCGAAACTCGTACCGCCCGACATAGGGAGCAGCGACGGCCGCTAGTGTCGCAATCCGGAGACTTGGCTCGACGGTGACCTCAAGAGGAACCCGGATGGGGCCCCAGCTCATCACCATCGTGGTGCCGCTTGACCGGTTCTCGGGAAACGACCAGGTGAGCACCTCGGTGAACGGAGCCGGGAGGGCCTTCACGGAAAACCGGATTTGTGCCGGGGTGGAGTCCACGTGCACCATGTGGTACAGTCGGGGTCGAGGATCGAGCACGAAGGTCCAGTCTCCCTTGGGCCGCACCACCATCCAGACCGAGTACTTTCCTTTGGGCACGGGATGTCGTTCGATCGTGACGTCCTTGCTCAGCTCCAGGGTCGTCGCAAAGTTGGCGCCCGGCGTCCAGACCTCCTGCCACTTCACCTCGCCTCCGAACAGATCCTTCCGGCCTCTCGCTCGTGGACGGGAGTACTCGAGGCTGATCCTGGTGCCGTCGATGATCTGGGAGATTGTACCGAGCTCGCTGGCGCGGATCTGGGCGGAGAGGCCCGCGGGAGCGAAAAGGCAGGCGGCAAGGAGAGAGCGCACATTAGCCCCAACGCGCATCGACCGCCTCCCGAATCTCATCGAGAGTCTTTCCTTCCTTGTGCAGCCGCGCCGCCATCCGCCCTTCTCCCTGGCAGATCGGGCAGTATCGGGCCATGCCGTCTCCCTCGTAGCAGGAGAGCAGCGAGTAGAACCCCTCGAGGTCGGCGCAGCCGCACTTGCAGCGAATCCCATCCACGATCTCAGGAATCGCGCGGACCGAATCGAAGGCGGGGATCGCGCCTGGCGTGTCGGCAAGCTGCTCCGCGGTGAGCACCTTGGCCGCGGTGATCCCGGGCCTGGGGGTGGGGTGGCTGGTGCGCCGTAGCCGCCGGCCCATGGCCAGGAGCGGCCCGGAGAACGGGAAAGCCGAAGCCAGCGCTCCCAGGGCGAGTGCAACGAACTGCCGGCGTGAAGGGGCGGGCATGCTCACAAGCTACCTACGCGACAGCCGGTGAGGGAAGATTCATGGAATGCGCTTCCCGGAGGCGATGACCTGGGCGTCGTCCCCTTTGACTTCATACGCGGCGGCGCGTCCTCCCAGCTGCGAAAACGTGAATACCATGCCGCGCTCCACATCGTAGAGCGCGCCCTTGTCCAGAAACCCGGGCACGAACTGATCGGTGCCGATCGTGATCAGGTAGAAGCGGTCCCACTCGGGAAATGGCGCGGGATCCCACCTGCCCATCAGATAGCCGTTTTCGTGGGTGACGAAGAGCTTGATCTCCTTGCCGGACTCCGGTCCACCGGTCCAGGCAACGGAATAGGTGCCGAGGTATGGCCCCGACTGTTCGGCGGGGTATGTGAGCCTGAGCGAGGGGGTGACCTCGATCTCGAGGGGCACCCGAACCGTGCCCCACTCCATCACCAGCGCCACGCCGTTTCGGCGAAGGTCGGAAAACGACCAGGTGAGCGCCTCGGTGAACGCCACCTGGCTCGGGGTCACCGGGAAGCGGATCTGGTTTGCGGCGGAATCGGGGTGCTGCATGTGGAAGAGCTTCGGCCGCGGATCGAAGACCGCGGTCCACGACCCGGACGAACGGACCACCAGCCAGACCGAGTACTTGCCCTTGGCGAGCGCCGCGCCGTTGATTTTGACGTCCTTGCTGACTTCGAGGGTGGTGGCCATGTTAGCGCCGGGGGTCCATGTTTCGCCCCACTTCACCACCCGGCCAAAGAGGGAGTCCCGGGTCCGCGCCCTTGGCCTGGAGTACTCCACCGTCATCCTGGTGCCGTCGATGGTCTGGGCGACGAGCGCGGGCTCGCTGGCCCGGACCTGGGCGGAAAGGCCGGCGGGGGCGAGGAGGCCGAGCGCGAGAATCGGGCGGAAGCGCATAAACACCGTGAATGGTGATTGGGAACTGCATTTGTCACGCTGAGCCGAGGCACTAAATGATACAACGATTCTTGACGGCCATCGCGCTCCTGAGCATCCCGGGGGCACTCCCCGCCCAGATCACCTCCGCCGAGTACGCGGCGCGGAGAGATTCGCTCGCGGCCCGCATCGGCAACGGGGTCGTCGTGGCGTTCGGCGGAAGAACACCGATCACCGACTTCGGTCCCTTCTACCAGATCCCCGCGTTCCGCTACCTCACGGGCTACGAATACGCCGATGCGGCGCTGGTCGTGGTAGCGCGCGAGGGACGGGGGGCGAGCACGTTATTTGTGCACCGGAGCACCCCCCGCCGGTCGCTCTATTACGGGGAGGAGCCGGACTCGGCGACGCTGCTGCGGGAGTTCGGACTCTACTCCCGAGGCGTTTCCGAGCTGAGCACTGCGGTGGACTCACTGGCGTCGCTGGGACTCCCGGTCTACACGGTGCGCGATTTCGAGGCCGCCGATTTTGCCACGCAGGATTCACTGACCCGTGGCGTTCAGTTCATTCGCGCCCTCGCGGCGCGCCACCCCGGCCTCGAGGTCCGGGACGCACATCCCATCGTGAACGAGCTGCGGGCCCGGAAGAGCGATGCGGAGCTGGCGTTGATCAGGAAGGCCACCGAAATCAGCGTCGAAGGCCACCTGGAGCTGATGCGCCGCGCCGAGCCGGGGATGCACGAGTACGACCTGCAGGCGATCATCGAATACGCCTTCCGGCGGGGAGGCGCCGAGCGGCCGGCCTACGGCTCGATTGTCGGCTCGGGACCGAACGCGAGCCGGCTGCACTACATGAAGGATCGGGCGCCGCTCAAGCCTGGGGATGTGGTGGTGATCGATGCGGGGGCGGAGTTCGGCGGATACGCGACCGACATCACCCGGACCCTCCCGGTGAACGGGACCTACAGCCGGGAGCAGCGGGCGCTGTATCAGGTGGTACGCGACGGACAGGCGGCGGCGGAACGGAACTCCCAGCCCGGGATGTCGATCCAGGCGGCGCTCGACAGCTCGATCGATGTGCGGGCGCGCGGGCTCGCGGCGCTCGGTCTCATCGAGTCGGCCACCGCGACCTTCGACCCGCCGTGGCCCGCCGACTGTATGCGCACGCCGCGGGCCTGCCAGCAAGTCTCACTCTGGGCAATTCACGGCATCACCCACGGCCTCGGGCTCGAAGTGCACGACCCGATCCAGGCCTATTTCGGAGATCGGACGTTCAAAAAGGGTGACGCCTTCGTGATCGAGCCCGGTATTTACGTTACCACGAAACAGCTCGACATCCTGCCCGACACCCCGAAGAACCGGGCCTTCAAGGCGAAAGCCAGAGCGGCAGTCGAGCGCTACCAGAATACCGGCATCCGCATCGAGGACGTGTACCTGATCACCGACCGGGGCCTGGAATGGATCAGCCGCGCGCCCCGCGAGATCGACGAGATCGAGGCGATGTTCCGGACCCGGAAGCGGGCAATTCCCTAGGCCTTTGCCTTCTCCTTCGCCCACGAATCCCGGAGCGTCACGGTCCGGTTGAAGACCAGCGCGCCGGGCTTCGAGTCTTCGGGATCCGACATGAAGTAGCCGGTGCGCTCGAACTGGTACCGCGTCCCCGCCGGGTCTCCCCCGATACTCGGCTCCACCTTGGCGCCCTTCACGACCACCAGCGACGCCGGATTGAGCACCGAGGTAAAGTCCTGTCCCTCGGGCACTCCGTCGGGATCCGGCACGGTGAAAAGCCGGTCGTAGAGCCGGAGCTCGCAGGCGAGGGCGTGACGCGCCGAGACCCAGTGGATGGTGCCCTGCACCTTGCGGCCGTCGGGAGCGTCGCCGCCGCGGGTCGCCGGATCGTAGCTGCAGCGAACCTCGACGACGTTGCCCCCGGCGTCCTTGATGACCTCGGTGCAGGTGATGAAGTAGGCGTAGCGCAGCCGCACCTCCCGCCCCGGCGCCAGCCGGAAGAACTTCCTCGGCGGATCCTCCATGAAATCGTCCCGCTCGATGTAGAGCTCCCGCGAAAAAGGCAGGATCCGTGATCCGGTTAGCGGGACATCGTGAGGGTAGTAGCTCGCATCGAGCTCGTCGACCTGGTCCTCGGGATAATTCGTGATCACCACCTTGAGCGGGTGCGCCACGCAGAGGATGCGACGCACCCGCATGTTCAGATCGTTCCGCACCGCGTGCTCATAGGCGGCCAGCTCGGTGCGGGCGTCTTTGCGTGCCACGCCGACCGCCTCGCAGAAATCACGAATCGCCTCCGGGGTCACCCCGCGGCGGCGGATTCCCGAGAGGGTGTGCATTCGGGGGTCGTCCCACCCTGTGACATGCCCCTCGTTGACCAGCCGGAGCAGTTTGCGCTTGCTCACCACGGCGTAGTCGAGCACCAGCCGGGCGAACTCGGTCTGCTCCGGGGGCCGCTCGAAACCGACCTCGCGAACCAGCCAGTTGTAGATGTCCCGGTTGTCCTTGAACTCGAGGGTGCAGAGCGAGTGGGTGATCCCTTCGATCGCGTCGGAGAGCCCGTGGGCATAGTCGTAGAGCGGGTAAATGCACCAGGCATCGCCGCGGCGGTAGTGCTGGGCGTGGCGGATCCGGATCAGCAGCGGGTCGCGCATGATCATGTTGGGGTGCGCCATGTCGATCTTCGCCCGAAGCACGTGCGCCCCGTCGGGAAACTCCCCTGCCTTCATCCGGGCCAGGAGATCGAGGTTCTCTTCCACCGTTCGATCCCGGTATCGGCTCGGCGTCCCCGGCGTGGTGACCGTGCCCCGGTGGGCGCGAATTTCTTCTTCCGACTCGCTGTCGACGTACGCCTTGCCCTTCCGCACCAGCAGCTCGGCGAACTCGTAGAGCTTCTCGAAATAGTCGCTGGCGTAGAGCTCGTTATCCCACTGGAAGCCGAGCCACTGGATGTCCCGCTTGATGGCCTCGACGTACTTGATGTCCTCGGTCGATGGGTTGGTATCGTCGAATCGGAGATTGACCGTCCCACCGAACTCCCGGGCGATCCCGAAGTTGAGGCAGATCGACTTGGCGTGGCCGATATGCGGAAAGCCGTTGGGCTCCGGCGGGAACCGGGTGCAGACCGGACGGCCGAACCGGCCGGAGGCCACGTCCTCGGCCACCAATTCTCGAATGAAGTCCATCGGCAGAAACTAACCTCAGGCGAGGAGTTGCAAAGTGATAGCTAATAAGCTATCGTTCGATCATGAAACGTAATCCAATGCCGCCACGCATCTTACTCGATGCCAGAAGGCGGGCCGGCTTGAGCCAGAGGCACCTTGCCCGCCGGGCTGGGACGGCGCAGTCGGTTGTCGCACGGATCGAATTGGGGGAGACGAGTCCGACAACAAAGACACTGGAGAGACTGGTCAGTGCGGCCGGTTTCGAGCTCGACGTGTCGATCCGGCTCAAGGCGGTGCTCGATCCGCAGGTCCTCGATGACGTACCACGAATCCTCCGGCTCTCCCCGGAGGACCGGCTTCGCGAAGTGGCAAACGTCGCCCGGCTCGCGCCAGCGGTCCGTAGTGCCTGATTTCGCCCCGCTCGACCCCGAAGCCCTGATCCGCACCCTGGCAAAGCATCGTGTGCAGTACGTGCTCATCGGGGCGCTCGGGGCCCGGATGTACGGCTTTCCCCGGGTCACGGCGGACGCCGACATCACGCCGAACAGGGAACCCGCCAACGTCGAACGGCTGGTTGCGTCACTTCGCGAGCTGGAGGCGAAGATCTACACCGACACAGTCCCCGAAGGGCTCGCGTTCGACTGCACGCCGGCGATGCTGGCGCGCGCCGACACGTGGAATCTGGTGACGCGGGCGGGACGGCTGAATCTGGCGTTTGTCCCCTCCGGGACGAAGGGATATGCGGAGCTCGCGCCCAACGCAGCTCACTTCGCGGTCTTCGACGCGGATCTGCTGGTGGCACGGCTGGAGGATATCTTGCGCTCGAAGGCCGCGGCGGACCGCCCGAAGGACCGTCAGGACGTGCTCATCATGCGGGAGATGCTGGCGAGGAGACGCGATGCAGACCACTCTTGAGAGAACGATGTCAACACCACGCCTGATGATTACCCTCGCCGCCTTGGTCCTGGCCGGGCATGGTCGTCTCCTTGCGCAGGAACCGGTGGACCGGGCCATGATCGCGCGGATCCGGGAGGAAGGCCAGCAGCGCTCCCGGGTCTGGCAGACGTTCAATCAGCTCACCAACGTGATCGGACCCCGGCTCACCGGGAGCCCGGCCTACAAGCGAGCGGCCGACTGGAGCGCGGAGGAGCTCAAGCGCTACGGCCTCGCCGGGGTACACCTGGAGAGCTTCCCCTTTGGGCGAGGCTGGAGTCTGGAGAAGCTGATCCTGGAGATGGTCGAGCCGTACTACTTCCCGCTTACCGGGTACCCGGTGGCGTGGAGCCCGTCGACCAGGGGTGAGCTGCTGGCGACGCCCGTGTACATCGGGGACCTCCCCGATTCCACCTCGGTGCGCGCCCGGGCCGGCGACCTCCGCGGCGCGATCGTCCTGCTCACCCAGCCCCAGACCGATTTCATCATGCGGGACCGCCTCCAGCCGAGCGCGCACGATTCGGCGGTTCGCATCGGTGCGCCGCCCTTCCTCAATCCGAAAGGCCCGCTCCCCGGCGGCCAGCTCAACGCGATCATGCGCGAGGTCGGCGCCGGCGTCGTACTGCGGCCCACCCAGGGCCAGCACGGCACCGCCTTCGTCCTGGGCAATCGGGCGACACCCCGGGACGCGGCGCCCACGGTCGTGCTGGTCGCGGAGCACTACAACCTGATCGTGAACGCGCTCAAGAGCGGCGCGTCAGTATCGTTGCGAGTGCGGGTGGACGCCCGGGAGCACACCGCCGACACCAGCGGCTACAACGTGATCGCCGAGATTCCGGGAACCGATCCGGCGGTTGGTGACGAGGTCGTGCTGCTCGGGGCGCATCTCGACTCCTGGCATTCATCGACCGGCGCCACCGACAACGCCGATGCCTCGGCGGCGCTGATCGAGGCGATGCGCATTCTGAAGGCGCTCGACCTCAAGCCGAGGCGGACCCTCCGGATGGCGCTCTGGGGCGGCGAGGAGCAGGGGCTGCTGGGCTCCCGGGCGTACGCCGCGGCGCATTATGCGGGCGATGCCAACGCCGCCGCGAGGGAAAAGCTGTCGGTCTACCTGAACAACGATCCGGGCAGCGGCCCGATCTACGGCTGGTACCTTGAAGAGAGCGCGCTGGTCCAGCCGATCTTCGACGCCTGGCTGGAGCCGCTCAAGGAGGTCGGGGCCCGCCGCAACGTGATGGCAAAGATCGGCAGCACCGACCATCTGGCATTCACGGCGCTCGGCGTGCCGGCCTTCAACACCCTGCAGGACTACGTGGATTACGACACCCGGACCCATCACACCAACATGGACTTTGCCGAGCGGGTCCGGGGGGAGGACTTGAAGCAGAACGCGATCGTGCTGGCGACGTTTGCCTATCACGCCGCCATGCGGAGCGACAAGATTCCCCGGGCCCCCAAGCCGGTGCCGTGACCGTGGGCGCTCGGAAGGGGTGGACCTTCGGGGGAACGGTGCTACCAATCGGTCTTAGTGCGATATCCCGGCGCGGGCCCGCAGCTGAACGGTCCCAGCAGGCGCCGCGTCCACCGTCTTCATGTACGCGTTGGGGTCGTGGTAGAGCGCGCCCTCGGGCAGGAATTGATACATCGAGCCCATATCCCGCCGGATCATCTCGTGGTAGAACTCCGGCAGCTGGTCCGTCTCGCCTTCCATGTAGCGGCGAACCGAGAGGTCGGTGCTGAGCAGCCGCCGGATGCTGGTGTGATACTTGATCCGGCCGAACCCCTCGGACGAAACGCCGCGGACCACGTTCATCCACTTGGGAATCATGGTGGGAGTGGCCATGAACCGGCGGGCGATGGCCTTCCACGTAAACGAGTACCTGGTCAGGTCTACCAGGCGGTCGTAGAACTCCGGCCAGGCGTAGTTCCTCGGCCGGACATTCATGGCGTGGTTGTTGTTGAGGAAGAAGAAGGGGAACGGCAGCACCCGACCCTGGCGCTGGTAGTCGAGGTTCAGCGGGGCCGCGCGGCCGAAGGAGGAAAGCAGCGAGTACGCCGGGAAGGCGCCGGGGGCGAGGTCGAGGAACTTCTTGGTCAGCTCGAACGGCTCGGCACCCTCGTCACAATCGAGCCCCAACACGAAATTGGTCTGGATGTACGGGATGTAGCGGAGGATCATGTTCACGTGGTCGGCGATCTGCTTCACCTTGTCCATCCCGGTGCGGCTGGTCTTCGACTTGTTGCCCATGTCGTACCACGACTCGATCCCGGGCAGGATCGCCGCGAACCCGTTCTTGCGCAGGCGGACCAGGTGTGGCTCGGCGAGAAGCGAGAGGCTGCTCTCCGCGACGTGGCGCATCCGTCCCGGCGGCGCCGCGGCCTCGATGGCCTCCATGTAATCCTCGAAGCGCACACCGAAATTGGGGTCGTGCCAGCCGACGATGGGATCGCGATACTTGGTGAGCAGGAAGACCAGGTCATCCCGCAGCTGGTCGAAGCCCAGCGGCTGGTAGGGTACGGTCGAGTCGATGCAGAAGCTGCAGGTGTAGGGACAGCCCAGACTGCCGATCATCGGGACTATCTTGATGGTCGGCGCCTTGGCGAGGGTCGCCTCCACGTACTTCCACCGCTCGGGCAGGCTGGGCAATTCGGCCGGCTGCCGCTCGGCGAACATGTAGCGGCCGATCGGTCGGTGCTGGGCGTGCTCCTGCAGCACGTCGGTGATGAGAGCCTTGTCGGTGAACCCCAGGACGTAGTCGAAGTACTTCTGCGCGTCCTCCGGGTAGCAGCGGGCATGCGGCCCGCCGATGACCGTGACGGCGCCACGCTGGCGGAACCGGTTGCTCAGCGCGTAGGCGAGGAAGGCGGACTGGGTAAACGCCCCGATGAACACGAGGTCGAGGTCGGCCGGCAGGGCGTCCATCAGGTTTTCTCGACCGGTATAGCAGACGAAATGGACCTCGTGTCCCTGCTGCTCACACCAGACCGCGATGGCCTGGGGCATGATGCTGGCCAGGTTCGGGTTCATGACCCGGCCGTAGAGCGCTGGGTTAGGGCTCTTGGTGACGAGATCGAGCACGCCGATGCGAAGTCGTTGCAATAGTCCTCCCCCGCACGATGGATCCGGTGACTTGGTGAGTATACGCCGAATCCGGGCACATTGGAATAGGAACCGCCCCTGCTGAAGTCGCTGAAGTCGCTGAAGCCGGGCGGGCCAGCGGCGAGTCCCAGCCCCGCGAGGACGCTCCTTTCCGTACTCCGTTGGGGCGTCCTTTGCCTATCACGCTGCGATGCGGACGGAGAAAATCCCGAGGGCGCCGAAACCGCTACCCTGAAACGAGAAAAGGGGCGGCCTCCTCGGCCGCCCCTTTTCTGCCTGCGTCCAGCCCCGAGCGGCCGAGCGTGCGGGGGCGGGCGCTAGGCCCACCCCTGCACGTCCGGTCATCGCACGATAATGTAAGGCAACTGCCCCCCGCCGGTCACGGCCACGGTGGCAATTGTACTAAATGTCTCGGGGAAGCTGCTCATTGTGGCAAAGGCATCGTGCACGGAGATGTCCCAATTCGAGAGCAACGCGCTCGTCAGCCCGCTCAATACCGGGTGTACGGCCGTGGTCGTGACTGTATTCGCGTCCAGACCACTCTGGCCTCGGACCTGGAAATCGCCAACAACGCTTAGGAACTCGACCTGAGTTGGCGTGAGACTGGGAACACCGGCATAGTAACAACTCAAGCTGACATACAACCCGGTAGCTGCCCCGCTGGCGGCGTAGTTGATTCCATTGGTAATGAGCAGCTTCGCCGCTGGCGCGGAAGGAGCGCCATTGTAAGAATGGTACTGCGGATCAGTACCGATCACCACTGCGGGGCCAGTCGCGACGGCAGACCAGACCGCCTTGTTCGCGTTCGCCGTGCTGAGAGTAGTCCCCGCACTCCCCGTGCAGGTCGGATCGCCGAAGACAATCGCTTTGTAGCTTGCAAATTGGGCGGAGGTCATACTTGCCCAAGTTGCGGCGCTGGCGACGGTCACGGTGTATCCGGCCACAACGGCAAGAGTCTGCTCGTTATCTGGTCGAACGACCGTCGGTGCACTCATCGACGGGCCGAAGATCAGAACCGATGGGGTTTCCTCCGCTGGGGTTTCCTCCGCAAACTGGAAATCGCTGAAGCAGCAGGTCTTTCCACCAGCTCCAAGGTTGAGCCTCCGGCTGGCATAGAGCGGCTTCGGGGCGAGCATGCCGACGATCTGCTTGCCGGCCATCTTCCACTCGCCGTGCACCAGGGCCCGCAGCATCCCGCCCACGGTCGAGGCGCCTTCGTCGCCTGGGAGGTTACAGAAGGGGGCCCCGTCGTTGGGCAGGACCGTAATGTCGCCCTCCGTGGGCCGCCGGTGGAGATGGATGCGTTTCCGCAGTTCAGGGTCGAGTCCGGCGGTGGCCGCCAACACGTCGCAAATGAACACCGTCGCCGCCTCTGAGAGGTCCACCTCCGCCTCCCCGCCCGTGGTCGCGTTGATGTTGAAACAGCTCCCGAAGACCACAAGATCGCCAAAAGGATTCTCGCCGGGGCAGAGCTGGATGGTGAGGGTTATGGGAGCGCCGCCGCCGGGCTGCGCCGGGATGGTAACGCCGCCCAGCGGCAAGCCAGGGGTTCCTCCGAACAGCACCGTTCCACCGGTACCCGGGTCCACGGTGGCCGATACGCACGGGCCGTCACCGCAGAGGGCAAACTGCTCGATCCGGAACTTGATCGGCAGCGTCGAGCCGTCCTGCCGCGGGACGACCTCGCCGGTCTTGGCGTTTTTCAAGTCCTTGCCGCTGTTCACCGAGTGGACGTCCACGAATCCGAGGAGGGTGCCTCCGACGATGACTCTGATACGGTAGTACGCATCAACAGAGGAAACCGGCACCGTCCAGTTGCTCTTATAGTGCTCATCGGGAACGCTCACGACCGGGGTGAGCGACGCGGTGTATCCGCCAGCTTTGCACGGCGTCGCCTGAATGGGATCGCTGCCGACGGCAAGATCCAGCGCGCAGATCTCGACATCGGGCGCGAGGTTCGGGTTGAAGGCGCCGGCGTTGAACAGCGGACCACTCGGATTCGGCGCCAGCGGCGGCAGGAAGAAAAAATCGGGATTGCCCCCGTTCGCGCCGTCGGAGATTACCGGCGAGAGAGGCGGCTGGTCGACTAAGGGAGCGGTGGTTTCCGTCCCGGAGCAAGCAACCAGAACGGCGAGAGGGATGGCAAAGAGAACACGACGATTCATGGCAGCCGCTCCTTGGGGATGGCGGGTATCAACTCTCAATGTCCGAATTGTACGCGTGGCTCGGGGGGGGATCCGAGTACAACATACCTCAAAACCGGAGTCTCACAAGCCAGGAGCAATCGTGCAACTTATGTATCAGCAATGATTTGAGAGGTCCAAGCCGTCAAATGGTTGACTGGCAAGGATTTAGACGATCGGCGACCTAGCGCCGCTGGGCGGCCAAGAGCCGCTGGAACTCCGGCATCTGGAGGAGGGGCTCCCACCACCAATGGACGTCCCCACCAACCCGGAATGAATGATCGGGGTTGGAGGCCACGTAGCGAGTGAGGAGGCGGAGGGCTTCGGGGTAATCGCCGATGCGGATGCGACTCACCGCCTCGTAGCCGTCCAGCTCATGCTTGGGATCTTCCCGGGAGGTGAGGCGGGCCCGGTCCAGGACATGCCGGGCACTGTCGACCAGGGGACTGGGAACGCCGCCGGACATCTTCCCGATCGCCCCACCGACTATCAGCCGGGCCAAATGGGATTGCACCAGCCTTTCGGAGGACGGCGCCAGGGAGTCCACCCGGGCTGCGAGCTGCCAGGCCGTCCGGATGTCGGGGGGGACGTCCGGCGTCAGCATCAACCAGAGCCGGCAGATCGTAAACTCGTAATTGCGGGGAAACCGGATCGCTCCCTCGTCACACCACTTCGTCGCCTGGGCGAAGGAGCGGGTGTCGTAGGCGGTATAGAAGAGGCGCTGCAGCACGAAATCGGCATTGGCCAGGTAGCGATCGGCGATGTAAGCCTTGGCCGCCTGATTGTGGGCCTCGGTGAGATCCTGCTTGTAGAAGTAGAGAGAGCTGAGCGTGAGGAAGGCCACGGCGAGCCCGGGATCGGCAGTGACGGCGCCCAGGAGGTCCTGCTCGGCCCCCTCGAGCAAGGCCTGGCGTGCCGCCGCGTTGGGGGAGTTGTCCAGGCTCCACTCGGCAAACTGGAGGGTGCCTCGGAGCTGGAGCGCTTTGCCGCTCCGTGGGTCCAGCTTGAGCGCCGCGTCGGCGTGGCCGAGTCCTTCCTCGTACCACTTCTGCTTGGCGGCCGGCTGATCCTCCAGACGGGCGCGCGCCAAGGCGAGGTCGCCCCGCAGGATCAGGGGCTCGATCCATCGGACATCGGCCGCGGCGGCCTGCTGCAGCAGCGAATCCGCGCTGGCGAGCAATTCCATCGCTTTGCGCGGGTTGTCGTGGCCAGCGACTCCGGCGTCCTTGCGGAGCTTCTCGGCCCGTTGCAGCGCGGTCCAGGCCGCGAGGTTGGAGCTCCGGCTCCGGCTTTCCCGGAGGTTGATCTCGCGGCCGATGACCTGCTTGAGGGACCGCGCGACTTCGCTGACGACCGCGTCCTCGGCGGTAAACAGGGAGTCCCGCGTCACCTCGGTGGAGGTCGAGTTGATCGGCGCCCCGGAGGCCGCCTCTCGGAGGCTGGTGGAGATCCGGACCCGATTCGCGCCCGATGCCTCGACGGTGCCGGTGACCACGCTGCCGACGTTGAGGGCCGCACTCACGCTGTCGCTGAAGGTGTTCCCCAAGGGAGCCACCGCGCCGGCGGAGCGCACCACCAGCTCCGGGACGCCGTCCAAGCTCCGGATGACAGACTCGGTGATCCGGTCGGCCACGGACCGGAGCTCGGGATCGCCGGGGGGCGCGGCAAAGTAGAGGATAGCGAGCTGGCGGGCCCGGGCGAGGTCAGCGATCCCGGACCCGCCCCCGGACCCGGCGAAGGCAAGCCAGCCGGCCACCGCGAGGCTGGCCAGCAGCACGGCGCCCCCTCCCAGCGCCCAGCGGGTCCCCCACCACGGCGTCGGCTCCTCGTAGGCCCGAGTCGCGCCTGTGGGCAGCCGCCGTGACGCGGTGTGCCGAATCGAGGTCCGGCGCGACGCCGTCGCTCCCATGGGGAGGCCGAGCAGCTCCATGAACTGCGCCGCGGTCTGGGGCCGGTCGGCAGGCACCTTGGCCATCGCGGCAAAGATCGCGTCTTCGACCTCTTCAGGTACGGTGTTCCGCACGATTCGTACGCTCGGCACCGCTTCCATCGAGTGCCGGGCCATCAGCGCCTGGGCGTTCCTGGCGGTGAAGGGTGGCTCCCCAGCCAGCATCTCGTACAGCATGCAACCCAGACTGTAGAGATCGGAGGTTGGGCCCACGGGATCACCGACCGCCTGCTCCGGCGACATGTACACCGGCGTCCCGACCGCCATGCCCGTCTGGGTGAGCTTATGTCCCCCGGCCTCGCTCGCCGCGCGGGCGATGCCGAAATCCGCCACCAGTGCGTGGCCACCCGAAATGAGGATGTTCTCCGGCTTGATGTCCCGGTGGACGATGCCGGCGGCGTGGGCGTGGCCGAGCGCTTCGGCAACTTCGAGGGTGATCTGAATCGCATCGTCGATCGGAAGCTGAGTTTCCCGATCGATGCGGTCGCGGAGTGACTCGCCCTTGATGAAGGGCATGACGTAGTAGAGGAGCCCGTCGGCGGCGCCGGAATCGTAGAGCCCGAGAATGTTCGGGTGCTGCAGCCGCGCGGCGAGCTTGATCTCGCGCTCGAACCGCTCGGCGCCGATCGAGGCGGAGAGCTCGGGATGCAGGACCTTGATCGCGACCTCGCGCTCGTGGCGCAGGTCCTTGGCGAGGAAGACCGTGGCCATCCCGCCCGAGCCAAGCTCGCGCTCCAACTCATAGCGCTCGCCCAGCTTCTCTTTCAGGCGGTCGAAAATCGTCGCCAAGAGCTCGGATGCTCCGATCGGATGGAATGCCGCGCAAGGGGGTCCAGCCAATGGAATATGCCCGGCTGCGGCGCTAACGCCAGCGTTCGCCTCCCGGCGGTGCCGGCCGGCGCGCCGTCCCTCTGGCGGGGGGAGCGGCGGCCCCCGATCTTCCGTCGCCATGACAGCTCCTCTGATCCGGAATATCTCCGATACCGCGCGATGGGTCGCCTTCTATCGCGCGATGGAGTCGGAGCGCTCCGACGCCATCTTCAACGACCCCTTCGCGCGCCGGCTCGCCGGAGAGCGGGGCGAAGCGATCGTGCGCGCCATGCCGAAAGGCAAGCAGATGGCGTGGCCGATGGTGGTCCGCACCGCGGTGATGGACGAGATCATCCTGCGAGTGGTGAAGGAAGGCGCCGACTGCGTGGTAAATCTCGCCGCGGGCCTCGACGCGCGGCCCTGGCGGCTCCCGCTTCCTCCCACTCTCAAATGGGTGGACGTGGATCACCCCGAGATGATCGAGGTCAAGCTGTCCAAGCTCTCGGCGGAACGACCGGTCTGTCAGTATGAGGGGGTGCGGCTCGATCTCTCGGAGCGCGGACCGCGCCATGCGCTCTTCGCGCGACTCAATGCCGGCTGCACTCGCGCGCTGGTGATCACCGAGGGACTGCTGGTCTATCTGACGGCGGATGGGGTGGCCGAGCTGGCAGAAGATCTCCATGCCCAGCCGGGGTTCCGATTCTGGCTGATGGATCTGGCGAGCCCGGCGCTGCTCAAGATACTGGAGAAGAGCTGGGGCCCGGTGGTGTCGGCGGGCAACGCGCCATTCCGGTTTGGCCCTGCCGAGAGCACCGACTTCTTCGCGCCGCACGGATGGCGGGAGGTCGAGTGGCGCTCCCAGTTCCACGAAGGACTTCGGCTGAAGCGGACCTTTCCGATGGCGCGCGTCTGGAACTTCATGGCCCGCTTCATGGGGAAGCGCAGGCGCGCCGAGTTCATGCGGTTTTCGGGCATCGCCCTCCTGGAACGCGCCGAGCCGCCGGGCTCCTAAGCCCCGTACGGCACCCAGATGTTCTTGACCTGGGTCGCCTCGCGCAGGAATTCTTCCCCCTGCCCTTCCTGCCCATCCAACCAATTGATCTGACTCCACGATACTGCAGTGCGCTTCATGTTGCCGGCCGAGAGCTTCTCGATCTCGGCGGCTTCCTCGCGGGGGCCGTAGAACCAGATCCCGTCCACGTCGTCGTGCGCCGCGAGTACCGGCGCCAGCTCCTTCCGGGTGCCGGTGACGATGTTGATCACGCCGCCCGGCACGTCGGAGGTGTCGAACACCTGGTACAGATCGGTGGCGAGCAGCGGCCAGCGCTCGCTGGGCACCGCGACGACGGTATTCCCCATGGCGACGGCGGGAAGGACGAGGGAGAGGAATCCGAGCAGCGGTGCTTCGACCGGGCACACCAGGCCGATCACACCGAGAGGCTCGTTCATCGCGAGGGTGACATTGCGGAAGGGCGTCGCGTGCACCCTGCCGTCGTACTTGTCGGCCCACGCGGCGTAGGTGAAGGCGCGCTGGATGGACGCGCTGACTTCGCTCGCCGCATCGGCGGCGGCGGCACCGGTGAGCAGCTGCAGCCGCTCGGAGAATTCCCTCTCCCGCGCCGCGAGGTTCTCGGCGAAATAGTAGAGCACCTGCGCCCGGGTGTGCGCGGTGCTCCCGGCCCAGCCTGCTTCCGCCTTGTGGGCCGCTTCGACAGCGTTCCGGATGTCCTTCCGATTCCCCCGCCCGACCGAGGCGATTTGCTTGCCCGAGGCATCGAGTACGGGAAGAGCATAGCCGCCGTCGGGGCGGGCCTGCTTTCCGCCGATGTATAGTTTGGGCGTGCGGTCGATTGGAGGCAGCAGGGATGAGGCAGCAGGCAACAGGGGATTACCTCTCACTCCTGCCTCCTCACGCCTGTCTTGTGTCTGACTGCTGCCTGCTGCCTGCTGCCTGCTGCCTCGCTTCACATACTCCCACAACCCTTCCCGTCCCCCTTCCCTTCCGAACCCCGATTCCCGGTACCCCCCGAACCCCGAGGATGCGTCAAACATGTTGGTGCAGTTGACCCAGACCGTGCCGGCCTTGAGCTGCGGGACGATGTCGAGCGCGGTGTTGAGATTCTCGCTCCACACACTCGCCGCGAGTCCGTACCGGGTGTTGTTGGCGATCTCGACCGACTCCGCCGGGGTGCGAAAGGTCATGAGAACGACCACCGGACCGAAGATCTCCACCTGCGCGATGGTGGCCGCGGGGGTCACATCGGTAAACAGCGTCGGCGGATAGAAGAGTCCGTCCTTGGGAAGACTCCAGCTCGGCTGCCAGCAGGTGGCGCCTTCGTCGATGCCCTTCTGCACCAGCCCCTGGATCGTCGCGAGCTGTACCGGAGCCACGATCGCCCCGATATCCACCGACTTGTCGAGCGGGCTGCCGACCCGAAGCGTCTCCATGCGGGCGCGCAACTTCTCGATCAGCCGCGGGGCGATGCTCTCCTGCGCCAGGATCCGTGAGCCGGCGCAGCAGACCTGGCCCTGGTTGAACCAGATCGCATCCACCACCCCTTCGACGACGCTGTCGAGGTCGGCGTCCTCGAAGACGATGAACGGCGACTTTCCGCCCAGCTCGAGCGAAAGCTTCTTTCCGCTCCCGGCCGTCGCGATGCGAATGATCCGGCCCACTTCGGTCGAGCCGGTGAAGGCGATCTTGTCGACGTCCGGGTGAGCCACCAGCGCGGCGCCGGTCTTTCCGTCGCCGGTGATAATGTTGACGACGCCGGGCGGGAGGCCCAAGCCGTGGCAGATGTCGGCGAAGAGGAGTGCCGTCAGCGAGGTGAACTCCGCCGGCTTGAGCACAACGGTGTTTCCCATCGCCAGGGCCGGCGCGATCTTCCACGCCAGCATGAGCAGCGGGAAGTTCCACGGAATGATCTGGCCCACGACGCCGACCGGCCCATAACCCGGGAGCTCGGTGTCCATGAGCTGGGCCCAGCCGGCATGGTGATAGAAGTGCCGGGCCACCAGGGGGATGTCGATGTCGCGGGATTCGCGGATCGGCTTGCCGTTGTCGAGGGTCTCGATGACGGAAAAGAGCCGGCTGTTGCGCTGGATCTCCCGCGCGATGGCATAGAGCCAGCGGGCCCGGCCATGTCCTCCAAGCGCCCACCAGCCGGGCTGCGCCGCGCGCGCCGCCTTGACCGCCGCATCTACATCCTCCGGTGATGCCTGTGCCACCCGGGCCAGCTCAAGGCCGGTGGCGGGATTGATCGTGGCGAACCCGTCCCCGCCCCCGGCGTCGACCCACGCCCCGCCGATGTAATGGCTAAAGCGCTTTCCGTGCTTGTCGAGCCACGCTTGCGCGGTGGCGGCCGATTCCGGCGCCTGGCCCCAGGCCATCGAGTCGAATGCTTCGCGAATGGAAGTCATGTCAGGCCATGGGGTGGCGGTGGGCTGCGGAGTATCGCCCGGTCGCGTGGTGCTCCAGCTGGCGCTCGATGTCGGTGAGCAGACTCGAGGCGCCGAAACGGAAGAGGTCGGGCCGGAGCCACCGGTCGCCCAATTCTTCCTTGATCATGGCCAGCCAGTCGAGCGACTGCTTGGCGGTGCGAATCCCGCCCGCGGGCTTGAGCCCGATGAGATACCCGGTGCGCTCGCGGTATTCCCGGATCTGCCGGGCCATCACGATGCCGAACGGCATCGTGGCGTTGACGCTTTCCTTACCGGTGGACGTCTTGATGAAGTCGGCGCCGGCCATCATCGCCACCATGCTCGCGCGGGCCACTTCCTTGAGGGTACCGAGCTCCCCGGTGGCCAGGATCGCCTTGAGGTGGGCGGGGCCGCACGCCGCGCGGAAGGCCTTCACCTCGTCGTAGAGCGCGGTCCAGTTGCCGGTGAGCACGTGCGCCCGGGTGATCACGATGTCGATTTCTTCGGCCCCCGCCTCGACCGAGGCGTCGATCTCGGCGATGCGCTGCGGCAGCGGCGAGAGGCCCGCCGGAAACCCGGTCGAAACGGCAGCGACGGGAATCCCGCTGCCTTGGAGCGCCTTGACCGCCGTCTCGACAAAGGCGTGGTAGACGCAGACCGCGGCGACCTTGAGCTCGAGATCACCGACCCCCAGGTCGTCGAGCAGATCCTGGCGCACCGGGCGGCGCGCCTTGGCGCAGAGCCGGAGCACCCGCCCGGGCGTGTCGTCGCCCGAGAGGGTCGTCAGATCCATGAGGGAAATCGCCCGAAGGAGCCAGCCGGCCTGCCACACCGTCCTGATCGAGCGGCGGGTCGGGATGGTGGCCGCTCGGCGCTCGACGGCGCTGCGATTGATGCGGATATCGCGTACCCAGCCCAGGTCGAGCGGGATCCCCGGATTGCGGGGGACCTTGATCAGGTCGGTGGGCGCACTGTATGCGCCGGGGCTCGGACGCCGGGCCCGGGTCGGGCTACTCGGAATGGTTCGGGCTTCGCGGGTCGTCATGGGAGTGGCCTCCGGAGACTAAGGGAATATACCGGGGCGGCTCCGGTTGCTTTGACGCGCGGAATTGTTGATATTATGACCATAGTCACATGGATATGGTCATTATGCCGGATACGATCTCCAAATCGCGGTTCAAGGCCCGGGCGCTCGAGCTCTTCCGTCAGGTCGAGCGCACCGGGCAGCCCATCGTGATCACGGATCGCGGCAACCCGGTGCTGAAGCTGGTTCCCTATCGGGAGGATCCTCGCCAGGCCCTCCGGGCACTCCGCGACACGGTGGTCAAGTACCAGGCACCGACCGAACCGGTTGGAGAAGACGATTGGGAGAGTGCCCGGTGATCGTGCTGGACACGCACGCCCTGGTATGGTGGGTCTCCGCCCCCGCGCGAATCCCCGCCAAGGCCCGACGGTTGATCGACGGGGCGGTGGACTCCGGGGACTCGGTGGCGGTGTCATCCATCAGCATTTGGGAGCTGGCGATGCTGGCCGCACGCGGGCGGCTCGAGCTGACCGTCCCGGTGGATGCGTGGATCTCGAGCGTGGAAGCGCTGCCGTTCGTGCGGTTCGTCCCGGTCGACAATCGGGTCGCCGCTCGGGCCGTGGCGCTCGAGAATTTCCCGCACCGCGACCCGGCCGACCGAATGATTCTCTCGACCGCGCTGGGCCTGGGGGCGGCGCTGGTCACCGCCGACGCACGCCTGCGCGCCTATCGTGCCGTGAAGACGGTGTGGGGCTGAGCTCGCGCCGACGCTGGACGGAAGGCATCTTAGGGCGAACATGCCCAACCTGACCCCCCGCCTGCATCGCAGGGATTTCCTGGCTGGCATCGTGGCCGCGTCCGCAGCGCCATGGTTTCCGGGGCTCCTGGCTCCTCCATGCCGTCCTGGCGGTGGATCGCACGGGGGTTTGACGGCGCTGGGGAATCTCATAAATTTGACTAGTCTGACTAGATAGTCTATTATTGACTCCAATGCGCGACACCTATTCTCTCTATGAAGCCAAGGCCCGGCTCTCGGCCCTGGTTCGCCAGGTCCGTGAGGGGCGGCGGGTGATCATCACGGTGCATGGAAAGCCCGCCGTCGAACTCCGGCCGGTTCAACCGACAACGGGCGGAATCGACGCGCGGATCACCGACTTGAAGGCGCGTGGAATTCTCTCGCCGGCCCGTGATCCCCGGGCAGCGATCAAGGCGGGCCCGCGACGTGCGGGTGCCCTCAAGCGTTTCCTCGAGTCGCGAGACTGATGGCCGCGGCATACGTGGACACCTCCTGGCTATTGGGAATCGCCTTCGGAGAGCCGGGGGCGCGGCGGCTCGCCCGCCAGCTGGAATCGTTCGAGACTCTCGTCGCCGCCAATCTGCTGGAAGCCGAGTTTCTTGCGGCGCATCGTAGGGAGGGCGTCGCGGAAGACCCTGTTCTGCTCTCTCGCCTCGGCTGGGTCATGCCGGACCGACCGCTGCAGGGGGAGGTCACCCGCGTGCTGGAGAACGGATATGTCCGGGGGGCTGACTGCTGGCATCTGGCCGTGGCGCTCTATTTCGCTGGACACCCGGGCACCTTGACGTTTCTCACCAGGGACCGGCACCAGGGGCGGATCGCCCGGGCCCTCGGATTCCGCAGCGAGGGTAGCGGATGACGGGGTTCGCCAGGCTCGAGGCCGCCCTGGCCGACCGTTACCGGCTCGAGCGCGAGCTCGGTCAGGGCGGCATGGCGACGGTGTATCTGGCCCAGGACCTCCGGCACGATCGCCAGGTGGCGCTCAAGGTGCTCCGCCCTGAGCTCGCCGCCGTGATCGGCGCCGAGCGGTTCCTTCAGGAGATCAAGACCACCGCGAACCTCCAGCACCCGCATATCCTCCCGCTGTTTGATTCGGGCAAAGTGGACGGCACCGTCTTTTATGTGATGCCGTTCGTCGAGGGAGAGTCGCTGCGCGACCGGCTCGCCCGCGAGAAGCAGCTCCCCGTCGACGATGCGGTGCGGATCACCCGCGAAGTCGCGAGCGCGCTGGACTATGCCCATCGGCACGGGATCATTCATCGCGACATCAAGCCCGAGAACATCCTGCTGCACGACGGCCAGGCGCTGGTAGCGGATTTCGGCATCGCGCTCGCCGCGAGCTCGGCGGGCGGAAGCCGGATGACGGAGACCGGGATGAGTCTCGGCACGCCGCACTACATGAGCCCCGAGCAGGCGATGGGAGAGCGGGAGATCACGCCCCGGAGCGACGTCTACGCGCTCGGCTGCGTGGCCTACGAGATGCTCACCGGCGAGTCGCCGTTCACCGGGCCCACAGCCCAGGCGATCGTCGCCAAGGTGCTGACCGACGACCCCCGCCCGCCCAGAGAGCTCAGGCGCTCGGTGCCGCCCCATGTCGAGGACGCGGTGCTCACCGCGCTTGAGAAACTCCCGGCGGATCGGTTTGCGAGCGCGGCGGAGTTTGCGGCAGCGCTGGCCGAAGGCGCAAAGGCGGAAGGGCGCAAAGGCACAAAGTGGTCCCGCGCCCATCCAGCCGCCCAACCGCCCAACCGCCTGGCGGCCTTGCTCGGAGTATTGGGCGTCCTGGCTGCCGCCGCCTTCTTTATCGGTCGCGCCACCGGCCGCTCCGCAACTCCGGTCTCCCCTCCCTCGCGTCTCGCGATACTGGCCCCCGGGATCGGAGGCGGAGGCGGATTCACCTCCCTGGGTCGTCAGCTCGCACTCACCCCGAACGGCCAAGCGGTCGTCTTCCTCAGCTTCGGAAACGCCGGCGTGAATCAGTTCCTTCTCCAGCGGCTCGACGCCGTAGAGCCCACACTCATCCAGGGTGGGGCCGGCGTCAGCAATCCGCACATCTCGCGCGACGGCCGCTGGCTCATCGGCTCGCGTCCCGGCGCGGCGGTGCGGTTGTCGCTCGAAGGCGGACAGCCGAGCCCGCTTCCGGAGGTCGTCGCCACTCCGTACGGGTCGTGGGGCGAGGATGGAAGTTTCTGGTTCAGTGTGCTGCCGGGAGGCCTTCGCCGGCTCGTAGCGGGAGATTCGATAGTGGAAATGTTTCCCGGGCGGCTCGAGCACCTGCTCCTGCAGCAGGTTCTCGATGGCGACCGCGTGGCGTTGATGCTGCAAATTCCCGTGGGGACCTCCAGCGGCCAGGCCTTCCTGGTGGATCTGCGGAGCGGGGACACAACGTCGGTGGTAAACGTCCCGGTCTCGGAGATCCGCTACACCGCAGGCCTCCTGGTGTACCTCTTGCCCAACGGGACGCTGTTCGCGGCTCCATTGGATCTCAAGGGGCGCCGGCTGACCGGCCCCCCGACCCAGATCGCGTCGGAGGTCTCGCTCACCGGCAGCGCGATCGGGCAGCTTGCGGTCGCGACGAACGGCACGGTGGCCTACATCCCGGAGGCGCCACGTTCGCTGGTGTTCCTCGATCGCGCAGGGGCCAGCCGGCCGGCCATCGATGCGCGGCTCAACTACCACGCACCGAAGTTTTCTCCCGACGGGCGGCGGCTGACCCTGGACTACACCGAGCCCGACGGACGGGATGTCTGGATCCTCTCGCTGGACCAGGGGACGCTTTCGCGAGCGACATTCGTCCGCGACGGACACGACGCGACCTGGACCCCAGACGGACGCTTCATCACGTACGCCTCCTTCAAGAGCGGGGCGCTGGGCCTCTACCGCATCAGGCCGGGCAGCACCGAACCGGCGGAATCGCTCTTCGCCTCCACGGCGCTGGGCTACTCCGGCGTGTGGCTGCCGGACGGATCCGGCCTGATCACCACCGGAACGGCGCTGCGGCCCGGATCGCGCCTTGACATCGGATGGCTCCGAAACGGCGGCCGCGGCCCACTCGACCCACTCGTCGCGAGCAGCTTCCAGGAGCAATACCCGGCGGTCTCGCCCGACGGGAAGTGGCTCGCGTTCGTCTCCGATCAATCGGGACAACAGCAGGTCTACGTGCGGCATCTCGAGCGCGAGGAGGAGCAGGTTCAGGTGTCGCAGGAGGGAGGCAACGAGCCGGTCTGGGGGCCGGACGGCCGGGAGGTGTTCTACCGCGGCACGGTGGGTCAGGACGTGAGCTTGATGGTCGCCGGCTTGCGCAACCAGCCTGCCCTCGAAGTCACCTCGCGGCGCGCGCTCTTCCCGGTGGGCGAGATGGTGGGCAGCAACCCACACGCCAATTACGACATTTCTCCCGACGGGAAGACCTTCGTCATGGTGCGGCGCAGTCCGGCAACCCGGATCATGGTGATCCAGAATCTCCCCGAGCTGGTGCGGCGGATTCGGGGCACCGACGCCGGCGCCCGATGATACATTCTCCCCTTGCCCTTCCCCACCGGAGCTCGCCCGTGCGCCGTCTCGCCGCGTTTCCGACCGCTCTCCTGACCCTGCTGGCCGCCTCGGGACTTTCGTCTCAGCCCACACCGAGCCAGCCGACCGATCCCCTGCTCCGCGGCCTCCGCTGGCGGGTCATCGGCCCGGTCGGACAAGGGGGCCGGGTGAACGACATCGCGGTGGACGAGAAGAACCCCACCACCTTCTACACCGCATTCGCCACCGGCGGCCTCTGGAAAACCAGCAATTCGGGCATCACGGTGGAGCCGATCTTCGACCGCTACGGCACCCACTCCATCGGCGATCTCGCGCTGGCGCCCTCGAACTCCGACGTGCTCTACGTAGGCACCGGTGAGCCCAACAACCGGCAGAGCTCCTCCTTCGGTGACGGGGTGTACAAGAGCACCGACGGCGGCAAGACCTTCACCCACGCCGGGCTCCGTGAAACCCAATCCATCGCCCGCATCGTGGTCCACCCCGCCAATCCCCAGACAGTCTGGGTGGCCGCGGTGGGTCATCTCTTCGGCCCCAACCCCGAGCGCGGCGTCTTCAAGAGCAGCGACGGCGGGGGCACCTGGCGCAAGGTGCTGTATCTCGATGAACACACTGGCGCCACCGAGATCGTGATGCACCCGACGAATCCCAGCGAGCTGTGGGCGGCGACGTACCAGCGGCGGCGCACCCCATGGGGATTCGCCAGCGGCGGCGCCAACAGCGGCATCTGGAAGAGCACCGACGGGGGGGATAACTGGACCCGGGTCAGCGGAAATGGTCTGCCGGGCGGCACCATGGCGCGGATCGGGCTCGACATCTCGCGGTCCAACCCGCTGGTGATCTACGCCCAGATCGAGGTTGGCCCCGACAAGGAACCGCGCAGCACGACGGCCCCGGCGCTCGCAGGAGGAGGCGGCCAGGGCGGCCAGGCCCTGCCGCCCGATCCGCAGGTCTCCGGTTTGTGGCGCTCTTCGGACGGCGGCCGCAACTGGGAGTTCCGGAGCAATCAGAACAACCGGCCGATGTACTACAGCCAGATCCGGATCGACCCGAACGACGAGAACACCGTGTACGTCGGCGGGGCCTCCGCGTCCAAGTCCACCGACGGCGGGCGCACCTGGCGGACGCTCTCGGGCTTCGGTCACGGCGACCACCACGCCATCTGGATCGACCCGAAGGACAGCAGACACGTGATGTACGGCAACGACGGCGGGGTGGATGTCTCCCACGACGGCGCCGCGACCTGGGAGTCGCTGCGCAGCTGGGCGGTGGGACAGCCGTACCACGCCTCGGTGGACATGCGCCGGCCCTATTACGTGTGCACCGGGCTCCAGGACAACGGGAGCTGGTGCGGACCCAGCTCGCGGCGGTCGAGCCCGATCCTCTCGGAGGATTGGTATCGGGTCGGCGGCGGCGATGGATTCTGGAGCGCGATCGATCCAACCGATCACACGATTCTCTTCACCGAGTCGCAGAACGGTGCGATGAACCGGTTGGATCTTCGGGCCGGAACCAGCACCAGCATCCGCCCGAGAGGCGGGATCAACCCGACGATTCGGCCGGTGCCCGACACCGGTGTGCGGCTGCGGTGGAACTGGAGCACGCCGATCGTGCTCTCGCCCCATAACCCGCGCACCATCTTGACCGGCGCGAACCGGTTCTTCCGCTCCTTGGACCGGGGCGAGACCTGGACGATGAGCGGCGACCTCACCCGCCAGGTCGATCGCACCCAGCGAGAGATCCTCGGCTACAAAGGATTGCTGCCGAGCTGCGGCCGCGCGCGGGCCGGCGCCTGCATCAACTCGAAGGACGACGGAACCAGCTTCTACGGGACGATCGTCAACGTGGCGGAATCGCCGGTCCTCCCCGGCGTGTACTGGGTGGGAACCGACGACGGGTTCATCCAGGTCAGCCGGGACGGCGGCGCCACCTGGACCGAGGTGGGCAAGAACATCCCCGGCGGCCCCTTCGAGTACTACGTCTCGCGGGTCGAGCCGTCGTACCTGGATCCCGCGACGGCGTACATCTCGCTGGACGGGCACCGGAGCGACGATCTCAAGCCGTACGTCTTCGTCACCCGCGACTATGGCCGCACCTGGGCCCCGATCGCGAGCAACCTGCCCGCGTTCGGCACCGTCAACACGGTGCGCCAGGATCCAAGGAATCCCCGGCTGCTCTATGCCGGGACCGAGTTCGGCTTCTTCGTCTCCCTCGACGAAGGGGCAGAGTGGAAGCCAATGATGCCGAACCTGCCGGTGGTGCGGATCGACGACGTGGTCATCCACCCGCGCGACAATGATCTCGTGCTCTCGACCCATGGCCGAAGCGTCTGGGTCATGGATGACATCACCCCGCTGCAACAGCTGACGCTCGCGGTCCTCGCGACCGATGTGACGCTCTTCCAGCCGCGCGAGCCGGTGGCGTGGAAGGAGGACATCAGTCTTCGCCGCTCGGTCACCGGCGCCAAGCGGTTCCGCGGGGAAAACGCGCCCGGCGGGAGCGCGATCAGCTATTACCTCAAGAGTCCGGCGAGCGGGGTCAAGCTCAGCATCACCGACCTGGCGACGGGCGCGCTATTCCGGACCCTCAGCGCCACCGGCGACGCGGGTATCAACCGGGTGCAGTGGAATCTGTGCAGCGATCCGCGGCCACCGGCTCCGGGACAGGGGGGCTTCGGCGGCGGCGGGGCGTGCGGCGGCGGGCCTGGCGGCGGGGGCGGAGGG
>CAYTMW010000023.1:0-54252 GCA_964439025.1 uncultured Gemmatimonas sp. | reverse complement strand
CCGCTGCTGCTCTCCGCGGGTATCCACGAGGAGCCGCTCCGCTTCGGTGCGGGCGGCGAGGAGGATCCCCTCGGCTTCCGTCTGTGCCTCGCGGAGCGCAACTTCGCGCTCGCGGTCCACCTGGGTCTGGCTATCGGTGCGGAGCTGCTGCGCGTGGACCAGGGCATCGTTCATCGCGCGCTCGCGATCGCGATACGACTTGAGCTGTTCGCTCATCCCCTTGACCCGCTCGTCGAGCTGCACCCGGTCGCGAACCAGGCGATCGATTTCCTCGGCCATCCGCTGCTTGAACTCCTCGACCTGGACCGGATCGTAACCCCGGAGCACCCGCTGAAACTCCTGGGCGCGTACGTCGTGCGACGTCAGATGGAACGCATCGTTGCTCATGATTGGCGTTCTCCGAAAAGCAGGGTTCCCAGACGTACCATCGTCGCCCCCTCTTCCACCGCGACGGGATAGTCACCCGACATGCCCATGGACAGCTCCGGCAGCGGATGCCCCGCAGCCTGCATCCGGTCCCGCTCGGCGCGGAGCCGGGCGAAGGCGGCGCGCTGGGCGGATTCGTCGCTGGTGAGCTCCGCCATGGTCATCAGTCCGCGCAACTCGAGGGCCGGAAGCGCCGCGATCCGCTCGAGCAACACCGGGAGCGAAGCCGGCTCCACCCCGCCCTTCCGCGCTTCCCCAGAGCAATTCACCTCGACCAGCACCGCCTGCCTGCCCCCCTCGGGGACCCGTCTCGCCAACTCGTCTGCCAGCTCGAGGCGGTCCACAGAGTGGATCAACGCAAACCGGCCTACCGCCTGCCGCGCCTTGTTTCGCTGGAGCGAGCCGATCAGGTGCCATCGGACAGGTGCATCCAGAAGCTGCTCCTGCTTGGCCAGAGCCTCCTGGACCCGGTTCTCCCCAACATCCTCGAGTCCGGCGGCCAGCGCGGCGCGGACTGCTTCGGGACCATGCGTCTTCGTAACGGCCACGATCCGAACCGGATGGGTCCAGCCGCCAATGGCTTGGTGGTGCAGGATCCGGTCCTGGACCATGGCCAGACGGGACCGAAGGCCCGGGAAATCCATAACCACCAAATCTAAAGGGGTTTAGCGCTGGGTAGAAGGGAAAGCCCCGGGGGAGGAGGGGGGTTAGATTGCAGGCTGCGCCCGCCTCCAACCTGGCCGGCGGCCATCCCCTTTCATGGCGGGACCGAATGCCGAAAGACAGCCCACTCTCCCCCGGCAGGACGCCGATCCGCACCCGTCCGACACTCACCGACCGGGTGAGGGATCGGGTGGCGAGGGTGGAGGCAGCGCTCGAGCGGCGGGAAGGTACCCCCGCCCCGAAATCGGTAAAGCGCCGCCCCCCGCGCCTTGGGTCCGCCGCGCTGGCCCCAAAACCGGGCGATAGCGAACGGGAAGCCCGCTCGCTCCATCGGGTCTACGGCGAGCTCAAGACCACGTATCAACAGTACCGCCGACAAACCGGCCGGTCCTCTGTGCCCGAGTTGCGGGAGGCGGTCCAGGCCTTCAAGAAGGGGCCGAGTCTCACCTCGCTCGTCGGCGTCGCGGTCTTCCTCGACGATCGCAGTCTATTGACCTGGTAGCCCTCTGACGCTCGCCGCGGAGTGGAGCGAGTTCGCCAGCGCGGTCGCAGACCGGTACACCGTCACATCCGAGCTGGGTCGCGGCGGCATGGCGGTTGTGCTCCTCGCGCGGGACACCCGTCACGATCGCGAGCTCGCACTCAAGCTCTTTCGCCCGGCCGTGAGCGCGGCCCTCGTCGGCGAGCGATTCGAGCGCGAAATCCAGGTCGCCGCCCGGCTCAACCATCCGCACATCGTTCCGCTCTTCGATTCAGGCGCCGCCGCGGGGGTTCCGGTGCGCGCGCTGGGCCGGAATCCCGAGAAGCTCGCCTCCCTGGCGGCCGCGGGTGCCGAGGCTGTGGCCGTGGATCTCCTCAACCGCGCCGCCGTGGGGCGGGCTTGCGAGGGGGTAGGGCAGGTCTTCACCAGTGTCAACAATGTCATGGGGCGCGGGGCGTCGAGCCCCAATCGGGTCGACCTGCCCGCCCACGACGCCCTCTGCGACGCTGCCAGACACGCCGGTGTCCGGCGGTTGGTGTATCTCTCGGCTCAAGGCCTGAGCCCCGACAGCCCGGTGGATTTTTTCCGGGTCAAGCACGCGATCGAGGAGCGCATCCGGGGAAGCGGGGTGCCCTATGTCCTGCTCCGCCCAACCGCCTTCATGGAGACCTGGGCCGGGATGCTGGCGGACGGCATGCGCAAGAATGGGGTAGCCGTCCTCTTCGGAGACGGACGGAGCATCGCGAACTTCATTGCGGTCGAGGACGTCGCCGAGTACTCGGTGCGGATCCTCGCGCGGGAGGACGTCCGCAATGAATCGATCGAGATCGGGGGGCCGTCCAACCTTTCGTTCGAGGCGCTCGTCACGCTCCTCGAGAAGCAGATGGCCGTTCAGGCAAAGCGCCGCCGGATCCCGGTGCCGGTGCTCTGGTTGGGCGGGCTCCTGCTGCGGCCGTTCAACGAGGTGGGGTCCCGCATGATGCGGATGGGATACTTTACCGCGACCCGCGACGCCCGATTCACCGACTGGACGATCGCGGCGGACCGCTTCGGCGTCTCCCCGAAGAGCATCGAGACGTTCGTGGAAGCGGGGCGCCAATTCGAACCATCGGGAGGTAATACTCGTGCCTGACCGCAGGAACATTCTGATCACCGGTGCCACCGGCCAGCAGGGCGGCGCCACTGCGAACGAGCTCACCGGCGCCGGCTTCGATCTCCGCGCCATGACCCGGAAGCCGGACAGCCCTGCGGCGCGGGCGCTCGGCGGCCGCGGAATCGCGATCGTCCAGGGCGATCTCAATGACCCGGCCTCGCTCGCAAAGGCGCTCGAGGGTGCCTGGGGCGTCTTCGCCGTGCAGAATACCTGGGAGGCTGGCGTCGAGGGAGAAGAGGAGCAGGGCAAGCGTCTTGCGACGCTCGCCAGGAGCGCCGGCGTCCAGCATTTCGTGTACAGCTCAGTGGGATCGGCCCACCGGAAAACCGGCATTCCCCATTTCGACAACAAGTGGCGGGTCGAGGAGACGATTCGCGGGCTGCAGTTCCCTTCGCACGTGATCTTGCGGCCGGTGTTCTTCATGGAGAACATGGTGTCGCCGTGGTTCCTTCATGGTGATACGATCCACTCCGCGCTCCGGCCCGATACGGTGCTACAGATGATCGCCGTCCGGGACATCGGGAAGTATGGCGCCCGGGCGTTCACCGAGGCCGTCCTTCTCAACCGGCGGGAGATCGACCTCGCCGGAGATGCGCTCACCATGCCCGCCGCCGCCGCCGCGCTCAGCCGGGGCCTTGGCCGCCCCATCGAGTACGTGCCCATTCCGATTGAGGAGGTTCGAAAGAACAGCGAAGACTTCGCGCTCATGCTGGCGTGGTTCGAGCGGGTGGGCTACGACGTGGATATCCCCGCGCTCGAGCGGGAGTTCGGCATCTCGCCCACACGCTTCGCGGCCTGGGCCGCCCAGCAACGAGCGGGATGAGAACGATCGTTCTCGCCCGTCACGGCAAGCCGGAGTGGAGCGACAGTTCCATCATCTCGGGACGCGAGCTCGGGGAGTGGGTGCAGGGCCGGAACGCGGCGCCGATCGATCCCGGCCATTCCCCATCACCGGAGCTCCGGCGCATCGCGAAGACCGCGAAGGGGTTTGCCGTCAGTCCGCTGCGCCGCTCGGTCGAGTCGCTGCATCTCCTCGCTCCCGAGGTGATTCCCTACGTCGATCCGGTGTTTCGCGAAATCGAGGTGCCGGGGAAGGTCCCGTCTTCCATCCCGCTGCCGGCGCAGATCTATTCCAAGATCTCACGGATCGCGTGGTACGCCGGGTGGTCGCCGAAGGTCGAAAGTTTTGCCGAAGCCCGGCGTCGGGCTCAGAAAGCGGCGGAAACGCTCATCGCGATCGCGCCGGATCAGGGGACGCTCCTGCTCGTCGGCCATGGGATCATGAACGGGCTGATCGGGATGCGGCTGCGGAAGATGGGCTGGCACGGACCCCACTTGCGAGCTCGCCGCTTGTGGTCCTACGGCGTGTACCGCCTGACGGCACCGTAGAGTATTTAGGGGAAAACCAGCAGGCCGTACTGCAGCACGGCTTCCACCCGGCGGGTGTTGCGAATATCGAGGAGCGGGCTGGCGCCCAGGAGTACTCGGCCGGCCACCTTCCCGAGTGCTACCGTCCCCAGTGAATCGAGGAGGCCGAAGTAGCCGGCCGGCGCGTACCATGAGCGCCAGCTCCTCGTGCAGGCCGAAGCCCGGGGGACTGTTGCGCAGCGGCGCATCGGTACCCGGGAGCATCGCCACACCCGCCCGGCGCATAGCGCCCACCAGAGCGAGTCGCTTCTCGAACAGCGCCCGGCCGACTTCGTTCGCGTCGGCCGGAATCCCCGGCGGCATCTGAAAGATCTGCGCGACGAACCGGCGCAGCGTGTCGGGAAGCTGCTGGGCGAACGCATCGCCCGGCAACGCGCGGGTGGGCCAGAGCGCGATTTCGTATGCCGCGACCAGCGTGGGCACGATCCAGGTGCCGTTGCGGACGAATCGCGCGAAGAGCGGCGCCAGATCGCCCGAAGTGCACCGGCCCAGCACGCTCTGAATCGGGAAGCGCGGCGCCAGCGCGAGCGATTCCGCGGGGGTGCGGTGAACCGGGATCAGCAGCAGGTGCTCGAGGCTGCCGACCCCGGAATCGGAAGCTTGGGCGGGGGTGATGGTGCGCGGCACGTGCCCGGCCACCCGGAGACCCCGCTCGCGCGCGGCCCGCGCGGAGGCAAAGTAGACCGCGGGGGGCATCTGGCCGTGGAGCTTGACCACGTCCACCCCCGGCCGGGCACCACCCGGCTCCCGGCCGGAACCGGCGTGGAAGACGCCGGGCCCACCGGGAGGATGCGATTGCCCCGAACCACCACCGTCTGATCGGCCCGGGGTATGGAATCAGTCCCGTCAATGACCGTGACGTGGGTGATAGCGAGCAGGTTCGCCGTCGGGGTGCCCTGCACCGCCCCCACCAGGGCGAAACGAAAAGGAGAAACCCTGTCGGCACTCTAGCCAAATCCTTTCCCGGACCGCATCTTCTGCTCTTCCTCCGCGCCTAACGTTCTTCCCTCACACCGGAGCACACCATGGGTGACTTCCTCTCCTTCCGCAAGATGATCACGCCGACCGTCATCCAGATCTTCTTCTGGCTCGGGGTCCTGGTCTGCGTCATCGCCAGTCTCCTCATACTTGCCAACGGCGAAGCTTTGGCGGCGGCGTCCCCGGTGCCCCCCGCCGTAACCGCGGTCCTCGTTCTCGTCATCGGGCCGCTGCTCGTCCGGATCTACTGCGAGCTGTTGATGGTCCTCTTCCGGATCTACGAATCGCTGCGGGCTATCGAGCTCGGCAAGGCGCAGGGACGATCGGTACCTATGGCCTGACACGCGGCCTCCCAGAGCTCCGCGAACGGAGTGCCCATCAAGGTTCCCAACGGCCCGCCGCTCGAGCTCACTCGGAAGGGCATTTCAGCGCACCACGAACGCCGGCTGGACCCACGCCGTCCCGCCACCCGAGTCGTCCACCCGCGCGCGCACGTAGGTCAGGCCGAGCGGGTTGCCGGCGTCGAGGGTGAATCGCGGAGCGAGGCCGCCCACGCGCGCGAGAATCCTCCCTCCGTCTCCGATGAACGTCGTGGTGTACTTGAAGTCGCTCTCCGGCCGGATGCGGAGGGCCATCGCGCGGTCCGAGACCGAGAGGCTGTCGAGGACGACTCCGCTGCTCGCGTAGAACCGTCCGCGCTCGAGATTCCGCATCAGCTCGCCGGCGTCGAGCCGCGGCGCGGCGATGGCGATCCACCCGCGTCCCGGATTGGACCGGTTCCGGGCGAATTCTCCCTGGAAATGGTGCGCGTCGTCCACCGCGATGCCGTAGATCCGCTTGCCCGCGGTGAGCAGCGCATCCCACACCGCTTCCATGCCCGGCGCGCCGTCGCCCCCCTCGTTGTGGACCAGGGGATGCCCGCTGTGAATCTCGAGCAGCGAATCGTTTCGAACCTGCAGCAGCTCCGTGACGCCGAACGCCCAGCGAAAGTTGGGATGGTTGATGTGCGGCACCCCCGAGGCCTCCCGCACCGCATCCACATTGGCCTGGATGGTGCCGACCAGCGTGGAGTCGTTTCGCGGGGCGATGAGCTGCGTCAGCGCGAGGCCGTTGACGTGCACCGGGCGGCGCTGCACCTGGGTGGTCAGCTCCTCTCCCCCGATGAGGAGAAACGTCGAATCCACCAGCGCCGAAAGCCGGGCGGGATCGGTGAAGACGTTGTGATCGGAGAGCACCAGAAACTGGTAGCCGTGCGATTTATACCAGCGCGCCACCACCTCCGGCGGGGAGTCACCGTCGCTCCCGGTGGTGTGGGTGTGGGTGTTGCCCTTGAACCAGCGGAGGCCGGCCAGATCGCGGGATTCGAAGCGCTGGGCGGAAGCTGTGGCGTGGAGAACCATCATCATTCCCGTCGTGAGGAGCATCCGGACACGCGTTCCCATGGCTACCTCGAAGGGGGTATGGCGGGCGCCGTTCGCTTGAGCTCATCGAGCGCGGCGGCGATGGCCGGATTGCCCGACAAGAGCGCCGCGCGCTCCAGGAAGCGGACGGTCCTGGCGGTATCCCCCCGCTGCTCCATGGCGTAGGCCATCTGGGTGAACGGCAGGCCCAGCGTGCTCGCGATCCCGCTGGCCGTGCTCTCGAGCTCGCGCCGGGGTCCTTCCAGCAGCCGCGCATAGCGATATGTCTCCAACAGCAGACGCTCGGTCATCGGGAGGTCGAGAGGCGCTCCCATCATGCGGCGGACGTCGTAGCGGACTTCGGTCGTATCCACGGGAGCCGACTGCATCTGGATCCCGATACCACGCTGAATCAGAAACCGGTCGAGACCGAAGCTGTTACCCGCGGCCGTCAGCCCCCACACGATTGGCCGGCGCCCGAAATTCTGCTGGACGACGCGCAGCACCAGAAAATCGTTGGCATAGAGGACGGTGTTGGCCGCCAGCGTAGTCGAATAGGGGCCGACCGGGAGGGTGATTTCCCTGGGGAGGATCTGCGGAATGGCCTGCGCGATCTCCTGGTCGGTCATCGTGTGCAGCGGCCAGTCCGGCGCCACGGGGTGCAGACCCTTCCAGATTGCCGGCGCGGATGCTTCATCGAACGGCCGGATCGGATTGTCCCGCATCTGGCGCATGTACCACTCGGTCTGGGCCAGGGCCAAACAGACCACCGTCACGTCCCGCCGGATCCCCTCCACTTCCTGGGCCCACCAGAGCGGGAAGGTGTCGTTGTCGCCGTAGGTGAACAGGATGCCGTAGGGGGGCACCGAGTTGAGCAGATCGTACGCGAAGTCGCCCGCCAGCCGGGCATCGGGACCATGGCGCCGGCCGGCCTGGCCGTAATTCAGGGCGACCGGAATGAGCGCGGCGAGAAAGACCGCCGATGGCAATACGCGGCGGGCGGCTGGGAGCCGCCCGGTCGTCCAGCCGCCCACCCGCCGGGCCACATCCCCGGCAAGCCTCAGGAGCCCGAGCCCCGCCCAGAGACCCCACACCACGAAGCTCACCACGAAGAAATAGTCCCGCTCCCGCACCTCGTGATGGTCGGAGCTGGGATACCGGTCATAGCCGATACTGTACCCCGGCTTGAAATTCATGTACGCCACCAGCCCAAGGCCGGTGATGAGGAAGAGCACGCCAAGGAGCCAGGCCCCGCTTCGGTCGCTCCGCCATTGCAGCATGAATCCGCGCATCCCGAGAGTGAGGAACACGAGCGTGAAGAGCGTGCGGATCGGCAGGCTGCCGAGGGCGCCTGGAAGCGCCTTGGCCCATTGCCAGTCGAAGTACTGCAGATAGTTGAGAAGCTGAAGCCCGATGATCGTGAGCGTGCGGCCCGGATTGTCGGGTCCGCTCAGTAGCGTCGGATCGTCGAGAAGCGTCCGGGGCGGATATTGCTCGCGCCGGATGACCGCGAGCAGCGCATCCCAGGTCGCGGGGGCCGCTTCATTGAGCATCGGGAACTGGCCCGACCGGATCAGCAGGTAGAAATAGGGCGTGACGCCGACCAGCGCGATGCCAAGCATCAGCACGCCGAAGACGGCCTCACCCGCCATCGCGGCGAACGCCAGCGCCCCGAGAAACGCCACCGCGCCGATCGCGATGAGCGTCGCGTTGCCGAGACCGATGCCAGTCAACAGAGCCCAGAGCCCGGCCAGGACCGCGGCGTCCCCCCATTCGTGTCGGCGGGTGACGGCATCACTCGAGGGACGGATTCGGAGCTCCGCCACCACGAACGCCACCGCCGCGGGACCGACCAGCAGCCCGAGCAGGTGATTGCCGATCGCGATGCCGAGCAGATACGCCACCAGCAGCAGGTACCGGCCCGCCCGTGGAGTGCCCCGGGCCGCGCGCCACCGCAGAAGGAGCCACGACACCGCCGCGATGGTGAACGTCGCCACCGCGTACACCTCGGTTTCGTTGCTGCTCTGCCAATTGGTGAAACCGAACGCAGCGATGAGCACGCCGGCCGCGGCCGCCGCGAGGCTCAGCACGTTGCGGCGGGTGGGATCCGAGTCGGCCAGATACCGGCCGGCCGACTCCTGCAGCACCAGGAACCAGCAGCCCGCGCCGGCGGCGCTGAAGAGCGCGCTCAGCAGATTGGTCCGGAAGGCGAACTCGCCGAACGGAAGCATCATCCCCCAGACGTGGCCCATCAGGATGAAGAGTGGGGTCCCCGGCGGATGCGGGATGCCGAGAGTTTTCATCGCGGCGATGAGCTCGCCGGCATCCCAGAAGGTGACGCTGGGCGCCAGGGAAATGAGGTACCCGAGGAGGACGACCAGCGTGACCAGGGCGGCGGCTTTGTAGGGCGGACGGCTGGACGGCTGGAATGAAGAGGTCATCGTGGCCGAATGGCGGACGCGATCGCGAGCGCATCGCGGGTTTGGGCAGGCTCATGCACCCGAAACAACCGGGCCCCCGCTTCCCACGCGAGAGCGCATGCGCTCGCCGTCGCCGGATCCCGTTCCTCGACCGGCCGCCCTGTGAGCGTTCCGAGAAACCGCTTGCGCGAAGGCCCGACCAGTATCGGGCGGCCGAGTACCCGGAGCGCGCCCACGCCGCGAAGCAGCTCGATGTTCTGCTCCGGGGTCTTCCCGAATCCGAGACCGGGATCGATCACGAGGCGCTCCGACTGGATGCCGGCCAGGCGCGCCCGCCCCAGCGCCGCAGCCAGCTCGGCGATGACTTCCACCAGGACGCCGGTGGGATACTCGGCGTGCCCGAGCGACGCCATATCCGAAACGCCCCCCCGGGAATGCATGACGATGAGCCCCGGGCCGCGCGATGCGCACATGGCGGCCATCCGGGGATCGAGCCGGAGTCCCGACACATCATTCACGATGGCGGCGCCGGCGTCGAGTGCCGCTTCAGCCACTTCGGCCTTCACCGTATCCACCGAGATCGGAATCTCCGGAAGCCGCCGGGCGATGGCATCGATCACGGGAATCACCCGCTCGCGCTCCACCGCGGCGGAAACAGCCACGGCGTCGGGCCGGGTTGATTCCCCGCCGACATCGAGAATCGTCGCACCCTCGGTGACGAGCCGCTCGGCGTGGCGCAGCGCGTCCTCGACTCCGGCGAGGCGCCCGCCATCACTGAAGGAGTCGGGTGTGACGTTCACGATGCCGATGATCGTGGGACGATCCAGGGCGACCGGGCCCCGGGCCGTCTGCCAGCGAATCGGGTCCTCGGCGGGGAGCGCGTGACCGAGCAGGGTCGCGAGCTCGACGAGCGGTGCCGGACTCGTCCACGGACGGGCCAGCGCCGAGAGACGCGCGCGCGGTCCCGCGAGCAGCGCCCAATCGTCACCCGTGATGACATCGAGGCCGAGCCGGGAGCCGCTGGTCACGAGCGCCTCGAGGGTGGTCGCTTCGAGCTGGGTCAGATGGAAGGCGAGCATCTCGACGCTGTCGGCGGTCGTGCGCGCAAGATCGCCCTCCCATCCATGGGACAGGAGGGCGACGCGGACCATATCCTCCGGACGGCCGCCGAGCGGTGCTACGATCACGCGCCGGCGGGTTCGGCGGGCGGCGCTCCCAGCATCGGCGGCGCGCGGACGGCCGCGGCGGGCCCGCCGGGCTTCACGTTGTAGGACGGCAGCGGGACGTGCAACACGCGGGGCGGCAGCGTCTCCCCGCGGAGCAGAATCAGCACGTCCTCCGAATCGAGCGTCTCGCGCTCCAGGAGTGCGAGCGCGATCCGGTCGAGCAGCTCACGGTGCGACGTCAGGAGCTCGCGCGCGTGGCCGTGGGCCTCGTCCAGCAGCCGCTTCACTTCCTCGTCCACCATTCGCTGGGTGTGTTCGGAGATCTCGCGCTTCTGCGCGAACTCCCGGCCCAGGAAGATTTCCTGCTCCTTGTTGCCCACCGCCATCATGCCGACCTTCTCGCTCATCCCGTACACCGTCACCATCTGCCGGGCGACGTTGGTGGCGAACTGGATGTCGCTCCCGGCACCGGTGGTGACCTTTTCCTGCCCGAATACAAACTCCTCCGCCACCCGGCCGCCGAACGCGATGGCGAGCCGTCCCAGCAGGAATTCCTTGGTGTGGCCGTAGCGGTCGGTCTCGGGAAGCGAGGTCATGAGCCCGAGGGCGCGGCCGCGCGGCACGATCGTGACCTTGTGGATCGGATCGGCGCCCGGCGTCTGCAGCGACACGACGGTGTGCCCCGCCTCGTGGTACGCGGTGAGCTTGCGGTCGTCCTCGGTGAGCACCAGGCTCCGCCGCTCGACACCGAGCATCACCTTGTCCTTGGCGTCCTCGAAGTCCTGCATGTCCACCAGCGTCTTGTTGCGCCGAGCCGCGAGCACCGCGGCCTCGTTGACCAGATTCGCGAGGTCGGCGCCGGCGAGACCGGGGGTTCCCTTGGCCAGCGCGTCGAGCCGCACGTCGGACGCGAGGGGAATCTTCCGGGTGTGCACCCGGAGAATGCCCTCCCTGCCCCGCACGTCCGGAAAATCCACCACGATCTGCCGGTCGAAACGGCCGGGACGCAAGAGCGCGGGATCGAGTACGTCGGGCCGGTTGGTGGCCGCGATCAGAATCACGCCGTCATTCGATTCGAACCCGTCCATCTCGACCAGGAGCTGGTTGAGCGTCTGTTCCCGTTCATCGTGTCCGCCCCCCAGGCCGGCGCCGCGGTGGCGGCCGACGGCGTCGATCTCGTCGATGAAGATGATGCAGGGGGCATGCGCCTTTCCCTGCTCGAAGAGATCGCGAACCCGCGAGGCACCGACGCCGACGAACATCTCGACGAAATCGGAGCCCGACATCGAGAAGAAGGGCCGGCCCGCTTCACCTGCGACCGCCTTGGCGAGGAGCGTCTTGCCGGTGCCCGGGGGACCCACCAGCAGCGCGCCCTTGGGCAGCCGTCCGCCGAGGCGGGTGAACTTCTGCGGGTCTTTGAGGAACTCGATGATCTCCTGGAGCTCGACCTTCGCCTCGTCGGCGCCCGCCACGTCGGCAAAGGTGATCTTCGGCGTGTCGCCGGTGAGCATCTTGGCCTTCGACTTGCCGAACGAGAAGGCGCGGTTGCCCCCCGACTGCATCTGCCGTATCAGCACGAACCAGATCGCGAAGATGACGATCCAGGGAAGCATCGCCACCAGGATCGACACGATCCCGCTCTTGGGCTCCTTGGCGGTAATGGCGACACCGGCGTCCTCGAGACGCTTGAGGATCGCTTCGCTGTTCGCGATCGGCAGATTGACCGTGAAGTTCCGGACCTGGCCGGCTCCCTGCGCCACCGCGTTGCGGAATTCTCCCCGCACCTCCTTGCCGCTGTAGACCTCGACCGCCTTGATGTTGCCGGCGTCGAGCTGCCGGCTGAACTCGGTGTAGGAGAGCACTTCGCTGCCGCCCGCCCGCTTCTGCATGAGCTGGAAGAGGGTGACAGCGAGCAGCGCAACCAGGAGCCAGAGCGCGAGGTTCTTGCTCAGCCCCGACCAGTTGGGCATGGAAGGCTTCGGGGGTCTCTGCTGCATCACATCAAGTCCGCGATAAAGGGAAGATGCCGGTAGTCTTCAGCGTGATCGAGGCCATAGCCGACCAGAAAGGCGGTCGGCGCCTGGAATCCCACAAAGCGCACTTCGGGCATCGGTTGGTGCATTTCCACCTTGTCAAGCAGCGCGCAGATGGCCAGCGAGGCCGGCGCCCGCTCCTGGAGCACCCCAAGGAGCTTCCGAAGAGTGCTCCCCGTGTCCACAATGTCCTCGACCAGCACGATGTGTTTGCCCTCGAGCTGCGTCTCCGGATCGTAGAGCAGACGCACATTCCCCGACGACGTCGTGCCGGAGCCGTAGGAGCTGGCGACCAGAAAATCAACTTGCAACGGCCGCTCGATCTTGCGCACCAAGTCACCCAGGAAAATGAAGCTCCCCTTGAGCAACCCCAGCACCAGGAGATCCCCGTCGGGATACGCCTGGGTAATTTCGGCGCCCAGCTCGGCCACCTTCCGCGCGATCGCCGCCTCGTCGTACACGATGGACTTGACCGTTCGTCCGCCGGTACGGCGCAGAACTTCAGGACTGCTGGGCATCGATGCGCCTCGCCAGAGTGCCCGGGGCCGGAATCCGGGCCGCCGAGCGGCAGACTCCCGGAACCCACACGACCTCACCATCCACCTCGATAACCGGCCAGCCGACCCGCAGGCTGCGTGGAACCTTCGCGTCCTGCATGCAGCGCACGACGAGTCTCCTTCCGATGCCTCCGAACGGCCGAATCCGGTCCCCCGCCCGCCATGGCCTGACGGTGTAGCTGCCATCCGCGAACCAGCTGGCCGACTGCTTCCGATCCAACCGGTCCGGAGCCGGCTCCTGGTGCCAGGAAATCTGCCACAGGCCGAGGTGGAGGGTGCCGGAAGACCCCTCGCATGCTGTCTGCCCCCATAGGGGACGATGCAGAGCCCCCCGAAAGAGACGGAGGCGGCCGAACGAGAGCTCCGCGGCGAACCCCCCACCGAGCTCCGCGACCGCCCCACTTCGGCCTCTGGCGAGCAGCCGCTCGATCCGGGCACCCCGCGCCGACCCCACCACGCATCCGGCCCGCCGACCCAGGGCGCCGAGCAAGGCCCGTAGAATGGTCGAATCATACCCCCGGAGCGGAGTCGCAGCAACGGAAACCGAGTCCGTGCCAGCCTCCAATTCGAGCCCCGGAATCTGCCCCAGGAGCGCGTCCCACCCCGCGCGGTCCGCCGCCGCCTGACGGCCCAGCACGAGAAGCCGCCGGTCGACGTCGGACACCCGCTGGCGGAGGAGGGGAAGCACTACGGTCCTGAGCCACGATCGCTCGTGGCGCGGATCGGTGTTCGCGGGATCCTCCCACCACGGCCGCCCGAGCCCGCGCAGATACCCGGTGAGCTCCTCCCGGCGAAACGGCAGGAGAGGCCGGACCAGGCGATCGCGCCGCGCCGGAATGCCGGCGAGCCCCGCGGGACCGGAGCCCTTGAGCACCCGCATCAGGATCGTCTCGACCTGGTCGTCCCGATGGTGCGCGGTAAAGACGATCGGGGCATTGAGGCGCTCGGCCAGGGCGAGGAGCCAGTCGTATCGCGCGGCACGGGCGGCGGTTTCGGATGTCTCTGGCGGAAGGCCAAGCTGGGTGACGTGGAACGGAAGGGCGTATTCCTCCGCCACCTTCTGCACGGCGCGGGAGACGGCGGCGCTGTCCGGATGGATTCCGTGATCGACATGGGCGACATGGAGCGTCAGCTCTCCCGCCGCGGGCGAGCGGACGAGGAGGCCGAGGAGGGCCAGCGAGTCGGCTCCGCCGGAGACCGCGACGAGCGCCGGCCCGGCGGGAAGCTCGAGTCCGGCGAGATGCCGGTCGAACCGCGACTCGAGCGTCACGGGTCTTCGAACGGCTCCATATGGACGAGCACGTATTGTACGCTGGGCACCGCGACGAGGATCGCGCGCTTCACCTTGCCGCTCAGGATGTGCGCGTCCTGCAGCGACATTGCAGGATCGGCCTGCACGTGCATCTCGAGCAGGAAGCGCGTCCCGCTCTTCCGGGCCCGGAGCTTTTCGGTCGCCATCACCCCGTCCACGCTCTGGGCCACTGCGTCCACCACGTGGAGGAGCTCCTCGTTCGGCGAGCGGTCCATCAGCTCCTGCAGCGCCGGCCTGAGAATCGTGGTGCCGTTGTAGAGGATGAGCAGCGACGCGCCGAGCGCGGCCCAGTCATCGGCTTCCTCCCAGCCCGGACCGCCGATCAGCGCGATGCTGATCCCGACGAATGCCGCGCTGGACGTGATCGCGTCGGCGCGGTGGTGCCACGCGTCCGCGCTCACCGCCTGGCTGCCGATCTGCTCGGCGCCACGCAGCACGAATCGGAAGAGCATTTCCTTCACCACCACCACCAGCACCAGGACGACCAGCGTGAACGGCGCGGGGGCGTGGTGCGGAATGAGAATCTCGCGAACGGCTTGGATGGCGATCCCGATGGCCGCACCGCAGAGCAGCATCCCCACCGTTGCGGCGGAGACCGCCTCGGCCTTTCCGTAGCCGAACGGATACCGGGTGTCGGCATCGCGGGACGAAAGCCGCAGCCCGCCCCACACGATGAGCGAGCCAAAGAGGTCGGCCACCGATTCGACCGCGTCCGCGATCAGGGCATAGGAATGGCCGAGGATTCCCGCGACCAGCTTGACCATCGCGAGAACGCCGTTCACCACCAGCCCGAGCTGGGCCAGGCGGATGCCCCGCTGGAGCGCCTGGCTCATGGCTTCGGAAGCCGCGCCATGAAGAGTCCGAGGATCCTGCGGTACTCATCGGTCCACGAATCGGGACGCATGAACCCGTGATCCTCGACCGGATAGATCGCGAGATCCCAGTCGGTTTTGCCGAGCTCGATCAGCCGCTGCACCAGGCGCACGACATCCTGGAAGTGCACGTTGACGTCCACCATGCCGTGGAGCATTACCAGCGGATCCTCCAGGCCTTCCGCGAAGTAGATCGGCGAGGAGCGCCTGAAGGCGACGGAGTCTTCCTGCGGCTGGTTCAGAATCTCGGCGGTGTAGGGGTGATTGTAATGCGCCCAGTCAGTCACCGAGCGGAGCGCGGCGCCCGCGCCGAAGGACTTGGCCTCGGTAAAGAGGGCCATCAGGGTGATGAACCCGCCGTAACTCCCACCGTAGATCCCGACCCGCTCCGCCTCGATGCCGTAGGTGCGCTGGACGTAGTTCGACGCATCCACCTGATCCTGCAGATCCCGCCCACCCATGTGGCGATAGATCGCGGTGCGCCAGTCCCGGCCATACCCCGCCGAGCCCCGGTAATCCGCGTCGAGCACGACGAAGCCCCGGGTTGCCAGCAAATGGTGGAACTGGTACTCGCGGAAATAGGAAGACCAGTAGTTGTGCACGTTGTGCAGGTACCCTGCGCCGTGGACGAAGATCACCGCCGCGCCGTTGGGCCGGGCGCCCACGTCGGCGGGACGATAAATCCGCGCCGGCACCGGTACACCGTCGGACGCGGGGATGTTCACGATGTCGGGCTTGAGCCAGGGATAGCTGAGCCACTGCGCGGTGGGCGACGTGGTGAGCTGGTTCCTGCCCCCCCCCGCGCGCGTCGGCTGGAGAAAGAGCTCCGGCGGCCGGTTGGCGGTGGAGAGGAGATCGGCGAGCTGGTTCCCATCGGGGGACAGGACCACCGTATGGCCGCCGACGTCGGTCGTGAGGCGGATGGACGGCTGGCGGGTTGGATCGATCGGGAGCAGGTACGCGTGGCGCTCGTAGGGGGACGCCTCACTCGTATGCAGCAACCAGCGGGACCGGTCGGGCGTCAGCTCGGCCGCCAGCACCTCCCACTTTCCCTTGGTGCGCTGGCGGCGATCGCTGCCATCAGCCGCCATGGTGTAGAGGTGGGAATACCCGTCTGCCTCGGAAACAAGCCAGACGCCGGCGTCCCCCGGAAGCCAGCCGCCGCATCCGTCGCAGGGCCCGCCGACCCACGCGGTGTCCCGCAGGACGTCGATCGACGTAACCCGCGCGGAGTCGGCATCCACGCGGAGCAGGCGCCTCGTGGTGTACTCGCGGGACCAGGCAAAGGTGAGCGCGCGGGTGCCGGCCTCATTCCATCCCGCGATCGCCAGATTGCCGTAGATGTCGCTGCTGTCCCCGGGCACGGGCCGGATGAAGGTGACCGCGCCGGTCTCGACGGTCAGCACGCCCAGGCGCTCCTTGTCCTGCGCGTCACCCACTTTGATGCGCGCGGGAAGATCCTCGACGAACCCGGTGAGCGTGACGTAGTTGGGAACCATCTCGGTGCGGGCGTCGGTGGCGCCGGTGGAAAGATGCACGAGCACTGCCCGCCCGCTCGAGGAGGGCTCGAGATTGCGCACTTGCTCTCCGCGCGCCAGGAAGAACGGCTTCGGACGCCCCAAGTCCCGGGCCTCTCGCTCGGCCTTGTCGACGCTATCGCGCCACTTGCGGTCCCGCATGGCGAGGATGAGCGCCTGCTGTTCCCGCTCGAGGAACGCGCGCGCGCCGGCCGCAGGCTTGGGTGCTTCGGGGGCGGGGCCGCTCCGGATATCGGTGATCTGCTGCTCGCCGCCCTGCACGAGGTCGAGCGCGAAGATGTTGTTGTCCCGCCGGAAGAACACCCGGCGGCCCTCCCGGTCGAAGGAGGGATTCGACTCGGTGACTGAAGGCGTCGCGGTGATCCGTCGGGTCCGGCCGAGCGGAAGCTCAACGAGATAGAGATCCCCTCGCAGCGAGACGACCCGCCGGCGGCGGTCGGGTGAGAGCGGTCCGTCCGCAACGGCGGCTTCCAGCGAATCGGCCACCGCCCTGGGCAATGCCTCCGGTACCGCCCCTGCGACTGCACGAACCCGATAGGGCTTGAGGGTCTCCTTCCAGTCGGTGCCGGGGGGAAGCCAGCGGAAATGAATCCACTGTCCGTCGGGGCTCCACCGCACAGTGGAGGGCTCCCGCCCGGTGTTTTCCGGCCCGCGCATGATCCACGGGACCGTGAGCTGGGGACGGGCGGCTTGCGCGGCGGCGGTCGTGGCGAAGGCGAGGGAGCAGGCGAGGAGCCGAGTTGAACGCATGGATAATCTCGTATGCAAGTGGTGTGTCACCCTGAGCGCAGCGAAGCGGCGGAGGGTGACAATCTTCGCCTATGGCGACAGCCGCTCCAGCATCCAGGCACCAGTATCCAGCCACCGGTACCGCAGCCTGTCATGCAACCGGTCGGGGCGACCCTGCCAGAATTCATACTCCCGGGGGATCACCCGGAAGCCGCCCCAATACGGGGGACGGGGGATTTTCTCGCCCGCGTGCATCATCCGCGCATCGGCCCATTGGCGCTCGAGCTGGCCCCGGTCGCGCACCACCTCGCTCTGCTGCGACGCCCACGCGCTGATCCGGCTTCCTTCGGGGCGGGAATCGTAGTACCTCACCGATTCGGAGTCGGAGACGGTCTTGACCGTCCCGCAGATGCGCACCTGGCGCTCGAGCTCCCCCCACCAGAATACCAGCGCCGCGCGGGGATTCGCGGTCAGCTCTCGCCCCTTCCGGCTCCGGCAATCGCCGAAGAACACGAAGCCGGCGGAGTCGGCGGCCTTGAGGAGGACGACGCGAGCGGATGGGTGGCCGTCCGGCGTGCAGGTCGCGAGCGTCATCGCGTTCGGCTCGAGGAGCTCAGCGTGCTGGGCCTCATCCAGCCACGACATGAACTGCCGCAGCGGATCGGGATCCAGCGAGTGCTCGTCCAGCACGGCCTTCGCATAGGCGCGGCGAAGCTCGGCGAGACTCATCCGGGCCTCGCCGCGCCGGGCCATGGCCCCGGTGGTTGGTGCGGTAGCTCCATTTGGGACTCCTCTTCCTTGAAGACCGAGAATCCGCGCGCGAGATAGTTCTTGAGCGCTCCAGGGTGATCGAGCGTGCAGGTGTGCACCCAGATGCGCCGGATGCCGGGGTGCATTGCCCAGGCGCGGTGCACCGCCTGGGAGAGCAGGTAACCGCCGATGCCCTTCCCCGCGAACTGGGGGAGCACCCCGAAGTGGACGATCTCGACATTCTCTTCGGGCTGGAGCTCGAGCTCGAAGTAGCCCGCCGGGGTTCCCGCCTGATGCGCGACCCAGGTTTCCACCTCCGGCCGGCTGAGCCAGGTCATCCACTGCCGCCAGTCCCAGGAGAGCCGGTCCATCCAGAACCAGTCGCCCCCGATCCCGGTGTAGAGCGCCCGATTCAGCACCGGCGAGGGAATCCCCGCCCGCACGAGGAGCATGTCATCGGGCACCCGGCGGGCGAGACGGAGCGCCTCCCGGGAGCGCATCTCGAGGTAGGTCGTCGTGACCGGCACCTTCATCCGACGATTCCGGAGCATGCGCCGAAACCGATCCCGGTGAACCCATCGCGCTCGCATCGCCCCCGGAGAATCACCTCGTCACCGTCCTCGAGAAAGCGGCGCGACTCTCCGGTTGGCAGGAGGAGCGGATCACGCCCGTGCCACGTCACCTCGAGGAGGCAGCCCCGGCTCTCCTTTGCCGGTCCGGAGATGGTGCCGGTGCCAAGAACGTCTCCGGGCCGGAGATTGCACCCGTTGCTGGTGTGATGGGCGACGAGCTGCGCGAACGTCCAGTACATCATGCTCAGGTTCGAGCGGCTGACCTGGAGCGGGGACACCCCTTCCCGCCGCATCGCGGCACTCGACAAATGCACTACGAGTTCGACGCCAATTCCCCCCCGGCTTCGGTTGGCGTCGGAATCGAGGTACGGGAGCGGCTCCGGATCGCCCGGCGCCCGCGCGGTGGGCGCGACGCGGAAGGGCTCCAGCGCGTCGAGGGTCACGACCCACGGGGAGATGGTGGTGCCGAAATTCTTGCCGAGGAAGGGACCCAGCGGCTGATACTCCCAGCGCTGGACGTCGCGCGCCGACCAGTCGTTCAAGAGTCCCAGGCCGAAGAGATGTTCCTCGGCCCGGTCCATGGGTACCACCTCGCCCCGGGCATTTCCGCGACCGACCCACGCCGCCATTTCACATTCGTAGTCGAGCGCGCGCGAAGGACCGACCACCGGTGCCGCGGCACTGTCGTCGCGAGTCTGCCCCCAGGGCCGGGGAATCGGCGATCCACTCGCGACGATCGACGAGGCCCGGCCGTGGTACCCGATCGGAACCCATTTGTAGTTCGGAAACAGCGGCTGGTCGGGACGGAACATGCTCCCCACATTGCTGGCGTGATGGATCGAGGCATAGAAATCGGTGTAGTCACCAATCTCCGCCGGCAACAGCAGCTCCGCCTCCTCCATGGGAATGAGGAGCGCCGGGTCCGGCTTCCTCAGGGAGGAATCCGCCCGCAGCACACCATGCACTGCGCGCCGCAGGCCTCGGGCAGCGACGCGACCCTGCGCCATCAGCGGATTGAGCGTGGTGCCGAGCAAGGCGACCCGCACCGGCGGGGCGACTCTGGCAAGGACGCCCGCGGTGGCCGCGCCGTGGAGATCCAGGATCTGGTCTCCGATCGCGACACCGATGCGCGCGTCCTCGCCCGTCCCCTTCCGGCGGAAGACCCCGAGCGGAAGATTCTGCAAGGGAAAGTCGGTCCCCGCGAGGTTCGCCGTCTCCACCCAGGAGCGCAGGCCGGGCTCATGGGTCTCATCGACACCGTAGGTCTCGCCGTGGCTCACAGCGGCCACTCGTCCAGCGGCTCGCGGAAGGAGCAGGCGCCGAAGCCGTGGAAAAACTCCGACCGCATGGTCTGCAGAATCTCCCAGGGGAAGGATTCGTCCCGCCACTTGAGAGAGGCGTTCTCGATTCGAAGCGCCGACGCATCGGATTCGAGCAGCGCGTCGCGGACCGCGACTTCCGAGCGCCCCGACCAGGCGAGGAGCGCCGCCAGCGCAACATTCAGGTAGCCGTACATCGTTCCCGCGGGCGCGCCGGTGGCGTAGGTCAGGGGAAAGGTGCCACGGAGAGGATGGTGCAGTCCGGCCGTCGCCTTGAACGGCACGCCGCGCTTTTCCGCGGCGGCCAGAAAATGTGTCAGCGCGTCGGCGTCGGGGAAGGCGTCGGGCGACGTTCCCCCGGTTCGCACTTTCGCGCGGGCGCCGCGCGCCGCCGCCACATCGAGCACCGCGTCGCCTGGCTCTCCAACCGGAACTTCGAGGTAGCTGACCCATCCAGACGGAATCGCCGCGAGTACCGCCAACGCGACGCCGGCGGACCCGGCCTTGACCTCGATCGTCTCCACCCGGGCGGCCGTGTGCTCTCGATTGAAGCGCTCGATTGCGTCAACGTCGTCCGCCGTACCGGTGCCCACGAGGGCGGAAATCGGAAGCGGATCGGCGGAATTGCCGCTTTGGGTATCGGCGCGGACCAGAGCGGTCAGCTCGGCGAGCCGGTCGGCGGGAACCACGAGGCGGCCCAGCGCCCATGCGTCCGGCGCGGCGCGGTACTCCATGTAGTTGGAGAGCACCTCGGGCAGCGGCAGTGTGGCAGGAGGAAAGAGGCCGGCGTAGTCGATGGCCCGACCCAAGAGGGCGCGGGCGATGGGCTCGACCGGCGGAGATGCTTTCGGCACGAGGGGAATTATAGCCGACGGCTGGTTGGGCCGGGGGTCTCAGCGTCCCAGCCGGAACGGGGTGATGTCGAATGCCGGCTGCCGGTCTTCCGCGAGGTCCGCCAGCACCTCCCCGAGGGCTGGCGCGAACTTGAAGCCGTGGCCGGAGCATGGACTGGCGAGGATCACACGAGGGTCGGCGGGGGAGCGGTCGATGAGGAAATCGCCATCACGGGTGTTCGTGTAGAGGCAGACCGCGCTCTCCAGCAGCCGGCCGTTGAAGACCGGGGTCCGCTCGGCCATGATCGCGCGAAGGTGGCCCGCTTCCTCCGGATCAGCTGTCCGTCGCACCGTGTCGGGATCGGCCGGCTCGCCCTGATGGTGAATCGCGACCTTCACGCCTGCACCCTGGTCGGGAAACCCATAGAACATCTCTCCGGGCGCCCACTCCCAGATGAAAATCGGCATCCGCTCCGCCGAAACCATCGCGCGATCGCCTTCCGGCTCGAACCAGAACAGCGACTGCCGCGCGACCGTCAGGCCGAGCCGGGAGCCCGGGAGCGCCCCCGCCATCCAGGCTCCCGCCGCGAGGATCAGCCGCCGCACCCGGTATTCCCCCGCTCCTGTCCGCAGCAGGATTGCCTCCGCGGAGGGGCGCCACTGGAGCACCGGTTCATCGTACCTGAGGACGGCGCCCGCCGACGCGGCGAGCGCGAGCGCAGTGTCGATGGCCGCTTCGGGCCGGAGCACCCCGGCGCGAGGCTCGTAGAGACCCACTTCGTTCGGGCGGGCACGGAACACCGGGAAGCGCCGGCGAAGCTCGCTGCCGGTGAGCCGCTCGAAGGGCAATCCATGCATTTCGGCGCTGCGCAGGGCGCCCGACACCAGGATTCCGTTCGGTGGCCCGATCATCAACCCGCCGGTCGAGCTCAGGAGCGACACCCTCCCCTCCTGTTCCAGCGCGGCCCACTTCACGTAGGCGCGCTGGACCAGGGGGACGTACTGGGGATGCTCGAAGTACGCCTCGCGAATGATCCGGCTCCGGCCGGTCGACGAGCCGAAGGAATGCGGGGGACGAAACCGGTCGAAGCCGATCACGCCCTTCCCACGGCGGACGAGCTCGAGCGCGGTCATGCTCCCCATCGCGCCGAGGCCCACAATACCGACGTCGTGGATAATCACGGTGGGTTATCCTATATGCATGCCTGAAGAGCACGCAACGAGCTATGCGCTGATCGATCTCATGCACATGGGCCGCCGCGAGTCAGTTGCCGCGTGCGTGCTCCCAACCCCCGAAGGGCCGCTGCTCATCGATCCGGGTCCCGCCTCGACCCTTCCGAGTCTCCGCGCCGGGCTCGCACTGCACGGCTACGGCGTCGGCGACCTTTTCGGGATTCTCCTCACCCACATCCACCTCGACCATGCCGGCGGCACCGGCACGATCGTCCGCGACAACCCGCGGCTCCGGGTCTTCGTGCATGCGAAGGGCGCTCCGCATGTGATCGACCCGTCCAAGCTTCTCGCCAGCGCGACGCGACTCTACGGAGCACGGATGGGCGAGCTCTGGGGTGAAGTGGCGCCGGTGCCGCAGGAACAGGTGCAGGCGCTCGAGGGGGGCGAACGCTTGAAGCTCGGCGGACGCGACATCGTCGTGACCTACACGCCCGGCCACGCCTCGCACCACGTCACCTATTTCGAGCCGGCGAGCGGAGTGGCCTTCGTGGGCGACACCGCCGGCGTGATGAGTCCCGGCCTTCCCTGCGTACTCCCGGTGACTCCGCCTCCCGAGTTCGATCTGGAAGCGTGGCTCGACTCCATTCACCGGATCCGGATGCTCGAGCCCTCCGAGATCGTGCTGACGCACTACGGTCCTTCGCGCAATCCTGCACGACACCTGGAAGAGCTGCGATCGGGGCTGCTGGCATGGTCGGAGTATGCGCGCGACAGCCTGTCGATCACCGGGTCGGAGGCCAGCCGAATCGCCTGGTTCACCAGCCGCCTCGAGGAGTGGATCGACGGCCGGGTGGAGCCGGAGCGGGCCAAGAAGTTCCTGGCAGGGGCGGGCCCCGATGCCTGCTGGCACGGCTTGAGCCGGTACTGGAGCCGGAAAGCCCCGGCCCGTCCCTGAGTCAGGGGTGTGCAAAGGGCATCACCCGGTACGTCGTGTTTTGAGCAAGCGGATGACCTGATCGGCCGGTGAAGCTGTACCGGTGGATGCGGGCATTGAGGGCGGCTCGATAGAGCCGTCAACGATGCCCGTTTTCGCGCGATCTCATTCGGGGGAGGCTGGCCACATGAAAACGCTCACGAGCTACTTCTTCCGTGCGCCGGCTCCGACCAGCACGAGCCCTCCCACGATCGCCGCGACGCCGACCCAGGTTGGGACGGTGCGCCGTTCCTCGACCGAAGCCTTGAGACCTCCGACCTCGAGTACCGTGTCGGAAGACTTGTAGCTGAGCCCGCGGACGAGAATGAACACGCCCAAGGCGGCCACCAGGATTCCCGCGAGAGTGAGACCCTTCATCGACGCCCTCCTGTGTCAGAGTGCGACAGCCTGCGCGTGCGCGGGGCGGACGATCCGCCTCGGCAGCGGGAAGCTAGCCGCCGCGGCTGATTGCGCCAGAGAACCAACGTGAAGACTCTGGGCAGGTGGCTCAAGCGCATCGGTGTGGCGCTCCTCGTTCTTGCCGTGCTTCTCGTCGTACCGGTCCTCCCCCGCATCACCATGGCGCGCTTCCCGACGCCGCCCGGTGCCGACTCCGTCGAGCTGGTGGTGAACAAGGGGTATGATATCAACGCCCTCGGTCAGGTGTTTCTCGGGAGCCAGTATCGCGATCTCTGGAAGCAGCCGATCACAGTGGAGGTGCTCGACCTTGGAGACTTCGAGGGCGGACTGCGCCCGACCAAGGAGGGGGGCGGGCAGGAGACGCGCAGCCTCCATTTTGAGTCCGCGGACGGCCGTCATTTCATCTTCCGATCGGTCGACAAGGAGGTCCTGCGCCTCCTGCACAGCGGGCTCGGCAGGAGCCCGGTCGCGTGGCTCGTCCACGACCAGACCAGCTCCTCCTTTGCCGCCGGCGCGCTCGTCGCCAACCCGCTGCAGGAGGCCGTGGGCCTCGCCAGCGGTCACCCTCGACTCGCGGTCCTGCCCGATGACCCACGCCTCGGCGAGTACCGGGAGCGGTTTTCCGGAATACTCGGCCTGCTGCAGGAAGGGCCCGAAGAATACGTCCGGGAGCTGCCCGGCGCCGCGGCCGTGAACGAAGTGAAGAACACCGAGGAAGTCCTCCCGCTGGTGGACAGCAGCTCACTCCACCGGCTGGACACGCACTCGTTCCTGACGGCAAGACTCGTGGATGTCTTCCTCAACGACTGGGACCGGCATGCGGGGCAGTGGCGATGGGCGGCGTTCCGCGAAAGTTGGGGAACCCGATGGCTGGCCATCCCGGTGGACCGCGATCAGGCGTTCTCCTCCTACGACGGCGTGCTCATGGCCATCGCCCGCCTCCGCACTCCGAAGCTCGCGGTGTTCGGTCCGGAGCTTCCCAGCGTCCGGGGGCTCATGTACAACAGCCGCTCCGTCGATCGCAGGTTGCTGGCGAGTCTGGACCGGAAGGTCTGGGATTCCACCGCTGCATTCGTGGTTGCCCGCCTGAGCGATTCCGTCATCGACGGAGCGGTGAAGCACCTGCCCCAGCCATTCTACCGGCTGTCGGGGGCGATGCTCGTCGAAACGCTCAAGCAGCGGCGCGACCGGCTCGCGGCCTTCGCCCACGAGTTCTACCTCCGGGTAGCGGAGCATTCCGACGTCTACGCCACCAAGGAGGCGGAGACCGCGTCACTGGTGTATCACCCCCAAGGCGGCGTCGAGGTCCGGATTGCTCCAAGCGGCGGAGACCCGGAACAGTCCCCCTGGTTCAGCCGCAAGTATCTGCCCGCCGAGACGGGGCAAATCAATCTGCGTCTCGGGGGAGGCAAGGACCGGATCGTGGTGACGGGCACCCCATCGCGCGCCATTGCGGTACACGTGTTCGATGAGAAGGGACGGAAGGTGTCGATGGAATCCCTCGTGGATTCATCCCGAGGCAATTCAAGGAGATGAGTATGCGCGCCATTCATAGGCTGGTTCCCACATCGCTGTTGCTCGTGTCAGCCTCTGTTACACTCGGAGGTTGCGCCACCAAAACTCAAACCGGCGCCGTGGTCGGCGCAGCCGGCGGGGCTGTTGTGGGCGGCGTGATCGGTAAGGTTGCGGGCTCCACCGCCAAGGGCGCCATCATCGGCGCCGTGGTCGGCGGCGTGGCCGGCGCGCTTATCGGGGCCCAGATGGACAAGCAGGCCAAGGAGATGGAGCAGAACATCAAGGGGGCTACCATCGAGCGGGTCGGCGAAGGGATTCAGGTCACTTTCGCGTCCGGCCTGCTCTATGATTTCGACTCCGACGTCGTCCGCGCCGAGGCCAAGACCAACCTGCGCGAGCTGGCGGCGAGCCTCACGAAGTACCCGGACACCGAGCTCATCATCCTCGGCCACACCGATCAGCTCGGCAGCAACGCTTACAACCAGGAGTTATCCGAACGGCGTGCCGCCGCCGCCGCCAGCTATTTGATTTCAGAGGGGGTCAGCGGATCGCGCATCGGGACCAGGGGGTTGGGCGAAACGGAGCCGGTTTCGACCAACGAAACCGAAGCCGGCCGGCAGGCAAATCGTCGGGTGGAGCTGGCGATCTACGCCAGCAAGGCAGCCCGGGCAGCGGCAGCGAATCCGAAGTAGGTCGTGACACGTGCCATCGACAGGCTCTGACCGGTGTCCCGCACGCGCGGGACACCGGTGCCCTACGGCATACTGAACTCGCGGGCGAAGGCCACGTCGAAGACGAAGCTCTTGGCGCGGCTTCGAGTCTCCAGCACATCCGCGACCCGGGTCAAACGCGCCGGAATCTGCAGGATCTTTTCCTGTGCGCGCGTGCCGATGTCGTCCAGCCCCTCCAGCGTCTCGATCGTCCAGTACTTGATCTGCTCTTCGACGATCGCGAGATAGTCGCGGGGGCCGTAAATCCCGGCCCGCCGAAGCACATCCGCCATGGCGCTGAACTGGGGCATGCTCACTCCCGGCATGTCGATCGACGGCATGACCTCCGCCGCCGAGGCGAGGGCGCGGTTCGGGTCCCGGGCCAGGACTTCCTTGAAGATCGTGCGATAGAAACTGTAGTGCCGGGCTTCTTCCTGGGCCACATTGGTGAGCACGGCGCCGATCAAGGGCTCGTGGGCGCCGGCAAGCTTCCCGGTGTTGCTATGGCTCTCCTGGGTGGCCCGCTCCTGCAGGGTGGTATACACGAACAGCCGGTACGGATCCTTGTCCCATACCGGATCGAACCCGGCCCGGAGGTACTCGAACTGCATCCATTCCAGCACCGGAGTATCGAGGACCCGGCTGTCACGAGCATAGTCGTGCAGCACCGCGCCGTGCCGGTCTTCCTCCGCGGTCCACAGGTTGGTCCACTTGGACCAGAAACTGTCACCGCCCAGGTAAACGGCGAGAAGGCGATGAAAATGCGGCAGCCCTTCCTCGGTCAGGAGATTGAGCGCGAGCGCGATCCGAGCGGGAAGGCTGATCCCCTCCGCGCGCCGACGCAGCTCCCGCACGTGGCGGTCGGGATCGGTGTCGGCGGGCGGTGCAAGAAGCTGGCTCGGAAACCACAGGATGCGTTTGGCTTCGTGCGCGTCCATCAAGTCGTGGACGACGGGTTCCAGATCGGCCAATACCTCGACCTTGGCGAGGGTGTCGGTTTCCATGCGGGAAATGTGTCCGGGGAGGCGGTGGCGCGGCAACTGCCGGGTGCGAACAGCTAACGGCTAACGGCCGTTAGCTGTGAGCGGTTAGCGGTTAGCCGCCTTACGGCTCCCCAATCGGTGCGCCCGGCGGCAGCCCGAGCGGCCGAGGCAGGCTCTGCGGATCCCACGGCCGCTCGAGATACCGCGAAATATCCGCCAGGAGCTGGGTGAGATGCGCCGCGCCTTCCGCCTCTCCTTGCCGGTCCCGCCGGAGTCCCGGCAGGGCCGCCAGCTCGTCCGCGAGCGTTCGCAGCCGGAAGGTCGCGATCGAGCGCACTTCGGGGCTCCGGGTCGTGGCGGCGAGCCAGATCAGCCGGTCCACCACGACGCGCTGCGCCGCCCGCCCCAGGGCCGTGTAATACGGATCATCGCCAGTAGATTTTGCCGTCGCCGCCATGACGCTGTCGATGACCTCGACCAGGCCGAGCTGGGCGGTGTCGAGCGAGTGCTGCTGAACCAGCCGTGCCGCGCGCTCCGGATTGAACACCAGCTGCACCACCATGTCGGCGGCCACCGCCGCGGGCGAGATCGCGTCGAACACCGGGCTGGTGACCTTGTCGAACACCTCGCCATCCGGCATACCGGAGGGGCGCGGGGGAATCTTCGCCAGCACGGAACGCGGAATCGCCAGCTCCCGCGGGGAGATGGCCTGCAGCACCGCGGAGAGCGCCCGACGCTGCTCCGCGGGGCTCACCGGCCGGGTGGGCTCCTGGCTGTCCCCGCGGAGCGCGTAGGTGTAGTACTGCCCCCCGATCACCTTGGTGGCGGCTTCCACCTGATAGCGATGGTGAAGGTAGAGCGGCACCAGAACCTCCTCGAGCGCCGCGAGCGGACGGCCGCGCTGGATGGCCTGCTCCCCGAACCGGGCCAGCGCCGCCCGGCGCACGTCGAGCATGCGGGTGAGCTCCGCGACCGCATCGGTGCCGTTGTCCCAGAGATGGGTGGTGGGGTGCGCGCTCCCCAGCGGCCGCGCGTCCTGATCGCTGAGGAAGAGCAGCCCGCGCCCCCGTGACGCGGTGAGGATCCCGTCGAGCGCCCGCTTCTCGTCGCTGCCGGGGGGAAAATCCGAGTAGCCATACTTGACCGCTTCCTTGTCCCACGCGCCAATGCCGGTGGCATAGGCATCGGAGAGATCGATCGTGCCGTCGGCCGCGAGCTTCGCGACCGGATGGGGGTAATCCATCACGGACGCGCGGCCTTCGGTGCTGGCGATGTAGTTGTGCTGAAGGCCGAGGGTATGCCCCACCTCGTGCGCGGAGAGTTGCCGGAGCCGGGCGAGCGCCATCGCCTCGGCCGCGGTGGAGCGTTCGTCGCCGGTCCGGTACGGCGCCAGTAGCCCCTCCGCGATCATGTAGTCCTGCCGCACCCGGAGCGAGCCCAGCGTCACGTGCCCCTTGATGATCTCCCCGGTGCGGGGATCGGTCACCGTGTTGCCATAACTCCAGCCGCGGGTGTAGCGGTGCACCCACTGGATCATGTTGTAGCGGACGTCCATCGGGTCGGCGCCCTCGGGCAGCAGCTCCACCTGGAACGCGTTGCGGTAGCCGGCGGCCTCGAAGGCCTGGTTCCACCACCGCGCCCCCTCGAGCAGAGCCGAGCGGATCGGCTCCGGCGCGCCGCGATCGAGGTAGTAGATGATCGGCTTGACCGGCTCGCTGACCGCGGCGCCCGGATTCCGCTTCTTGAGGCGGTGCCGGGCGATGAACTGTTTGGTCTGGGGCGTCCCGAGCGGCGCCGTGAGGTCGCGGTAGGACACCCCGAAGAACCCGGCGCGCAGGTCGGATTCCCTCGGTGTGAAGCCCGGCTCCGGCAGCGCGACCAGGGAGATCCGCTGCCGGATCGTCACCGCATCCGCGGACGGCGCGACGTCGCGGAGCCATGCGCCGGGGCTCTCACCGGTGAAGGTGAGGCTGGTTTCAATCTCGGTGTTTCTCGGGAAGACCTTGGTGTTCGCGGGATAGAGCGCGCTGCGGGACTGGTCGAGACGGAACGTCCCCTGGCGCGTTCGGGTCAATGTGCCGACGACGTTGTGGACGTCGCGCATGACGAAGTCAGTGGCGTCCACCAGAATTGTCCCACCGGTCTCGGCCTCCACCCGGAACCCCCAGAGGGTGGACGACGCGAAAGATTCCTCCACCGCGCGGCGCGCGGCGGTCGCGGTGTCGCCGGCGCGAAACCCATAGTTGGGTTGCACCATCAGCACCTTGTTGCCCACCCGCTCGAAGCGAACGATCCGCTCTCCGCCAATCTGCCCCCGATCGAGTCCGATGTCGTTCGACCCGAGGCCGGTGGGCGCGCCGGTGATGAAGAGGAACTCCTCGCCGAGGCGCGGAATCTCCATCCAAAGCTTCCCCGCCGCGCCATCCCAGTAGAGCGGGATGAATCCGTCGAGCTTGCTCAGGCCTTTCGTCTTGTCGGCGATGCTGGGCACAGTTTGAGCGAAGAGCGAAGCGCGAGGAGCGAGGAGGGTGGCCATGCCGGCGAGGAGGACGCCGGACAGGGTTCTGCGGATGGCCGAGCGCGAGACCATGGGGATTCTCCAGCGGGAAATGGCGCGGGGGAGACGGAATCTGGGCTCCCCCGCCGGGTGGATCAAGGTCGCCGGAATTGGTCCGCCGCCCGGTACGCCGGCTCCAGCAGGGGCACGACCAGCGCCTCGAACTCCACTATGCGGGAACCTGCTCCAGCGGTTACCATGCTGGAATGGTAGCGGCGTGCTGGTGAAACGCGGACCAGGGCCGGCCGCTTCCCGGGCCGCTTCCCTCGCCACCGGATCTTCGATGAGTAACGAACTCGCCGGACTCCTCGTCCTGGCCGCCGCGGGGTTTCTCGCGGTAGGCGTCGTGTTCGCCATCGTCTTCGACACCCGTCTGGCCGGCCGACTCGACCCGGCGGCGGCCCGCGGTACCTGGGGATTCCGGGTTCTCCACCGGGGCAACGCGGCGATGCTGGAAATCGCGTCCCCGCCGACCATTCAGAGCTTTTTCCGGTGAAGAGCGCCGAGCCCCCTCCCACCGTGCCGGTTCGAGCGGACGCTCTCCCCGTGCTGCAGGGCGGGCGGCTCCGGGCGGCGCTGCGCATCATCGGGGCCGCCCTCTGGTCCGCCCTCCTCACCCTGGTGTGGGCGGTGGTGAATCTGTTTCTCCTGCCGATTCCGCGCGCGCGGGTACGGTGGCGTCACCGGGTGGTCGGTGCCTGGGCGCGTGGTCTCGCCTGGATGCTCGGCATGCGGCGCCGGGTGATCGGGATTCCCCCCAGGGCTCCGTTCTTCCTCGTGTCCAACCATCTGAGCTACGTCGACATCATCCTGCTTTACACCTGTATCGACGGCGTCTTCATCGCCAAGCAGGAAATGCGGCATTGGCCCATCCTCGGCCCGTTGGCGAATCTCTTCGGCACTCTCTGGGTCAACCGGGGGGTGCGCCGCGACGCGGTGCGAGTGCTCGACCTCATCGACGAGGCGGTGGCGCGGGGGGACGGCGTGGTGCTGTTCGCAGAGGGAGGCACGTCTTCGGGCGACGCGTTACTTCCCATGCGCCCGGCCCTGTTCGACTGGGCCGCGCGGGAACAGTATCCGGTGCACTATGCCAGCCTCACCTATCGGACCCCCTCCGATATGCCTCCCGCCCACCTGGTCCTTTGCTGGTGGGGAGAAATGGCGTTCGGGCCGCACTTGATGAATCTCTGCCGCCTCCGCCGCTTCGAGGCCACCGTCGAGTTCGGAGCGGCGCCGGTCACGGGCCCCACTCGCGGCGAGCTGGCCGAGCGCGTGCAAGGGGAGATTGCCCGGCGCTTCGTGCCGGTACACACCATGGAACGGCCCGATCGATGAGTGGTGGAGAGCTTCTCCTCGAGGGCAACCACGTCCTCCTCCGCCAGGGAATCGCGCTCCCACCGAACACTACCACGCGTTCTTCCGTGGGCTCCCCGCAGGTCGGATGGACTACGACGCCCGCGACCGCGACGAGCATCTGGTAGCCCAGCTCTTCGAGTGGAACGGTCGAGTTCTCGAGCGGGCGAGGGTCAGCCAATCGGGAATGGTGCGGACCAGCTCGGGCAGGGACCAGGCCGGCGCGCAACGCGTGCGGGGAGAGCTTTCCAGGGAGTCGGCAGCGTGTCCTCGTGGTCTGACTCGGGAAGTACTCTTTGCCATGCATCACCATCGCCCCGAAAGATGGCCTCTCTCCATATGTATGTATCGTGAAGAAACAATGAGTGTTAGCTATTCCCTAATCACGATATCTCAGAGCCAAGTGTTGTTTAGTTACGTAAATCGGGTGCCGGGAGAAAGCACCGAGCTCTCGAACTATTCCCTGGGTCCGCGCTGGCCACCAGCAGACCGGGCTGCTCCTCGCCACACCGATCACGGCGAGCTCGCTCTACTACAAGCTTGCAGAGCGGCTGAACTGCGTGCAGAATCAGGTGACGATCAGGAACAAGGTCCTGATCCGCAACAAGGTCGCGGGCTGCATCGTCACCGGAGGACAAGACAACGTCCGGGGAGTCGTCGGGCCGTTGCTCACCTTTTTCGGAGAGCCGGGGTTTCTCTTCCCGCAATTTCCCTTCATCGCTCATTCACAGGGAAGGTCTGCGGAAGACATGGAAAACAACGTCCGCGCGGTGCAGATGGCAGCGGAGATTCTCAAAGTGGAGTTCACTCACGAGCAGGTTGGCCGCGGCGGCCGCAAGGCGCATCATCTCGCATGAGGAGGAAAGCATGAGCACCGATCGACGCGAATTCCTGGGTACGCTGCTCGCGGCCGGCCTGGCCCCGACCGCACTCCAGGCGTCCGCATCCAGCCGTCCAGCATCCAGCATCCAGCAACCAGCCCCCTGGGATGTTTCATGGGTCAGCAAGATCACCGGCTCGCACCGCGTGGTGTTCGATTCGCCGGAGGTGTCTCAGGGGCTCGCGCTGTTACGCACGATGGTCTGGCTCAAGGACTACGGTGAAGTCTACGGCGCCAAGCCGGCCGACATGAGCGCGGTCGTGGTGCTCCGGCACAACGGGATCTGGATGATCATGGACGACGAGTTCTGGGATCATCACCAGATCGGGAAGGTCGTTGAGATCAACGACCCCAAGACGGGAAGGCCGATACGGCGCAACCCGTTCCTCGGACCGACTCCGTATGCCAATCTCCCGCCGCAGATCGCCGACGAGGTGCTGAAAAAGGTTCTGGCGACGGCAACCGTGCTGGCCTGCAACCTTGCCTTTCACGATGTCGTAGAGAGGGTGAAGCCGGAAGCGGGCGGTGACGCCGACCGGGCCCGCGCAATGGCCCTGCGCCATCTCGTCCCCGGCGTGATACTCCAGCCATCGGGAGTCTTCGGAGTGACCCGCGCCGAAGAGGCCGGCTGCCACTACTTCCTCGCCAGCTGACATGGATGTAATCCAGGCTTCGATCCCGCTCTTCTTCGGGCTGATCGGCCTCGAGATTCTCGTCGCCCGGCTGCGCCGGCGCTCGGTGTACCGGCTCGGCGATTCGGTCAGCGACCTCTCCTGCGGGATTCTCAGCCAATTCGCCGGCATTTTCATCGCCCTCGCGACCGTCATCGCCTTCTCCTGGGTCGCCGGCCACTGGCGCATCCAGCTCTTCCTGCCGGTTCCGGAGTGGATCTCGCGCAATCCCTTTGCCGAGCCGGGCGTCGATCTGGCCGCGCTGGGCAGCTGGGCAGCGGTCTTCCTCCTCGACGACTTCGCGTACTACTGGATGCATCGCTCGTCGCACGTCGTCAACCTGCTCTGGGCCGGTCACGTGGTGCACCACTCGAGCGAGGAGTTCAACCTCACCGTGGCGCTCCGGCAGAGCAGCCTGCACGGGCTGATGAGCTGGGTGTTCTACATGCCGCTCGCCCTGCTCGGCGTGCCGGTCACGATGTGGCTGGTGATCCACGCGCTCAACCTGGTGTATCAGTTCTGGGTCCACACCCGCGAAATCAACCGGCTTGGCCCCCTCGAGCTGGTCCTGAACACCCCGTCGCATCACCGCGTGCATCACGGGGTGAATCCCGAGTACCAGGACCGGAACTACGCCGGCGTGCTCATCATGTGGGACCGGATGTTCGGCACCTTCGAGCCGGAGGTCGCGCTACCGGTGTACGGCCTCACCAAGCCGCTGGTGAGCTGGAACCCGGTGTGGGCCAACGTCCATGTGTTCGGGGAGATCGTGACCAAGCTCCGCGCCGCCCGCACCTCTGGCGAGCGATTGCTGGCGGTGTTCGGGCATCCCGGCTGGAGGCCCGCGGCGCTCGGTCCCCGGATCGTTCCGGGCCCGGTGTCGCCCGACACCTTCCGGAAATACGAGCCGGAAGTGCCCCGGCCGCTCCAGCGCTACGCCGTGGCCCAGTTCCTCGTCGTCCTGCTCGCTGCGGTCGTGTTTCTGCAGGCGGCGAGCGGGATGTCAGGAGTGACGCTGCTGGCGGGAATGTTCTACGTGCTGCTTTCGCTCGGAAATATCGGCGGGATTCTCGAGGCGCGCGCGTGGGCCGGACCCAGTGAAACCGCCCGCCTTCTCATCCTCGCGGGTGTCTCGGCGGTACTGCTCGCAAACGGCGCCGGACCCCTCTGGCTCCTCGCCCCGGCCGTCGTGTTTGCGCTGCTGTCGCTGGGATGGGTGGCTCGGCTGCGGCCCCTGCTGACCAGCGCCGATGCGAGGGCGGTGGTGGTGATGTGAGGGAGTAGCGAATAGGGAATAGGGAATAGGGAATAGGGAAGCGGTTGTTCCTATTCGCTATTCCCCATTCGCTATTCCCTATTCGCTATTTCGGCACCACAAACAGCGTCGCCTGAGTCCGTCCCACCTGCGTCACCGCCTTCAGGTGCAGCAGCCCCGTCGCCCCGTCGTAGAAGTACTGGTTCCCGGTGCTCGCATCCAGTTCCGCCAGTGATGCCGCGGGGGTCAGCGGCGCGCCGTTGTTGGAATCCCTGATCACGTTGAAGCTCGGGTTCGGATACGGCGCGATCAGCCGGACCCAGTCTCCCGGCGCGCCGCGTCGCATGTAGAACTGCGGCCGGTCAGGAATCCCACCGTTGTATCGCACCCGGTAGGTGCGGCTCGTGGTGACCGAAGTGGAGACCGTCTGCGGCTGGCCCGGCACACCGACGTAGCTCGCGGCGGCCGCGTCGTCGCGCATGATGGTGAGCGGCGCGACCGGTTGGGCGTTTGCCCCGCGCACCTGGAGCTGCACGAACGGGAGCTGACAGACCCAGGCGTTCCAGGGGTTCCCGGCGGCTGCACGCTGGGGTCACCATGAGCGGATTGTTCGCGGCGATCCACGCCCCGGGGGTCCCGGAGATGCTGCCGTCGTTGTCCAGGATGACCGCGGCGCGGTCGCCATCGCTGTTTGCCGCGGGATTGTCGAAGAAGACGTTGTTGCTGTTGATGAAGGTCAGTGATTTTCCGTAGTTGAGCGGATCGACCGGAAATCCGTTGGTCCGGTTGAATCCGAGCGCGCTCATCGTGCGCGCAGGGGTCGTCGCGAAATTCACGAAGGTCACCCGCTCCGCCCCGACCCGGCCGTCGTAGAATTCGTATCCCCGGATCGGAAAGCCCGCCTGAATCTGCGACCCGCCGCTGTTGGCGCTCGTCCCCACGAACACCGCGTCCATGACGAAGGTCTCATTCGACGCGAAGGTCGCTCCAATTTCGTTGTCCGCGAGCATCGCTCGAGATCAGCATAAACCACGCCCCTCCTGGGTGCCGTGCATTGCATCACATTCCTCCCAGCGCCACTCGCTGCAACCCCTTGCCAGCCTCCCTCCTCCGGAGGGGAGGCAGGCCTTGGCGGGGAGCGGCCTTGCATGCAACCAAAGCACCCGCTGGGCTGGCTCTCCCAGGCCCGGACAATTACCGCCTTTCGGGTCAGAGGTTGGGGGTAACGCGCAGAGCCAGAGCATCGGAACATCCTCAGGGGCGCGGCGTGTCGAAGGAATCGATCACGGCGGCGAGCTCGCACGGCCTCTCCTCGTGGATGTGATGCCCTGCGCCCGCAACCCGCTGCATCGAGAAACGCGGCAGGCCCCGGGATAACAGATCCACTTCCTTCGAATCCGGGCCGCCCTCGTGCGGTACCGCGCCCAGGATGAGGAGCACCGGCAGGTTCACCAGACCCAGCCGCGGGGCGAGACGGCTCTTGTCGTGTGCTTCGACCATCCGCAGGTATGCCTTGAGAGTCTGGTCGAGATTCTGCGCCACGCCTCGGGAGTACCCTTCAATGACCTCCTCGGTGATCCATTCGGGATCGGCGGACGATTTGGCCAGTGACTTCCGGAGCTGTTTCCGGATTAGCGCCTGCCCCCCGAACATCTTGACCCACGGGGCGAAGAGCATCGCACGGCGGAATCCTCGGGTGGCTGCCTGCTCCGCGGCTCCCCCTTCCAACAGCACCACGCCGCGCACCAGGTCCGGCCGGGCAAGAGCCAGGCGGAGCGCGATTGATCCGCTCAGGGCGTGGCCCACTACCAGCGCCTGCCGGATTCCCAGGGTATCCAGGACCGACGAGACCCGGCCGGTCTGCGCCTCGAGGGAATAATCCGCCCGCTCGGGACGCGTCGAGGTGCCCATGCCCAACGGCTCGACGATGACGACACGGTGCCCGGTTGCTACGAGGAGGGGAGCAAGCCGACGGAATGCGAAGGCCGACCCCGCGAGCCCGGGAATCACGACCAGTGTGGCGCCCTCCCCGCTCACGGTTACCGAGAGTGATTCGGAAGCCGTCACCGGGATGCGCAAGACCCCGGACGTGTCGGCGACCAATGCCAGGGAGATCAGGAGTGCGAGCATGGAGTGAGCCTTTCGACGTCGTGCGTCAGAGAGCGAGGGGAACCGGTTCCGCTATTGGAGCTGCGACTGCCAGGCGACGTCGCCGGCGAAATGCCGCCCTGGCCGACCCGACCACCACGGCGCTCGCGGGCATCACAGCGATCCACGCCAGGATCCGCCCGTCGAGACTGATCCAGGTGCCCAGCGAGGCCAGCAGCCAGTATCGGGGGAAGCGGCCCAGCCCCATGGCGGCGAGCCACGGACAGACCGGGTACCGCGCCAGCGGGGCAAGAATCCGAATGGTCCAGTCCGGAAGCGGTGACCAGGAGATGAACCAGGTCGTCAGGAAGGGCCGGCGGTTGAAAAGAGCAACCAGCTTGAGCAGCCGCGGATTGTTCGTCAGGCGATCCAGGGCGCGCCGGGCGAGGAGCTCTTTGTAGAGCTGGTAGTTGAGGTACTCCGCCACGAGATTTGCCGCCGTGCCGATGAGGGCCAGCAGCACCGGAGGATAGAACCGTCCATAGGCGAAGAGGATCGGCTCGTAGGTAGCGGGAAGGAATGGCGACGCCGGCCCATGCACCCAGACACTGGCCAGCGCGAAGGCGACCAGGGCTCCCGTCGCGGGCAGCAGGAGCACGAGCGGGATGCCGACCAGTCCGATTCCACCGGACATCCGGATCAAGCCGTCCCACGCCGGTGTCCCTCGCCGGGCCAGGAACGCCCGCAGGACGGTCATCACGCCACCCTGCGGAGCGCCGCGGCGAATCCGACTAGAACCAGCATCCAAATCGCGACATACGCGGGCACGGCCCGCGTCCGGAGCCGCAGCATCTCCGGAAAGCGCACCGGCTTCCCGGCAAATTTGCCCGGCGGAGAGGAGTGCGATCGGAAGGTCTTCCAGGTCTCGATCGTCGCCACAGTGAATCCGGTGGCCGCAAGCACCACTTGAGGCGGCGTGCCGCCGAGTACAAACAGCAGCCAGGCGAAGGACGCGGCAAAGGCCGGGCTCCGGAAGAACTTCAGCAGCTGGAACCCTTCGATTGGCGCATCCTTCCAAGCCCCGCCGAACGCGCTGAACCATCCCCCCAGCGCCCCAACCGACAGCGCCAGGAACAAAGGCGAGGCGCCTTGGGGCGCGTCGATCGTCCTGACCGCGACGACACCGCCCGCGATCAGGCCGAGGTACCCCGCGCCGATGACGCGACGCAGCCACCGGCTTCGGATCGGGTGCCCGAGAATGGCCGCCTGCATCGGAATGGTGTACTTCGCCTGATCTTCGCTCCGGAAGAAGGTCTTCCACCCCTCGGTCAGCGCCCGCTCACAGGCGTACACGACGCCGAAGAGCAGCAGGGCCGAGGCGGCGCTCACCGGCGTTAGTCCGAGCACGGCGACGACGACCGGGCCCAGCAGGCAGCCCAGTGTCAGGCTGCGGAGGAACTTCCCGGTGGTGAACCCCTCGTGCGGAGTGTCCTTGTACATCCCCCAAGTCGAGACATGCAGTCCCGCCAGGGCCCCGATCCCGATGCTGACCATGGTCGCCATGACTTCCACCATCCGGTTGCGAGTGTGTGAGGCCCGACTCTCAAGCCTGCCTTCCACACCTTCGCCTGGAGCCGTGACCCGGCAGTGGCCTTCGGCGTGACCTGGCCTTTCCCTGTTCCGAGATGACTGCGACCCAAGCGGCGTGAGGGGCAGCCCTGTCGAGAGCCTCACGATCCCCGAGAGGTCACGGACCGGGGCATAGCCGGGTCACGCACGACTCCGATCGTTCGGTCGTACCAGCCAGCGCCGCGCGGCCTCGTACGGCGTCACGGCCAGGAACCGAACCATCGACACGGAGTCATCATGCCCGGTTTCTTACCGTCGTCCTCCTTGGCATTGGACTACCCCACGACTGCTGGAGTGCCTCGAGTTGTGGGGGCTCACCCGCGGGTCCGCCGTGACACAGCGGTGTCCGGCTGCACTCGGATCGGTTCGGAGCAGGATATCATTGCGGCGATCCTGGCTGCGCGTGATGGCCTTCACAAGGTCCGCGCCGTCGGGTCGAGGGGCTCGAAGAACGATTGTTACCTCACGCCGGGCACAACACTCCAGCTCGACCGCTACGACAAGGTGTTGGCGGTTCAAGGCGACATTGTGGTTGCCCAGGCCGGCATCACGATCGGCAAGCTCAACGAAGCGCTCATCCGTCACGGACTCGCTGTGCCGACTGTTGGAGAGTGGGCCGGCGCCACTCTCGGCGGGGCGGTCGCCACCGGCACGCACGGGGGCTCCGGCACGCACGGCATCCTCGCGAGCTCCGTGCGGGCGATGCGCCTCATCACGGGGGAGGGCCAAGCCGTGGATTTGGACCGGCGGAGCGAGTCATTCGATCACGCCGCCGTCTCCCTCGGGATGCTCGGCGTGACCTCGACACTGACCCTTCAGTGCGTGGAACACTTTCATCTCTCGATGGATATCGGGGTGGTGCCGCTCGAGCAGTATCTTGACTCCCACGCCACCGCGAATCGCGAGAACGAATTTTACAGTGCGGTCTGGATTCCGACCGCGCGCCGCGTGATCACGTTCGCCGGCAATCGGGCTCCAGTCCCCCGGAGGCCCAGTCGCCGGATAACCCGGTTCGGCCCCAAGACGCTCCTGTTGAGTGCGATCTCTCGGCGAGGGCCACTCCCTGAATTCCTGGGTCGGTGGCTGGCCGGCACGACCGTGGATGAGGTCGGCCCAATGCTGAGTCCGATCTCATATGGGCCGAGTCGGCTGCGATTTCTCCGTTCGTTAGGACGACACTGGAAAGCCGTGGAGTTCGCCGTGCCGTTGACGCGCTCCGCGGAGTCGATCGCCCTCCTCGACCGATTTCTGGCCGAGCGTCGAGACGTGTTCACGCATCCAATCGGTCTCAGGGCCACGCCCCGGGACACGTTTTCCTTGAGCCCGTGTTACGGCCGGGATACGTTCTGGCTCGATATCTTCTTTCGTGAAAATGAACGACTCGAGCGCGAGCTCGGCGATCTTTTCGAGGGGCTCGACGCCCGGTGTCACTGGGGCAAGCATATCGGGCTTTCACCCGAGCATCTCCGAGCGCAATACCAGCGCTGGGATGCGTTTGCCGCCGCCCGGGCACGGCTCGACCCCGACGACGTGTTCGCCAATCGCTTCACCCTGGGGTTCGGCCTATGAGTCGGGAGATTCAGGCCGCGGTGACCGGCGCGAGCGGATTTATCGGAGGGGAGATCCTGCGACGACTCGTTCCCGGGGGAGGGGTCCGGGCGCTGTTCCGGACCAGCGGCGACAGGACCACCTATTGGGCGGAGCGAGGGTGCCGGGTCGTGCTCGGCGATCTGGACGACCCGCGAGCCCTCGCCGAGCTGTTGGCCGGTGCGGAGATCGTGTACCACAGTGCCGCGGCCATGGGGAAAGGCGACCCAGGCGTCAGCTACCGGGTGAACGTCGTGGGTACCGAGAACCTGGTTCGCGCGGCGATCGAGGCGGGCGTGGGGCGCTTCGTGTATCTCAGCTCGATCTCGGTCTATGCGGCGACCCGGCGGCCGGACAACACGATCACGGAGGAAACCGAGCCGGAACGCACCGATCAGCTCAACGCCTACGGGAGCACGAAGTATGGCGGCGAGCTGGCGGTGCGGACGCTCGCCGGCGCAAACGGACTGCCGTTTACCATCATCCGGCCCACCAATGTGTATGGCCCGGGATCGGGACCCTGGTTCGCCCAGTTCGAGCGGATGCTCCGCCGCCTGCCGGTCGCGATCGGCGACTTCCCGATTGACGTGGTCTACGTGGACGACCTGGTGGAGGCAATTGTTCAGGCCGGTGCCTCACCGCTCGGCGCAAACCAGTTGTTTCACATCGGGCACGAGGTGGTAAAAATGAATCAGTTCATCCTTGAGGTTGCCCGGGTGACGGGCCAGCGGGCCTGGATGCTCCCGCGTGTAGTCGATCAAGTGTTGCGTCACGGGATCAATCGCGCATATCGGATCGCCACCGGGAAGCACATGTCGATGTCCCTGGTTCGGCCGGCGTATTATCCCCACACGAAGGCGACCGGGGCCTTCGGCTATGCGCCCTCCATCCGTCTGGCTGACGGGTTCGCGAGGCTCGCCAAGTGGTACGTGGAGGGCGGACGGGCGCGATCCGGACGATAATCGCACCTCCGAACCCACTGCCTACGATCTACGCACCTAATTCCCGTTTGATGTGCCCGATTGCGAGGCCTGACCGTCAGGCCTACGTTCCACACCTTCGTAGGTGGGCGCGACCTGGCCGTGCCCCGCGGTGGCTCACAGTTTCCCGCCTCACAGGCTTCCCGCATGCTCGAGCTCCGGACGCTGGGCGTTATCGACCTTCGAATCGCCGGCGGCGCCGAGCTCCGATCGGTCGTGCAGCAGCCCAAGCGGTTTGCCCTGCTCACCTATCTCGCCTTCGCGGCGACCGGGCGTTTCGTCCGCCGGGACACGCTGCTCGGACTCTTCTGGCCCGACCTCGATGCCGAGCATGCGCGCGGCGCGCTGCGCCGCTCGCTCTACTTCCTCCGGCGCGCGCTGGGCGACGAGGTCGTGATCGGGCGGGGAGACGAGGAAGTCGGAGTTGCCGAAGGTAAGCTCTGGTCGGACGTGGGTGCCTTTCGCGAGGCGATGAAACGCGGGGATCCTGCGGAAGCACTGAAGCACTATCAGGGCGAGCTGCTGGAGGGGTTCTACGTGGCGGGCGCCCCCGAGGTGGAGGACTGGCTCGATCGCGAGCGGCGAAGACTCCGCGAGGAGGCGCTCGAGGGAGCCCGGACGCTCGCACGCATCCCGGGCAATCCCGCCGAGTCGCGGTACTGGGCCCGCCGGGCGCTGGAATTCGACGAGGACGACGCGGAGATGCGGGCCCTACTTACTCGCACGCAGCGGACGCTGTCCCCGACTCCCCAATCCCCAACCCCCACCCACCCGCGGCCGCAGAAAACTGCCGACCCGCGCCTCCTCGCCATCTGCCCCTTCACGATTCGCGGCGCGCCGGCGCTCAGTTTCCTGGGAGAGGGAATGGTCGACCTGCTGGCGGCCAAGCTCGATGGCGCAGGCGATCTTCGCGTCGTCGAGCCACGACTCGCACTGTCGGGCGCAGCACTGCTCGGAGAAGCCTGGACCGTCGAGCGTGGCCGATGGCTGGCGGGCCGGGCCGGCGCGGGGAGCTTCATCCTGGGAAGCGTAGTCGAAGCGGCGGGACGGCTCGAGGCCTCCGCGGCGCTTCATGATGCCGACGGCATACTGATAGTCAGGGTCGAAGGCCGCGCCGACAGCGACTCCGGCCTCTTCGAGCTGGTCGATCACCTGGCGCTCGGACTCCTCGCCGGCCGCCACGGCGCGTCCGCCAGCGATCTGAGCCGGCTCGCCGCCCTCACAACCGAGTCACTCCCCGCGCTCAAGGCTTGGCTCGCCGGCGAACAAGCCTTCCGCCTTGCGCGCTATCTCGAATCGGTGGACGCCTTCCGTCGCGCGACCGATGCCGACCCCTCCTTCGCGCTCGCCTGGCACCGGCTCGCCGCGGCCCTCGCCGCCACGGCGATGATCGTGCCGGCCCGGGAAGCCGCCGCCGAGGCGTACCGCCAGCGGGAGCGGCTCTCGGAGCACGCACGCACGCTGGTCGAGGCGCAGCACGCATGGATCACCGGCCAGAGCGGCGAGGCGGAGCGCCGCTACGCCGCCCTGGTCACCGCCTGGCCGGAGAGTCTCGAGGGGTGGTTTCTCCTCGGCGATGTCCTCTTTCACAGCAATCCCTACCGGGGGAGGAGCGTCGCGCAGGCCCGCGAGCCGTTCGAGCGCGCACTCGCCCTCGACCCCGACCATCTCGGCGCGGTGATCCACCTCGCCCGCATCGCCGCGATGGAGCGGCGGACGGGCGATCTCGACGCACTGGTCGGGCGGGCGCTCGCCCGGAGCGCCGGCAGCGACCAGGCGGTGGGACTGCGCGCCCTTCGCGCCTTTGCCAACCAGGACCGGGCCGGCGAGAACGAGGCAATCCGCGAGCTTGTCGCCGCGCGGGGCCTTATCATCGCGCGGGCGTTTTCCGATGTCGCGCTCTATGCCGGAAACCCCGATGGCGCCGAGCGACTCGGACGCGAGCTCTTCGCCGCGGCCCGCTCCGAGGAGTTCCGCGCGTTCGGTCTCATCACGCTGGCCCATCTCGACCTGGCCCGGGGACGCACCGTCGAGGCGTTCGATCGCCTGCGGGAAGCCGAGCGCCTCGATCCCGCGTGGGCGCTGACGACGCGCGGCCTGTTCGCCACCCTTCCTTTTCTTCCCATCGGCGACGATCGGCGCGCTGAGGTTCGCGAGGAGCTGGTTGCCTGGGATCCGGCCTCGGTCCGCCCCGCGGTGGCGGTTCCGCTCGCATTCCACAATGAGCTCCATCCCCACCTGCGCGCCTTCCTCACCGGCCTGCTTGCGATCCGGCTGCGTCTTCCCGATCAGGCCGCGCTCGATGCCGAGGCGCTGGCGGAGCTTCCGGTGCCCGAGGGAGCGTCGGCGCTGCTGCAACACTTGGGCAGGACCCTCGACGCGGAGATTCTCCGTGCGCGCGGAGAGACGGCTGCCGCGCTCGCGGTGCTCGAGCAGGGGCGGCTCGATGTCTGGTTCCAGTACGCCGTGGCGTCTCCGTTTTATGCCGGGACGTTTGAGCGCCTGCTCCGGGCCGACCTGCTCGCTGCGCTCGGGCGCGTCCCGGAAGCGCTCCGCTGGTGGGGAGCGATCGCCGAGCGCAGTCCCTTCGAGCTCCCCTTCCTGGCACCCGCCCTGAGCCGCCAGGCCGACGCGTGGCGAACCCTGGGTGACGCGGCGCGCGCCGCCGAATCCGAAGCACAAGCACGGGTGTTGTGGGGGAACGTCCCCTCGTGGTAGCCTTCCCGGTCCGGCTTCGCGGGTGAGCCGCGCACTGCTCAGGGGACCACTTCGGAGGTTGCAATGCGGGCAGTGCCTGTGAGACTTGCCGTGATGATGGTGCTGACGCTGGCTTCGAGCGGGTGCCTCGCGTGGCGGGTCGAATCCGTCCCCCCGAAGGAGCTGCTCAAGAATCCGGGCGTCGAGGCGGTCCGGGTCACTCGCGCCGACAAGAGCAAGGTCGAAATCTGGGATCCGGTGCTTAAGGGCGACAGCATCGTCGGCCACCCCACCGAGCGCGCCATTGCCCGGCTGGTGATGCCGCTGAGCCAGGTCGAGTCGATCGCGGTGCGGAAGAAGAGCTTTGGCAGGACCCTGCTGATTGGTCTCGGCATCATCGGGGCGGTCACGGTGTATGCGTTGTTGCAGGAACTGAATCAAGGGCAATAGGGGATAGGGATCAGGGATCAGGGCTCAGTGGTCAGGAGGGAAAGGCCCCATCTCCCTGACCGCTGACCCCTGACCCCTGCGTCAGCCGATAGCCGATAGCTGCCTCTTATGCGTCTCCGGCGCGAAGAGCGTCGCCACCACCGTCAGCGCGCACGACGCCGCCATGTACCCCGCCACCGACCAGGCGCCGTAGCGCGCCAGCAGCAGCGTCGCGATGAAGGGCGCCAGCCCGCCGGAAAACACCGACGTCAACTGATAGATGAGGGACGCCCCGCTGTAGCGGACCCGGGTGGGGAAGAGCTCGGCGAAATACGCCGCCTGCGGCCCGTACATCATATCCTGCCCCACGTTCAAGCCGAGCACGATCGCGATCGCGACGAATCCCGGCCCCCGGCCGAGCAGCCAGAAGAACGGAAAGGTGTACAGCAGCGAGAGGATCGCGCCGGTCAGGTACACCGGCTTCCGGCCCCAACGGTCCGAGAGCGCCGCGAAGAATGGGATCGAGAAGAGTCCGACCACCGCACCAGTAGCGACCCCCCCGAGCATCGTCGCCTTCGAATACCCCAGGGTCTTCTCGCCGTAACTCAGCACGAAGACCGTAAAGATGTAGAAGAGCACGTTCTGCGCGAACCGCATCCCCATTCCGACGACGACCTCGCGCGGATGCCGGCGGAACACCTCGAGCAGAGGAGCGCTCGGCGCGCCGTGGGTCTCCTGCGTCTGGATGAAGGCCGGAGTTTCCGCAAGACGCAGTCGAACGAACATCCCAATGGCGATGAGCAGCGTGCTCAGCAAGAACGGAATGCGCCAGCCCCAGCCCAGGAAATCCGCTTCCGGCAGGTTCGACGAAAGGAGGGCGAAGATCCCGGTGCTGAGGAGAAGTCCCGCCGGGACCCCCATCTGAGGCCAACTTCCATGCAGACCGCGCTTCGCCCCGCCGGAGTGCTCTACCGCCATCAGCACCGCTCCGCCCCATTCCCCACCGACTCCGATCCCCTGCGCGAACCGCACCAGCACCAGCAGCACCGGAGCCCATACCCCGATGGTGGCGTACGTCGGGAGCAGCCCGATCAAGGTGGTCGCGACCCCCATGATCATCAGAGACCAGACCAGCATCCTCTTCCGGCCGACCCGGTCGCCGTAATGACCGAAGACCGCGCCACCTAAGGGGCGAGCGAGGAACCCGACGGCGAAGGTGCCGTAGGCGGAGAGGGTGCCAGCCAGGGGATCGAGCGTCGGGAAGAACAGCTTGTTGAAGACCAGCGCGGCCGCGGTGCCGTACAGAAAAAAATCGTACCACTCGATGGTGGTCCCGATGAAGCTGGCCAGGATGACCGGCCGGATGGAATCGTTCCGCTGGAGCATGAAGGGCCTGAATATACTCCCCCTGCCCTCCCCTTGCGTCACGAGGGGAGAGGCCCTAGTCTCCGGCACCTTCTCCCTGACGGGCCCCATGGATGAGCTCGACGTCAGTCTTCTGCGCGGCACCCTGGACCTCCTCATTCTCAAGGCGGTCAGCTGGGGCCCGCGTCACGGGTATGCCGTCGCCGAGTGGATCGGCGAAGCAACCGGCGACTCCCTGATGATCGGCGAGGGGACCCTCTACCCCGCCCTGCACCGGCTGGAGCGGCAGGGGCTGGTCGAGGCGGAATGGGGCCTCTCCGACAACAACCGGACCGCCAAGTTCTACGCGCTGAGCCGGACGGGACGGCGCCGGCTCCAAACCGGCAGCTCGTCGTGGCACCGGTTCGTCGAAGCGGCGGGTCGCGCCCTCCGGGCGACCGGCCCGGTGACGGCCTGATGGCGAACAAGCGCACCCCCGGGCCCTTCCGGCTGGAGGTTGGCGCCAAACGGGTCGAGGAGGAAGTCGACGCGGAGATCGAGTTTCACCTCGCGATGCGCACCCGCAAGCTCGCCGCGGAGGGTCTCGAACCCGCCACGGCGCGGGAGCGGGCACTTCAGCTATTCGGGGATCTGCAGACGGTGCGCCGTGAGTGCCTCACCATCGACAACGAAAGAGAACGCTCCATGAACCGGCGAGATCATCTCGGCGCCCTGCGACAGGACGCGGTGCATGCCCTGCGGGTGCTTCGCGCCAACAAAGGCTTCACGCTGGTGCTGCTGGTCATCCTGGCGCTCGGCATCGGGGCCAATACCGCGGTGTTCAGCCTGATCGACGCGCTCATGCGGCGGTCGCTCCCGGTGCCTCATCCGGAGCAGTTGGTGACCATCGGCGATCCGCGGCGCAGCAACGGCTTCTCCACCGGGAGCCCAAGGGCCGATCTCTTTTCCTATCCGCTCTATGCGGACCTCCGCGACGGGAACCGGGTCATGAGCGGACTCTATGCATCGGGTCACACCGGACGCCTCGACGCTATCGTCGCCCAAGGTGAGACGGTGGAGCACCCGGTCGGCCGTCTGGTCTCGGGGAATTATTTCGACGTCCTGCAGGTGCCGGCCGCCGCCGGGCGCACCTTTTCTCAGACGGAAGACCAGGCGCCGGGACGCGACCCTGTCGCGGTGATCAGCCACCACTACTGGCAGCGCAGCTTTGCCGGCGATCGGTCGGTGATCGGCCGGATCATCACCGTCAACCGGACCCCGCTCACCATCATCGGCGTGGCGCAGGAAGGCTGGACCGGCGACGTCGTAGGTCAGCGGACCGACATCTGGATCCCGCTCATGATGCAGGAGCTCCTCACCAACCGCCCCTGGCTCCGCGACCGAGGGGCGAGCTGGCTTCTGCTGATGGGCCGCCTCGCGCCGGGCGCGACACTCGAGCGCGCCAGGACGGAGCTCGACTCGCAGATCCGGACCTCGCTCACCAGGAATCCGACGGCTACCGGCCTCGGAGACATCGAGCGCGAGCTCAGGGAAACGCCGATCCAGGTTGCCCCCGGCGCCCGCGGCTTCTCCTACTCCCGGAGCGAGTACGCGCAGTCGCTGCTCACTCTCATGGCCGCCGTGGGGCTCGTGTTGCTGGTGGTGTGCGCCAACGTCGCGCACTTGATGCTCGCCCGCGCCGCCGCGCGGGGACGCGAGATGAGCGTGCGCATGGCGCTCGGCGCGGGACGAGGCCGGCTGATACAGCAGATGCTGACCGAGAGCGTGATTCTCGCAGTGGGCGGCGGCGCGCTCGGACTTCTCGTCGCGGTCTGGGGAAGCGCCGCGCTGCTCCGCCTTGCCGGTGGGGGCTCCGCCCCCGTCCCGCTCGATCTCCACCTCGACGCGCGGGTCCTTGGATTCGCCGCCGCGGTGTCCCTGCTCACCGCGATCCTGATCGGTCTCGTGCCGGCGCTCCGCGCCACCCGGGTGGAGCTTGCCACCGCGCTGCGCACCGGCGGGCGCGGGGTAACCGGCGCCGCCGGGCGGCCCGGCCATTCCGCCGTGGGAAAGCTGCTGGTCGTAGCCCAGGTGGCGCTGTCGCTCCTGCTGCTGGTGTCCACCGGAATGCTGCTTCGAAGCATGCAGCGGCTCACCACTGCCGATATCGGGCTCTCCCGCGACTCCCTGCTCATCGCGGGGATCGATGCGGGACGGAGTGGATATGCGGGACCCCGCATCCTTTCCCTGATGCGAGACCTCACCGACCGGGTAGGCCGCCTACCCGGGGTGACCGCGGTGACTCTGTCGGTGAACGGCATCTTCAGCGGGACAGAATCGGGCACCACCCTCCAGGTCGAAGGCTTCACGGCGACCACCGATGCGGATACCGTCGTGGCCTACGACGACGTGGGGCCGGGATACTTCACCACCATCGGCGCGCAGGTGCTGCAAGGCCGTGATTTCCAGGACAGCGACGGCGAGACCGCGCCGAAGGTCGCCATCATCAACCAGACCATGGCAAAGTTCTACTTCAAGGGAGTCTCTCCCCTCGGCCGCTTCGTCACAGTGGACAGCGCGTCGTTTACCATCGTTGGTGTGGTGGCGGATGTGCAGGGTCAGGACCTTCGGGGCGATCCGGAGCGAAGGCTCTACCTCCCCGCGGCGCAGGTGGGCGAGCCGCCCGGCTTCTTCGCGCTGGAGATTCGCACCGCGGGGCCCCCTGCGCGGCTCATCGAGCCGGTGCGCCGGGCGCTCCTCGAAGCGGACGCATCGCTCGTGACCCAGAGTATCGCTCCCCTCAGCGCGCTCATCAGCGCCTCCATAGGTCCCGCCCGCCTGTTGGCAAAGGTGGTCACCCTCTTCGGCGCGCTGACCCTGGTGCTCGCCGCCCTCGGCCTGTATGGCGTGATGGCCTACGCGGCCGTGCGCCGCACCAGCGAATTTGGGTTGCGGATGGCGCTCGGCGCAGCGCCCCGCCGGGTGGCCGCGATGGTACTGCGGGAAGCGCTGATGCTGGTCGCCGGCGGAGTCGCCCTCGGACTCCCGCTGGCTTTCGCCGCGGGCCGTCTGCTCAAGACCCAGCTCTTCGGAATCGAGCAGGTGGATTTGCCGTCGATCCTGATCGCGACTGCGGTGCTGGGCGGAAGCGCGGTGCTCGCGGGCTACCTGCCGGCCCGCCGCGCCTCCCGCGTGGCGCCCCTCGCTGCCATCCGGACCGATTGATTCGAGGGCTGCCTCCACCGGCGCGATGGTGGCGCACCCCGCTGCTCCCCGCTAGTATCGTGAATTCCGCCTCCCCATCAACCCCGGCCGGAGCTCACGACCATACGCGTCCTGCTGGACGTTAACATTCTCGGAAGGGGCTTCGGAGCCGAGGCGACCCGCACCGGGATCTTCCGGGCGACCGAAGGTTTTGTCCGCGCGATGCTCCGCCGGAGCGACATCTCGCTCCGCTTCGCCGCGGAGGCGTCATGGGTGAGCGAGCTGCAGCTGCTGACCTATGACCGTGAGCGGGCCACGGGTCTGGGAGATCGCATTCAGCGCGCCTGGCGCCAGCCGGATGCCGCCGATGCGGAGGGCGCGGCGCTGATCGCGCGCATCCTGACCGAGGAGGGGGCGGGTCGCGATGCCCGGCGGGACCGGGCCAGCCTCATGCTGCTCAACGCCACCGCGCGGCGCAGCCCGCTCCGCGGGGCCTTTGACGTTCTGCACTCGATGCGGACCGCGCTGCCCGACCGCTCGCGGATGACCGCGCGGGTGCGCGCGCTCACGGTGCACGACCTGATTCCACTGCTCCATCCCGAATGGATGTACCGGGGCGCCGAGGCCGAGGTCCGCGCCATCATGGCGAGCATCGAGAAGGACGGAGACTTCGTGGTCGCGAATTCGGAGGCCACGGCCGGCGACGTGGCCGGGCTCCTCGGGATGTCGCGGGAGCGCATCTTCGTCACGCCCTTCGCCGCCGCGGACGAGGTCTTTCACACCCGGGAGCCGGCGGAGCGCATCGAGCTGGTGCGGACCCGCTATGGCCTCCCGCACGGCGAGTACCTGCTCAGCCTCTCTACGCTCGAGCCCCGCAAGAACCTCCCCCACCTCATCCGCTCGTTCTTTCGGCTGGTGGATCAGGAAAAACACTTGGACCTGCACCTCGTGCTGGTGGGACCGACGGGATGGAAGGCGGATGCAGTCTTCGCCACACTGGAGCAGCGACCCGATCTGCGCGCGCGGATACGGCTCACCGGGTTTGTTCCCGATGCCGATCTGGCGGCGCTCTATGCCGGGGCGCGCGCCTTCGCCTTTCCTTCCCTGTACGAGGGGTTCGGTCTCCCGGTGCTCGAGGCGATGCAGTGTGGCACGCCGGTGGTCACTTCCAATACCTCCTCGCTGCCGGAGGTCGTGGGAGACGCCGCCGTGTGCGTCGCACCAACCGACGGAGACGCACTGTGTGAGGCGTTGCACCGAGTGGTCACCGATGATTCGTGGGCCGCGGAGCTTCGTCGTCGCGGCCTGGAACGGGCGAGGCTCTTCTCGTGGGACAAGACCGCGGATCTGACGGTGAAGGCGTACGCGCAAATGCTACAAATTTCCCCCTGAGTCCTTCGCTTCGCTCAGGGTGACAATTCCCGCAACCGCTCGCGTACCGCCGCGCCGGAATGCTCCCACGTCATCCGCCCTCGCGCCACCGCAAGGCCTGCCATTCCTTTGGCACGCCGTTCGTCGAGCCCCGCTTGCCGCACGACCTGAAGGGTCTGGACCAGCCGTTCCACCGGCACCTCGCAGAAATCCACCTCGGACAACGTCTCTTCGAATCCGAGCGCGACACTGAAGCGCCGGGTAACCGGAGCCCGGATTCGCCGGACTTTCAGGAGGTACGACGTTTCCTTGGTGCAGAAGTCCAGGCAGGCGCCGAAATCGGGAACGATCGCCGGTGTTCCACACGCCATCGCCTCGAGTATCGGCAGGCAGAACCCCTCGGCGCGGTACGGAAAGACCGCCACATCACACGAACGATAGAGCGCCGCCAGCTCCGCCTCGGGAAGGAACTCGTCGAGGTGCACGACCTCGGGAGCGCACGGGTCGGCATGCAGCTCGGCGATCCGATCGCGGGCGTGATTCTCCCGGTAGAAGAGGTCGCGGGAGTGGTCCTTGAGGATCAGGCTGACATCGTCGTCGCGGGTGAACGCTTTCCGATACGCGTCGAGCAACAGATCGGTGCCCTTTCGAAGGCTGACACCGCCGACGAACAGAAAACGGAACCCCTTGTCGCTCGGTAGGGGACGTGTCGGACCCGCCGGCGTGAACACGCCGGGATCGATGCCAAGCGGAACCACCCGGATCCGCTCCGGGAGCACGCCGGCGGCCCGCGCCTGCTCGGCGATCCACCCGCTGTAGGCCCAGTACTGGTGGAATTCCCGGTTGACCTTGTCCACCCAGGCCGGAGGGAGTGGACCGAAATCCCAGGTGCGTACCGCGATGCATTTGCCGGTGGCCGGAGGCGCGAAGGCGGTAAAGTGCGATTCGAAGTCGTGATGAATGACGAAGTCGGCCGGGGATGAGCCGTCGCCGTAATCCACGACCCGATAACCGTGCCCCGAGAGTGAGCGGCTCCACTGGGCATTCACCAGCGAGAACGCCGAGCGGCCCTCCCGTCTCCCCTGAAACGCGACCACTTTCACCCCGTCACGCATCGGCGAGCGCTTCCACCAGCAGGTCGAGATCGTCGAGCTCGGGACTCAGGTCGACCTCGTAGGCGTCCACCGTCGTGATGAAGGAGGCGAGCAGGTCGAGAAACCGCGCCTGGTCCGCCGCCCCGGCAAAGCGCTGGAACTGCGCAGTGTACTTCATCAGCCGGAGAAGCGCCGGCTGGGCCTTCATCGGCCGGAGCTCGAATCGAGTCACGACCCGGGGAAACAGGAGGCGGTGGGCGGGAAAATCCTCGTAAGGACGCGAGGAGAAGTAGTCCCCCATCCGGATTTCCTTCTTGGGCGTTCCCGCGAAGTCGCGGGGTGTCACGGCGAGCGGCTTCGGGAAGAAATACCGCTCGGTCTGCTCGGTGAGCCGAGACCGTTCGTCGCCTCCGCTGACCAGAAACCCCTCTCCGCCCCGCCGCAGAATCACGTGATCCTCGCCGAGCACGGTGCCACCGGCACGGGCCAGGCCCAGGCAGGTCGTGCTCTTGCCGGCGCCCTTTTCCCCGACGAACACGTGGACCGCGCCGTGGAGCTGCACGGCGGCGGCGTGCAGGACCACGTGGTCCATGAGGAAGAGGATCTTGTTGAGGACCACTGCGAAATGCACCCTGAGCTCGAAGCGGGAGATGTCGGGCTGCCGCACCCTGAGGCGGATCTGCACCGGCGCGGTGTCCAGGAAGACTTCGCCGCGGAGCACCTCGGTGGTGAGCGTGGGACGGACAGCCGATCCACCAAGACGCATCCCGTCCGGAGGGAGCGCGGGCCCCTCCACCTCGTCGCCTTCGGGTGTCGCATCCTCGATCGCGAGATGGAATTGCTCGGGGCCCGGGCGCTCCGGATCCCGTGAGAGAACTTCGGCGCCGAATACCATGGCCACGTCTTCTGTGTACAGCGGCCGGGTCGAAAGGAGCCGCCCGCGGAGGCTGCCGAATCGAAGCGCCGCCGTGCGGGGTGCGCCGGTCATCCGCTGGGACGGCGGCGACGGAGCCCCAGCGCCCGGAGCACCGTCCCGGCCATGCCGCGGACCCTCCAGTAAATCGACGGGTAGACCACGAGGCGGAGGTACCGGATCAACGCCCGGGATCGGGCTCGCGTCCATTCACGATTGGTCGCCGACAGCCAGACGCCGTCACGCCGCCGCGCGACCGCCCGGCCCAGCACAGCCTCACGTGCGGTGCTGAATGACCGCTCCGGCCAGTTGTCACACCAGAGATCCAGCCGGTCGCTCCGCTTGCGCACCACCCGCCGGGTGGGGAATCGGTCCAGATAACGGTAGGTGATGATATCGCCGAGTCGGATGCGGTCCCATGCGACCGGTTCGACCACGACCTCGTCACCCTCGACGAGCAAGGGGCGCATCGACTCGCCGTGAAAGTAGAGCGTCTGATTGGGGGATGAGACGGCGACCTGGAGTTCTTTGGCGATCAGCCGGGTTTTCTGACCGGGCGCCTCCGGACGACCGTCCATGCCCGTCACTCCCCGCTCAGAATCAGCTTCTCCAGCTCGCCGAACGGCAACACGACTGGGGGTTCATAGATGACTCCACCCGGGTCGGGCTCCCCGCGGACAGGAGTGGACGTCGACGGGGCGGCCCCGTCGCCATCCTCCACCTGATCGAGGAGGTCGAGCCTTCGGAGGTCGGCGATGAATGCGTCGAGCTCGGAGGCCACATCCACCGGCACGCCGGCGATGCGGTCGCGCATCCAGGCCGCGAGATCCTCAACCGAAACCGGCCGGATCGCGAGTTGCTCCCAGACAAGCGTGCCGGTCCGGTTGAGCCCGAAGTAGGCCGAGGTTTCCGCGTGGAGCAGCACTCCTTCGCCCTCCACGACGCGCCAGGCCACCTTGGCATCACTCACGCGAAACCGCATTGCTGCCTCCACGATGAATCACTCCCTGGTGTGCAAGTTACGCGCCGCCAAACAAATGTATACCGGGACCCCAGTTTGTCAGGGGGAACCGCGGTTGCGTTGCACGGCTGCCACAAATTCGGGGTTACCCGCTTCAAAGAGAATGGGCGGACCCTGATCCCCCCGGATGCGTCCGTACCCACCCGTTGGACAACGACAGCGAGGTAACGATGTTTGAGATGATGCTCGTGGTAGTCCTGGGAACGTCCATTGGGGTAGTACGTCCGCGTCATCTTCGGTGCGGCCCACGGCGGCGACTACCTACGGATGGACGGCCTTCTGGGCTGGTCGCTTGACATCGGATGGAGTCAGATCACGGACGACACGGGCCTGTTCTGGGCGGTGCGTCGTGGCTAGCACAGGACGACCTGCGATGTTCTGGCGACACATTCAGCGAACCGACACGTGCTGGCTCTGGACCGGGAAGCGGAACAAAGACGGCTTTGGTCAAATCAGCCATTGCCGGAACGGCCATCCATTCGACGAGGTCAACACGTACCACTACATCAACCGTGGCGGACTCCAGGCCCGAGCATGCAGGTCATGTAATAGGGCGAGCGTGCGGCGCTATCAGGAACGACGGGTGCCAGCATGAACGTGCTTCTGCTCATGGCGCACGCGGTCGCCGAATACGACGACCTCAAGCTGTTCGCCGAGCTCGGCTACGACGTGTTCTGCCCCGGCGGTTACGAGGTGCCGTCGCAGCCGGGAGAGGCGATGCGTCCGGCCCTGCCGTTGGTGCCGCATCACCCCGACCTCGTGGAAGCCTGCCGCCAGCAGCGGGCGCAGTACGCCGAGACCCACCCCGAGATGACTGAGTACGCCATCGATTGGGCGAAGAAGGTCATCCCGCAGGCCGTCCTCGACTGGGCGGACACGATCATCTGCCACCACTTTCCCCAGCGGTGGTTGGCGGAACAGTGGCCCCGCATCCGTGACAAGCGGGTCCTCTGGCGGACGTGCGGCCAGTCCCACCCCGAGCTCGAACGCAACATGTCGCGGCTGGTCGCAGACGGCCTCCAGGTCGTCCGCTACTCGCCGGCTGAGAAGCGTGCGTTCACCAGGCTGGGCGCGTTCGCGGGCGAGGACGTGCTGATCCGGTTCTACAAGGACCCAGACGAGTGGAACGGGTGGACGGGTGACTGGGAGAAGGTCACGAACGTCACCCAGAACCTCATGCAGCGCGGTGACTATACCAACGGACGCTTCTGGATTGAGGCCACGGCCGGTCTGCCGACGCTGCCGGTCGGGGAGGGCTCGAAAGTCATCGGCGGTCCCGGCAAGGTCACGTTCGAGTGGATGCAGCTGGCCCTTCGCCAATGTCGGGCGTACTTGTATACCGGCACCCAGCCAGCCAGCTACACGCTCGGGCTGATCGAAGCCATGATGACCGGCATCCCCGTCGTGTCCATCGGACCGTCGTGGATGGCGATCCCCGATTTGTTCGAGGGGCATGAACTGGCCCCACTAGCGTCCAATCGGGTCGAGGACGCACGCGTGCATCTGAAAGCGATCATGGCAGACCGCGGCTACGCCGAAGCTCTGAGCAAGTCGGGTCGCTCCGAGGCCATCGAACTGTTTGGCCGCGAGACCATCACGAAGCAATGGCTGTCCTTCCTCGGATCGCCGGTCCGGGTCGGGCCGGAAGCGGTGACGGCGGCATGATAGTCCTCGTGGATTTTCAGCACAGCGATCTGGTCGAGTCGTTCCAACTGTTGCTCGTGGATCGATCGCCAGGAACTCGAGGGGATCCACGGTCTCCCGGCCCGCCGTCGGGCCGTCGGTCGTCTCCGAGCGGTAGGTCACTCGGCCGTCTGCGTCGTACGTCAGCCGCTCCAGCGCCACAAAAGTGCAGGCGCAGTACCGCGCCAAGCGGCGGGCGAAGGCGCGGTAGTCCTACCTCGTCGAACAGCTCCAGGCGGACGAACCATCGGAGCACCACGCGCCGGAACGCCTCGGTCAGCCGTGCGGTGTCGTGCGCCGGCCACGTGACGAACGTGCCATCCGGGCAGAAGCCCCCGTTGGTAACGATCCAGTGCAGGTGAGGTGCCAGTTTGCGAGCGAGCCATGCGTCTGCAGGCGGGCCACGATGCCGACCGCGAGATCCCGCTCGTAGGTGGGCGCACGGATCGAATGGAGTTCCATCTCAAGACAACTCTCCTCGACAGCCTGGCCTCCCAGCTTGACGGCGACCCTCTCACGCAAACGAGCCGCCAGGTCGGAGCCGACGAACACACCACGGCCCAGGCCATTGCCATGACGCTGCCGATGCTCGTCGGCGGTCTCGCGCGCAATGCCGCGACGCCTGCTGGAGCCCGGTCCCTGGAGCAGGCTCTCGACGGCGCCCACGACGGCAGTCTGTTGCAAAACGTCTCGGCTCTCTTCGGGGGACAGCGTGAGAATCCGCTCTCCCCTCGCACCCTCAATGGAGGGGGCATCCTGGAGCACATTCTCGGGAGTCGCCGTGCGGCTGGTGCGGGCGGCATCCTCAATCAGATTTTCGGCGGCAATCACACGAGCAGCGGAGGACGTACACCGTCGTCAAGGGAGACAGCCTGTCCAAGATCGCCCAGCGGGAGTACGGCGCCGCGAGCAAGTGGCACGCGATCTCTGAGGCGAACCGCGACCAGATCAAGGATCCCGATCTGATTCATCCAGGCCAGGTGCTGATTCTCCCTGATAACGTCTGACAACCGGACGAAAGAAAATGCCCGGGCGAATGCCCGGGCATAGCAGGGGCGGGACTCGAACCCGCGACCCCGGCATTATGAGTGC
>CAYTMW010000022.1:0-65027 GCA_964439025.1 uncultured Gemmatimonas sp. | reverse complement strand
TCCGCCGCTGAATCTCCCCCAGCACCATCCGGCCCCGGTGATAGAGCGCCTCGAGAATGGCGAACTCGGTGAGCGAGAGCCCGTGATCCGCGGCGTGCGCCACCGCGTGCGCGGAGATGCTGGCATGCGCCCGGGACAGGACAACCCACAGCTTGAGCGCCGATTCGGTCTCGAGCGGCATGGGGGGAGCATCGGGCGCGGCACGCTTGGACATCCGCTGGGACCTCGGGGCACGGGCGTGGAGGGATTGGCGCAAAGATATATCACGCCGTAGTCATTCGCCCCACCGCGCGGCCCTCGATGCCGAGCGACGCGCAGGTGCGACGGAAATCGGGACCGTGACCCAGCGCCCGGCCGGATTCCGCCTGCCATTGGTGGACCATCTCGTGAAGCAGTGTCTCGCCCACCCGGCCCCATCCGTCGCGCCGCAGATGCTTTCGCGAGAGCGCGATCTCCGGGCGCGCGTCTGGGCCCGACCCGGGACGGAACTCCCCGAGGCGCCGCCGCATCCGAGCGGAAAGCCGGAGATCCACCGGACCGAGCGCTCCGCCGAAATGCAGCGCATTGAGTGATTCGTGCAGCCCCCGCAGGCGATCGAGTCGGGCAGTGTCGCCGGGATCGGCGGGCTCCGTCGGGCGCCGTCTCGTTCCGGCGTCCGGAGGAACGTGAACGTGTACCGGAAAGGCGGCGAGGATGCGGCCGGCCGCGAGCCGGTCGGCGCGGCGCAAACGGGGACGCGCCCAGCGCGCGATCGCCGCCAGCACCGGCTCGGGGGCGAACGAAAAGCCGGTGTGAACCCGCAGCGTCCCCCCGCGCGTGAGGGACACGAGCACCCGGCGATTCGTATGGGGGACGATGGGCGTGGCGGCTGAGAGCCCGGCCGCCCGGAGCCGCGTTTCGAGCTCGCCGGTCACCGGCCCCGGACGCGCCCGTACCGCGCCTGGTCGGACGGCTTGAAGCGCTTCAGATCTTCTTCCCAGCGGAGGTACTGTACCGAAATGGAATCGTCATCCACCCGTACCACGTTGAATGCCGACGGGCGCCGGCCCCGGGTCCGCGACGTCAGCGTGCCGGTGGTGCTCACCACCACCGTCCCGTCGATCTGGCCCGAAGATTCCTGGTGGTCGTGTCCGCAGAGGACGAGATCGGCACCGCTGGCGTGAAGCTGCTGCTGCGCCGCGCGCCACCGGGCCAGCCCCATCCGCTGCGAGATCTGTCCGCGGAGCACATTGTGGTGGACCACGGCGACGCGCACCGCGCCGGGCGGTGCGGTCTGGAAATACCGGGTCACCCGCGCGACTTCCGATCGGGGAAGATGCCCCTTCACCGCCATGTCGTTCAGGTCCCAGGTCATCGAGCCCGCCGCCACGCCGTAGCTGGTCAGTGTGCCGGTGATGAACGCGCCCGGGATCTCGAAGTGCGGCACGAGGTCGGGGCCGAAATAGCGGCGGTACTTCCGGTAGAGCGGCTCGGTCCCGCGCACCCCGAAGGGGCTGGCCCACCATTCCACGTCGTGATTCCCGGGGATGGTGAGCACCGGCGCGACCTTGCCCACCCGGTCGCGGAAGAACCGCGCCATCTGCAGCTCGCCGTGACGGGCGCGCTGGGTGAGATCACCCGACAACACGATGGCGTCTGGCTTGAGTGACGGGAGCTGCGCCTCCATCGCTTCGACCTGCGTGAGGCTGACGTCCCGGCCAAAATGGAGATCGGACAGGTGGACGATGGTGACAGCGGTCACCAGACCACCCTGACCCGGTAGCTGAGCACCGCTTCCCCCATCGCCGGCACCCGCACCCGGAACCGGGTCCGTGTGCTGGAAACCTTTTCCCCTGGGAGCGAGCTCGACAGGACCGTCCAGTCGCCGTGGCGCTCTTCGATCACCTCGACCGTCACCGCCGAATCCTTGGCGCTCGTGATCGTCACCCGGTAGTCGGCGGTCGCGATGGTGCGCAACGAATCGCGGCGAGTGCTGTAGGACATCTGCACCCGCTTCGCCGTCAGATCGAACGCGGTGCCCGCGCTCAGCCGGAGGTCGCGTCCCGGCGCGGTGTGCCCCGCCGACGATTCCCCGATGAGCTGCAGCCGGCCCGCATCGTCGGACTCGTACAGGCGGAACACACCACCCGGAATCGGCAGATCGCCGAACGTCGTCTTCGGGGTGCGCTTGAGGGTGTAGGCCACTTCGACCGGCACCTGGTTCTCCTCGTTTCCGTACTGCGGCAGCATCCCGTAGTAGGGGATCTGCCCGCGCACCACGTAGGAACGCTCCCACGGCGCCGGGGCCGGCTCGAACAGCGCCACCGACGCGGTGACTCCGGGCTCCAGCGACAGCCGTCCGGGAATCGTGTACAGATGCGCCTCTCCGACCTGCTGCTCCACCGCTTCGCTCTGGGCCGCCATGTCGGCAACCGCCATGCGCTCCAACATCATCGTCTCGCCGGCCGCCTTGCCGATCCGCCCTGCTCTTCCGACGGACCCGGCCAGCAGCTGCACCTCGGCATCGACGACCCGCAGGGTGGCGGAGGGAATCGACGCCTGGCCGCTGATCCGGGCGGTGCCGCGGCCAAGCACCACGGAATAGTTGGCGCTCCACGACGCGCCGCTGGTGAAATACCCGAGCCGGAGCGAGGGCCGCGACTGCGTCGAGCGGATCGCCACCGCAAGCGTCGGATCGGTGAGCACCAGCTCGGCGGGAAAAAGCGGCAACCCGGGCCTCTGGAACACCACTTGGCCGCTGGCGAGCCGGAATCGCTCCGGATTGACTCCGAGCACCGTCGCGGTCACGGTGTCCGCTACGCCGTTCTGCATCCGGCCGGTCAGAAACTTGAGCGTCTGCCCCACGGCGCGCCGCATCGTGTTCACTTCGTCCACCGACGCGTCGTAGGCGCTGCCGACCAGCACGACACCGGAATCGAGCGCGAAGAGTGACGCGGGGTCGAGCAGCCCAAGCGACAGGCGGTGATTACTGACGCCGGAGCCCAGCGCCACCGGCAGGGTGCGGCGCACCAGGATTCGTCCATCGTTGTAGATCGTGAGCCCCGTCTGGGCGGCGAGGGGATGAGCGAGCAGCGTGGCGGCGACGAACATGAGACGGCGCATCAGGAGCTCCTTATTTATTTCCGTAGCACTTCCATCGCGATCTGGGTCGCAATGCGGCGGACCAGGAAGTAGGTCCCCACCGCGATTCCCGCGACCCAGATCCGGCTGGTAGGCCCAAGTGGGATCTGGAGCCAGGCATAGAGGACGACCAGCAGAGCTGCCAGAAGGGAGAGGCGCCGGGCGATCGGACTTGCACGTCGGCGAAGCTCGGCCTGGCAGTCGGGGCATAGATCGCCCCATCTGACACCCGGAACCCGGGTGAGGCACTTGGCGCAGGGCGCCGGCGGCTCAGCCGACGCAAGCGGCGACCGCATCGCCGAACTCCCGGGTGGATGCGCTGCCGCCAAGGTCTTTCGTCCTGATTCCGGCGTCGCGAATGGTCGTGATGATGGCGCGGCGGAGCCGGGTGGCGGCGTCGAGCTCGCCGAGGTGGTCGAGCATCATCGCCGCGGCGAGCATCTGGGCGGACGGATTGGCGATCCCCTTCCCCGCGATGTCCGGGGCGCTCCCGTGCACCGCCTCGAAGACGGCGCAGCCGGTGCCGATGTTCCCCGCCGGTGCCAGACCGAGTCCTCCCACCAGCCCGGAGATCTCGTCGCTCAGGATGTCGCCGAAGAGATTGGTCGTCACGATCACGTCGAACTGCTCGGGCTTGAGCACCAGCTGCATGGCGCAGTTGTCCACGATCAGGTCAGACGCGGCGATCCGTCCCTCGTACTCCTTCGCGACGTCGCGCCCTGCCTCCAGGAAGAGGCCGCTCGCCATCTTGAGGATGTTGGCCTTGTGGATGATCGCGACCTTCTTGCGGCCGTGCCGGATGGCGTATTCGAAGGCGTACCGGACGATGCGTTCGCAGGACAGCCGGGTGACGATCGCCTGCGAGACGCCGACCGCGCGGGGATCGTCTCCCACCTTGATGAAGTGCTCGACGCCGGAGTAGAGCCCTTCCAGGTTCTCGCGCACCAGCACGATGTCCACGTGGTCGTACCGTCCCGGGGTGATTGTCACCGCGGGACGGACGTTGGCGTAGAGCTCGAACTCCTTGCGGAGCGCAACATTCACCGAGCGATACCCGTCGCCAACCGGAGTGGTGAGCGGTCCCTTGAGTGCGACGCGGCGCCGGCGGATGCTCGCAAGGGTGGCTTTGGGAAGCGGATCCCCGTGCGCGGCGACCGCAGCCATTCCGGCGGTCTGCTCGTCCCAGGAAAACGAAACCCCGGTGGCCTCGATGGCGCGAACGGTTTGCTCGGTGATCTCGGGCCCGATCCCGTCGCCGGGGATCAGGGTCACGTCATACGTCATGGGGCGGGCGGGGTGCCGTCGGTGGCCAGGATCGTCGCGAGAGCGGCGTAATAGGCGTCGGCCATCGTCTCTCCCTTCCCTGCCGCGAGGGTGCGCCACATCACCTTTCCCGTCCGGGCATCGGTGAGCACCGCGGAGAGCTCCACGGTGAGGGTGTCACTCCGGGCCGGCGAGATCCACATCGCGGCGGGAATCAACGCGAACCGGGCTCCGCCGGCGAGCGCGACCAACTGACGGACGTACCCCCGGAGCGGATCGGGGGTGTCCTTGAGATTGGGCGACCGCATCACCGCCTGCCCCATGCGGTCGGGGCTCGGAAGGAGGCCGCCGGAGCGGGTCGTGGCGCGGCGGAGCGCCGGCGGAAAGACCCAGTCCACTTCGGGTGCGCGCTCGATCAAGGCGTCGTTGAAAAGGGAGTCCGCCCAGCGAAGAATCGCAGCGCGCGCCTTGAGGCCGGCGGTCCCCGGAACCCGGGGATCTCTCACGACCATCGTCAGGGGCAGGACGGTCACCATCTGCCCGGCCAGGCCGGTGGTCGAAAGGCCGATGGCGGGCACTGCAGGTTTCTGCGGCTTCGGGGGGGCCTTCTGGGCGGGAAGGATTCCCGGTACCAGGAGGGCGAGAAGCAGAACACGCCGACTGGGGTTTTTCATGTAGGGAGAAAGCTAACCGGCCCCCGGGGCGGGGGGCGAATCCCCTATTCCAGCGACAACCCCCCGTCCACCACGACGCTTTGCCCCGTGATGTGGCGGGCCTCTTCGGAGCAGAGGAAGGAGATCACCTTCGCCACGTCCTCCGGCTCCGCGATCCGGCCCAGCACCGAGCTCTTGCGGGCCTTGTCGATGACTTCGGGCGGCAGGAGCGCCAGCCGTTCGGTCCGGATGAACCCCGGCGCCACCGCGTTCACGTTCACGTTGCTCGGGCCCAGCTCGACGGCCACCGCCCGGGTCAGGCCCTCGAGGCCCGCCTTGCTGGCGGCGTAACTTGCGACGCCGAATCCGGGGCGTCCCGCGAGATGGGAGCTCACGTTGACGATCTTGCCGTAGCGCTGCCCCCGGAAGCCGGGCGACACGGCGCTGATGCAGTTGAAGGCGCCGGTCAGATTGGTCTCGAGGACTTCGGCCCACTCCGCCGGATCGAGCCGCCAGAGCGCCCCGTCCTTGGCGACGCCGGCGTTGTTCACCAGGAAGTGGATCGTCTCGAATTTCTTCCGGACCGCGGCGACGAATTTTTCTACCTGGGCGCGGTCGCGCACGTCGCAACAATCGGCGTGCACGCCGACGCCCATGGCGGAGATCGCAGTCTCGGTGAGCAGCGCCGTCTCGCGGACATCCCGTCCCGGGATATCGACGAAGCAGAACGCCACGTTGCAGCCGAGGCGCCCGAACTCGAGCGCCACCGCGCGTCCGAGTCCGGTCGCACCTCCCGTCACCACCGCGACCTTGCCCCTGAATCCCTCCTGCACCGCCGCCCTGGGCTCGGGCTGCTCGAGGATCGCACCGGAGCCGGAGGTGCGCGGGGCGCGCTGCCACGAGGGGGGATCGAAACCGGGGGACGACATGGAAGGGCGAAGGTACGGGGCGCCGGGGCTTGGAGCAACCCCACGGCGCGCCGTACATTCACGGCATGCATCGCATCCTCTGGCTTCTGGTGAGCCTGGTCGGCGCCGGGGCGTGGGGGGTCATCGCCCTCCATCGCGGCGAGAGCATCAACGCCGCCTGGCTCATCCTCGCCGCCGTCGGCACCTACCTGGTCGGCTACCGATTCTACAGCCGGTTCCTCGCGCGACGGGTCCTCGGGGTCGACCCGAGCCGCGCCACGCCGGCGGAGCGGCTGAACAACGGGCGCGACTTCGTTCCGACGACGCGCTACGTCCTCTTCGGCCACCACTTCGCCGCCATTGCCGGCGCCGGCCCTCTGGTCGGTCCGGTGCTCGCCATGCAATTCGGCTGGCTCCCCGGCACCCTCTGGATCGTGTTCGGCGTGGTGCTGGGCGGCGCGGTGCAGGACTTCGTGATCCTCTTCGGCTCGATGCGGCGGGACGGCAAATCGCTCGGCCAGATGGCCAAGGAGGAGATCGGCCCGCTCACCGGGATGCTCGCGATGCTGGCGATTCTCGCGATCATGGTCATCCTCCTCGCCGTTCTGGCGCTCGTCGTCACCAACGCGCTCCAGGACAGCCCCTGGGGCGTCTTCTCGATTCTCTGCACCATCCCCATCGCGCTCGGCATGGGATTCTGGATGAAGGTCATCCGCCCCGGCAAGACGATCGAAGCGACGGTGGTGGGCGTCATGCTTCTCATTGCAGCGCTCGTCGCCGGCCGCTACGTCGCGGAGTCGGCCACGCTGGCACCGCTCTTCACCCACGGCGGCGTCAGCATCGCCTGGGGGATGATGGCGTACGGGTTCCTCGCCAGCGTGCTGCCGGTCTGGATGCTGCTCTGCCCCAGGGACTACCTCTCCACCTTCATGAAGATCGGCACCATCGTCCTGCTGGCCCTGGGAATCCTCTGGGTGCGGCCCGACTTGCAGATGCCGGCGCTGACCCGCTTCATCGATGGCACCGGCCCGGTCTTCGCCGGGAAGCTCTTCCCCTTTGCCTTCATCACCATCGCCTGCGGCTCCATCAGCGGCTTCCACGCGCTGGTGGCGAGCGGCACCACTCCCAAGATGATCCGCCGGGAGGACGACGCGCGGCTGATCGGCTACGGCGGCATGCTCACCGAATCATTCGTCGCGATCATGGCGCTGTGCGCTGCGGGGGCGCTCGATCCGGGGCTCTATTTCTCGATCAACGCCCCGCTCGGCGCGCTGGGGGGCACCGTCCAGACCGCCGCGCTCCGGATCAGGGAGTGGGGCTTTGTCGTCACTCCCGAGCAGATCTCGGCGCTCGCCGCCTCGGTGGGAGAGACCTCCCTGCTCGGACGGGTCGGCGGCGCCCCGTCCCTCGCGGTGGGAATGGCCTCGATCTTCAGCGGTGTGTTCGGGCGGCACCTGATGGGGCTCTGGTACCACTTCGCGATCATGTTCGAGGCGCTCTTCATCCTTACCACGATCGATACCGGGACGCGGGTCGGCCGCTTCATGCTGCAGGAGCTGCTCGGCCATGTCTGGCCGCCGCTCGGCCGCACCTCGTGGTACCCCAGCACCCTCCTCACGTCCGGACTGGTGGTGGCAGGATGGGGATGGTTCCTGGTGCAGGGGGTGACCGACCCGCTGGGCGGGATCAACTCGCTCTGGCCGCTCTTCGGCATCAGCAATCAGCTGCTCGCGGCGGTGGCGCTCTGCGTCGGCACCACGCTGATCATCAAGTCGGGGAAGGGTCGCTACGCCTGGGTGACGCTGCTTCCGCTCGTCGCGCTCCTGGTGGTGACGCTGACGGCGGGGTGGCAGAAAATCTTCGCCGCCGATCCACGGTTGGGCTTTCTCTCCCACGCGGGGGACATTGCGGCCAGAATTGCGGCCGGCACCCAGGATCCGGCGATCGGCGCGCGGATGATCTTCAACGACCGGCTCGATGCGTTTCTGGCGGGACTGTTCATGGCGACCGTCGTCGCGCTGGTCGTCGCGTCGGCGCGGGAGTGGCTGGCGGTGGTGGGGGGCAGGAAACCGGCGACGACGAAGGAAGCGCTCTATGTGGAGTCGGCGTATGCGAAGTGACGGACGGCTGGCCAATCTGGTTCGTGCGTTCAAGCGCGTCGCCGGCATGCCCGATTACACCGGATACCTCGCGCACATGGCGGAGCGGCATCCCGGCTCTGCGCTGTTGAGCGAGCGACAATACTTCGAGGAGCACATCCAGACGCGCTACGGGAGCGGTGTCTCGCGCTGCTGCTAGCCCGTGCGAGGGAGGCTCGCGCGCGCGGTGACGGTGAGCCAGACCAGCATCCCGGCGGCGAGACAGGCCGCCGAAGCGAGGAGCGCCGCGGGGCCGCCCAGATTCTTGTAGGCAAATCCGAAGGCGAGTCCCGCCGGCAGCGCCGCGAGACCCGCGAGCCCCTGGTAGTTCCCGAATCCGCGCCCGGTGCGCACCGGGGCGAGACGGGCGATCGCCACCCGCTCGGCCGGCTCCAGCAACCCCGCCACCACGCCGTACAGCAGAAACACCGCGATCGCGGACCAGGTCCCGAGTACGACCGCGAGCGCGCTCGCGACACCGGCATAGAGCAGTGCCCCCATCGCCACCGACCCCCGGGTCCCCATCCGGTCCACCAGCCATCCTCCAGGATAGGACGCGCCGCTCCGCACCACGTGCAGCGCGGCCCAGATCAGCGGAATCGTCGCGACGGGGACGCCGAGGTCCTGGAGTCGGAGCAGCAGTAGAGTTTCGGGAAGGCGGCCGACGGTCAGAAAGACCAGGACGAGGACGGGGAGCCAGAAGTCACGTCCTGCGGCATCGGAAGACCCGACCGATAGCTGATAGCCGCTCGCCGTTGGCTGTACTTTCCCGTTTACCGTTGACCGTTGAAGGTTGACGCTCTTGAGGACAAACAGCAGGACGAAGACAGCGAGGATCCCCGGAATCGCGCTCAGGCCAATCACATCCCGCACCCCCGCGTCCTGTCGCAGCAGCATCCACGCCGTGAGCGAGCCGAGCACCGCGCCGAGATGATCGGCGGCGCGGTGAAATCCGAAGGCGCGTCCCTTCGCCGCGGGTGGGGTGAGTGAGGAGATCAGCGCATCCCGTGCCGGCGAGCGGAGTCCCTTCCCAACCCTGTCAAGCACCCGAAACCCCACCACCTGCCACGCCGCGCCGGCCACCGAGATCAGCGGCCGGATGAGCACCGCGACTCCATATCCGGTCAGAATGAGGGGTTTGGTCCAGCGCGGGCGGTCGGCAAGCCGGCCGCTCCCCCACTTCACCACCGCGGCGGTGAGATCGGCGGCGCCATCGAGCGCTCCCAGCGCCACCGCACTCCCGCCCAGCGTCGCCGTGACGAAGGCAGGGAGAATCGGATACACCATTTCACTGGAGAAGTCGTTGAACAGCGAGACCGCGGAGAGGCCCTTCACCTCGCGCGGGACCCTCGCGTCGATGCGCTCAGTCATCGAGGCCCATGCCCCACCGGATCAGCGGCACCGGGATTCCGCCATAGCTCAGCACTTCGTCATGGAATGCATCGAGGGTAAAGCTCGAGCCCCGCGCGTCGCGCACATCGTTCCGAAGCCGTGCCAGCTCCCGCTTGCCGAGAATCCCCGCCGCGGCGGAGGTGGGCCGGCAGGCGATGCAGCGGACCAGGGCTCCCGCGGCCGCCCGATCAATCGGAAGCCGCGCGGTCAGATACCCGATCGCATCGGCCGTGGTGAACTGCCGGGTATGGATGCCAAGATCCACCACCGCGAGGTGAGCGGCGCGGAGGAACAGCACCCGCTCCGCCAGGCGCGATGCCGGTTCGGGACTCAACCCGTGGTCGCGCACCAGCTCCATCGAGTACAGGCCCCAGCCGAGGGCGGTGCTGGATGCCGCGATGTGCCGGCGTACCAGCCCTGGCAGCGAGCCGGCGCGGGAGCGATGGAGATGGACGCCGGGCGGACCGAGCTGGGCCGCCAGCCAGGGCACCACCTGCGGCTCTGCACCGGCAACCAGGAGCGCGGCCGGCGTTCGCCCCCCATCGCGGTAGGAGGCCAGCGGCTCGAGAACCCGAGCGTAGCCGGGCGCCTCGACCACCTCGAGCGGCGCCGGCGGGGTTGTGCCGAAGCCCGCCGTTTCCGCCACCCGCCACGCCTCCGACAACGCCTCACGCCACCCTTCCGCGCCGCTTCCGGGTGGTACGGCATCGCGGAGCTCCTCGTAGAGCTCGCGCCAGTCGCGGGCGGGATCGATTGCGGCGGCGAGGGCGATCACCTCTGCTTCGGTTTCCGTCGCGAGCCGGTTTGCCGCGCGCCACACCTCGGCGCCGTTGTGCACACTGGCGTGCTCGTGATGCAGCCGCCGGTCCACCTCGTCCTCGCCGATCGCTTCGGCCCCCAGCTCGGCGCTCACGGCGATTTCCGTCCGGAGCGCGTGACCGGTGCGGCCGACCGCCGATTCTGCGGCAGCGACGAGGGAGGCCGCTTCGTCCTCGTCCAACGCCGCCCACAGCGGCGAAAACCGGGTGGCGGTCTCGTCGAGCAGCACCGAGAGACCCGGCAGCATCGCGAGCGCCGTGTCCACCAGGAGCTCAGGCGGATCGCGCAGGGTGTCGCGGGCATCGGTGAGGAAGCGGGGCAGCTCCCGCAGGCGGTCGAGCGCCGCGGTGGCGGCGGCGGGGTCGCTCGGCGAGCGCGAGAGCAGCCCGTCGAACGCGGCACAGGCGTGTTCGATCCAGAAGACGGGGTTGGTACGGTGGGGATGCTCCTTCTCGAGGCGAAAAAGCAGCACGCGGATATGATCCAGCAGCGCCGTGCGATCGATCTCGTCGGAAACCTCCTCGATCCCGAGATCCTCGACCGCGCCGGCGATGGAGCGGAGCGCGGCGACGTGGCCCCGGACCGCCTCCGGATCGAAGGTTCCGAGACGGCCATCCTGTCCCGGCGCCCCCGCCCCTGTCGCCGCGGCGGGATCGAAGTGCCACCAGAGGTCGAGAAACGAGCGGCAGAGCTCGTCGGTGATGGCCACTAGCCGCTTCCGGTCAGCTCGCTGTGATCGCCGAGACTCGCGGTCCCGCGGAAATCGCGCATCACGACCTGGTTCCCGAGCATGCTCTGCGCCAGATGGATGCTGGAGAGCTCGCACCGCTCGCCGACAATGGTGTGGGCGAGGAACGAATCCCGTATTGTCGTGCCCTTCGCGATCGTCACATTGGGGCCAATGGTCGAGCGCTCGATGGTGACGCCGTCCTCGATCAACACCGGATGCCGGATCGTGACCCCAGGAAACTCCGGCGACCGCGCGGCGCCCTTCTGCAGCAGAATCTCGTTGGTCTCGAGCAGCGTGTCGAGCTTGCCGCAGTCGTACCATCCCCCGACTTCCGCGGTCAGAATGCGGCGGCCCCGCTCGATCATCCATTGGAAGGCGTCGGTGAGGAAATACTCCCCCTTGTTGGCCGGGGATGCGAGCACGTGATCGATCCCCTCCCAGAGCGCGGCGACATCCCGGATGTAGTACAGGCCGATGTTGGCCAGCTTGCTGATCGGCTCGGACGGCTTCTCCACGATCCGGGTCATGAATCCCCGCGCGTCGGTCACCACCACGCCGAAGCGCTGGTAATCCTCGACCTCCTTGGCCCAGATGATCCCGTCGGCATCGGTCCGGTTGATCAGCCCGAGATCCGCTTCGAACACGGTGTCCACGAAGATGATCAGCACCGGCCCGGTGACGTGCGGCCGCGCGAGGTTCACCGCCCCGGCGGTGCCGTCCTGCACCGTCTGCTCGATGTAGCGGCAGGGAATCCCGTAGCGGTTGCGCGAGTAGGCCTCCACCTGGTCGCGCAAGTGGCCGGTGATGAAGATCAGCTCGGTGACGTCGAGTCCCTCGAGCCGATCCATCACCCAGTCGATGACCGGCCGGCCGGCGACTTTGAGCATCGGCTTCGGCACCAGGTGGGTATGGGGGCGAAGACGGGTTCCCTTGCCGGCGAGGGGAATGATGACCTGCACGCTCAGCTCCTTCCGTAGCGGTCGGACAACCGGACCAGATCGTCGAGCTCGGGCGTGGAGGCCTCCAGGACGTCGGTATCCGTCACGGCCTCAATCTGGTGCACCATGGTTGGGGGAATGTGAACCGACTCGCCCGCGGAGAACCGGCGCTCGGTGAGACCCTCACCCTGTCCCAGGCGCAGAATCAATTCGCCCCGCAAGACATGCATGGTCTCGTCCTTGACGTTGTGGTACTGGCAGCTCAGCACGTGGCCGGCGTTGACATGGAGGATTTTTCCGACGTAGCGATCGGTACGCGCCCAGATGAGCTCGTAGCCCCATGGCTTCTCCACCCGGTACGGTACCTCCGCCATCATCATTCCCCGAGCATCGTGAGTTGAAAGGAAGACGGCGAGGTGATGCATTCCCGCATGCACACGCCGCATCCGACGCACCCTTCGTGGCGCACCACGGGGTGCCCCGCCTCGTCGACGCCTAAGGCCTTCTCGCCGACCGGACAGGCGTCGGCGCAGACCCGGCATGCTGTTCCCTTATAGGTGACGCAGCGCTCGGGAAGGAATTCGAGCGCGCCCATACGATACCCTTCCCACCCATTGGACGGCAGGGTGAGCGCCCCGGTAGGACAGGCCTTGACGCAGGGCATGTCGGCGCAGGCGATGCAGGGCTGCGTCCGGGGATCGATCGAAGGCGTTCCGGCGGCCAGACCGCCGCTCGAGGGCACCGGGAGGATGGCGTGCGGGGGGCAGACGTTTTCGCAGGCGCCGCAGCGCGTGCACGCCGCCAGGAACGCCATTTCGGGCAGCGCACCCGGCGGACGAAAATACTTCTGCTGGACGATCCGCTCTTCGGTGCGCTCCAGCATGCGTTCGGCCCACTGGCCGACGCTCTGGCGGAAGAAATCGCGACGATCACCGGGGTCGAGACGCACCCCGGAAATCTAGCGGAAGAGGGGAAGGACGCCTTTCACCAGCCGGGTGATGATCCCCTCGCGGAGGGCCGCGATGTCAGGGTGATTGCCGGGGCGCTCGTCCGCCGCCGCCGTGTTGAACGCGGCGACCACGGCGGTGGTGGTCTCGGGATGCAGGTAGAAGAAGGCGCGGAAGCCGCGTTGGCTCCCGGTATGGCCGATCAGGGTCGCGCCGTCGGCGTGGTTGACAAAAAACGCCAGGCCGATCGAATCGCCCGACGCCTCGCCCGACGTCGGCAGCACGGGCCGCCACATCTCCTCCAGCGACGAGCGCGTGAGCACCGGCACCGATCCGGTCGCGCCCGGTCCCTTGCCGAGCAGGAAGGCGAAGTACTTCGCCATGTCGGTGAGCGGCGCGTTGAGCCCACCGTTCGAGGTGGTGATCCCGGTGTCGAAATCGAGCCCGTTGGGCTGCGGCGTGCCGTCATTCACTTCGTAGTTGTTGGAGCGGTCGGCCAGCAGGTGGTAGGGGGTGAGATCGAAATAGCTGCGCGACATGCCAAGGGGCCGGAAGATGTTCTTGTCGATGTACACCCCGAAATCATCGCCGGAGAGTTTCTCGATCACCCGGCCCAGGAAAATGATTCCCGGATTCGAGTAGCTGTACCCGGAGCCGGGAGGAAAGAGGATCTGCGTATAGGGGAGCATTGCGACGAGCTGGGACCATTCAGTGGGCTCGTAGGGATGCCAGGGCTTGTCGCCTCCCCAAGGCCAGGTCGGATTGCGGAAACCGGCGGAATGGCTCATCAGCTGCCGGATGGTGATGGCGTCCATCGGGCCGTGCGGGTTGTTCACCGCCATCAGCTCGGGGACGTACTTGACGATCGGATCGTCGAGCGAGAGCCGCTCCCGGTCGCGGAGCTGCATGATCGCGATGCCGGTGAGGGTCTTGGTGATCGAGGCCCAGTGGAAGATGGTATTCGCGTCCACCTTGCGGCCAGTGGCGAGGTCTGCGGCGCCGTGGAATTCGCGCGCCAGGACCGAGTCGCCGCGCAGAAACCAGAGGCTTCCGCCCACGACGCCTTGCTGGCCGGCACCGGAATGGAAAAAGTCGGCGACGCCCCGCCAGGCGGCAGGGAAGCCGTCAGGCACCGGGGACTGGGCGCTCAGCGGCGCTGCAAGAGCGAGGATGATCGCTGCAAGGCTATTACCGTTCACCGTTCACCGTTCACGCAGTTCACAGCAGGCTCCGGATCCACCCGCCGTCCACCGCCATCGACTGCCCGGTGATGTAGCTCGCCCGCTCCGAGGCGAGGAACGCGGCCAGCGCCGCAAACTCGCGCGGCTCTGCCATCCGGCCCATCGGCACCGAGGCGGTGTATCGCGCCAGCGCCTGCTCCGGGGTGATGGCTTCCTTCTCCGCCGTGACCTCGGAGAGTTCCACCATCCGCTCAGTCCGGGTGAAACCGGGGAGCAGGTTGTTCACCGTGACCCCGTAAGGCGCCACTTCGTTGGCCAGGGTGCGGGCAAAGCCGATCACCGCGGCGCGGAGACTGTTGGAGAGCATCAGGTTGTCCACCGGCTGCTTGGCGGCGATCGAGGTGACGTTGAGAATCCTCCCCCAACGCCGCTGCTTCATTCCCGGCAGCACCGCCCGGCAGAACGCAACCACGCTGGCGAGCACCAGTGCCGTCGCACTGTCCCAGGCTTCCCGGGTCAGGGATTCGAACGGGCCCGGCGGCGGGCCGCCGCTGTTGGTGAGCAGGATGTCGATCCTGCCGAACCTGGCGATTCCCTCGCGCACCACCCGCTCCGCCTCTCCCGACGTACCGACATCGGCGGGCAGCGCGTGGACCTGGACGCCGTGCTGCCTGGCGATCGCGTCCGCGGTCGCGCGCAACGCCGCTTCCCCCCGGGCGCAGAGCACCAGCGATGCCCCCTCCGCCGCGAGCTCCTCCGCCACCGCCTTGCCCAGCCCCTTGCTGGACGCCGCCACCAGCGCGACCCGGCCCGTGAGCCCCAGCTCCATCAGCTCTTCCTCATCCCAGGACCTCGAAGCCTTCCCGCCGGGCGGCGGCGCCGAGTTGCCGATCGAGGGTCACGAACGGAAGTGTCTTCGGCTCGAAATCCGCCAGCACGATGGCGGCGGCGAGCTGCAGCGCGTCCCCGGCGCGCAAGGCATGCAGCCGGAGCACGCGGATGGCCTGATCGCGCACCCGTTCGACCGGGGGAACCTCGGTCCACCCTCTGGCCGCTTCCTGGAGTAGCTCCGCTGCGATGGCGCTGCCCGTCCCTGTCAGGCGGTGTTCCCGCTCCAGCCGGGCCAGCGCGGATGCGCATTCCACCGGTGTCGCCCACCAGACCGCGCTCGCGGGATCGTCTCGCAGGAGGTCGGCCAACGCGTCACTCCGACGGTCCGGAACCAGCAGCGGAAGTACCGCGGACGAGTCCCAGAACCTCACCTGCCCTCCCGCCGTTCGGCGAGCAGCCCGTCCACCGGACTCGGGCCGGGCCCGAGCTTCGGCCGGGGAAGGTCGAGCCATTTGGCGCTGGGCGGCCGCTCCGGCAGCCGCGCCAGGCCCTGCTGGGCCAGCGCAATCACTCGGGCCGGCACCCCCCGCCCCACCCGGACCGGCACCAGTTGGGCGACCGGCACCCCTCGGTCGGTGATCAGCACCGATCCCCCGCCTTGGACCTCCTTGATCAGGGCACTGAGCCGGTTCTTGGCGCTGGAAATGGACTCGGATCGCATCTGGCCATTATAGCCATATCAATATGGCCAGTCAAGCTCGATCTCCGGGATGGCCTATTTCCGCCGCAGATAATCGTCCGACTTGTCCAGCCAGTCCTGCCGCGGCGGCGAGAAGACGTCCACATCGAGCGTATCCTCAAGCGCCTCGGCCTTGTGCGGCAGGTTGCCCGGAATGTGCAGCACTTCACCCGCGCGCACGACGAGGGTTTCCTGCTCGTCTTCGCCGATCCAGAACCGGAGCGCCCCTTCGAGGATGTAGGTGAGCTGCTCGTTCTCGTGGAAGTGCCGGGGCACCACACATCCCTTCTTGAGATACACGTGCGCCAGCATCATCCGCTCGCCGGTGATGAGCCGGCGCTCGAGCAGATCATTGACCCGCTCGCGGGGCATGGACTCCCAGCGGTGGTGGGTGACGCGCTTACCGCTCACCGCTCACCGCCGTCATGGCCCCTCGCTCGCCTTTGAGCCAGTAGGAAAACCACTGCCGGAGCCGGCCGAGCCGGTCCACCAGGAGCCAGGGCTCGCCGGTGCGGGAGAGATCGTGCGTCGAGCGGGGATACCGGATGAACTCGACCGGAGTGCCCTGTTTCTTGAGCGCTTGGTACCATTGCTCCGCATCGGTCATCGGCGTGCGGTGGTCCTCCTCCGACTGCACCATCAGCGTCGGCGTCTTGACTTTCCGAACCTGGCGCAGCGGCGAAAGCGAGTCGTAGATCGCCGGATTGTCCCACGGCGCGCCATAAAACTCGAACTCGGTCAGTCCCTGGGCGTCGGAGGAGCCGTACCACGACCACCAGTTGCTGATCATCCGGTCGGTCTGGGCCGCCTTGAACCGGGTGGTCTTCGCGATGACCCATGCCGCCATCACTCCGCCATAGGAGCCGCCGGTCACCCCCATCCGGGTCGAGTCCACGTCGGGACGCCGGGCGGCCAGGTCCACCGACTTCATCAGATCCTGATAGTCCTCCGCGAACCACCGGCCCCGGGTCGCGAAGGTGAATGGCGCTCCGTACCCGCTCGAGCCGCGCGGATTGGTGAAGAGCACCCACAGCCCCGCCCCGGCCAGATTCTGAAATTCGTCGAACCAGTTCTCTCCGTACGCGGAGTGCGGTCCGCCGTGGATATAGAGCACCAGCGGGTATTTCTTGCCGGCCTCGTATCCGTACGGCTTCATCAGCCATCCCTCGATCTCGAGATTCCCGACCGATTTGTAGGTGAACCGCTCGGCGTCCGACCACGCCACTTCGGCATTGAGCTTGTCGTTGAACCGGGTAAGCTGCCGCTCGCCCTGTCCGTCCACGGCGGCAACGTAGAGCTCGGTGGGCTTCGTCATGCTCGAGGCGATGTAGGCGACGGTCGTCCCCGCATTATCCCAATCGAAGCCCGACAGCCGGCGGCGACCGCCGATGACCTCGGTCAATTTCTTCGCGGCGGGGTCGAGCAGGAAGAGCCCCGTCCTGCCCCCGAGTTCGGCATTGAAGGAGATGCGGCCGTCGGGGAGCCAGGTGAGCTGGGCCGGCTCGTACTGCCATTCACCGAGGAGATTCTCGGCCGTTCCGCCTGCCGCCTCCAAGACGTAGATCCGCCTCGAGGCGGTGCGGCCAGGTGCGGAGACGAACGCGATCCGGCGGCTGTCGGGCGACCAGGAAATCTGCCCTTCATTGCCGTACGTGGTGCTGATCCGGCGGGGGGTGCCGCCCGCCGCCGGCATCACAAAAATGTCGGCCTGGTTGCGCGGCGCCTCATCCCGCTTTGCGTCATAGGGGAGCCGTGCGAGCGAATCACGCTCGGCGCGGGTTACCGAATCAGAGCGGAGCGAGGGGTCGGCGGTGAAGGCGATCCACTGGCCATCGGGCGAGACCGCGATGCCGCCGTTGGAATAGGCGGTGTTGGTGAGCTGTTTCCTGGCGCCCCCTTCGATCGTCCGCATCCAGATCTGCTGGGGCCGGAACACCCGCGCTTCCCTCGGGCCGGCGATGAACCCGATGCCGTTCCCCTTGTAGGGAAACTCGGTGATGTGGCGACCATCGAACCGCGCCGGGTCCACCGGCCAGGTGATCGCGCCGAACGGCGGACGCGCCATCGGCTGCATGCGGCCGTAGGGATCCCGCCGCGTCGTGTCGCGCGCCGGAGCGCCGGCGGCGGTGTCAGTGTAGAACACGACCTTCCCGTCCCGGGCAAAGACACCGTTGGGGATGCTGTCCACCTCAAAGGCTTCCCCTCCGGGGCGGTCCATCCGAAGCGCCCAGGTGCGGCCCTTGCCTCCGGGCCGGGTCGAGGTGAAGAGCAGCAGCTTCCCGTCCGGTGCCCAGCGCGGATTCGAGCTCTCGACTCCCGGCGAGGTCAACCGCTCGGGCTCTCCGCCCGCGGCCGCCACGAGCCACACCTCGGAATGCCGCTTGTTCTCCGCGGTCACGACCGTGGTGACCGTAAAGGCGATCTGCTTCCCGTCGGGAGCGAGCGCAGGTGAAGAAAGCGTTGTAACCCGGTACCAGTCGTTCGGCGTGAAGGCCCGGCCCTGTGCCGCGAGCGGAGCTGCGAAAAGCACGCAGACAAGTGCCCCCGCAAAGTTTCTATTATTGATTCGCATATTCGCTCTCCTCGATGCCATCGACGGGTTGCTGGATGCTGGATCTCTATGCTGGTCCCGGTGACCGATGACCGGTGACCGGTGACGCCGTTCAGAACCCTGCCGCTGCGCTCACGACCCACCTAAACTGTATCGCCCCGTCGGTCTGGCCGACCGCCAGGCGAGGCCTCGTCACCACGAACGGCACGTCGAAGCGGGTGACGAAGGATGTCTGTCCGATCCGGTGCCCCATCTTCAAGCCGACGCCGGCGTCGGCGACGAGGGCGGCGCTCATGCCTGTCCTGGGAATATCGCCGTTGCCCACCGCCGCGCCCCCGAACGCCGAGACGCGAACTTCGCGGAAGAGCCGCATCCCCCGCTGCGTGGTCGTATCCCGGTCCGGCCGTGAGAGTACGCTGCGGTCGACTTCGGCGTTGAACGCAAGGAGCCGCGTCGCGCTGGTGCCCGGCGCAAGCCCGCGAAGTCCGCCTCCGCCCGGCATCTGATAGTGCACGTCGCTGCCCGCGAGCAGCGCGCCGCGGGAGCGCAGAAAGGGATTGGCGAACTGCTCGTAGGGATCGGCACCCGCGACGAAGAGCTGCCGTTGCTTGAGTGGATGCCGGCCCGATTCCACCCATCCCGCGTAGCCCCGAAGCGTGAGCGATGCCCTCCTGCCGAGAGTCCGACGCGCGGTCGCCTCGGCGGTCAGGCGAAAATAGGGCTGGGCATCGTAGCTGTCCTCGGTCGCCAGTCCGCTTCCCCGGTTCCGGTACTCCACTCCTCCGCCGAGCCCGAGTCGTCCCGAGACCGTCCAGATACCGCGCTGGTCCCGGGAGCGAATCCAGCTCTGCGCTTCGACCGTGCCGCCTCCATCCCACAGCGCCGGATCCAGGTATCGGGTGTCCGTCGTCACCAGCCACCGGACGCTCGCGCCCCTGTAGGTCTCGGCGCCGAAGGTCCGGTGCTGGCTGGTCTGACGCTCCAGCGCCGCCGCCGCGCCGGCGCGGCCTTCGATCCAGTAGGCCTCGAGCGTCTGCGAGGTGCGCGGCGTGTAGAGCCAGAGCGGATTCCGGATCTTGAGAAAACCGCCGAGCCCGCGCTCGCGGGCACCGATGCTCATGGTCAGCGTGTTCTGCTCGAAGCGGCCCAGATAGTCGGAGCGCATCCGCCCGCCGATCGTGACCCCGCCTTCGTCATTGTACCAGAGCGTCGGAACGAGCCCCACAGTGAGACGGTCCCGGCGCGTCCGCCTGGAAAAGAGCGGATCGATGTACACCTCGCTGCGGCCTGCGGAGCCGAAGCCCAAGATGCCCCGCTTCTTCCGGTTATCGAGCTGGTTCCAGTCGTGCGCGCGGGCGCCGGGATCGATTTCGACCTCGCGGGGCCGCCCGGTCGTCGTCACCTCGATCCACTCCCGCTCGGGGACGCCCGAGGCGCGGATCCTGGCGGAATCGGCGCCGGTCCGCACCACGACATCCACCGGAAGGATCCCCGGCGCCTTGCGAACGACTTCCACCCTGGTGACCCATCCTTGCGCCTTTGCGTCTTTCCGCCTTTGCGCCTTCACCTTTCCCACTGCGTAGTTGTACAACTCCGTGCCATGCAGCCACTGGCCGAAGAAAGTGGAGAGGTCCCGTTTCGAGACTTCCTCCGCCACGGCGCGGAACGCGGCTTCGTCCACATGCTTGAGCTTCCAGCGCTCATAGTAGGTGCGGAGAATCTGCCGCATCGCCGTGTCCCCGACGATCCTCCGGAGCTGATGGTAGAACAGCTCAGCCCGGTTGTACACCATGGCGTTGTAAGTGCTGAAATCGCGGTACTGCTCGCTGACCAGGCTGGTCGGCTCCGACCAGCGGTCGAGATCGAGCAGGAGAACGCTCAGCTCCGTTCTCGGAAAGCTCCTCGCCGAATCGCGGGTCTCATTGAACCAGGTGGTCTGGAAGCTGGTGAAGCCCTCGTCGAGAAACCCCTCTCGCCATTCGTTGTTGGCGAGAATCCCCATGAGATAGTTATGCCCGACTTCGTGCAGGATCAGGCCCTGGCTCGCCGACGCGTTGTGCACCATCATCGGGAACTCGGTCCCGCCCCCATCCAGCCGCCGCACATTGGTGATCTGCGGCCAGGGAAACGGACCGAAGAGCCCGTCGAGCCACTCCAGCGCCGTCTCGGTGCGCTTAACCGCGATGCCGTTGCCCCAGGTTAAGGCTTCATCGGGCCGGTAGAGCACATGCACCAGGACGCCGCCGAAACGGCCTCCCTCGTAGACGAAGCCGGGATTCATCGACATCGCGAAATGGTGCACGTCGCGCGCATCCCAGACGATCCGCTTCCGCCCCGGCGCCGCGCCGTCCACGCCGTCGCAGCGCGGGGCACCGTAGGTATCGCGGCGATATTCCACCTCGCGCGCGGGATTCCTGTTGGTGCGTTCCCACCCCGGATCGCCGCAGACCAGCACGCCGGTGGCGCCGACGACCTGATCCTCCGGCAGGTCGAGCGTCACCCGGAAATCACCGAAATCCCCGTAGAACTCCCCCGCAGGGTAGAGCGGGTGCTCGTTCCATCCGTGCCGGTCATAGGCCACGACCCGGGGATACCATTGGGCAAAATCGTACTGCCGTCCCCGGCGCCCCTGCCGCCGGATCACCGTCGAGGGGCGCGCTTCCCAGCCGAGCGTTACCGCAAAGGTTGCGGCGGGGGCGACCGGCCTCGGCAGCACGAAGCGGACGATGGTGCTGTCGGGCGCAAACGGATACACGGCCTGCACCGGGGTGCCGTCAACCGCCACCTCGCTCACCCGGTTGTAGCCGTAGTCCGGGTCCTTGAGATCGTTGAATCGGCGGCGGCGCTCCGCGCTGTCCGCATCGGCCCAGCGGGAGCCGGGGCGGAAGGCGTTGAGATAGAGATGAAACGAGATGGTGCGGAGCGTGTCGGGAGAATTGTTGTGGTACAGCACCCGCTGGGTACCGCCCAGAGTCCCGCGCGACTCGTCCAGCGTCGCGGTGATGTCGTACTCGAGCCGCTGCTGCCAGTACGGCGCGGGGCCGCCGGGTCCCTGCATGCCGAGGGCAAGCAGAAGAGCATATCCAGGCATCGGTGGTGAGCCACTCCCGGTCGGCGGTATGGATGGAGCGCGCGGCGCTGGAACATAGCGGCGTGAGGATGCCGGGGTCACCCTGTGCCGGGCCGCCCCGGGTGACAGCCCGCGATCTCCAGCGGGCGCAGGGAGCGGGCTGACGACGGGGGTGCTAGTGAGCGCAGCGAACTCGAGCGCCCCCGGAGACCAGCCCGCCCCGAGCCAGCGGAGAGCCACCAGCGAGTCCGCGCCCCGCCTTCGGTAAATGATCCGCTGCGAAAAATCGTGGGCGAAGTTATCTACCTCGAATCCGCTGTCCGACACAACCACGGTCTTGAATTCGGTTTCCTTCTGCCCCGACGGGATTGCGGTGCGCTGGCCCGACTTGTGCATTGGGCCAGAGTACCCCAAGTCTCTCGAATCCATGGCCCCAAGCGCCGAGCGTACATCTCCTTCGCGACGAGCACGCATCCGCTGGTGGATCGCGGCCGTTCTCGTCGTCCTCGCCGGGGCGACGGTCTATGGCGTCCCGGGTCTGCGCTGGCGCGCCGAGCTCGTCGCCCTCAAGGCCGCCGGGAAGGTCCCCGGAATCACCTGGGGCGAGATGCTGCCGATGCTCCGCCCCAAAGCCGCGATCTACCTTCAGCCGCTCGTCGCCACCCAGAATCCCTATCAGTCGATCCTGAATCCCCTGACGTCCGCGGCGGATGTCGCCGCGGGCGCGCAGGCCTTCGCGAGCCGATGCGCCTCCTGCCACGGACCGGAAGGGCTCGGCGGCTCCGCTCCCTCGCTGGCGGGCACCATGACGGGCCGCGGCGCCGGCGACTGGGCGCTCTATCAAACGATCACCCGGGGAATCCCGGGAACCGGGATGCCGGCGGCGGAAGTTTCAAAAGAAACGGCGTGGCAGCTCGTGGCATATATCCAGGCACTGCGCGGCGGCATCGGTCCCGGCGACCTGCTCGCGGGAGAGCGCATCGCGCGTGTCCGAGCGGTCCCGGCCGAGGCGATCGCGCGGGCCCGCACGACACCGGCGGACTGGCTCACCTATTCGGGAAGCTACGACGGCTGGCGCTACAGCCCCCTCGCTCAGATCACCAAATCCAACGTCCCGCGGCTCCGACTCCTCTGGATGTACCAGATGCGCGAAGGGGAACCGCTCTTCGAGACGAGCCCGATCGCCCTGGACGGCGTGCTCTTCATCACCACGGCGCAGAACGGCGTCGTCGCCATCGATGCCGAAACCGGCGCCGCGCTCTGGACCCACGAGCGGAGGTTGCCCCGCCTGTCGCTCGGTGGCCGGGTGAACCGCGGCCTCGCGATCCTCGACAGCACACTCTACATGGGGACTCTCGACGCCCGCCTCGTGGCGCTCGACGCGCGAAGCGGCGCGGTCCGCTGGGACGTGGGGGTCGCCGATCCCACACGGGGCCTCTCATTCACGTCGGCGCCCCTGGCCGTGCGGGACCTGGTGGTGATCGGAAGCGCGGGCGGGGAGTACGCGACGCGCGGCTTCATTACCGCCTACGACGCCGCCACCGGGAAGGAGCGCTGGCGCTTCGAGACGATTCCCGCTCCCGGCGAGCCGGGCAACGAGACCTGGAGCGGCAAGTCATGGGAGACTGGAGGCGGGCCCGCCTGGCTCACGGGCTCCTACGATCCCGCCCTCGGCCTCCTCTACTGGGGCGTCGGCAATCCGAACCCGGATTACAACGGCGACGCGCGCCTGGGCGACAATCTCTACACCAATAGCGTGGTCGCGCTCGACGCCGCGACCGGTGTGCGGCGCTGGCATTTTCAGTTCACCCCGCACGACGAGCACGACTGGGACTCGGCGCAGATCCCCATCCTGGTCGATGCCCCCGAGGCCGGCGGGCGGCCCCTCCTGCTCTGGGCCAACCGCAACGGCTTCTACTATGTCCTCGACCGCGCCACCGGACAGTTTCTCCGGGGTCGCGCGTTCGTCGCGCAGACCTGGGCGGACGGTCTCGATTCGGCGGGGCGGCCGCGGGTTCGGCCCGGCAGCGCGCCGACGCGCGAGGGAGTGCTGGTGTATCCCGGAGTGGCCGGCGCCACCAACTGGTGGTCCCCCTCCTACAACCCCGGAACCAGGGCGGTCTACGTCCCGTCGTTCGAGCGTGGCGATGTCTTTTTCAAGGGGATCGGCGAGGACGCAGGGCGAACGCGCTTGGGAGGTGGACTCGTCCCCGTTCGCGAAAACTCAGGGCGGTTTTCGATCCGCGCGCTCGACGCGCTCACCGGGGAGGAGCGCTGGGAGCATGTGGTGGTGGACACGATGCCGAGATATCACGAGCATGTCGGCGGAGTGCTCTCCACCGCGGGAGGGATCGTGTTCGGCGGCGGCGACGATCTCCTGGTGGCGCTCGATGCCGACGACGGACGCCGGCTATGGAGCTTTCGCACCGGCCGGGGCGTGCACGCCGCGCCGATCACCTACCTGGTGGGGAACCGGCAGCGCTTCACCATCGCGGTGGGGCGCGCCCTCCTGACCTTCGGACTCGACGATCCCGCCCAACCCTGAGCCTGCCGCCGTCGCGGCCTTGCCTCTTAGCCTCCTTGCCTCCTTGCCTCCTACCCCGCCATCCCATACATCCATGCCCGGCCATCGTGCGAAGCATCCTTCCAGATGTCGCCCTTCATGATCACATCGGATCGCGCAAAGCCCGCGCCCAGCGCGCGCCGCCACCGCGAAGCGCGGTCGAGTGAGCGAGCGAATATCCCGCCGTGCTGCGAGTCGAAGCATTGCGCCTGGAGGAAGCTCCACTGCCGCTCGAGCTCGGTGCGGTAGCGCGCCTCGTCGGGCCGGAGCCGGGTCATCGCCACCAGGACCTTGACCACCTCGGCCTGCACCCACCACGACTTGTCACTCACCACCAGCGACTGCCCGCCCAGCCAGGCCGGCTCCACACCCGGCGTGGCGTAGAAAAACCCGCCGCCCGCCTCATCCCTGAAGTAGCGCAGCACATGATCGGTCATCCGGACCGCAAGGCGCTCCAGCTTGGCGTCGTCGCTCCCGAGGCCGCGCGCCGACAGGAAGCGCCACGCCGTCTGGCACTGGTACCCGGCGCGAGAGAGGTGAGGAATCGGGATCCAGTCGGCGGTGACGAAGATGTGCATTGCACCGGTGGCGGCCACGACCATCCGGTCGCTCACCAGGTCCACCGTCTCGGCCAGCCGCTCTCCCACCAGAGGATCGGGCCAGACGTGGTGGAGATTGGTGAAGGTCTCCACCAGATCGGAGTGGACGTTGGCGTCCTTGAGCCCGATCAGGGTGCCGACGGTATCGGTCTGGGCCGGATAGGGACACTGCGAGGGCTCGCGGATCACCCTGTTGCCCCGGGTGAGAAATCCGAAATAGCCGCGGTGCTCGGGATCGCGCGCGTAGCGCTCCAGCCACTCGAAGCCCTTCCTCGCCAACTCGAGCGCGGAAGGATCACCGGTCGCCACGTACACCGCGGCGCAGGCCTCGATGGCGTAGGCGGCGCCGTGCGCGTGCTTGGTCTCCGCTTCCAGCAGCCGTCCCCCGCGATCCATCCGGTGGAACCACCCGCCGGCGTCCTGATCCCACATTACATCGCGGAGATAGCGGAAGCCGTGCTCGGTGGCCCGGCGGAGCCGGGCGTCGTCGGGAAAGAGCGCGAGCGCGTCGGCCGCGGTGAGGGTCTGCCGGGCCTGGAACTCGACCAGCTTGTCGTTTTTTCCGGAGGGCTTCCAGGCGCGATCGAAATCGCAGAGGAACCCGCCGTGCTCGGTGTCGAGACAGCGGGGGAACCAAACATCGAGGACGTGCTGCCGGAGCGCCGCTTCGAAATCCTTCCCAGTGGGGAGTCGCCCTTCCGGCATCAGCTCGATGCCCGGCCCGGCATTCCGGGCCGAAGCGCACTCCTGTCGGGATCACCGAGGCTCCGTGCCATTTGGGGAACCTAATGACGTTTCGGGTCTACGGATTGAAACGCCCTCGTCGACCCGCCGCAGGGACTGGTACCACTCACTGCTCTTCCCCGGGTTCCCGACCATGCTCCGGCCACGTTTCGATTTTGCGATCGGCACGATGTTCCTCTTTGCCACCGGGTTCGTGCCTCAGGTGGGGAGTCCGTCTCATGCCGATGTTCACCGACGATGTCGTCATGGGGCCGATCCCTGGAAACAAGTTTGCGGGCAGCATCGAACGATGCCTCGGCCCTCGAGCGGTTCCGGGAGAGTCTCGACCAGGCCGAGCGCGCGTTCTCCGACGAGGCGCAGAAGATCGGACTCGGTGAGGCCTTCGCGAAGTTCGGGACTGTGGACGCGGTCAACATGGGTGGGCCGAACGAAACCGGATTCGTGATCGTCGCCGAGAGCGGTGACCTCGAAGATGGCCTCGGTTCCCCAATACACGACACACCTTTGTGAGCCGCAACGCGCTCTGGTGCCATGCGCGGAATCCGCGCGCCCCAAGGTAGAACTCCCGGCAGGGCACTTGTCGAGCGGAGTCAGCCGACGAGGAACCAGGACTCACCCGGGGCGACGCTACTTCGGTGGTGGGCTCTGCCAGAGGACGTTAAGAATGATCCACCGCCCTTGTTCCTTGGCCAGGAGGAGATAGTCTGTACCCCACCACGCCGTGAGCTTCGCACTCGCTGTTTGATCCTGCACGTCGAAGACAACGATCTCCTTGGGCGCTCCTGCGGGCGTACGACTGCGCCCGGTTCGCACCCGGTTTGCGTAGGCCAGGAATTCCCGAAACGGCATCGCTTCACCAACGTACTGGGCGCCTGGCGTCGGTCGATCGTATCCATATTTGCGAACCTCCGGCGACACACTGCGGAGGAGACGCACGGTGTCACCTTCGTAGAATCCTTCCACGTAGTAGAGGACGGCGAGCCGAACGGCCTCTCGGTCCGAGGCGGCCTGAGCCGAGGCGGGTGACACTGCCACGACGCTCGCGAGCAGCGCGAGCCCGACAAGAGAACGACGGTCGATTGTTTAGTCCTTTCGGGAGGGTGAGGACCCTGAAATCAGCGAGTGCGGCAAAGCAGGTACGGCAAGGCTGCCGAAACGCCAGAACCGAAGATTCTTGCCCGAACTTGCTGCGGGAGAGGAATTTTTTACCAACGGCAGCCACCCAACGTTCGGCGTTCAGCTGGCGTCGGCCACACTGCTCCGATCTGATTTCGGTCGCTGGGCGAATGGAGCCCTCGCCAAACAGCCCGAGGCGAGTATGTTCGCAGAGCAGGCCCGACCCAACCGCCAGAACGAGGAGCCTGTCATGACCACCGCAACCCTGCAGACCCGCAGCCTTTCGCTGTCCCTGACCGTGAACGACCTCAAGCGAAGCATGCGCTCTTATGCGGCTGTCCCTCGAAACGGATCAGGACCTCGGCAGGTACGTGTAGCACGGTGATCCTCTCTCCTCCCAGATCGCCCTTATGCTAGCCCGTCTCCAGACAGCCCTCGCCGACCGGTACCGCCTCGAACGCGAGCTCGGCGCGGGGGGGATGGCCACGGTGTATCTCGCGCACGACCTTCGGCACGGACGGCCGGTGGCGGTGAAGGTGCTGCGCCCCGAGCTCGCAGCCATCATCGGGGCCGATCGGTTCCTGAAAGAGATTGAGACCACTGCCAATCTCCAGCATCCGCACATCCTGCCGCTGTTCGATTCCGGCGCGGCGGACTCGTTCCTCTTCTACGTGATGCCGTACGTCAAAGGCGAGTCGCTCCGCGACCGGCTCACCCGAGACAAGCAGCTTCCGGTGGACGACGCGGTTCGGCTTACCATCGAGGTGGCGAGCGCGCTCGACTATGCCCACCGACACGGCGTCATCCACCGCGATATCAAGCCCGAGAACATCCTGCTGCACGACGGCCGGGCGCTGGTGGCGGACTTCGGCATCGCGCTCGCGGTGACCTCGGCGGGCGGGCAGCGCCTGACCGAGACCGGGATGTCGCTCGGCACGCCGCACTACATGAGCCCGGAGCAGGCGATGGGCGACCGGGAGATCACGCCCAAGAGCGACGTATACGCCCTCGGGTGTGTGCTCTACGAGATGCTGCTCGGCGAGCCGCCCTTCACGGGGCCGACGGCGCAGGCGATCATCGTCCGCGTGCTGATGGAGGAGCCTCGCTCGCCGACGCTCCAGCGCAAGACGATTCCGCTGCATGTGGAACGGGCCCTGCTCACCGCACTCGCCAAACTTCCAGCCGATCGGTTTGAGAGCGCCGCACAGTTCGCCGCGGCACTGCAGGAGAAAGCCTCCGCGTTTCCCACCGGGGCCACGACGCAGGGTTTGAGGATCGTCGCTGCGCCCGGGCGGTACGGATGGCGTACCCGCCTCATCGCCGGCGCCGCGCTGGCCGCCGCTGCGCTGCTTGGCGGCGCGGGCGCATGGGCGTGGTTTTCCCCGCGAGGCGGGGAGCCACCGCGACCGGTGCGGTTCGTGCTCACGCTCCCACCGAGCGCACCCCTGCTGGAGGGCTCCGGCTCGCTGGTACTCCTCTCGCCCGACGGCCATACGCTCGTGTACCGGGCGCAGGCCGCCGGGTCGAGCATGCTCTATCGCCGGGAAGCCGACCGGCTCGTTCCGACGGCGATCGCCGGCACGGAGGGGGCGGTGCTCCCCTTCCTTTCCCCGGATGGCAAGTGGGTGGCATTCTTCGCCGGGAGCCAGCTCAAGAAAGTTCCCATCGGTGGCGGTCCTGCAGCGACCATCGCGACGGTGAAACAATCTCTGGGCGCGAGCTGGGGGCCGAACAACATCATCGTCCTCGGTTCCCATCCCGGCGTGGACGGACTGTCGCGGGTGTCTGCTTCTGAGGGGAGTCCGAGTCCGTTCACGAAGCCGGATAGCGCCAAGGGTGAGCTTTCGCAGCGCTGGCCCCGCGTACTCGGCGACGGAAAGACGGTGCTGTACACCAGTTGGGGGAGCGGCGGCCTGCAGACGGCCCGCATCGGGATTGCCTCGCTCGAAACCGGGGAATGCACCATCCTCGACGTCGCCGGCAGCTATCCGTTCGGCATATACGAGGGACAACTGATTTACGCCCGAGCCGACGGCGCCCTGATGGCCACGCCTTTCGATCTCCGCCGCCGGCGCGTCACCGGAGATGCTGTCGCCGTTGTGGATGGCGTGACGATCGGCGGTTCCGGCGGCGCCTCGAAGGCCACGCTCTCCGAGAGCGGGGCGCTCGCCTACGTCACAGGGTCCGGCAGCTCGCGCCTCGTCCTCGTGGGCGCCAACGGTGGGGTGCGGCCGCTTTTCTCCGAGCCTCGCGCGTATGAGTCCCCCCGGTTCTCGCCAGACGGCAAGCGCATCGCAGTGGCCGTCCACGCGCGGCCTCCGGACATCTGGGTGTACGACATCGCGGCCGGAACGCTTGCCCGGCTCACCTCGGAAGCGGGCAATGTTCGGCCCGAGTGGACTCCCGACGGCAAGCGGGTTGTCTTTGTGTCGGACCGGTCGGGGGAATACGGTATCTGGTCGCGGGTCGCCGACGGAAGCGCGCCTCCCCGGAAGGTCTTCGAGTCCGGGGACGAAGCGCAGGAGGTGGTGGTTGGGCCCGACGGGGGCGTGCTGGTGTACCGGCTGAACCAGACCGGCGGCAGTTACGGTGTCTGGTTCCGTTCCCTCGCTGATGTTACGACGCCCAAGCCGTTTGTTTCGACTTCATCCTATCACGAGCTCATGCCGAGCCTCTCTCCTGACGGCCGCTGGCTCGCTCACGTCTCAGATGAAACCGGAGCCACCGAGGTGTATGTCCGGCCATTTCCCGGGCCCGGCGCCCGCTACCTGGTGTCGGCGGGTGGCGGGAGCGAGCCGCGCTGGGCTCCCGATGGGCGGCGGCTGTTCTACCGGAATGGCCGGCAGATGCTCGCGGCGCGGGTGACCACCGTGCCGGCATTCGCGGTGACCGGGCGCGAGGTGCTCTTCGAGGGAAGCTACTCCACGAGTTCGAGTCATCAGAACTACGACGTCACTCCCGATGGCCAGGGATTTCTCATGCTGCAGCCCGACACGGACGTGGAACTGGTCGTGGTCCTCAACTGGCGCACCGAGCTTCGAGCGCGGATTCGCGCGGGGGCGCCGAAGTAGTGCTGCCGCGTCCGCTTACGCGCACCACCGGAAGGGCTTATTATTGCTCATGCGCTCGCTTCCCCGATTCGCCGCCGCCGCCGCTGTCGCGGTCTGCCTCGCCGCCAGCGCAGGGGCCCAAGGCCCCCCGAAGCTGGGGCCGGCTGACGGCGCCGGCCTCCCGCCGCTCGACACCGGACGCGTCGCGGTTGGTACCGTCGCACCCGACTTCACGCTCGAATCCAAGGACGGCGGCACCGTCACCCTCTCGCAGTTCCGCGGAAAGAAGACCGTGGTGCTGGTCTTCTACCGCGGACACTGGTGAACCGCCTGCGAAACTCAGCTCGGGCAGCTGAAAGACCTGCTGGACGAGAACCTGAAGCGCGACGTGGAACTCATCGCGCTTGCCATTGATTCGCGCGACCTGCTGCAGAAGATGGCCGATCAGATCTCGGCGGACGGCATCAAGCCGACGTTCACCTTCCTGTCCGACCCGGGCCACAAGGTGGTCGATCGGTACGGCCTCTTGAATCCCAACGGGAAGGGGTGGCCGCATCCGACGATATACATCATCGACCCGAGGGGCACGGTGCGCTGGAAGGTCACGGACGTGGACTACAACATCCGACCGACGAACCAGGTGATTCGCGATGCACTCGCGAAGGTGAAGGGAGCACCGAAGTGAGTGCGCGGATGTGAGGCAGCTTGAACGCATCGTGCAAGCTCGCGAGCCGTTGTGGGATTGAGCCGCGAGGATCAAGCAGGATTTCCACACAGACCATCGCGCGATGCCTTGGTACAGCGGTTTCCTGCAAAGGTGTTCTGGCCCATTCCGTCCCACTCGATGTCGAAGGCGCTGTTATTCTGCAGAGCGTTGTTCCTGATCACGGCCTCACTCGATCCGGCAATGTCGATGCCGACTCCCGAGCCTACGGGCCGCGGCTTCCCGGCGAGCTTGAAGCCGGTATGATTCGTTATGCGGTTATTCTCGATCAGGGTGCCATTCGTGGTGCGGTTGGTGACTCCCCAGGCACCGCCGTCACGGAACTCATTGTTCACGATCTGGTTGCCGGAGCCCGCGCTGCGAAGCATGACCGCTGCAAACGGATTACCATACATGACGTTCTGCCGGATGACGTTCCGCTCCGACACTCCCGCAGACAGAGCGGCGCTGTTCTGAATGTGGACGCCGCAGCCGGTGCCCACCCGCATCGGCTCGTCGGGATCGTTGCCGTAGAAGCTGTTCCGCTCCACCAGATTCTCTGAAGAGTTGAAGAGGGTGATGGCCATCATGTCGGTTCTGGTCACCACGTTCTGCTCGATCCGGTTCCTGTGCGCGTTCACCAGGAGGAACCCTTCGCCAATGCCCGACCTCGCGCCCACGCCGAAGTCCCTCACCGTGAAGCCGCGGATTATCACAGCGGCGACATCGTGGAGGAAAAAGCCTGCTCGCTCGGGGCAGAGCGGCTCCAGTGCAAACTTGCAGGTCCCCGCGGTCTGTTGGGTGTGATTCCCCTGCAGGATCACCTGTCCCACACCACCATCAGCGACAATCTGTAGGTTGTTCCTTGCCGCACCTGTAATTACCACCGTACCGAGGTAGATGCCCGGCCTCACCAGGATCCGGTCGCCGACCCTCGCGGCCATGACCGCCGCCTGAATGGTGTTGTACCGCGCGGGCACCCGCAACACCCGGTTCGGGGCCGGCAGGTCGGCATAGTACTCGATGCGTGAGAGGCTGCATCCCAGCGCGGCTGCAAGAAGAATAGCTGGGCTCCATCCGCTCGCACGCCACTTCCGCGTGGTGTAGAAATCCGGCATCGGCTGCCATCCCTTTCTCTTCATCAGAATTCCCGGATAAATCAGCGTACCTCGATGCAAGGCCGCTGTCTAACGGCATGCAAATCTGCTGCGGGGCGTGCGGCGGCAGCATTTGCGGGTTAGGCGGAGTCTGTCGATGCCCCGCCAATCCGTGACGAGACTCTTGCCCAAGTACGCCTCGACGATCCCGACGAATTCCTCTTCCGGTTTGCAGGCGGCCTCGAATGCGGACAGCAGGGCAAACGAGTGAACCCTGCGGTCGCTGCTTGGTCAGAGAGCGCGCCGGATGCGGTTTCCTCGAGACATTGCGCAGGACCGCGCGGGATTCCGTTAGAGGCCGTACCTCGCTACCGTGGGCGAGCGCGATCTGTCGGTCGGCGTGGTGGCCTCGATCCAGACCCACGGTTCGTTGGCGAACTGGCACCCCCACCTCCATCTGCTCGTGACCGACGGGGGCTTCCGGCCCGACGGCACGTTCGTGCGCCGCGAGTTGATGGAGGAAGCGACCGCGCTCGGATGCGGCGGAGCGGTTCGCCGGGTATCGGGTCCTGGACGTCGAGCCGCAGGAGCCCTGGGCGGCGGACGTCCTGGCGGTCGCGGGCGTGCTGGTGATGAACGATCGGTGCCCGCGGACCATCGCCCGGGGTGAGACTCACGATCCGGCCCGAAGCATCAATCCGAACCGAAACGTCCTCGGCGGTATCCGGTTGCGCACCCTTCCGTAGCCGGAGAACTCCCCGACCGCGGCCTCGCCGGTGAGCGAAGTCTGGAACTCGGTGACCTCGTCCTTCCCCAAGAGGTTGAAGGCATCGGACGTCAGCACCAGCTGGGTTCGTCCAGCACGGAAAGCGCGCTCCAGGTGGAGGTCGAGGGTCCAGCGCGCCGGATAGCGGAGCGCTCCCCGAGGCAGCAGGTAGATCCGTTGGCCGGTAGTGGTGATCACCAGCCGGTCGGAAATGATCCGGTCCCCAACAGGGCTGTCGGTGAACTGAGGCCGATCGAACTCCAAGAGCAGGTTCGAGAGCGTGAGGTATGGCGTCGCCAGGTCGCCGCTGGCGTAGCTCAGGAAGGTCCCGCCCCGAAACCCGAACGGCAGGTTGGACCCCGCCTGCAGCTTGACCTCCACCTTGCTCTGGTTGCTCAGGTCGCCGAACCCATTGAACTGCTCGTTCAGCCGCACGAAGGGCCCCGCCCCCGAGCGCGAATCGTCATCGTTGCCGGTCACGCTGTTGAGATTGCCTCGAAGTGAGGTAATCGTCGCCGACCCAGACATCCACCACCCGGGGTAGCGGCCGTGGAGGACGAGCTGGAGCTGGCGGAACTGGCGGCGCGCCTCGGGCGCGGTCGTCAGCACGAAGTCCGGCTGGTAGGTGAGCGCCTCCATGTCCGCCGCCGTCAGGCCAGGGGGGGGCATCACCCAGTTCCTGAATGAATCGCCCCTCTTGGCGTGCGCCCACTCCCTGATGAGATCCTCGTTCGAGATGGCCAGCCGGGGCAGAAAAAGCTCCTTGCCGCCAAAGAACACCGGCCGGAGGAACCGGTCCAGCACCCGGACGTCCTCGAACACCGTGTAGTTCGACTCCAGATTGCGATCGACCAGCGCGACCATGTCCTTGTTGCGCCGGTCGACGTAGGCGACCTCGGCCTTCCAATGGCGGCCGAACGCTACCTCGAGGCCGAGGACGGCCTGCTCGACGCAAGGCTGGCGATACCCTTCCACCCGGCCGACCTCGCTCAGCCGGATGGTCTGCACCCGCTCGAACTGGCCCTGGGCGGCCAGCACGTCGCGCTGCTCGGGAGTGAAGCGGGTGGCGGGATCGGAAAAGATCGGACCGGTGTACGCCCACCGCTCCTCGTCGCTGAAGACGCTGGCCCCATCAGCGCGATCGAAGAGCCCGGCGAAGAGGCCCTGGTGATAGCGTCCCCAGTGGGCCTTCAGGACGACGGCTTCGTGGCCGGTGGGATCGATGCTGAGGCCGAGCCTCGGCTCCACGGCGACGTCGCGCACCGCCTCGAAGCGCGGCGCGCCGATGGTGGGGGCGATGCGGCCGGTCCAGCGTCCCAGCCGGGCGCCTAGGTTCAGAGCGACGAAGCGATTGAGGCTCACGTCATCCTGAACGTAGAGCGCCGAGTTCTGCATCTCCGCGTCGAGCTGGACCTCGCCGCCCCAGGTGCTGGTGATCACTCCGTTGAACGGCCAGGTGACGGTCTGCGACGGCTCGAAGACCGGATCGAACAACCGATCGCCCGGGCGCCAGGTGAGGTCGCCGTTTCTCTTGCGTTCGGCGAGCCACGATGCCGCCGTGTGCTCGCCGCCTAGCTTCAGCCTGTGGCCAAGGCCCAGGGCCGCGACGTCAATGTCCCAGCGCACGGCCAGGGTGGTGCTGCGCGACCGCCGGCGCTCCCGGAACATCGCGTTCTGGTAGGTCCGCGGGTCGAATTCGCCCAAGGTCTGGAGCCCGGGGACGTCCGGCCCGGCGTAGGGATCGAGCCGGTCGGTGCCGCCGAGCCCCCCGATTCGAACCTCAAGGAAGCTTCGCGGCGAGGTGGTCCGCTGCCAGCCCAGGTTGTAGAACAGGTGCCTGCCTTCGGCGCGCTGCGTCGCTTCGGGACTCTCGAATCCGCTCAGCCCGAAGCGTTCGAGGTCGGACACAAAGGGGGCGAGGGTGAGCGCCACCGCGTCCGAGGGTGAGGCCTCCCACGTGAGCTTCCCCAGCAGCTTGAGGTCGCGCCCCTCGGGTACCTCCGGGGAGAACTCCCCGGGGATGAACCGGATGTGGTTCAAGACCCGCTGGTCGCGCTTCACCAACTGACCAAAGACGGCATAGGAGAGGCGACCCCGGATGAGCGGCCCCCGGGCATAGCCGTCGGCCTCCCACCGCGACGCCGGCTCCTGACCGATCTCGGTGGCTCGGAGGTTGGAGCCGTTGAAGCGACGCGATTCGAGGGTGACCCGAAGCGCGCCGTCGAAGCGGCTTCCGCCGGACTTGGTGACGACGTTGACGATCCCACCCTGAAAGTTTCCGTACTCCGCGCCGGTGCCGAGCCCTTTGACCTCGATCCGGTCCACCCAGGTCACGTTGGGCTGCAGCATGTCGCCGCCCAGTCCGGGATGGTTTACCGGGATGCCGTCGAGGAGATAGTTGTTGGCCTGGGCGGTGGCGGCGCCCCAGACCTGATCCGGACGAACACCGGGGAGGAACCCGATCAGCGAGCGGACCTCGTTCGCCGTGGGCAGGAGGGCCAGCTCGCGCTGGGTCACCACTCGACGGTACTCGCTTTCGGTCCGGTCGATCGTCACCACCGGCTCGGCCGACACCAGCAGCGAGTCCAGCGCGAGCGGCACCTGGGTCAGACGGATCGTGACAGACCGGGTGGCCCTCGGCTCCACGGTCACCGAATCCAGCGTGACCGGCTGAAACCCGATGCGGCGGACATGGAGCCGGTAGACGCCGGGAGTCAGCTCACCGAAGCGGAACCCTCCGGTGCCGTCGCTGGTGGTGGACCGCGTTGCGCCGGCGCGGTGCGCCGCCTGGATCACCGCGGCTCCGACCGGGGTGCCTTCGTCGCTCAACACCCGCCCGACCAGCCGGGCGGTCCGGTCCCCCTGGGCCAGGATCTGGGGAACGCCGGCGGCGAGCTGCGCCGTGATCAGCACCGCGAGCAACGGGTGAAGTCGCATGCCGGATCCTCGGAGGGACGCGAGCGGGGGGAACACGGGAAGTGTCGGTCGCAGCGGTGTCTGCCGCAAGCCGGAGGTGAGCCCGTTGCCCGTCCCGGAGGGCGGCGGCGTCTCTCGCCTCAGAGCGTTGTTCCAGCAAAGAAAACCGGAGGCCCGCGTGAGCGAGCCCCCGGTTTCCGTACAACTCATCATGCTCCGAACGCTTACCTGGCCAGCAACTGCCTCCGGAGCTGTGCCAGCTTCCGCCGCACCGAGCCGTCCAGCACCCGATCTCCCACCCGGACAATCGCGCCACCCAGAATCTCGGGGTCAACCGAGAAGGTCGGCACCACGTCCTTGCCCAGCGCCTTTCCAAGTGCTGTGGCGATTTCCGTCTGCAGGCCAGCGTCGGGGGTCCGGGCGACCGTGATCCCGGCGCGCACCCGGTTGTGCTTGACGTCGAGGAGCCCGGCATACTGCAGCGCGATCTCACCCAGCAAAAGCTGCCTGCCCCGCTTGACCACCGCCTTCAGGAAATGCACCAGCTCCTCTGGTGCGCCCGGGATCGCGGCGGCCAGGAGCTCGCCCTTCCGCTGCTTGGTCACCTTGGGCGACATCAGCACCGCCTGCGCCTCGGGCAACGAGTCCACCGCCGCCGAAAGCGCGTCGAGCAGCTGGGCGTACTCCTCGGTCCGGCCGCTCTTCTCACCGAGCGTGAACAGCACCTCGGCGTAGTTCCGGGCGATGGTGGGCGCCCTCAATGGGTTTCCACCTTCGCGAGATAATCGAGCACGATCTGCTTGTCGGCGTCGCTGTCAAGCCGCTTGCCGATGAGCTTGGCCGCCGCGGCGATCGCGAGATCCACCGCCTCGCGGCGGAGCTCGAAGATCGCCTTGTCCCGCTCGGCGGCAATGTCCCGCCGAGCCCGCTCGACCAGGGCGTCCTGCTCCGCCTTCACCTTGTCCACTGCCGCGGCGCGCTCCTTCTCCAGCGATGCCTTGGCCTCGGCGAGCAGCGACTGCGCCGACGCCCGCGCATCCGCCTGCAGCTTTGCCGCGGCCGCCACCGCCCCCTTCGCTTCATTGTTGAGCCGCTCGGCGTCGGCCAGCTGCGCCGTGATCTTCTGCTCCCGCTCCTCGGTCGCCTTGAGGATCCCGGGCCAGGCGTACTTCCAGAGCACCACAAGCAGGATAAGGAACACCACGAGCGTCCAGAAGAAGAGCCCGAAGTTCACGTCGAACGGCGAGGGGAGCCTCGCCGCGGGGGCGTGCGCCCCCTCGGCGGTCTCCTGCAGCAACATCAGCACCGCGAGCTTCATGTCTTTTCCTTTGCGCCTTAGCGCCTTTCCGCCTTTGCGCCTACTTGATCAGCTTGAACAGCAGCGCAAACACCATCGCGATGATCGTGGCGCCCTCGAGCAGCACCGCGAAGAGCAGCGCCGCGCCACGGATCTCGCCGCTGGCTTCGGGCTGCCGCGCGATCGCCTCGGCCGCCTGGCCGCCGATCCGGCCCAAGCCGATGCCGGCGCCCACGATAGCGAGGCCGATGCCGATGCCGGCGCCGAGGAGGGCGTTGTTGTTGAGGGCCGCTTCGGGCGAGAGCGCGGCCTGGAACAGAGCAAGGATGTTCAGCATGTGGTGGTCCCTGTGATGCGTGGAGAGTGAATCCCAAGTTGCGCCGCCCGCGGTCGGGGCCGTCTCTCCGTGCCGGCCCGTTCCTGCGTGATCCGCCAATGCCCTTCGGGCAACGGACTTCCCCGTGCCATTCGGACGGGTACTGGAGACCGGGGTGCGGTGCCCCCGCCGGAATCCTTGTCCAGGAGGTAGCGAGTAGCGAGTAGGGAAATGCCGTTCCCTTCTGACTATTCGCTACTCGCTACCTCCTGGTCTCTAGTGCTCATGCTGCATGAGGCCGATGAATACGGCACTGAGCAGCGCAAACACGTACGCCTGCAGGAACGCCACGAAGAGCTCGAGCAGCATGATCCCGACGACCAGCAGCACCGTCACCCCGGCGATCCCGTAGCTCCAGACGCCGAGGTTCCCGAAGAGGAACACGATGCCGAAGAGCGAGAGGATCACGAAGTGGCCGGCGGTCATGTTGCCGAAGAGACGGACCGCGAGCGCGAACGGCTTGACCAGCTTCCCGATGATCTCGATCGGCGCCATCGCCACCGACATCACCATCCCCCCGGTGGCGCCCAGGCCGGGCACCTTGGGGAAGATGGTGCGCATGTAGCCGGCGGGGCCGAGCTTGATGAAGCCGCCGATCTCGATGGTCAGGAAGACCAGGATCGCGAGGGTGGCGGTGACGGCCAGGTTGCCGGTGGGCGACGCCCCGAAGGGGATCATCCCCAGCAGATTCATGTACAGGATGAAGAAGAAGAGCGTCATGATGAGTGGCGCGAACTTCTTCCCGTCGTGGCCGATGTTGGCGATGGCGATGTCGTTTCGGACGAAGAGCACCAGCCCTTCCATCGCCCCCGCGAAGCCCCGGGGTGCGTTCTCTCCGGCGCGCTGCCGAGCGAGAGAGCGGCCGGCGAGTTTCATCGTCAGGAAGACGAGCAGCGCCGCAAGGACCATAAAAACCACGTGCTTGGTGGGGGTGAGGTTCACCACCAGCGGGCCGATATGGGTGTCGGGCCACTTATGCCATTGGATATGGCCGAAGGGTGCCAAGTCGATCCCGTAGGCGTCCGCCGTGTGGTGGAGGACGATCTCGCCGATGTTGATCTCTCCGCCTTGCGGTGCCGTCATCGGATCAGCCGGACCTCGTAGAAGAGAAGCGGTAACAGTACGCCGAGAAAGCCGAGCGCCGTGGCCAGCGGCGGGAAGTGGGCCCGGTCGAGCCCAGCCACGAGCGCGATGGCGACGATCCCGAGCGCACGAAGCCCCATCCCGGCGCCCCACCGGGCCATGAACTTCGAAAAGGGCGCGCCCCGCACCGGCTTCATGAGGGCGAGGGCCGCGAGCTGGATCCCGACCGCCACCAGGCCGAACACCCCCGCCGCCACCCCCGCCTGGTCACCCCAGAGTTTCCAGGCCAGTCCGGCCATGAGGGCCGTCAGGACCGCACCGATGATCGCGGTGGGCGTCACGGCTTCTTGCCGTGTCTGTCCCGGTCGTGCCGGCTCTTCCAGGTCGGGCGGTTGGCCTTGTCGGCCATCAGCTCCCGGTACATGCTGAGCCCGCCCAGCAAGGCCCCGAGGAGGGCCCCGGTCAGTGTGAGCAGGGGGCTGGTTCCGACCCTCCGGTCCAGCCAGAGCCCGGCCAGGAGGAAGACTACGGTTCCGCCGGCGAACCGGAGCCCCGCGGCAAGGTATTTATAGCCCTTGCCCATGGCTTGTTCCGGGCTTTCTGGCTCCATATTCAGGTCAAAAATATCGGCTTGTGAAAAATTGCGCAAGCGAATTCCGGGCTTCCAAAGGCCCCTGGTGGGGGGTAATCTCCGGTCCCCGGCAACCCCCTGGGTGGTCGGTTCGTAAAGACTCTGTCCCATCTGACAACTCGCTACTCGCTACCTCCTTGGGCTCAATGACCGCGGTCGATACGAACGACGACGTAGCCCAACTGTCGCACCTGGCTTCCGCGGTATCTGCGCTTCGGAGCCAGGTGGCCCAGCGCATCGTGGGCCAGGAGACTGTGGTGGATGGGGTGCTGACCGCGCTGCTGGCGGGGGGCCATTCGCTCCTGATCGGCGTGCCGGGACTGGCCAAGACGCTGCTGGTCTCGACCATCGCCGAGGCGCTGGAGCTCTCATTCAACCGGGTGCAATTCACCCCGGACCTGATGCCGGGCGATATCACGGGGACGGAGCTGGTGGAAGAGGATCCGGCGTCGGGGCGCCGGGCATTCCGGTTCGTGCCGGGGCCGGTCTTCGCGAATGTGCTGCTGGCCGACGAGATCAACCGCACGCCACCAAAGACCCAGGCCGCGCTCCTGCAGGCGATGCAGGAGCATCAGGTGACGGCGGCGGGCAAGACCTATGCGCTCCCGGATCCATTCTTCGTGCTGGCGACGCAGAATCCGATCGAGCAGGAGGGGACCTACCCGCTGCCCGAGGCGCAGCTCGATCGGTTCATGCTGGAGCTCCGGGTCGGCTACCCCAGCAGGGAAGAGGAGGAGGCGGTGGTGGAGCGCACCACCGGATCGCGTTCCGTGGTCATCCGGCCGGTGCTCGATGCGGCGGCGATCCGCGGGATGCAGGGTCTGGTGCGGCGGATTCCGGTGAGCAAAGGGCTGGTGCGGGCGGCGGTGTCGCTGGCGCGGATGACCCGACCCCAGGATGTGGAGGCGCCGGCATTCATTCGCGAGTATGTCGAGTGGGGTGCGGGCCCGCGCGCGTCGCAGTACCTGGTGCTCGGCGCCAAGGCGCGCGCGGCGATGGATGGCCGGCCGATGGCGGATCTGGATGATGTGAAGTCGGTGGCGGCGGCGGTGCTCCGCCATCGAATCGTCACGAACTTCAGCGCCGAGGCGGCGGATCGGAAGAGCGAGGATCTGGTGGCGGAGCTGCTGCGCGGGAAAGCGTGGGGAGCATAGATGGCGGCGCGGCCTGGGCCGCGATAGCTTCGAAGCATGCCCCTTACACGCCGCGGTTTTCTCCGAGGGCTCGGCGCCGGCGGCGCCGGGCTCGCGCTTAGCCCCACTCTCGGAGCTCGGGAGCTGCAAGCCTCCCGCGCTTTCGGCGGTCTGGCCCCTCTCGCGCGATCCACTGGACCGATCCAGCTCGACCGAAATGAGAACCCCAACGGTCCGGGCCGCCATGTGCTCGATGCCATCCGCGCCGCGTTCGGCGACGCGTCGCGCTATCCCGACGATCCCGAGGAGGAGCTGCGCAAGACCATTGCGGCAGCCCATGGCCTGACGCCCGACTGGGTCCTCATGGGGTGCGGCTCCACCGAGATTCTTCGCGTAGCGGTCATGGCGTTCTGCCGGGTCGACCGTCCCCTGGTCACCGCGGCCCCCACCTTCGAGGAACCGGTGCGGATGGCGGGGACGTTCAAGGTACCGGTGGCCGAGGTGCCGGTGGACAAGGCCATGCGGCTCGACCTCGACGCGATGGCTCGCGCCGCCGGGCAGCCTCCGGCGGGACTGGTCTTCTGCTGCAATCCCAACAATCCCACCGCGACAGCGCACGGGGCAGCAGCCATCCGCGACTTCCTGGCGCGGACCCACAGCGCCTCCGCCGAAACGACGGTCCTCGTGGACGAGGCCTATCACGATTTCGTGGAAGACGCGTCCTACGCCACGGCGATTCCGCTGGTGAAGGAAGATCCCCGCCTGGTCGTGTCCCGCACCTTTTCCAAGGTGTATGGCCTGGCGGGGTTCCGGGTCGGCTATGCCATCGGTCGGCCGGAGACCATTGCGACGATGCGGCCCTGGCGGGTCGGGAATTCAATCAACCTCGGTGCGGCGGCCGGGGCAGTGGCCGCGATGGGCGCGCCGGCCCACATCCGGGCGGAGCTCGCGAAGAGCCGCGAGGCGAGGGCGTTCACCCGCCGGTTTTTTGAGGGACTTGGTTATCGGGTCGAGCCGTCGGAAACCAACTTCGTCATGGTGGACATCCGGCGCGATTCGAAGGAGTTCAAGGACGCCTGCCTGGCCCGCGGGGTGATGATCGGGCGTCAATTCCCCCAGTTCAAGCAGCACACCCGGATCTCGATCGGTAGTATGGAGGAAATGGACCGGGCCACCAGGATTTTCCGCGCCGTGCTCGCCACGTCATGACCTATTGGGAGGGGGCGAGATAGCCCGCGCGGACTTCTCCGGTTTTTTCGCCAGCGGCCCCTGAAGCACCCAACACGGTGTTCTCCAATCAGTTAGCCCGTCCTTTCCCACATCCAGGTCTCAAAGGATTCTCCTCGACGATCCCCCCTGGGCTTGGGGGTTCTTCCCCCGAACCGTAGTATCTCCTCGCGCCGCTTGCTGGTAACGGACCTGTTCTGGAGTCGTCTGCGATGGATGCTCGGTGCTTCCTCAAAACGATGGGATATCCTGAGCTTCGGACGCCGGACGGACGTCTGGTGAAGCTCAAGGTGCGCAAGCATCTCGCACTCCTCGTGTATTTCGCCGTCGACGGCCGGTCGTACCATCGCCGGGAGAAACTCGTCGACTTGCTCTGGAGTGGTGTCCCGGTGACGAACGGCAGGCATTCTCTGTCCATGGCCCTGACGGTCCTTCGCCCGGTCCTGGGACCGGATGCGATCCGAAGCTCGACCTCACAGGTCAAGGTGATGCCCGGCGCGGTTGCTTTGGACCTCGACCGGCTTCACGCCGGGGAGCTTCATGCTTCCGGTGACACTCCCCTCGAAGTCGCGGGGTTCCTTCAGGAATTCGAGATCGCCGATGCGCCGGCCTTCCAGGATTGGCGCGATCGTCAGCACGCGCAGTTGCTTCCGTCCATTCAGGCGGGATTGCTCACGTTGATCGATCACGCTCGGCGCTCTGGAGACATGCCGAGGGTGATGGCGCTGGCCGAACGCCTGTTGAGCCTGGATCCGCTGGCCGAAGAAGGGATCCGGGCCAGGATGGAGGCGTTCGCCTTGCAGGGCGATCGTCTCACCGCACTCAGAATCTTCGAGGAGTGGAAGGAGCTGTTGCGGTCGGAGTTGGGCGCGCTGCCTTCGGAGCTCCTGGAAGGAATTGCTGCGCGTCTCCGCCGTCGCGGGGTCGAGCGTCCTCAGGATGCCGCGAGCCCATCGGTGCAGACCGAGCACTGGTCCGACCGCTGCTTCGTGGGGCGATCCGAGGAATACCAGGTCCTCTATGGCGCGTGGGAATCGACGACGCAGCTCAATACCCGCCACGTGCTCATGACGGGAGAGACTGGAGTCGGGAAGTCCACGTTGGCGATGCGATTCGGCACGGCGGCGGCGCTGGAAGGGGCTGCCGTCGCCCGGGTGCAATGCTTCGAGTTGGAGCAGCGCATCGCGTTCGGGATGATTGGCGCGCTCGTCACGAGCCTGCTCGACCGGCCGGGAGCCGTGGCGACGGCCCCGGCGGCGCTGGCCGAAATTGCCCGTGTTGTCCCGCGGGTCAGAGAACGATTCACCAGCCTCCCCGATCCCCGTCAGACCGAAGGAGAAGCCGCCCGCCTGCACTTCGCGGAGGGAACGTTTGCGCTCTTCGATGCGATCATGGAAGAGCAGTCGCTCGTTCTCATCGTGGACGATTACCCACGCTCGGACGAGGCGAGCCTGAGCGTGCTGCACATGCTGCTGCGGCGTATGGTCAACAAGCGGGTGATGGTCGTCCTCACCGGCCGTCCCCCGGAGCCTGACGAGCCGCAGCAGTCCGCTCGCATTCGGAACGGCATTTCATATTTGCCGATGCAGAGGCTGGACTTGAAACCGCTCTCGGAGGTCGAGAGTGATGCATTGCTGATGGCGCTCGCCGGGCGCGCCGGGAAGACGCCGAAGCTTCCGGAGCGCCGAGCTATCCTGAGCGCCGCGGGTGGGAACCCCATGGCCATCGAGCTGCTCACCAGTGACTGGGCGACCCATGGCGATGCGGCGATGGCGGTGTCGATTCCTGCGATGCACTCGGAAGTTCCCACGGCGGCGCTCGAGGCCGTGGGATTCGACCGTGTCCTGGAGCGCCTGCTTCCGGGATTGCCTCCCCGCACCCGGGCTGCGCTTCAGCTCGCGACGATTCTGGGGCCTCGGCTGAATGACCCGGACAGTTTCAAAACTCTGAATCTCACGCCGGCACAGACGACGGCTGCAATGTCGGAGCTGATGGAGCGGCGAATCCTGCGGGATGGGGGATCGGGGTTCGAGTTCACCAACGAGCTGATTCGGGCCCGACTGTACTTGAAGATTCCGGCGACCTTGCGCCGGCGGCTTCATGACGTGGTTGCCGACAGTCTGCTCGCCCGGATCAAAGAGGGAGGTGGCATCCCCGGGCTCGAGGTGGCATGGCATTGCATCCGGGCTCGTCGATGTGAGGAGGCCACGCCTTTCCTGATGACTGGGGCGCGGGAGGCCATCATGCACGGGGCTCCGGATGAGGCGGCGCGGGCGCTTTCATCGGCGCTTGGGCATCTCAAAGGGCGCATCCGGGACGAGGCGGCTCTGCTGCTGGCGGAGACGTATCAGGAGATGGGGCAATGGAGGGAGGCGCAAACCTACATAGACAGTTTGGATCTCGGGCGGGCCGATGTCCACATCCGTGAGCTTGCACAGGTACTTGGGATTGAGAGCCGCCGACAGCTTCAGGAATATGATCCGTCAGAGCTGAAGGACTTGGCTGACTCACTTATTGAAACGATACGAGGCGGAGCATCGTCAACTACTCGGGCGCGTGCCGCCGTAGTGATAGCGGGCGTCGTGTCTAATCTAAAGAATGACGCGGTCTCAGAGGGGGCTTGGAGCGCGGTCCACGAGATGGGTTTAGACACTTTCGACAAACTGGACCGAAGCAAAGTACTGCTCGCTAGAGCCCAAACTGCTTTTCAAATTCGGAAGCATGATTCGGGGCTGGCGGAGGCTCTAGCAGCGGCAACCTTGCTCGAAGAATCGGGGTCGACAGACACAACCTTCGTGAGTATTCAGACGGGCGTCGGTACGATCGTCGGCTCTCAGGGAAGGTACGAAGAAAGCTTGGCGCCATTGGAACGAGCGTACATTGCCGCCTCGCGATTGGACAATCTTCCCCTCATGTGCCAAGCAGCCTGCAATCGAACTGTCTCCTTGTCACGTATCGGCACTCCGGAAGAGCATCGACGCTGGGCAACCCTAGCGCGAATAGCGAGCCAACGATTGGCGCCCGGAACGTTTGAACGCGCGAGTTCAGCAGTACAATGTGGGCTCGCCAGCATCGCGTCGAATTCGAGAGACTCCGTCGACGAGGCGTTAGAGTGGCTCGACCAGGAGTCGAGAGAGGCCCGTTACATTTGGGTCCAGCAATGCATTGAGTTCTACAAAGCTGATCTCAACTGGTTGTTGGGTCGAAGAAAATTGGCACTCTGCGCTGTGACACGTGCACGTGCGATTGCTAAGGAAGCGCTAGCAATTGGGTTCGTCGGTACATGCGCAAGATGGGCGACCATCTGGTTACTGAAGGAGGGAGCTCCGGAACAGGCTTGGGAAGAACTGCGAGTTTCGTACGAAAGATTCACCACACTTGATGCCAAGGATCGAGCCGACGTCCTATGCTCGATCTACACAGTAAATTGTCAGATCCCGGTGCCTCTAGAAAACATTGAAGACCTCGCCCGTCGTTCCCTTGCATGCCTTCCGTTCCAGTACTCGGCGGAACTATCTCGGATGGGTCTACTGCTGCCCCATTGAAGAGCGCAAACCCTCCCAAAAGCTCCGCTGCGAACGAAGCGCCGACCTACTCGAAATCTTTGGACCGGACTTGATTGTCGTTGTCTGCTCCGCCAAGAAAACCTTGTCCAAAACCATCCGCCTTACAGTCACAGAATTTACAGTCGCGTCCACGAGACCGGGATCGAACTGAATCCCCCGGTATTTGATGAGCTCCGCGACAACCTTTTCAAGGGAAAGCGCCTTCCGGTAGGGTCGGTCGGTGCTCATGGCATCGATCGTGTCAGAAACCATGATGATGCGAGCGCCCAACGGGATCGCCTCGCCAGCGACTCCATCCGGGTAGCCCTTGCCATCCCACCGCTCGTGATGCCAACGAACGCTGTCGAGAACATTTCCTTTGAATCTTGAGAAGAGAGCGACGAGCTCCGCACTCTTCGTCGCGTGTGTCTTCATTACCTCCCATTCCTCCTCCGTGAGACGGCCTTCCTTGGAAAGGAGGGGAGCGAATTCCGCATGAATCTTTCCTACGTCGTGAAGGAGGGCAGCATTCTCAATCTCATCGACAAGTTGCGGATCCAATCCCATGTCGCTAGCGATCGCTTTGGACAGTGCGGCAACGCGACGAGAGTGGCCAGAGGTGTAGGGATCCCGAGCCTCGATGGACTTCACCATCATCTCAAGTTGCTCGCGCACATTCAATTCAAGTTTATCGTAGGCAGAGTCAAGCTCATCATAAAGCTTTTGAAGGGTATTCAACTTGGAATAGACATGCTTTGCCCCGATGATCGGGGCAAACAGCGCGAGAAATCCCAGTCGGGAAATACCGTCTGGCCCGCTGAAACGCATATAGAGCCAAGCAACGAAGAGGGCGAGCGTGCTGGCCCAAATGTCGTATCCTAAGACCCACAGGGTGTTCGTCGACCAGACCCGCCATACAGACTGTTGTTTGCTGATGGCAACCGCCCCGCTGACCAAGACCGAGTTCACGAGGAAGTAAACCAGAGCTGCGGCAAAGAACGCGAGAACTTCTGGAATCACCGACCGGACACTGATCGCCCCGAGATGCAGCAGAAACTTGGGCGGCATTCCACCACCGAGAAGCTGGTAAACCCATACTGCTGTTACGAGAGCAAGCGTACTTTGTGCGACATTGAACGCGGCTTTGAGCGGTGGGCGTCGAGCGTGAAGCTGCCCGAATCCGATCGAGGAGGCCACAACTGCTCCGCCCCAAAACGGGCCAAAAAGAATACCTGCAGAAATGTGTACGACGAAGGAGAGAGACCCATGCGCATCTCCGCCCCCTCGAAGGTGAGTTGCTGACATCTCCAGCATTGCTCCTGCGGCGATAAGCACTGCAATGCCCCAAGCACCCGGATACACCCCGCGGACGAACCAAGACGAGGCCGCCACAGCAATTGCGACGACGACGACTGCAGTCACGTACGTGCGGATGGAAAGTGCCTTTGGCATGATGGGTCGGATTGGGAGTTGACCTCAGTTGACCTAGACTAACTCCAGGTCTGAGTTTCGCCGAAGAACAGGCCAGTGATGAGCCTGCCCACGCCGAAAGCCGCAGCTGCGAGCCAGCTGATCATGAGCGTCACCTCCCCTCTTGAGTAACTCTGAGGTACGGGAAGTGGTCGGCCTCGCTATAGCCTACCAGACGCTCCGCTCAATTGTGCCCGCTCTTCTCCGCTCGCCCTGCCGCGAAGACTGGGGTCCCCTCCCTTTAGTCCGTTCCTTTCCTGGGTCCCGCGTGGTTCACCTTCTCAACCCGCTATTCTAGCTCTCCAAACGCCGGTCCGTTAGGCCGGCCGCCGGAGCTCCGTCCACCGGTTTGTCGCGTCGAGCACCGCGAACACCGCGGCCCGCTCCGCGCTCTCCTTCACCTCCGCCGTCCCCGTCAACAGCACCGTGTCCCGCCCGCTCGCCGCCTGGACGGCCGCAAAAACAACATTCCGGTCCAGCGCCTGAATCACCCGCGCCCCCTCCAGCGTCATCGCCCCCTTGGAGAGCAGCCGGTCCAGCACGCCCACCGTCGCCCGCCCCACCGCATCGACCCTTCCGCGCGGTGTGTCGGCGGCCTCCTCGTCCCCGCTCTCCGTCCTTCCATCACACGAGAGCGTCACCTGCACCACCACCCGCTGCGACTTGCTCGACGGCTGCATCGCCAGGTTCTCGAACAGCACCGTCCGCTGCATCGACCGCTGCCGGACCGCGTGCCGGTCCAGCGTCTCCAGCGGCTTCATGTCCGCCGTCTGCGCGATGCTGATCTTCCGGTGATCCACCCGGAGTCCCAAATGCGCCAGCAGCGCCGACTCGATGTTCCGTACCAGTTGCTTCGGCTGCAACCCCGCCTGCGCCAGGACGTGGACCTCGCTCACCTCTCCGAGCGGCGTCGTCACCACCCGCGCCGACAACACCCCCTCCAGCGAGGTCAGCAGATTCTCCGCCCGCCGCACGCCCCAGGGATCGGGCATGGTGTCGGTCGGAGCCGCTGGCCTGCCGGTGGCCGGGTCGGTGGGTCGGGCTGCGAATGGTCCGGTCACGAGCACTCCACTGTGCCGAAGAATACCCTGTTGCTCACGCCACGGTGTTCCGGCCTGCCGCCTTGGCCTGGTAGAGCGCGCGGTCGGCGTTGACCAGGAGATCGCCTTCGGTCGGCACCGCCGGATCGAACTCCGCGATGCCCACGCTCACTGTCACCACCCCCAGCGGATACCCCAGCCGGCGGCCGACCCCTTCGATCCCCTGACGGAGCGCCTCCGCCACCCGCTCGGCCCCGTCCTGCTGTGTGCGATTCAAGATTACGACGAATTCATCTCCACCATACCGCGCCGCAAGGTCCGAGGCGCGCACCACGGCGCGGATCTCCGCCGCCACGGCTCTCAAGACATCGTTGCCAGCTTCGTGCCCGTACCGGTCGTTGATTTCCTTGAGCCGGTCCAGGTCGAGAAAGAGCACCGAAAAGCGTTCCCCGCTCCGCTTGCTGCGCTCCACTTCCTGGCCCAGCCGGTCGCGAAGGACCCGGAAGGTCGCGAGCCCCGTCAGGAGGTCGGTGGCCGCCTCGCGCTGGCTCTCCTCCGCCCTGCGCTCCTGGTACGGGGTGCACTGCTTCAGCGAAGCCCGTCCCAGCGCCGCCGCCTCCGCAAATTTTCGACAGGTCTCGTATCCGCAGGCCCGGCAATCCCACGGCCTGCCGTTCGGACCGAGCCCGATGGCCTTCAACACCTGTTGGACCGCCGCCGCATCGGCAGCCGGCGGACGCGGCTTAAGATGGAACACCGCGCCGACGCTTGCAGTTACGCCCGCTTGAGTAATCGGCGACAAACTCCTGGGCGGCTCGGTGCTCTGAACCACCGACCGGCGCCAGTAGAGCTGCTCCCGCGGACCCGACAGCGGGTGATCGAGCGCCCCCTCCGAGGAGAGAATGTCCACGAAACCCAGGTCGAGCTTGTCCACCGCCACCGCGCGGGCCAGCGCCGGAAGGGCGCTGAGACCCCGAATTTTCTGGAAGCGGCGGTTGGTCTGCCGGAGCTCCTCGAGCAGCACCAGCGGCAACCCCCCCGCCGCGCTGATGTGCCGCCGCCGCTCCTGCGGCAGCCGGGTGAACACCGTCGGCTGCGCCGCCGCCGTCACCCCTCGCAGGCGAAGCAGCTCGCCGAGATCGGAATAGGTGACCCAGGCGTCGATTTCCGGCGCCCCCAACGAGGCGGCGAGCCCCGCGTACACCACCTTGACCCCGTCGCCGTATAGTGACTTGAGATAGCGGGCTTCCGCCACCGGCGGCGTCGCGATCTTCGCGAGAAAAGGCACCAGCTCGGGATACGCGGTCCTGACCGCGTCCACCACCACCGGATCGGTGGAGCGGATCAGCGTGCCGGGAGCCTGCGATCGCCAGAGCCTGAGGTATTCGCCCGCCACCAGCTCATCGCCGATGACGCCCCGCGATACCACCCGGAATCCCGCCGCGTAGCAGGCATTCACCACCTGCTCCGGCGTCACCGGATAGAAATGCGCCGCCGATTCGGTTCCGAGGATCAGGACCCCGGCCGCCTCGGCGGCGATCGCCACCGCGCGGCCCAACTCCCCCGAGACCCGCACCGCGTCATGGGGGCATTCCGGTACACAGAGCCCGCACCGGATGCACGACTCATCAAGCACATGCACCGCCGACGCGTCGGGCGCGACGGCGATCGCATTCGTCGGACAGACGCGAACGCAGGCCAGGCAAGCGACGCAAGCGTCGGCGTCAATGACAAAATTCACTCGGCGCGCCTTCGGCCAGCCTGGGGTGCGTGCCCCAAGATTGTGGACATGGCGAGCATTGTCAAGCGTTCCTGTGGCTCAAGTAACTGCACTACTACAAGTTACACGAGATTGAACTCTTTGATCTTCCGGTACAGAGTCCGCTCGCCGATGCCGAGCCTTGCAGCCGCTTGCCGTCTATTTCCTTGACACTCATGGAGCGCGGCGATGATAGTGGCCCGTTCTACGTCCGCCATTGTCATGCCATGCCGGTAAACGACATCAGGCGGGGACACCGGCTCCGCCGGCTCGAGCACAATGGGTGTGAAAGCGCTCTCGGGGACCTCGATAACCTGCACCTTGTTCTGCCGCTCGTCCAGCCGCCGCCGGAGCTCCTCCACCTGAAGCCGGAGGTCCATGAGCCCCCGCAGGATGAACTCCAGCTCGTGCCCCGTGGCGGCCCTGCCGTGCGGTCCATGCGCGAGGACCGGGAGGACGGCGGGGGCGCCCTCCAGGATGTCGCCGGGAATGTCGGAGGCGCGGATCTCGGTGCCCGGCGCCAGCACCACCATCGACTCGATCAGATTCCGGAGCTGCCGCACATTGCCGGGCCACGGCGCCTCGACCAGCCGCTGCATTGCATCGACGGTGATCCCGCGGAAGGGGCGGTCGTGGGTCCTGGCAAACTCCCGGATGAACCGCCGCACCAGCAGGGGAATGTCCTCGCGGCGCTCGCGCAGCGGCGGCAGGTAGATGTTGAGGACCGAGAGCCGGTAGTAGAGATCCTCGCGGAACTCTCTCAGGGCGACGCGCTCGCGCAGCGGCTTGTTGGTGGCGGCGATGACCCGCACGTCCACCTTGATCGGCTGCACTCCGCCGACCCGGAAAAAGGTCCGGTTCTCCAGCACCCGGAGCAGCTTGACCTGGACACTCAGCGGGACATCACCAATCTCGTCGAGGAAGATCGTCCCCCCGTCGGCCAGCTCGAAGCGGCCGAGCCGCCGCTCGGCGGCGCCGGTGAAAGCGCCCTTCTCGTGTCCGAAGAGCTCCGACTCGAGCAGCGTCTCGGGGAGCGCCGCGCAATTGACCGCGACGAACGCCTTGCCTCGGCGGGGGGAGAGATCGTGCAGCGCCTTGGCGACGAGCTCCTTCCCGGTACCCGATTCTCCCTGGACCAGCACCGTGCTGGTGACCGGCGCCATCTGCTCGATCTTGACCAGCACTTCGTGGATCGACGGGCTCTGGCCGCTGATCCCGGTGTGCTGCTGCAAGCGCCGGCGGTCCACCAGGCGGCGCGCCGTCGCCACCGCTTCGTCGGTCGGGACCGGCTTGACCAGCAACACCGTGGCGGGAATCCGGGAGGAGCGCTCGCCCCGCTCCGAATCGGTGGGCTCCAGGAGCCCGAGGGTGAACACCTCCAGCTCCCGCGCGAGCCGGAGGAGCTGCTGCGCCCCTGCCTCGTGCACCGCGCCGGTGAGGATCAGGAGATCGGGGTGCTCCCGGCGCATCGCCGAGGCCCCGTCGTCGAGCGGCGAGACCATAGCTGTCGAGAAGGCCGCGGATTCGAGCGCGGCATTCAAGGGGACGGCGGTCTCGAGGTCCGCCATGGTGAGGAGGATCTGGCTGGGCATCGATCTAGCCGGTGACCTGTGACCCGTGACCGGTGACCTGTGGGTGCTCTGTCTTCTCACCCCGCACCAGATCCACCGCGTGCTCGATCCATTGCTCCAGGACGCCGAGTCCGTCGGCCACGCCGCCGGGGCTGCCGGGAAGGTTGATGATGAGGGTGCGGCCACGCACTCCGGCGAGCCCGCGGGAAAGCGCCGCGCGGGGAAACTTGTCCAGCACGCTTACCCGGAGCGCTTCCACGATCCCCGGCGCCTCGCGCTCCAGTACCGCCTTCGTCGCCTCCGGCGTGATGTCCCTCGGTGTCAACCCGGTGCCGCCGGTGGTGAAGATCAGATCGGTCAATCCTCCGTCGGCCCACTCGAGCAGTGTCCGCACGATCTCCACGGTTTCGTCGGGCACCAGCGCGCGCGCCGCGAGCGCGTAGCCGCGCGCGGAAACCCAGGAGGCAATCTTGTCTCCGGAAGTGTCCGCGCGTTCGCCGCGCGAGCCCGCATCAGAAACCGTCAGTATCGCTACACGCACCTTGCCTCCTTGCCTTCTTGCCTCTTTGCCTCACTTCTTCACACTTCCCTTGGTATAGAACGGCTTCTTCACCACTTCCGCGGGGATCCTCTCCCCGCGACACTCCACTTCGAATTGCGTCCCGATCTTTGCCGCCGCCGCCGGCAGCATCGTGGTGCCGATGGCGTAGCCGAGCGAGGGACTCTGCCCGCCGCTCCGCACGATGTCGACCTGCTTCCCGTCGTGCCACACGGGGTACCCGTGCCGCGCGATCCCGCGTCCCATAAGCTTGAACCCCACCGTCTTCCGGGTGACGCCGCGCTCCTTCTGCGCCTTGAGCGCGGGGAGCCCCATGAACGGTGCGCCCTTGTCGAGCTTCACGATCCAGCCGAGTCCGGCCTCGAGCGGGGTGATCGTGTCGTCGATCTCCTGGCCGTAGAGGGCGTAACCCATCTCGAGCCGCAGCGAATCGCGCGCGCCGAGTCCGATCGGCGCGGCCCCCGCCTTGGTGAACGCCTCCCAGAGGGCGACAGTATCCTTCCAGCGGCAATAGATCTCGAAGCCGTCTTCGCCAGTGTACCCGGTGCGCGAGATGAAGCAGCCGAGCCCGGCGAGCAGACCCTTCGCGCACTTGTAGTAGCCGATGCTCGAGAGGTTGATGCTGGAGAGCGGCTGAAGCAGCGCTTCGGCCCCAGGCCCCTGCACCGCCAGCAATCCGGTGTTGTCGGAGATGTCGCGCAGCCGGATGTTGGCGCCCCCCGCCTGCTTCTGGTCGACGATGTGCTCCCACGCCTTGGCGCGATTCGACGCATTGACCACCAGCATCAACCGGTCGTCGAAGCGATAGACGGTGCAATCGTCCACGAAGGTCCCTTCGGGTGTCAGAATTCCCGAGTACTGCACCCCGCCCGGGTCGAGCGCGGAGACATCGTTGCAGGTGACCCGGTTGATGAAGGCATTTCGGTCGGGCCCGGTCACCTCGAACTCCCCCATGTGGGAGACGTCGAAGATGCCGGTGCCGGTGCGCACCGCCTGGTGCTCCGCCATGATGCCGGTGGGGTACTGCACCGGCATCTCCCACCCGGCAAAGGGCACCATCTTTCCGCCCAGGGCGCGGTGATGCTCGGCCAGCGGCGTGCGCTTCAGCTCTTCGCTCATGGATTTTTCCCGTTCACCGTTCACTGTTCACTGTTCACGAGTTTCAGCAACAACGCCTTCTGCACATGAAGCCGGTTCTCCGCCTCGTCCCACACCCTGCTCCGCGGACCTTCGAGCACCGCCTCCTCCACCTCTTCGCCCCGATGCGCCGGGAGGCAGTGGAGGAAGATGGCCTGCTCATCGGCGAGATCCATCAGCTCGCTGGTGACTGTATATCCCTGGAACGCCGCGCGACGACGTTCGGCATCGGCCTCCTGCCCCATCGATGCCCACACGTCGGTGGTGACGACATGCGCGCCCTCGACCGCCGCCTCCGGCTCCTCGGTGATCGTGAGGCGGGTGAGCTGCTGGTTCTTCTCGAACAGGCTGCGGTCGGGCTCGTATCCCTCGGGGCACGCCACCCGGAGCTCGAAGCCGAGCACGCCCGCGGCATCGATCCAGGCGTTCGCCACGTTATTCCCATCGCCGACCCAAGCGACGATCTTCCCATCCCACCCGCCAATCGCCTCCTGGATGGTGAGCAGGTCTGCGAGCACCTGGCAGGGATGCAGCAGGTCGGTGAGACCGTTGATGACCGGCACCGTGGCCCAGTGCGCCAGTTCTTCCGCCTCGGCGTGTCCGCCGGTCCGGATCACCAGCGCGTCCAGGTACCGGGATAAGACCCGCGCCGTATCGCGCATCGGCTCGCCCCGGCCAAGCTGAATGTCGCGGAGGGAAAGGAACGCCGCGTGGGCGCCGAGCTGATACGCGCCCACCTCGAAGGAGACCCGGGTCCGGGTCGAGCTCTTGGCGAAGAGAAGTCCAATGCTCCGCCCGGCGAGGGGGCGTTCCTCACGCCCCGACCGCTTAAGATCCCCGGCGGTTTGAATGAGCGAAGTCAGCTCGTCGCGGCTGAGATCGGAGACCGCCAGAAAGTCGCGCTTCGGTGCCACAGGACCTGAAGTGAGTGAGAATGTCAAAATGGCAGTAGGGAGTTTAGCATGAACAGCTTCGATCCGGCAGGCTTCACCGCGCTGATCGCCCTGATCGGTCTCGTCATCATCGTGGCGGGGCTCGGGTCCGGTTTGATCGAGCGGCTGGGCATCCCCGCCGTTGCCATCTTCCTGGGACTCGGCACGGTCCTCGGGCCCTACGGCCTCGGACTCATCGACTTCGGCTTGGGCTCGCCGGCGCTGATGACGATCGCGATCCTCTCCCTCGTCCTGGTGCTCTTTACCGACGCCGTGTCGGTGAACCTGAAGGAGCTCAGGCGCCACTCCCGGGTTGCCGGGATCGTGCTGGGGCCCGGAACCCTCCTGGCCGCCGCCATCACCGCCTTCGCGGCGTGGAAGCTCCTGGGGCTCCACCCCGCCGCCGCGGCGATCCTCGGCGCAGCGCTTTCCTCGACCGACCCGGTGATGATGCGGGGGCTGCTCCGACTCCCCGAGGTGCCGGCCGCGGCGCGCTATCCCCTCCGTATCGAAAGCGGCCTCAACGACGTCGTGGTGCTGCCGATCGTTCTCCTCGGCATGGTCTTCCTCGCCGCCGGAGGGATGCCGGAGAGCGGCGCCATCGGCAAGGTCGCGCTGTCGGCGTTGCTGCTCGGGCCGCTGGCCGGAGTGCTGGTGGCCTTCGTGGCGGTGCGGGCCATGGTCGTGGCCCGGGGCTGGATGGGGATGCGCCGCGACTACGAGTCGCTCTATGTGCTGGGCATCGCCTTCACCGCCTATGCGGTGGCCGAGCTCTTCCACGCCAGCGGCTTCATGGCTGCGTTTGCCGCGGGGCTCACGGTGACGGCACTCGACGTCGAGCTCTGCGACTGCTTCCACGACTACGGCGAAGCGACCGCGGAGATGCTGCTGTTGCTGAGCTTCATCGCCTTCGGCACCTCGCTGATCTGGACCGGGCTCGAGGTCTTCAACGGTCCCAATCTCATGGTTGCGGCCGTGGCGCTGCTGGGCCGGCCGCTGGTGCTGTCCCTTTTGCTGCCCAGGCGGGGACTCGATCCGATGGCGCGCCGGCTCATCGTCTGGTTCGGGCCGCGGGCACTCTCCTCGCTGCTCCTCGTGCTGCTGCCGATCATGGCGGGAATAGCCGGCGCCGAGCGACTTTTTCCGGTGACGGCGCTGGTGGTGCTGCTCTCGGTCGTGGGTCATGGGGTGATGCTGGCCTGGGCAACCCATCGTCTCCAGGCGCGCGGAGAGAGCGGTTACACTACTCCGCCGGACCTCCCCGGCGCGGAGCTCGTGGGACACCCGGAGCTGGTGACCTTGGAAGAGCTGGAGCGGCTGCGCGCCGCGGGAGCTCCGCTGGTGCTGCTGGATGTCCGAACAACCCGCGGATACGAAATTTCCCCTCTCAAGGCACAGGGCGCGATCCGGCTGTCGCCCGCCGCGCCGGCAGAGAACGCCGCGAGCCTGGCCCTTCCGAGGGAGGCCTGGCTGGTGGCGTATTGCGCCTGAATGGCCGAGCACACAAGCGTCCGGGTGACGCGAGAGCTCAGGAAGGCTGGATGGGCCAGAGCGAGGGCGCTGGTCGGCGGATGGAAGCGATATCTCGAGCTCGGCCTTCCGGTCGAAGAGAAGGAGAGGTCATCATGAGCGGAGTCGTCTGCGCCCTCGGCGCCCTTCTGGTCGCCGCGCCGGCCGCGCTCGCCCAGGGCCAGTCGCCGGCCGTGCCCGCACCCAGGCGTCCGCTCACAATCGAGGACTACTATCGCGTTCAGACCGTCGGATCGCCCATGCTTTCGCCCGATGGAAAATGGGTTGCGTTTGCGCTGAGCCGGCGTATCGAGGCCACCAATGGCGACAGCAGCACGGTGTGGCTGGTGCCCGCCGACGGCAAGGCGCCGGCACGACAGATCAGTCCGATGGGAGTCAACGCCACCGGGCCACGCTGGCTGGACAACGGCCGACTCAGGTTCTCCGCGGGTGAGGGGGTCTGGGACTACGACCTGACATCCATCGCCGGTCTCAAAGTTTCGAGGGTCGAAGGCTCGGACCGCCCTCCAACGCCTGCCGGCCTCAGGAGTCCCGACGGCTCCGTGACCGCCCACATCCGCCGGGTGGCGCCACCGGCAAAGCAGCCCGTCCAGCTCACCGACTTCGAGAAGCGCCACGAGGAGCGGTTTAAGGGCCGGCAATTCGACTGGCTCAGGTTCCAGCGCGACGGCGCGACGTTTCCAATTCCGAACTCGGCTGATCCCGTGGTGAACCCGCCGGAGGAGATCTTTCTAGTCCCTGCGGCGGGCTCCGGCGAACGCCAGCTCACCCGGCTCGGACTGCGGCCTTCCGGCGCCCAGTGGCGTCCCGACGGATCGGCGCTTCTCTTCACCGCCGACTCCACCTATCGCAACGAGCGAAGCTACGAGCACAATCAGATCTGGACCGTGGGCCTCGATGGAACGGTGCGCCGGCTTTCTCCCGATCCCGATTACGACTACAGCGACGCGAGCTACTCCCCCGACGGGCGCTCGATTCTCTATACCCGGCAGATCTCGACCGATGCGGTGATCGCCCGCCGGATGAACCATGGCGGCCCGACCGATCTCGCCGTGATGCCCGCAGACGGGGGACCGGAGCGCATCCTGACCGCCGATTGGGACTACCTCCCCGTGGGGGCGCGCTGGAGCCACGACGGCAGGTACGTCTACTTCACCGGAGGCATCGGCGGCACCAACCACCTCTTCCGGGTTCCGGCCGGCGGCGGTCCGGTGGAGCAGATCACAAAAAGCGAGCGCCGCCTCGCCGGATTCTCATTCGATCGGGGAGTGAAGCAGGTGACTTTTACCGTGGGTCGGATGGAATCGCCGGTAGAAATCGCGGTTGCCGACATCGACGGCAGCAACGAGCGTCGGCTCACCCATGTGCATGACGGCTTTACACGCGAGGTGGCGCTGGGCACTCCCGAGCGGCTGAACTTTCGGAGCAAGGATGGAACCGGGATCGAAGGGTGGCTCTACCGGCCCGCGGGATTTCGCCAGGACCGGTCCTATCCGCTCGTCGTCTTCAGTCACGGCGGTCCGCACAGTGCCACGGGGTACGGCTTCGATTTCAAGCTCCAGTATTTCGCCGCCAACGGCTATTTCGTGCTGGCGACGAACTTCCGCGGCTCGACCGGTTATGGCGAGAAATTCCTCTGGGGAAGCTGGGGCGGCTGGGGCAACCGGGACGGCGAGGATGTGATGGCCGGCGTGGACCACGTCATCGCGCGCTATCCGATCGATTCGGCGAGGGTCGGCACCGTCGGCCACTCCTATGGCGGATTCATGAGCAACTGGCTGATTACCCAGTATCCCGACCGGTTTGCCGCCGCGGCCGTCGGCGCGGGAATCGTGAACTGGGTGAGCGACTACGGCACCGCCGACATCGCGCGCACCAAGGAGACCGAGTTCTTCGGTACACCCTGGGACAAGGAGGCGCGCGACCTGATGATCCGGCAATCGCCGCTGACCTACGCCAACCGGGCCAAAGCGGCGACCCTCTTCATCAATGGAGAGATCGATGAACGGGTGCCCTATTCCGAAGCCGAGCAGATGTTCGTCGCGCTCAAGAAAAATGGCGTGCCGGCCAAGATGATCCAGTACGCCGATCAGCCGCACGGGATTACCGGGTCGTGGAACATCGTGCACCGGATGCTGAACGAGCTGCGCTGGCTGAATACCTGGCTGGCTCCGCAGGTGAGGCGTCCCCAGCCGTGACCACGACGAAATCAGCGCACGCCCGGAAGGCGCCCCGCCCCAAGGTGGTCCGCTCCAAAGGCGCCCGGATGGCCTATCTCGCCGCCGGGCATGTCTGCGTCGCGCTGGGCGTCACGGGAATTGTCCTGCCGGTCATGCCGGGGGTGGTGTTCCTCATCGGCGCCGCGGCGTGTTATGCCCGGGGGTCGGCCCGTTTTTACAACTGGTTGCTGGCCAACAAGTGGCTGGGACCCCCGGTCCTGGACTGGCAGCAGCACCGGGCGATGACCATCCGGGCCAAGGTCGTTTCGATCGCCATGGTGCTGCTTGGCGTTGGAGTGAGCGTCTTCTTTTTCGTGCAGCTGCCCTGGCTTCGGGTGGTGCTCACCGCCATCGGGGTCGGGGTGACGATTCTCATCCTCACGATCAATACCTACCGCCCTTCCAGGTCCTAGCCCCGTCCCTCCCGCCTCCTGCCTGTTGCCTGCTGCCTGCTGCCTGCTGCCTGCTTTTATGATCCGGTGTGATCGGCCCGTGATGGCCGCGCGCCATCTTGCCCCCTCTCTTTGGCCCCCTCATGCACTGATGGAGGTTGGCAATGATGGTGATCGCATCGCATGGAGTGTTTCGATTCCCGACCCTCGCCGCAATCATGCTTCTGGCTCCCGATATGGCAGTGGCGCAGTCCGCTACACCCCCGGGGGTGAAGAAGGTCTCGGCCAACTACGATTTCGTTCCGGGGCAGCGCACCCTTTTCTACACTGACTTTACCGACGAGGAGGTCGGCAACTTCCCCCGCCGGCTCCTGTTCAAACTCGGCTCGATGGAAGTGGTCGAGCTGGACGGTAAGCGGGCGCTCAAGGCGTCCGACGTCAGCGGATTCGTCATCCCTCTGCCGGAAATCCTCCCGCAGAAGTTCACCATCGAAATCGATGTGATCAACCGGAATTCGATGGGCGCGGCCGCGCTGACCGTCAAGATCTATGGCGGTGTTCTCCCCAAAACCGATGTCGACCGGGACCGCACCCGGGTGGTGTACGGTCATCTTGGCTGGGAAGTCTCCGGTGGGGAAGCCAAGTCGGAGGCGTGGTTCCCCAGCGAGGACGCGGCAGCCGCTATGGGCCAGCCGGTGAGCGTGCGGGTGCTGGGAGACAGTGCCTACCTCAAGCTCTATGCCGACGGCCGGCGGCTGACCAACGTCCCCAACGCGAACTTCCAGCGCGGAAAGGGGATCTACGTCGCGCTGGAGGGCCGGGACGCGGAATCGGGGGCGGTCTACGTGACCCGGATCCGCGTCGCCGAAAGTCAGCGCACGATCTACGATGCGCTGAAAGCAACCGGCCGTTGGGCAACGCAGGGAATTCTCTTCGAAACCGGCAAGGCGGAGATCCGGCCCGAGTCGGCTCCTACGCTCAAGCAGATCGGTGACGCGCTGAAGGAGCACCCCGAGCTCCGGTTGCGCATCGAAGGCCACACCGACAACGTCGGCAAACCGGAGGCAAACCTCGCCCTGAGCGAGGCGCGCGCCCTGGCGATGAAGAACCGCCTGGTGAGCGAGTTCGGTATCGACGCAGCGCGGCTCGAATCGGTGGGATTGGGAGACAGCAAACCCGCCGCGGCCAACACCACACCTGAAGGCCGCGCGAACAACCGGCGAGTGGAAGTGGTGAAGCTATGACCTGCTTCCGTGCTCTGGCCGTCGGGACGGCGATGCTGTCGCTCGCCGGTCGCGGCGCCGCCGCGCAGTGCATCGCGGGCACCTCCCCCGGTTTCGATTTCACGCCCGGGGCCCGGGTGCTCTTCGCCACCGATTTCAGCCAGGACAAGCTCGGCGACTTTCCCGCCGGGCTCGAGTTCAAAACCGGTGCGATGGAAGTGAGCCTGTGGGATGGCAAGCCCGCGCTCAAGGCGTCGGCGCCGAGTGCCTTGCTGATCCCGCTCGCCGAGACGCTGCCCGACCAGTTCACGGTGGAGGTTGGCGTGGTCAACCGGAACACCAAACAGGTCGGCGCGCACACCCTCAAGATCTATGGCGGCCGGATTCCCCTCTCCGACTTCGCGACCGGCGCGACGCGGGTCAACGTCGGGACCGTGTTCTGGGAGGTCACGGGCGGCGGTACCAAGGCAGAGGCCTTCATGCCCGAGGGCACCGACGATACCTGCGTCGGCCAGTTCATGAACATCCGGCTCTCGGTGGAGGGGCCCAAGCTCAAGGTGTACGCCGACGACAAGCGGATTGCGAGCATTCCCAATGCCCAGTTCCTCCGGGCGAAGGGAATCGTCCTCGCGCTCGAGGGCAGAGACGATGCGGACAATGCCGTATATGTGACCGGGATCCGCATCGCAGCGGGGAACGCCGCGCCATCGAGTGTGACGACGAACCTCTCTACCACGCGATCACAGCCCGCGGCCCAGCCAGCGCCGAACCTGCCGATCACCGTGCGGCCTGCTCCGAGTGCACAGCCCGCGGCCCAGCCGGGACCGACGGCAACAGTGCCCACCCCCACGACAACCGCTCCCGCGAGCGCCATCCCGACCACGCCGGCGCCCACCGCCACTACCACCACAGGGGCCACACCGACCACAACAGCCAGCACGACCGCCGCGCGCCCCCGTACGACGACGCCAACCACGCCCGGCGATCGCGTGAGCAATACGCCTGCGGCGTCGCTGGTCGCTCCTGTCGGCGTGACGGCGGCCTACGTCGGTGGCGGAAGGTTCGCCTTCGCGTGGGCACCGGTGGCCGGCGCCACCGAGTACGAGCTGTATCTAAAGACGGCGGCCTGTCCCGACTGCAGGATCAGCATCGCGCCGGTCACCGATACCACCTACGTGCCCCAGAACATTTTCGATTATCAGGGCGCGATGAGCGTCCATGTCCGGGCACTCGACGGCAACGGCGCCGTCTCACCCAACAGCGCGCCAATCGCCCTGATGACGCCTCCTCGGCACTGGGGCGCCTACCGTATCACCATCAGCGGCGTGCGGGTGAACCGCGAAACCTTCGACGACCCGGCCCAGATTGACGGCAAGCGGGACGAGATCATGGTTCGCGCTGCGATACAGGCCTACGATGCGGAGGGCACACCGAGCGGCGAGTCGGGACAGGTGGAGAGCAAGGTCCACGGCGATATTAACCACCCGAACTGGTCCACTCCCACTCACCCCCAGTTACGCATCAATGCGGGCTCGGCCAGCAGTCTGGGCGGGCTGAAAACCGGCGATGTAGCGACCGGGTCTACCGTCCCAACCTCCTTCACATTTCCGCTGCTGGTATGGGAAGGCATACTCCGGGAAGGCGGGGTCACCGTCGCCATCGCTCCTTCAGTCTGGGAAGTCGATCGTCGTCCCACTTGGCAAGACACGACGCCGACGAATCCAGGACGAGCCTTGCTGACCGCCGTCGGCGGGTACGCCGCGGCACGGGTCCAATTCATCGCCGCCCGTAGAGATTCGATTACCGCAATGGGCCTCAACATCCTTCGCCAGCTCGCCGGTCCGTCGTATGCAAACATTCCGGGGTGGGCGCTTGGGGCGGCGCTCGAGACAGGCACGCTGGTGCCGCTTCCATTGCTCAGGATCTACAACGTCCATCCGGACACTCTGGCAGCCATAGTTTCCGAGCGGACCGCCCAGTTCGAAAGCCTTCTTCAAAACCTCGGCGGCACGCTCATGTCGAAGCCCGCGCCGCTGACTTCGGCTATCAGGGATGGCCTCTTTCGGTTCTACAACAATTGGTCGCCTACACTCGCGGTCCTTCTGAACAATCGCGATCGGCCGATCGGCGTCACCGCCGCGAGCGGCCAGCCCACGTTTGTGCCCCAGCTGATCAAGCTCGATTTTGAAAGCATCGAGGGATTGCTCGCCGCGGGAGCGCTGAGCAGCGCGGGACCCGGGGTATTCGAGGTGCACTACAAGGACCAAATTGCCGGCGGTGGAGGCGACTATACCATTTTTCTCAAGGTCGAACGAATGAACTGACGCCGGCGGAGTTTCCGCCGCCGCAGCAGAGTTGCGGCATACATGGAGCCGCAGCATTGTTCGCCAACGATGCTGCGGCTTCACACATTCGGTGGTCTTCGCCTCGAGGGGCCGGAGGGGCTCATTTCCGGTCCGGCCGCGCGACGGCGACCGCTTGCCGCGCTCGCCATCATCGCGGCCTCAGGCGCGCGCGGCATCACCCGCGAGCGGCTCGTCGGCGTGCTCTGGCCCGATGTTTCCGAAGAGCAGGGACGCCACGCCCTCGCCCAGGTGCTCTATTCCCTCCGCAAAGATCTCGGCATCCCCGACCTGATCGAGCCGGGCGCCTCCGCGCTCCGTCTCAATCGTGCCGTGGTGACCTCCGATGTCGGCGACTTCGACGAGGCGCTGGCACGCGGCGACCGCGCCTCCGCCATCAACCTCCACGTGGGCACGTTCCTGGACGGGGTGTATCTGACCCAGGCACCCGGGTTCGAGCGATGGGCCGAGGAAGAGCGGACCCGGCTGGCGGCTCAGTTTCGGCGGGCCCTCGAGCAGGAGGCGACCGAGCTCGGGCGCACGGGTGATCCGCGACGGGCGGCGGAGCGGTGGCGCGAGCTCGTCACCCTGGATCCGCTGGCGACCGCTCCGCGCCTTCGGCTGATGCGTGCGCTCCAGGCCGTCGGCGAGGGCGCCGCGGCGCTCGAGGAAGCACGGGCACACGCCGAAGTTGTCGGCCGGGAGCTCGGGATGGGCCCCGCCGCGGAGATCGCCGCCCTGGAGCGAACCCTGCGGGAGACCATGGCCCGGACCCAGTCGCGCCCCGCTTCTCCCCCGAGGCAAGCCACCGAACCGCTGTCCGGCCCTGCCGCGGTTCCGCGCATCAGAAGACGCATCGCCGGCCTCGGGTGGATCGCCACGATCGGAGCGGTGCTCGTTCTCGGCGCTTTTCTCTACTCGCGCCGAGTGCCGGGTCCTCCCATTGTGGCGGTCGGCCTGGTCGAGAGTCACCTCCCTGACGACAGCCTCGGGATCGCCCGGTCCCTGGGTGATCTCCTGGCAACCCAACTGGTGCAGGTGCCCGGGCTCCCGGTGATCGGGCGGGCGCGCCTGCTCGAAGTGCTGGGAAGCGGCGCGGAGGCGTCCGGCCCCGGGGTTCTGGCTCGGGCCGCGCGCACCGCGGGCGCCGACGAGCTGATCGAAGGCGTGCTGTATCCCGACACCGCGGGGTTTCGTCTCGATCTCCGCCGGACCCGCCTCGCGGATGGAAGGGTGCGCGGAGCAATTTCCGCCACGGCCAAAGATCCTGTTTCGCTGGTCGAGACCGCGGTGGCCGCGCTGGCGGGGACGTGGCAGCTCCCCGGCCCCGCGATGCCACTCCACTCGGTCACCAGCATCTCTCTCACCGCGCGTCGCTTCTATGATCAGGGATTGCGGGCGCTTTACTCCGGGGATGCGCACACCGCCGGCGCGCTCTTCAGCCTGGCGCTGGCGGAGGACACGGCCTTTGCGATGGCGGCCTTCCATCTCGCGCGGACACTCACCGACGCAGCCGCGGACAGCGCGGGGGGACGGTGGCGCCGCGCCGTGGCACTCGCTCCACGTGCGACCGACCGGGAGCGCCTGCTGATCCTCGCCTCCGGCGCACTCAGTCTGAACGACGCGCGCGGCCTCGCCCACGCCGAGACGCTGGCGGTGCGGTATCCCGGCGATCTCGACGGGATTCGCGTGTTAGGAGAGCAGCGATTCGCTCGCGGGGATTTCGATGCAGCCGTGGAGGCGTACCAGCGCGTCATCGTGCGGGACTCGGCAGGCCGCGAGGGCCGGTCGGCCCGCTGCCACGCGTGCGAAGCGGGAGAGCGTGCCATCTGGGCGTCGCTCACTGGCGATTCCCTGGCGCGGGCCGAGCGCATGGCGCGCGAGATGACGCGTTGGAAGGTTGGCGCGAGCACCGGGTCGGCCATGCTGGTGACGGTGCTTCTGCGTCGCGGAGATACCGCAAAAGCGGTGAGGGTTGCCCGCGAGGTAAACCGGCGCGATCCAAGCATCTCCCCCGAAGCGGCCGAGCTCGACGCGATGCAGTATGGAGGAGCGCTGCCGGCGCTCGACTCCATTCTGACAGCCCAGCTCGCCATGGCGCGCAGCACTGGAGCGAAGGGCGCGATTCTCGAGCGGCTCATCGCAACGCGACGCGAGGGAGGACGGCCTCGATCCGCCCTGGCGCTGGCAGAAGATCGCTCCCGGCTCGCGCCCCCGGTGGGAACGGCGGCGTTTGCACACCTTCCCCGCGCGCTCACGCTGCTCGAGCTCGGGCGCACCGATCGGACCGCCGCGCGCGCCGCCGCCGCCCTCTTCGATACCATGGCGACAATACCTGCGTACGACGAGCCGCGGATGGCTCGGCACCGGGCCTGGATGTGGACCCACAGGGCAACGGCACTCGCCGAGGCGGGGGATACCGTCGCGTTGCCGGAACTCGCTCGGCGCATCGAGGCCATGGCGATGCGATCGTCCTATGGCCGCGACCGCCTGCTGCACTGGTATGTCACCGGATTGCTGCTCGAGGCACGGGGAGACTGGGAGGGAGCGAGGAACTCGTATGCCGCCGCGGTCTGGTCTCCAACGGAGAATATGGTTGCGATCCGGCTGGGGCGGGCGGCGCTCCGGACCGGGCGGCCACGGGACGCCGTCCAGGTCCTCGAGGCGTACTTGCGCGGGCCGCTCGACGCGGCCAACCAGTACGTGCCGCGCTGGGAGGTGCACCAGCTGCTAGCGGATGCCTATACCGCGCTCGGCGCAGCGGACCGCGCCCGGGTGCACCACGCCTGGGTCCGGCGCGCGCTGGCCCGGGGAGAGCCGTCCTATCGCGTCATCGCGGAAGGCACCTAGATCCGCACCTCGTCGTAGCTCCCGATTTCCTTTTCCAGAGCAGTCAGCGTTTCACAGTGGTGGTCGAGCGCCACAAATTCGGCGGCGCGCTCCTGCCGGAAGGCCGCGTAGGCTTGGCGCGAAGTCCAGCGGTCGAGCGTGAGGTATTCAAGCGGGGTGCCGGTCGTCTTGAGGAGCGTGGTGCCCAGAAAGCCTTTCGCAGTGCCGAACAGCCGGGCCCAGTCGCCCTCGGGGCCGTACGCCGACTCGAACGCCGCCTCGGCATTCCGAAGAGGATGAAATCTCCACACCCGCACCTAGGTCACTTTACCTCTGTGCCTCCTTGCCTCCTTGCCTCCTACAAGATGTACCGCCTCAAATCGTCGTCCCCGATCACCCGCGCCAGCCGCGCCTTCACCCGCTCCGCGTCGAAGACGATGCGCGTCTCGGTCCATCCGGGCAGCTCGAACAGCACCTCGTCCATCAGGGTGCTCATCACGGTATGGAGGCGGCGGGCGCCGATGTTCTCCATCCGGTCGTTGGCGATCGCCGCCACCCGCGCGATCTCGGCGATCGCGTCCGGAGTGAACTCGAGCGCCGCCCCTTCCGCCCCCACCAGCGCGGCGTATTGCTTCGTGAGGGCGTTCTCCGGCTCGGTCATGATTCGCACGAAATCGGCTTCGGTGAGCGGGGTGAGCTCGACCCGGATCGGAAAGCGGCCCTGCAGCTCGGGGATCAGGTCCGACGGCTTGGAGACGTTGAACGCCCCGGCGGCGATGAAGAGGACATGATCGGTGCGCACATATCCATAGCGGGTCTGCACCGTGGAGCCTTCCACGATCGGCAAGAGATCGCGCTGGACGCCCTCGCGCGAGACATCGGGGCCGCTGGTGTTGCGCTCGCCCGCGATCTTGTCGATCTCATCCACGAAGATGATGCCATGGTTCTCGGTCCGCTCCAGCGCCTCGTTGACCACGTCGTCCATGTCCACCAGCCGGCGGAGCTCCTCGTCCACCAGGATGCGCCGGGCTTCCGGCACCTTCACCGTGCGCCGCTTCTTCCCCTTCGGCATCATCTGCTGCAGCCACTCAGTGAAGTTGAAGTCGGTGCCTTCCATCCCCTGGGGCGGCTGCATCATCTCCATCGGGGGGTAGCCCTGTGGGGTGACTTCGATCTCCACCTCGCGGTCGTCAAGCTTCCCCTCCTGCAGCATGACTTTGAGCTTTTCCAGCGAGCGCTTCCGGCTCTCCTCTTCGGGACTCAGCGGCTCCTCGACTTTGCCTCCTTGCCTCCTTGCCTCCGACGCCGGCAGGGGCAGCAGCAGCTCCAATATCCGCTGGTCCGCGCGCTCCTCCGCCTGGGGAAAGACCTCGTCCTCCCGCTCGGTGCGGACCAGATTGACCGCCGCGTCCACCAGGTCGCGCACCATCCCCTCGACATCGCGCCCGACGTATCCCACCTCGGTGAACTTGGACGCCTCCACCTTGACGAAGGGCGCGCCGGCGAGCCGAGCCAGCCGGCGCGCGATCTCCGTCTTGCCGACGCCGGTCGGGCCGATGAGGATGATGTTGGACGGGGTGATTTCCTCGCGGATCGGATCGGGCGCCTGGCTTCTCCGCCAGCGATTGCGCACCGCAATCGCGATGGCCCGCTTCGCCGCGTCTTGTCCGACGATATAACGGTCGAGCTCCGCCACGATCTGGCGCGGAGGCATTTCCTCAAGCCAGGGGAGGGGCTCAGCCGGCGGGGTGCTGGGTGCTGGGTGCTGGGTACTGGTCACAGCTCGAGAATCGTAAGTTTGCCGTTGGTGAAGACGCAGATTTCCGCAGCGATTTCCAGCGAACGCTGGACGATGTCACGCGCTGAAATCGAGGGGTCGGGGAGGAGCGCCCGCGCCG
>CAYTMW010000021.1:0-65078 GCA_964439025.1 uncultured Gemmatimonas sp. | reverse complement strand
TTTTCCAGGAACTGGAAGGCGCCGAGCTTGATGGCCTGAACCGCATCGGTGAGCTGGGCCTTGCCGCTCATCATGATGACTGGTGTCGACCCATCCCGCTCCCGGAGTCGCCGAAGCGTCTCCAACCCGTCAGGACCCGGCGGCATCTGCAGGTCAAGCAGAATCGCGTCGGGGTGCACCTGGTCGAGCGAGAGGAGCGCCGCGTTTCCGTTGGGCGCTTCCTCGGTCTCGAACCCCTCGGCCCGGAGCAGCGCCGCGAGCATCCGTCGGATATTGGCTTCGTCGTCGACAATGAGCACGCGAGGCTTCATGCGCTTCTTCCTCTCCGGTCGGCGACACGACGTTCCACGGGATTCTGGGCACGGGGGATGGGGCGCTCGCCCTCGGGGCTCCGCGGGAGGCGGATGGCAAACGTCGCCCCACCCCCTGGCGTTTCCGAGACCTCGATCGCCCCGTGGTGGAACTCCACCGCCTGCTTCACGATGGCGAGGCCGAGGCCGGTCCCTTCGACTTTGTCGGTGACGTACGGCTCGAAAATCCGGTTGCGCCGGCCCGCCGGCACGCCGGGTCCGTGATCGGCGAGGGACACTCGCACTCCATCGCCGTCAGGTGAAACATGGACGTCTATGGCGCCTTCGCCGCCACAGGCCTCGACGGCATTCCGGATCAGATTGCTGAAGGCGCGCCGGAGCGGATCGTAGTGGCCGGCGATGTGCGGCGAGCCGGGCTCGACGGTGAGCGAGTGGCGCATCGGCTCGGGGAGCGAGGACCGCAAGAGCTCGTTCAGAAGCTCGCCCAGGTCCACCATCGCCGCCGGCCCCTCGGGGAGGCGCCCGAGGTTGGCGAAATCCCGGGCCAAGTGCTCGAGCCGGGCGGTCTCCACGCGGAGCACTTCGAGCGCCTCTTGTTGCTCCGGCTGTGCGCTCTTCCCGAGCTGCCCGATGGCGAACCGGACCGGCGTGAGAGGATTCTTCATCTCGTGGGCAACCCGGCGGGCCACCTCCCGAAACGCCCGGAGCCGCTCCGAGTCCAGCTCGGCATGGCGGGCCTGCTGGAGGGAAGCCGCGGTCTCCCGGAGGGCGGTCCGGAGGGAGGCGAATTCCGGTGCGCCGCGTCGGTCGGCCTCTTCCGGTGGGAGGGATTCGTAGCGACGGATTCGCGCGGTCCAGCCAAGCAGCTCGTCGATCGGCTTGCTGAGCTGGCGGGACAGGCTTCGCACTACTACGAGGGCGGTGTAGAGAAGGAGAAGGCTCAGAGCGGCGACTGCCAGAGCCAATCCCACGGTTTTGTAGCGGCTATAGAAGAACCCGCGCTGCGAAAGGGTGAGTGAATTCTCCAGCGCTCGCACATGGGCATGGAGGGCCCGGTGCTCGGCCTGACTCATTCGCGTGGTATCGAGGGCCCGAAGCAGCTCACGCCCGCTGGTGCTGACCGGCTCGAGGGCGGCCCGGCTCGAACGGGCGGGATTGAAGCGGAGCAGGGTGGCCGCCCAGCCACCACCCAACAATGCCGCCGGCACCGCGCCCAGGAGCAGAAGCACGAGAAGGATGCGCTGACGGAAAGAGACGGGAGGCAGGGGCATCTTTCTCGAACATAAGGGATTGCGGAGCGTGCGCGGGAGAACTCCCTGAAGAACGGCGAGGAGGTCTGGTTTACGTTCACGCTTACCACCCACGTCAGGTGTGTGGGTCGCGATCTCGCCGCCTGACGCCTGTGACGATGCTCCGGGGTTCGGGTACCAGCGTCCCCGTGCCGGCAAGCGGGCCCTCTCCTCCTGCTTCGCTCGCGCGCCCCGGCTAACCCTGGGGCGCGCTGCTTTTTTCACCCCACCGCTCGCACGCTGACTCGCGATTTTCCATCTGTCAGAGATTCGGCCGCCCCCCAGAAATCAGGCGAACATGTCCTGCTCCTCACAAAACCAGCCGGAATTCGACTGAATCCAGAACAGTTCGCTCGGTGGGTTCGTCCGCGCATCACGGTGCGGCAACGGAACATCTCTTGCCTTTACTGCGCGCGCGTATCGCTGCTCAGAGCAAACCCGCCGAAAGACGGTGACGCAGAGCCACGGGACTACCGCGCAGTCGCGCCAGGTCCGCCGGGCCGCCAGCGAGTCGAGATTGTTGACCCCGGCAGCACTCCAGCCGCCGGCGCCGTCCCTCGGTTCGACCTGCGGAGCTCCCAGTGACCTACACCTACAAGCTGTCCCGGCGCCTCGCCTCCAGCCATGACATGATCCGGACGCTCCGGCCCCTCATCCTCCTCCTCCTCATGCTTCTCGCCACCGCCTGCGGCACCGGCGAACTCGCCAACCCCCATACGCCCGACACCGAGCGCGCCATGCCAGGGTGGATTTCCCTGAGCCTCACCACCCCCCGCACCGATGACGGCGCGGTGCAGATGAGCGTCCTCGGCCGGGCGATGGACTCGCTCCAGCTCTCCGCTGTCGGCGGCGTCGCCCGGATGTGGGTTCCCGACACACGGAAGACTTCGATCTATGTCGCCACCGTGGATCAGGCGGCGGCCTGGGGGACCTACCAGCTCCAGGATCTGAGCCAAGGCTACGCGGCCAAGGTGACACGATGAGATACGAATATCTGATTCTGCCCCCGGCACCGGCGCCCTGGCCCCTCAGGATGCTGTGCGTGGTACGCGCGCTCTTTCAGCATCCCGGTCGCGCCCTCATGATCGGGTTACTCTTGCTGCTCGCCGCCACCCGATTCGATGCGCAGCAGAACCCGGCGCAGATCGAAGGGCGTGTCGCGCTCAACGCGAAGGTTCGCGCCACGGGCCGGTACGACGTGGGCGTCTACCTCGCATACGACCGCACCAGAGCCACGCCGAGTGCGGCGTTGCTGCGGAGAGTCATGGAGCTGCGCGCGGGGGCGCCGCGCTGACGATAGGATGCTCGATGCTGGTTGCTGGGAACAACTCTTCAGCGTCCACTTCCAGCATCCAGTACCCGGCCCTGGCGCAAGCCAGGGCCTGTTGCTTTCCCCCCACACCGTGCGCAGCTTTGCGCAACAGGTGTTGAGGGTAATGCCCGTCTCGGCCATTCATGGTGGTCAAATTGTGGCATCCCTCCTGCACCGGAGAGCACCGATCACCCAAGGCGAAACACCTTTTTTACCGACCGGGAGCGCTATGCTGGCGTCCGTGACAGGGAAGCGACGTAACATCCTGCTCGGCTTTGGCTTGGTGAGCCAGCTCGTCATGGCTCTATCGCCGCTCGAGGGTCAGAGTCTCACCTCCGGCAGCCTCAGGGGCACCGTGCAAACTGCGGACGGCCAGCCGGTCGAAGGTGCGGCGGTCACCCTCGAGTCACGAGCGGGGGCCGTGCTTCTGACCCTGGTTTCCGATCGCGAAGGGGGCTTCCTCGCGCAGCTCCTCACGCCCGGCGAATACCGGGTGCTCGCGGAGCAGATCGGCTATCAGCCGCTCCGGTCAACCGGCATCACCGTCACCGCCGGCACCTCGACGGTGGTGGTCATCACCATCGAGCGACGTCCTCCGCCGATCACCTCGGTGACCGAGGTCTCCAACCCCGGCGCCCGCGGTGGAGCTGTGGCAGGTTTCCTCCTCTCGGGCAGCGCGCTGACACCATTCGACCGGCCGAGCGACCTCGCCGGGTTAGGCCGCGCGGCGCCGTCGCTGATCGCCCCGGGTGATGGGCGCGGCGGTCTCGGTCTTGGCGCCGGAGGACTTCCGATCTCGGAAAGCCGTCTCTTCGTCGACGGCGTGCTGGAGACGATGCTTCGGCATCCGGGTCTCCGAGCCGAACCGGTCACCACGCCGCTCTTTCAGCGGAATGCGCTCAATCAGGTCCAATTCCTCGGCCTGGCGAGCGATGCCGAATGGCGCGGCGTCCCCGGCACGCTGGTCTCGGCCCAGAGTCGCAACGGAAGCGGCCGCAGCTTTTCCTTTGCGCCCTACGCCAGCTTCTCTTCTGCCAAGCTTGGCCAGAACTCGCTTGACAATCCCGGCGACAGCAGCGCGACCTCCTTCCAGGTCGGCGCCGCGCTCAACGCCGCAATCGTCCCCGACACCGCTCATCTCTTCATCGAAGGCGGCTACCAGTCACTGGAGCAGCCGACCGCTCTTCCGTGGTCCAATGACACCAGCCGCTTCAACGGGCAGCCGGTCTCCCTCACGGAGCAGGTATCGGCGATCGGCACGACCAGCTACCAGACCGCCCTCGGCCTTTTCGCGGCGCCGGTGGTGCGAAGCTGGAAAGGCGGTCACGGCCAGGCGCGGCTCGACTGGCAGCTCGGTCCGACCAATCATCTCCTGGCGCGGCTCGGCTTCGTCAGCTGGAAAGAAGGGAATCCTCAGCTGGGCTCCGACGTCTTCAATGGCGCCGGGACCAGCCTCAAGGGGAGGGACATTTCCGGTGCTGTCGGTTTGACCTCGTCCGGCGCCGTCATCGCCAACGAGCTGCGCGCCGGATTCAGCATGGCGAAGCGTGAGTGGCTCGGCAGCACGATCGCCGGCACGGTGATTTCGGGTGACGGCATCGCCTTCGGCACCGCGCCCACACTGCCCGCGACCTTCGACGTCAAGCGGGTCGACATAACCGACGCCGTGCAGTACGTACTCGGCGCGCACCGCTTCAAGGGCGGTGGGAGTCTCGGCCTCACCAACTACGACCAGGATTACCGCTATGGAGCGGCTGGTCTCTATCACTTCGGCGACCTCGACGGATTCGCGGCGGGGCAGGGGACTTACTTCCAGGTGACGGGTGCACCCGGATCGGGAAAGTTCAGCGTCAAATCGCCGGGGGTCTTCATCGAGGATACCTGGACGGCATCTCCGGAAATCCAGCTGCAGGCTGGCATTCGTTACGAGAGCCAGATCTTCCCGAAGAACAAGATCGGCGCCGACACCGCGTGGGCCAACCGGAGCGGCATCGCGAACAATTTCACTCCCGGTTCTGCGAGCCGGATTTCCCCTCGGGTTGGTCTCGTCTGGAATGTGCGGGGTGAGTGGGTGGTGCGCGGCAGCGGCGGAATCTATCAAGGGGAAATCGACCCCTCGCTCTTCGCCGAGGCGCTGCTCTTCGACGGCGGCTCCACGGTTCTGCGCGGTCAGGGTCTGTTCCCCGGCTGGCCCGCGGCGCCCTCGGCGGCGGCGGCGCCTGCGGCAGGAAAGCGGCTGACGCTTTTCTCCGATACATATCGCGCCCCCCGCACCGCCAAGTTCGAGTTCGGCGTAGCGCGGAGCATTCGCGGCGGCACCACGCTCTCCGTTGGTGGCAGCTACGGTCACAGTGACTACCTGCTCCGCCGCACCGATCTGAATCGTGCGGAATCGGGCGGGCAGACCACCCAGGAAGGCCGTCCGGTCTACGGGCCCCTGGTCAAGCAGGGTTCGCTGATCACGGCCGAGGCCGCGTCGAATCGACGGTTTGAGGGTTTTGATCTGGTCAGCGGCCTCGAGCCGACCGGCTTCGTGGATCACTACGAGCTGAACGCCACCTTTGACCACCGGGTCAGCCGAGGTCTCTCGCTCGACGCGTCCTACACTTACGGCAAGACGACCGACAATCTGGTCGGGCTGCTCCAGGCCGATCCCACCGATCAGCTCAATCCTTTCCCGGAAGGTCTGTCCGGAGGCGGGGACTGGAGCTACGGCCGCTCCGATCTCGACGTGACCCATCGGGTCGCCGCCTCCATGGAATACCGTTCGTCCGGAAGCCGTCCGATGGTCTTCGGCGCCCGCTGGCGCTGGCGGTCGGGTCTTCCCTTTACTCCGGGATTTCGTCCCGGGGTTGACCTCAATGGGGATGGCGGCGGCAACAACGATCCGGTGATGGTGGATCAGGGCGGGCTCGCGTCGTGCGCCGACGCTGCCGGGGGAAGCTTTGCGCCGCGCAACAGTTGCCGGGAGTCCGGCGTTCAGGCGCTCGACCTCCGATTCGCGGTGGGCCTGCCGGTCACGCTCCGCTCCGGCGGGAGCCTCTCGTTCACGGTGGATGCATTCAACGTCGTGAGCTCGGCCACCGGAGTCGTCGACAAGGCCGCGCTGCTGATCGATGCCGCCGGCACGCTGGGTACCGGGACCGGCGGCAGCGTCACCGTTCCGCTCATCGCCAATCCTCGCTTCGGCACCCTGCTAAGCCGCCGCGCAGAGCCTCGGCTCCTGCGCGTCGGCCTCAAGATGGAGTATTGATTCCCGTGCGTACTCTTCATCGGGCGGCCATCGCCCTCGCCATCACCGCCGTCGCTGCGTGCGACAACGCCGGCAGCGACCTGGGATTCGGGGCGTCGGAAACCTCAGCCGTCAGCGTGTTGGTCTATCTGGACCGTGACGGCTCCAGGACGCCGACCGTTCTCGATACGGTCTTTGCAAACGCCCGCATCGCGTTGCTCGCGCTGGGCAGCGGCGATACTCTCCGCACCATGACCAGCAGCACACTCGGAGTCGCCCGCTTCGAGGGGGTGCCGCTGGGCCAGTATCGGGTCGTCATCGTGCCGTCGAGCATCGGGGATTCGATCCAAGTCGCGGCAGTGGATTCCTCGACCATTCGGCTCGTCGCCGCCGACACCAATCGCATCGTCCTCGCACGGCTAGGGTATCCCGAGGTCTCGATCCGCGCCGCGCGCGCCCTCCCGGCGGGTCGCAGGGTTTTCGTCCGCGGCGTGATCCTCGCCGGCGTGCAGTCGTTCCGGGATACCACCTCTCACGTTTCCGACAGCTCCGGGCAGATCCGGCTCACCCGAGTTTCCCTACGCGGCGGTCTTCTGGGGAATAATCCTGGTGACAGTGTGAGTGTGCTGGGCGTTACAGCAACGCGGGCCGGTCAACCGACTCTCGACAACGCCCTGATCTCCCTTTTTGCCGTCCGGCCGCCTCCCATTCCTCTCGCCGTGAGTACCGCGACGGCGGCCACGGCCGGCGGCGGGGCGCTCGACGCCGGGTTGGTGCAGATCACCGGCGCTATTATCAGCGACACGGTGACGGTCGCACCGGATTTTCGGATCATCGCGTCGGATGGATCGGGCAGTCTGAATATCACGATCGACGGCAACCTGCAGATCCCGCGCACCATCTTCAGCCCCGGAAAGTCGATGAATGTGCGCGGCGTGCTGGTGCCGGACGGCATCGGGGGGTGGACGCTCAAGCCGCGCGCGGGCGGCGACAACGTCATCAACTAACCTGTGTCTTGCGTCTCCGGATCACGACGAGAAGGACGCTCACGGCGTAGCCGGCGCCCAGGGCGGTCCACAGCGCGGTGAGGAGCCGCAGCCACCGCGGATGCGGCGAGGGGATCGGGACGAAGCTCCGCCATCCCGACATTGGCGTGAACCGGAGCGCCCGTCTCCCCCAGAGTCCTGTCGCCTCCACTGTCACGGAGGCGGATCGGGTCCGGACCTCCGCGCGGAGCCGCACCCGTTCTCCCGCTTCGACCGGGAGGAATGAGGGGAATACAGCGCGGGGTGGCCGGAGGCCGAGCGAGGCTCCGCGGCTTCGCCAGGTCAGAATCAGATCGTTCCCCGATTGCTCCAGTGCGATGATGACGCGCCCCTCGCCGTCGGATACCCCGGCGAGGTGGGCCAAGCCGTCGGTGCGCCTCCCGGCCAGCAGCTCCACATCGAGAGAGAGACCGCTGCGTTCGGCCCGCGCGGCGAGACGGGCCGTCGAGTCGATCGGTCCGTCGGGGACGGCTTGATCGAGCAGCCTGAGCGAGAGGATCCTCCCCTCGAAAGCCGTGGTCCCGGCGAAGCGGTGCGCCCACTGTCCCCACCATGTGGGGGTCTTCGGTACGCTGGGGCGGAGTAACGCTCCGGAGGCAAGCCAGGGGAGCAAGGGGAGCGCGAGCACCGCGCTGGGCGTCCGCCGCCAGAGGAGCCCGGCTACCGAGCCGGCGATATTGAAGGCGACGTCGAGCGCGCTGCCGCGGCGTCCGGGAATGAGTGAGCCCTGGAGTACCTCGACGGCAATCGACACCGCGAGCGCCAGGAGCACGATGTTGCTGCCGCGCCAGCCGTCCCGTTCCAGCAGTAACCCGAGCGGGAGGAAGAGCGCGATATTGACGATCGCATCGGCGAAGTCCAGTTGGTTGTCCCAACGGGGCGGGGCCGATCCGATGGGAACCAGCGTTGCCAGGGCGATGAGGACCAGGGCAGCGGGGAGATGCCAGCGCTGTGTCACGGGGCTGCCCTGTGTGGCGGAGTGAGCCGCATTCTAATCTGACCGTCAGCGGGAGAATACCTGGTGGGATCGCAGCGTTGTCTGGTCACCGGCGGAGCCGGGTTCATCGGATCGCACGTCGCCGAGCGACTGGTGAAAGAGGGGCATACCGTACGGGTCGTGGACAATTTGTCCACCGGGTACGAGGCCAACGTCTCGCATCTGCGCGGGGATCTGGAGCTTCTGGTCGGGGATATTCGCGATCCGGCCGTCTGCCGCGCGGCGTGCGACGGCGTCGAGCTGGTGTTCCACCTCGCCGCTCTGCCGAGCGTTCCGCGCAGCATGGCGGACCCGTGGGCTTCGCACGATCACAATGTGAACGGGACGGTGCAGCTTCTCCTCGCGGCCCGGGGAGCCGGCGTGCGGCGGGTGGTATACAGCAGCTCGAGCTCAATCTACGGGGACACTCCGGTGCTTCCGAAAGTGGAGACCATGGAGCCGCTGCCGCGCTCGCCCTACGCGGCGGCCAAGCTCGCCGGAGAGCAGAGCGTGCTGGCCTACGCGCGCTCGGGGATCCTGGAAGGGGTGGCGCTCCGCTATTTCAATGTCTTTGGCCCCCGGCAAAGCCCCTCGTCGGCGTACGCCGCGGTGATCCCCGTCTTCCTGGCCGCCGCCCTCAACGGCACCCGGGCGCCTCTCAATGGCGACGGCGGGCATACACGGGACTTCACCTACATCGACAACGTGGTGAATGCGAATCTTCTGGCGTCGGAGCGGGCGGAGGCCAACGGCTGGCCGATCAACGTGGGGGCGGGGGAGCGGACATCGCTCTCGAGGCTGCTGGGGGTCGTTCGCGAGGTGACCGGGGCCCCGGTGGAGGTGGAGCAGCGGGAAGCGCGAGCCGGCGACGTGCGCGACTCCCTGGCCGATCTCTCCCGGGCAGCGAATCTCCTCGGCTATTCGCCGACCATTACGCTTCGGGAAGGGTTGCGCCGTACCTGGAGCTGGTTCCGGGATGCGGCGATGCAATGAGGCGCACTCGCGACTATTCTTGCAATTTCTGATACGATAGCTTTCAGCGCAACGAAATTCACCGCATAAATGATACAGTTCGATTTTATGTCAGATTTGTAACTTCATGTTGTACAATATATTAGGAGATTATTTTACGCGATAAATACCGTAGAAAATTCGTCATAGCGTAATGAGGTAAAGGCCCGAATCCTGCCATCGCAGTGACCAGTCGAGGCTTCTCCGCCCCGGAGGAGCCCTGAGAGTCACTGAAAGGGCGCTTCGGTCATGACTTTCCTGCACAAGCTGGCCAAGCGGCTGGCCCTGATCCCGGCAGTCTTGGTTTGCACTCTCTCCCTCCTCACCTCGTGTAGCGAAGGCACAGCCCACGATTACCTGGGTCCCGTCCCAACCAAGCCGAACCCTTCCGATGCCTTCATCGGCCTGAGCATTATCCCGCGTGACCCCCAGCTTGTGCAGGGGGATAGTGTGCGGCTCGAGGCCCGAGGTTGGCTCTCCAGCGGGCTCAGCACGCCCGCGTCGGTCATCTGGTCGAGCAACGGCGCCGTGACGAGCGGCGGGTGGTTCCAGGCGACGGGCATCGGGTCGTTCCGGGTTCGGGCCGTCTCGACGGCGAACGCGGCGCTCTCCGATTCCGTATTGATTACCGTGCTTCCTCCTGGGGGCATTGCCCGGCTGGACATCACTCCGGCGGCGGTACCTCTGGCGGCCGGGACCAGGCAGCAGTTCACCGCCGTGGCTTTCATGGGAGACGGGAGCCGCATGTTCCCGACGGTCACCTGGGCCGCGACCGGCGGCACCATCTCGGCGAGCGGGCTCTTCACCGCGTCCAACACCCCCGGCGGCTACACCGTGACCGCCATCATCGGCGACGGGGCCCTGTTCGGGCGAACCGGCGGCATCGTCGATCCGCCGGTCCTGACCGGACTCGCGATCGACCCTGAAAATCTCATGATGGAGTCGGGAACGGTCCGGCAATTCATGGCGGCTGCTTCATGGTCGGACGGTTCCCACACGGTCCCAGCGCTCTCATGGACCGCCACTGGCGGGGTCGTGACTTCGGCGGGCATCTTTACTGCTGGATACACCCCCGGCACCTACCGGGTGATCGGATCGAGTCCCCTGGGGAAGGCTGATACTTCGAACGTGACCATTTTGCCCCGCATTGTTGGAATCCGCGTTGCGCCACTTACCGCACTGCTGGCGCTTGGCGCCACGCAGGTGGTGAAGGCGGAGGCCCGGCGGAGCGACGGCACCCAAGGGCCGGTTGCGGTCCAGTGGAGCGCGCAGGGAGGTAGCATCTCGCTCAACGGGACCTATACGGCGGGTAACACACCGGGCAATTACGCCGTCGTCGGAGCCCTGACGGCGCTCGGTGGCCAGGTCTTCAGTGACACCGCGCATTTTCAGGTGGGTGCGGGGGCGGCGACACTCGTTCAACTTTTCGTGAGATCCGACACCAGTGTGATGGCAGGCACGACCGCCCAGTTCTCGGTGGCGGGTGTATGGAGTGATGGGAGCTCGGCGGTGCCCGCGGTCACCTGGTCGGCGACGGGAGGCTCGATCGACGCGGCGGGCCTCTACACTGCGGCCGCGGTGCCCGGGAGTTTCAAAGTTATCGCAATGCAACAAAACGGTACCAAGGCGGATACCGCGTCGGTGATCATCACGGCGGTGCCAATTCCCGTCGTGTCGGCCTTTACGATCTCACCGAAGATTGGTATCTTGTCGTCCGGACAAACTCGTCAGTTCAGCACAGCGCTGAGTTGGAACGACGGGCGGGTCCATCCAGCCGATATCTCGTGGGTCTCCGCCGGGGGCAGCATTACTCAGAACGGTCTCTACACCGCGGGGACAGTCGCGGGCTCATTTCTTGTTATTGCCACCTGCGGCTGCGGCGCAGCCGACACGGCATCTGTGACTCTCCTCGCGAGTACCGCACCGCCGGTGACGCTGTCGCAGTTGGTGATGTCTCCCCCCTCGGTGAATCTGGATCCGGGCGAGTCGCAGATCTTCGTCGTGTCCGGGGTGTGGAGCGACGGCGCGAGCTCGCCGCCGCCGGTGAGCTTCATCGCGACGGGCGGCTCGATCACGTCGGCGGGTGTCTACATCGCGGCGAATGACCCGGGCACCTACCAGGTCATCGCGACGCAGGCGGGCGGCGGTCGCGCGGACACCTCGGTCGTCACGATTCGCAATACCTCGGTGACGCTCACCCAGCTGGTTCTCAATCCCTCCGCCGTCACCGTGCCGAAGGGAGCGACGCAGCCGTTCGTCGTCTCGGCGTCATGGAGTGACGGCTCGTCCACGGTTCCTCCGGTGACCTTTACGGCGACAGGCGGATCGGTGAGCCAGGACGGCGTGTACACCGGGGGACCGACCCCGGGCTCGTACCGGCTCATCGTGACGCATACCGGCGGGACCAAGGCCGACACCAGTGTGATCACGATTCCGAGCTCGGTTACCCTGACGCAGCTCGTGCTGAATCCTTCGACCGCGAGCCTCGCCCCCGCAGGAACCCAGCAGTTCGTGGTCTCGGGTTCCTGGAGCGACGGGTCCTCGGTGGTGCCCTCGGTCACTTATTCGGCCACCGGTGGCACCATCTCGCCCACCGGCCTCTATACGGCCGGGTCGGCCACCGGATCGTTCCGCCTCATTGCCGTGCATGCCGGTGGCACCAAGGCGGATACCAGTGCGGTGACCATCTCGAGCGCCCCGCCGACCGGGTCCATCGGCGATCTCGTGGTGTTCCCCAGCCCGGCGATCGGATTCATCATCGGACCGCAGGTACGGGCCCTGAGCGCATCGAGTCCCTGGCCGTTCTTCGACGAGAACATGAACACCAAGGGTCTCCAGCACGGTGCCAGCTTCTCCGTCTCTGCGGGCATCCGGAACTTGACCGGGACCGTGGCGATGGTGAAGGGCACCAAAAACGTCGTCGGCACGGGAACCGCATTTCTGACTGAGGTCGCTCAGGGCGGGTCGATCTACCTCTACAATCCGGTCGCGGCAAGCTTCGAGACGTTCTACAACGTGACCGTGGTGAGCAATACCAGCATCACCACGACCGCCGGGTGGTTCCCCCCCACCATGTCGGGACAGCCCGGGAAGGCGTCGGTCGCCGGGTTCGATTCGGATGCCTACGTCAACCTGAATTACTACGATCTGGGGCTGGCGCTCTATACGGCGTATTATCGCACCGGGAACACCGCCCACCTGACCAATGCCCGCAAGGTAACGGATTCGTGGTTCACGTCGGGCGGGATTCTGGATGGGGCGAACCTCACTTTTGACCAGAGCTACGCCCCGCGCAACGCCTCCCTGGGCGGTCTCATGCTCCGGGCCCTCGATGGGCGGCCCGAGCTATGGCCGTGGATCACGGCCTACGTGCGCTACGAGTTCCAGATGTGGGTCGGCGCCCGCGTCAGCTATTCAGGTCTCTACTACGGGATCCGAGACGGGGGCTACATGCTCCTCTATGCTGCGTGGCTAGCGAAGGCGCATCCCGATCCACTCGTCCGCGCCGAGTTCCTCGCCAAGGCACAGAATGCCGCTGCCAACTACTACGCCCGGCTCCAGTATCCGGACGGCTCCTGGCGCTGGGTTGACGACCTGGTAGTCGGGACGTTCATGCAGCCCTTCATGGTGGGGCTCCTGCTCGACGGCATGATCGCCGTGCACCGCCTGACGAGTGACGCGCAGGTCAAGAATGCGATCGTGAAGAGCGTCGAAAACCTGTACGCAGCAGCCTATCGCGGGACCCAGCCGGTGCCCGGTCTTCCCGGAGTCAGCTGGCGAGGGATGTGGTACACGGTCCACGAGACCGCCTGCCCCGCCGGCTGCGGGGCCACGGCAATCGTGGACCAGAACACAGTCCGCGAAGTGCGCCAGCTCAATCCGCTGATCGTCCAGGCGTTCGGCTACGCATTCCTGATCACCGGAGACCCGAAGTACCGTCAGTGGGGCGACGAGATCTTTTCGGCGACCTTCGGCAAGGGACGCGGCCCCGGCGCGGACGCCTACTACAGCCTGGCCGATTTCCGGGAGAAGGAATTTAATGTGAACTACCGCTCGGCGGGCCGATACCTCGCCTGGCGGCTGGGACCGTGATCCCGCAGCACGTGCGATGAAGGTGGGGTTGTACCATCAGCACCGCGACGACGTCGCGGGGGGCGCCGAGCAGGTCGTGGTGGTGATCGCCGAAGCACTGGCACGCGATCACCAGGTGGATCTGCTGCATCACAAGTCGGCGCTCACGCTGGAGCGGTTGGCGCACTTGTACGGCGCGGACCTGCGGGGGGTCCGGCTTCGCCACGTGCCTGCGATTACCGCGGAAATCTCCTGGGCCGAGCCGTGGAACCGGTACCGCGCGGAACGGTCACGCTACGCCGGGATCACCCGCGAGTATGACCTCCTGATCGCCTCGGTGTACGAAGTTCCGCCGTTCTGCCATGCGAAGCGCGGCGCCCTGTACATCCACTTTCCCTACTTCGACCGCGACGCGACCTGGCCCTGGGTTCGCGACGGCAACCGCCTCAGCCAGCGGCTCCGGCGTGCTTACGCTCGGTGGGAGTGGGCCAGGCGGTTCAGCGGGTACCAAGTGGCCATGGTCAATTCCGAATTCACCCGGGAGTACACTCGCCGCTGGTGGGGGCTCGACTCCCGGGTTGTCTACGCGCCCGCAAAGTCGGACTTCCGCGTGGTCCCGAAGCAGAATGCCATCCTGAGCGTGGGCCGGTTTGCCACCGGCGGCACCAGCAAACGGCAGCTCGAGATGGCGGAGGCGTTTGTGGAGCTCCGGCGGGAGGGACTCCACAACTGGAGCTACGCCTCGGTGGGAGGACTCAACCAGCTTCCCGCCGACCGCGCCTTCTTCGACCGGGTCCGGGTGGCCGGCGCGGCCGGCGGAGCGCGGGTGGAGGCCAACGTGAGTCGCGCGCAGCTCGATGAGCTGTACGAGGGGGCGAAGATCTTCTGGCACGGGGCGGGATATGGTGGTCTCGAGCAGCGTCCCGATCTGATGGAGCATTTCGGCATCGTCACGGCGGAAGCGATGGCCGCGGGCTGTGTTCCTGTCGTCAACCGGAAGGGCGGGCAGGCCGAGATCGTCGAACACGGCGTGAACGGATTCCTGTGGGACACGCTCGACGAGCTTCGCGAGTTCACCCGGCGCCTCGCGGGCGATGATGGCCTCCGGTCCCGGATGTCGGACGCCGCGCGCGCCCGGGCGCAGCGGTTCAGCCGGGCCGCCTATGCCGACCGGCTGCGCGAGGCGCTCCGTCCCCTCACCGGTTGAGCCTATCCTCCCCCGCCACCCGCTTCTCACCGGCGCACTCTCTTATTATTGGAGACGCGTCCGCGTTTCCTGAGCCAGGATGGAGCATGGAGAAGACCAGGGTCGCCGTGATCGGGTGCGGGGCCGTCACCGAGCTGTTCCACCTGCCCGCGCTTGTGGCGGCGCCCTCGGTCGAGGTCACGGTGCTCGTGGATCCCCAGCGGACCCGGGCCGAGGCCCTGGCCGGCCGCTTCGGCGTGGCGGAGGTCTCCGAAGACTACCGGACCATGCGCGGTGAGGTCGATGCCGCGCTCCTCGCTCTCCCGAACCACCTTCACGCCTCCATCGCCATCGATCTGCTCAACGGTGGCCGCCATGTCCTGGTGGAAAAGCCGATGGCGCGGACGACAGGGGAATGCGACGCGATGGTCCGGGCGGCCGCCGCCGCCGCGAAGGTGCTTTCGGTTGCGCTCGTCAAACGGTTCTTTCCGTCCTCCCGCTTCGTCCGGCAGGCCCTGCAGTCGGGCCTCCTGGGCGCAATCCGGAGCCTCGATTGGCGGGAGGGCCGGCCGTATCGGTGGCCGATCGCCACCGACTTTCCCTTTCGCAAGGAGGCTTCAGGCGGCGGTGTGCTCATCGACGTCGGCGGCCACGTGCTGGATCTGATGCTCTGGTGGCTTGGCGACGGGGCGGTGGTCGAGTACGTCGACGATGCGGGGGGCGGGGTGGAGGCGGACTGCGAGCTCCGGCTCCGATTCGGCGAGGTCGAAGCGACCGTCGAGCTGAGTCGCACGCGGACCCTGCGCAACAGCTGCATCATCACTGGTTCCCGCGGGACCCTCGAAATCGAAGTGGACTACGATTCGGCGGCCCGGCTCACGCTCACGGGGCCGGAGGGCGCCTCGCTTCCCGGAAAGCTCGAGGTGGGGACCGAGGGATCCCGGATTTCAGGAGGCTGGGCGGTGCACCGGGCATTTTCGGAGCAGTTCGAGAGCTTTGCCGCGGCGACCCGCGGCGATCCGGGCGCCAGCGCCACGGGCGAAGATGGCGCGCGCGTGGTCTCCCTGGTCGAAGCCTGCTATGCCGTCAGGCAGCCGCTGCTCAAGCCCTGGCTCTCGGTGCCGCCTCTCCGGGAAGCAGTATGAGCGCGCAGCTCTCCGGGCTGTCCGGGCAACGGGCCCTCGTCATCGGAGGAACCGGCTTCCTCGGCTCCCGTCTGGTCGAACGACTGGTGGTCGAGGCCGGCGTGACGGTGCGGGTTCTGGTTCGGGACTTCAGAACCGCCGCGCGCATCGCGCGGTTCCCGGTCGAGATGCAGCGGGGGGACGTTCTCGATGCGCCGGCCGTCGAGGACGCGGCCCGCGGCTGCGATTTCATCGTGCACTGCGCCTACGGCAACAGCGGCGACTACCAGCACCAGCGGCGGGTGAATGTGGAAGGCACCCGCAATGTCATGGCGGCCGCGCGGCGGGTCCGGAGCCGCCGGGTGGTCTGCATCAGCACCCTCAGCGTCTACGGCGCGCTCCCCGACGGCGATCTGACGGAAGAGTCGCCCCGGCGTCGGAGCGGCAGCGCCTACGGCGACAGCAAGCTCGAGGCGGAGCAGATCGCACTTGGCTATTACGAGCGCCACCAGGTCCCGGTCTCCGTTCTGCAGCCGACCATCATCTACGGCCCCTACGGCCCGCTCTGGACAGTGGAGGTGCTTGAGCGGCTCCGCACCCAGGGCATCCTCATGATCAACGGGGGCGAGGGGCTCTGCAACCTGGTGTACGTCGACGATGTGGTCACCGCGATCGCCGCCGCCTTGGTCCGGGAGGAGGCCGTGGGCCGCGCGATCCTGGTCTCCGCGAATCAGCCGGTGACCTGGAGGGAGTATTACCGGAGCTACGAACAAATGCTGGGACTCTCCGGCCGAACACTGGACCTGACGGTCGCGGAAGCGAGGGCGTATTACCGCCGGCGCCGGGCCGAACAGCGCCTGGGCGCGGTCCTCCGGCGCGCCGTGCGGAACGATCCCCAGCTCCGGGAGCAGATCATCATGACGCCGGAAGCGGGGCGGGTTCTCCGCTTCGTGCGGCGGGTGGTGCCGGGCGGGGTCTGGAAAGGCTTGAAGGGCCGGTTGGGCGCGGAGCCGGAGCGGTCGGGGCCGAGTCTGGCGCCGGCCGCGGCGCCCGCGCTGCAGCCGCCGGCGCTCCATCCGCGCGACATCCAGATCCACGCGGCCCGTGCCCACGTCCGCATCGACAAGGCCAGGGAGCTGCTCGGCTACCGGCCGGCATTCGATCTGGCGGCCGGCATGAAGGTCACGGAGGCCTGGGCCTCGTGGTCGAATCTTCTGGGCGCCCCCTCCAGGCCGGGTTCGTGACGCCGATGCTCTCTCCCGCCGAGGGTGGCGCAGGCCCGGAGTCCGCCGAGGTCGTGCGCCGGGGCGCGCGGGTCAAGCCGGATCCTCGCGTCAGCGTGATCGTCCCCGCCTACAAGACCGCCGAGTTCATCGGCGAAACCCTCGATTCGATCTTCGGGCAGAGCTACACCGACTACGAGATCATCGTGGTCAACGACGGCTGCCCGGACACTGTGCGCCTCGAAGCGGTCCTCGAACCGTATCAGGACCGGATCGTCTACGCCCGCCAGGCCAACCGCGGGCTCGCGGGCGCCCGCAACACGGCGCTGCGGCTCGCCGTCGGGGAGTTCGTTGCCCTGCTGGACTCCGATGACCTCTGGGAGCCGGACTATCTCGCGACGCAGATCGGCATGATGGACGAGGACCCCGGCATCGACGTGCTGTATCCCGACGCGACGCTGTTCGGCAACCGGCAGGTCGCGGACGAGTGGTCGATGACGCGCTCGCCCTCCCATGGGCCGGTCACCTTCACCAGTCTGGTGAACCAGACCTGCAATGTCCGCGTGTTCGTCACGGCGCGTCGGGACCTTCTGATGCGTGCGGGAGGATTCGACGAGACCCTCCGCAGCTCGGAGGACTTCGACCTGTGGCTTCGCCTGGTCAAGATGGGAGGGCGCATCACCTACCACACGCGCCCCCTCGCCCGCTACCGGGTTCGGCCGGGAAGTCTCTCCTCGGATCCCGTCTGGATGTACCAGTGCATTGCCCGGGTGCTCGAGAAGGCGGGCACGACGCTCCCGCTTACACCCGACGAGGCCGCGGCGCTTGAGACGGCCAAGCGCCGCTTTGCGGCCCAGTCCCGGCTTGCGGAGGGCAAACGCCGCTTCTTCCAGGGTGACGCGGATGGCGCGATCGCCGCCTTTCGCGAGGGCAACCGCTTCCTCCGCAGCGCGAAGATCGCGCTGGTAATTGCGGCGCTCCGGCTCGCCCCGCGGGCGCTGCTCCGTCTCTACGAGCTCCGGGACCGGTACGTCTTCCGGGCCAGCACCAAATACTGATCGTGACACCGCCCGGGCCCGTCGTTGCGCACGTGCTTCCCTGGCCAACGGTCGGGGGCGTAGAGCACGGGACGCTGAGACTGGCGAGGGGGATGCGGGACGGCGTGCGGAGCATCGCCTGGTGTCTGCCCGGCGACACCCCGGTGCGCGCGCTGTTCACCGCCGGAGGCATTCCGGTCCAGGAATACGAGGGGATCGAGCCGAGTCTCCGGCATCCCCTGCCGATGCTCCGCAGCGCGAACCGCCTGGCGGCGAGCTTTCGCAAAAACGGTGTGACCCTGGTGCATTGTTCCGATGTGCTGGGCGCCTTCTTCGCGGCGCCGGCGGCGCGTCTGGCGGGGATCCCGGTCCTCTGCCATGTGCGGTGCAGCTACCCTGGCTTCTCCCGGCGGGACCGGCTGTTCCTCTCCCTGGTGAACCATTTCGTGTTCGTTTCGGAAGACACCCGGCGGACGTTCGGGTATCCCGGAGGCGCCGCGCGGGGCACCGTGATTCATGACGGGATCGCCGCCGCGGCGTCGGCGCCGACAGGGACCGCGGACCGCCGCCGCCGGGAGCTTGGTATCCCGCCCGGCTGCGCGGTCATCGGCATGGTGGCCCGGCTCGCCCCCGCCAAGGACTACGACACGCTCGTCGCTGCCGCCGAGCGGGTCGTTGCGGAGTATCCCGAAGTCCGCTTCGTTGTCGTCGGTGACTACGCCGGCGCGGAGACCTACCGCCGGCACTTCGCCCAGGTGCGGGAGCGCATCGCCGAGCGCGGACTCACCCAGCATTTCATCTTCACCGGCCACCGGGAGGATGTGGCGGATCTGCTCGGGCTCTTCGATGTGTTCGTCCTCAGCACCCACACCGAAGGCCTTCCCCTGGTCATCCTGGAGGCGATGAGTCACGCGATTCCCGTGGTGGCCACCGCCGTCGGCGGCATCCCGGAGATCCTCGACGACGGCGTGACGGGCTACCTTCATCCACCCGGCGACGCGGCCACGCTCGCGAATCGCCTCCTGGCGCTCCTCCGCGATCGGGCCCTGGCCGTGCGGCTCGGGGCCGCGGGAGCCCGTCACGTGGCGACCCGCTTCAGCTTCGACCAGGCCGTGACCCGGATGGAGCAGCTCTACCGCCGTCTCGCCCGCGTAAGCCTGCCGGCTCCCGGGCCATGACCAGCGAGCCGGCACTCGACCGGGGATCCACCGCTCCCGACATCACCCTCGTCGTGTGCACCTACAATCGCAGCGGCGATCTACGGGAGCTGCTCGGGACGGCGCTCACCCAGGATACACCGGGCGGCTTCCGCCACGAGGTGCTGGTCGTCGACAACAATTCGAGCGACGACACCCAGCGGTGCGTCGAGGCACTACAGGCAGCGGGCCACGGCAACCTGTACTACGTGCTGGAGCCCCGGCAGGGCAAGTCCTACGCGCTGACGAACGCCCTGGGACGGATTCGGTCTCCGCTCTACACCATCACCGATGACGATTTCCTGCTGCCTTCGCAGTGGCTCGGCGAAATCGTGGCCGCCTTCCGCGACAACCCCGATGCAGCCTTCGTGAGCGGCAAGGTGTTGCCGTCGTGGCGGGGCAATCCCGAACCGTGGCTCACCTCTCGGCACTGGTCCGCCATCGCCATGGCGGATCACGGCGAGCAGCGCTTCTACGTGGATACCGCGAACCCGATTTGCCTGCTGGCGTGCGCCTTCCGCCTGGCGGATGTGCTGGAAGCGGGTGGCTACCCCGGCGATCTGGCGGTGTCGAAGGGCAGGGTGGGCGGGACGGAGGACGCGGATCTTCTCATGCGGCTGTGGCGGAACGGCAAGCGGGGCCTCTATCTGCCCGGGACGGTGCTCTACCACAAGGTTGAGCCCAAGCGCCTCACCAAAGCGTACCATCGCCGGTGGCACCGCGGCCACGGGCGGTCCCACGCGATGATGCGGGTTCCGGAGCTGGAGCGCGCCCGTGCCCGGCTCTTCGACGTGCCCTCCCACCTGTTCGGCTCGGCGGGGCGCGACTTGGCGTCCTGGGCGAAGGCGCTGATTCGCCGGGACGAGGCCGATGCGTTCTGGTACGAGACCCGGCTGCAGTTCTTCTGGGGATTCGTCCGTCATCGGGCTGCGGAGTATCGGTCCACGATGCGACACGGAGTCCTGCGCGAGGTGGTCCGGTTCCTCGCCGCGCTCGCCAAGCGGAATCGCTAGGCCCCACTCTCCGTCCGGCCGGTCAGTTTGGCGTAGAGCCGGGACCACTGTCGTTTCGCCGCCGTCCAGGAGTACTGGGCCTCGCAGTCGTTGCGCCCGGCTTCGATCAATGCCCGGGCGAGCTGTGGGTCGCCGAGCAGGCGGCGCACGGCGCCGGCCATGGCTGTGGGATCGTCGCACGGCACGTGGAGCCCGTTCCGTTCGTGCTGCACGATGTAGGGAATCCCTCCCGAGGGCGTGGTGACCACCGGCAGTCCCGCCGCGAAGGCTTCGATCAGGCAATGCGGCATGTTGTCGATGCGGGACGAGTTGACCACGATATCGGCCCGGTCGAACCACTCCCCCATGCGGTGGTGCGGCACCCGGCCGGCGAATTCCACGTTCTTGATACCCCGCTCCCGGACCAGCGCCTCGAGGGCGGGCCGGCGGTCGCCGTCGCCGACAATCACCAGACGCGCTCCGGGGAAATCCCGGTGCAGCTCCTCGTGCGCCAGGATCGTGTTTTCGACCGCGTAGAGCGCCTCGAGCAGCCGGGAGGAGAGGAGGACGGGCCGGAGCGGCTCCCGCCGCCGGAATTTGAATCGGTCGGTGTGCACGACGTTGGGGACGACGGCGCCGTCGAGACCGAATTCACGGAAGATGTCGCGCAGAAACCCCGAAGGAAAGACCAGCAGGCTGGCACGCCTGAGGATCCAGCGCACCGCCCGGAATCGGATGTGATCCCGGGCGCGGCCGTCCCGGTAGTTCAGGATCACCGGGCGGCCGAGGAGCCGCGCGGCCAGCACCGCCGGGGTGGTGGTCAGCAAGAAAGGCCAGAAGGCCGCCGTGAAGACGTGGACGACGTCCGCCCGTGCGACGCGCCGGAGCAGCCCGGCATAAAATATCGGAAGCCGGATCAGTGTGCGCAGACCGGGAATCCGCGCGAGCGCCTCGGGGATGCGCGGATCGATCGGCTGCAGCTCGACCCGGATGCCGGGGTCGTCGCGGAAACCGTCGAGGAGGGTTCTGGCCTCCACCGCCTGGCCACCCGTCATCCAGCCCGGCGCGACCAGGCAAACCCGAATCGTCACGCGCGGGTTAATGCGGGAGGGCCCCGGCGGTGGCCGCCGAGGGGACGTCGTGCCGGAGCCATGACTCCAGCACCACCGCGTACCAGAGTTGAAGCCCGGGCACGGCGCCTTCCCGCTCGAGCTGGAGCAGGCGGCGGCCGTCGAGCCAGCCATCCTCGGTGAGTCGCGACGACTGCAGCAACTCCTCCGTCCGGTTTTTCCAGCGGGTCTTGAGCCATGACCCCACCGGGACCTCGAACCCCCGCTTCCGGCCCCGGGCGACGCGGTCGCTGATCCGCCTCCGGGCTATCTCACGCAACACGGCCTTCAACCTTCCTCCCCGGAGGCGCACGGCATAAGGAATCGCGGCACCAAGCTCCCACAGCTCGTGATCGAGGAACGGAGACCGGGCTTCGAGACCGTGGTACATGGTGGCGCCATCCACTTTGGTCAGGTACTCCGCGACGAACTGGTGCCCCCGGGCAAATTCGAGGTAGTCCCCGAGAATCGAGCGGCCGGATCCGGGCACCACTACGGTCCGCTCCGACTGGGGCGTTCGTCCCAAAAGGCGCGGCCCAAGCAGCGTGCTGTTCCTAAAGTAGCGTGCTCCGCCGCGCACCTTGAGGAACGCGCCCAGCCCTCCGGTGATGTACCCGGCATAGTTTCGGGCGCGATGAGCCAGACCGGTGGCCGGAGGCATGAGCCCCGCTCGGATCCCCATCCGGGCCAGCGCCGGCGGTGTGTGGGAGGCGACACGCTCCGCGATCTGCAGCGATCGGTGGTGGGGATATCCCAGGAACACATCGTCGCCCCCGTCGCCGGTGAGCAGCACCGTCACCGCGCTCCGGGCCGCCGCCGACAGTCGCAGCATCCCGAGCGCGGACCCGCAGGCAAAGGGCTCGCCGTAGGCGCCGACCAGGTCGTCCCAGTCATTCCCGGCGGCCTCGGTCGTGAGCACGGTGAGAGGGATGCCGAGCTCGGCCGCCGTGGCGCGGGCGTCCGCGGACTCATCCTCCGGCTCACCCGGTGAGGAAAAGGTGTATGCCGCGATGTCCGCACCGACTTCGCGCAGCGCCCAGCAGATCAGGGCCGAATCCACCCCGCCGCTCAAGAGCGCGCCGATCGGGACGTCGGCCTGGAGACGGCGGCGGACGGCGGTGAGCAGCAGCGCCTCGCTCCGCTCGACGGCTTCCTCGAACGACATGGTCCCGGCAGGCTTCGCCGCCGGAGGGCGCCAGTAGACGCGCGAGGTAAGACGCCCTTCGTGCCAGCGGGCAATCGTGGCCGGAGGGAGCTTCTCGACACCCTGGTAAATGGAGCGCTGCTCCGGAACCACACCCCACTCCAGGAAGTCGATCACCGACTGTTCATCGAGCTCGGTCCCGAAGCCGGCGACGCGCAGGGCCCGAGCGGTTGAGGCAAAGGCGAGGGTCCCGTCCCGGGCCGCATAGAGGAGCGGCTTGACGCCCAGCCGGTCGCGGACCAAGAAGAGCTCCCGCGAGCGATCGTCCCAGAGCGCGAAGGCGAACATTCCGGCGATCCGGCGGGTCAGCTCATCAATGCCCCAATGCCGGTAACCGTGGAGCAGAACCTCGGTGTCGGTGTCGCTCCGGAACGCGAATCCCGCGGATTCGAGCTCGCGGCGAAGCTCGACGAAGTTGTAGATAGCGCCGTTGAACACGAGGCCCGTGGCGCCATCCGGCGAAATCATCGGCTGTCGGCCGCGATCGCTCAGGTCGAAGATCGCCAGCCGTCGATGTCCCAGCGCTGCGGTCTCCCACTCGAAGACGCCGCTGCCATCGGGGCCGCGGCGGCGCAGCGCATCCGACATCCGCTCGACGCGATCGGCCTTCCGGTCAACGGGCTCGCGAGTCGCAACTCCAGAAATTCCGCACATGGGTCAGCGGCGCGCCAGCTCGCGGTAGAGTCGGCAGAGCCGCCCGATGGCCGCGGCCGAGGAGTACTGCGCCCGCGCCCGGTCTCGTCCCGCCGCACCCGCCCGGACCCGCCGCTCCGGGTCGCGCAGGAGAGCGTCGAGGGCGCCCGCGACGGCCTCCGGATCCTGGGGAGGCACCAGCAGGCCGGTCTCCCCGTCCACCACCGCGTCGGGAATGGCTCCGACTCGCGTCGCCACCACCGGGCGGGCGCTGGCCATCGCCTCGAGCACGCTGTTGGGGAGCCCCTCGCTGACGGAGGTGAGCGCGGCGATGTCGAACAGATGGTGCGGAGACGGGTGATTGGGGCAGAGACCCGCATAGCGAATGCGATCGGCGATCCCGAGCTCCGCGGCGAGACCCTCCAACGACGGCTGGCTCCCGCCGTCGGCACCGGCCAGCACCACGCGGAGACCGGGCCACCGCCCTGCCAGCGCGGCGACGGCACGCAGAAGCGTCGCATGGTCCTTGATGGGACTCAGCGAGGCGACGACGCCCACGACGAGCCCCCCGGCGGAGAGGCCGAGCTTCCTCGCGAAGGACTCCCTCCATCCGGGCGGGGGAGGATTGAACGCCTCGTCATCCAGGAAATTCGGGACGACGACCACGCGGGACCGGCGAACCCGCTCCGTCCGAACCAGCAGGTCGGCCACCGACTCCGAATTCGCGAGCACCCGATGGGCCAGCGCATAGGACGCGCGATTGGCCCAGCGCTGGGCGCGGCGGTCGGGACCCTCCCACCACCTCCGGCTGGCGATGAACGCCGTCCCCGCCATCCGGGCCCAGGGCGCCGCGAAGATGTTGCTGTAGAAATCGTGCGCGTGCACGACCTCGACCGAATGGAGCCGCAACATGGCCAGCAACCGTCGGCCGGCATCCAGTGCGGCACGGCCGTACAGCCTGCGGATGGGCAACAGATGCACGGGAATACCGAGCTCAGCGTACCGGTCGAGCAGCGGTCCCTCGGTGACGAGGCTGAAGACGCGGAGCTCGACGCCCGCCTCGCGCAACAGCCGGGCGGTCCGAACCGCGTTCATTTCGGTCCCGCCGATGTTCATGTTGTCGATGCAGAAGGCGACTCGCAGCGGAGGAAGCGTCCGGGGCGGGTCCGCCACGACAGCCAAGCCCACCTCCTGGAGGTGGCTTTTCTCGAGCCCGACGGCTGGTGCTTCGCGGTGGGGTGGCATGCGCTTCGTCTGTGCAACTTTCCGGCCTGGGGAGCGAGACAAACTGGCCTGATCCTTGCTCAAATCTAATCACCCCATCACCTTCCGAAGAGTCCACCCATACCAAGTCAGTCCAGGGAGACGGCATGAAGCAGGTGGTTCTTCAGGGGGGAAAAGCCACCGTGATTGACGTCCCCGTTCCGGCCGTCCCGGCGGGCGGGGTCCTGGTCCGGGTCCTGACCTCGGTCATCAGCGCCGGCACCGAGCGCGCCAATCTCCACAGCACCGGCGAGTCGTTAGTAGACAAGGCCCGCCGCAAACCGGAGCTGGTGGCCCAGGTTCTCCAGTCCGTCCAGAAGGACGGACTCCGCCTCACCGCCGACCGGGTGCGCAACCGGCTTCAGGAACCGATCGCGACGGGGTACTCCTGTGCCGGAACCGTCGAGGGGGTGGGAGCCCGGGTCAAGGACCTGCGGCCCGGTCAGCTGGTGAGTTGCGCCGGCGCCAAATACGCAAACCACGCCCAATTCGTGGCGGTGCCCCGAAACCTCTGTTGCCTGGTCCCTGACGGTGTTGCGCCGGAGGATGCCGCCTCCGCCACCGTGGGAGCCATCGCACTGCAAGGCGTCCGGCAGGCGCATCTCGAGCTCGGTCACGTTGTCGGCGTGGTGGGACTGGGGCTGATCGGTCTGCTGGAAGTTCAGCTCGCTCACGCCGCCGGTGCAACCGTGGTGGCCGTGGATCCTCAGCCGACGCGCCAGCAGCTCGCCCTCGAGCTTGGCGCGCTGCGCGCCTGCTCCCCCGACGATCTCCCGGCTCTGGCCGCCGAGATGACCGGTGGACTGGGTCTCGACGCCTGCCTCATCGCGGCGGCGACACCCAGCGACGAGCCGCTCCGGACGGCGGTGCGAGTAACCCGGAAGCGCGGAGTTGTCGTCATCGTCGGCGATGTCGGTCTCTCGCTCACTCGATCGCCGTTTTATGAGAAAGAAATCGAGCTGCGGATCGCCTGCTCGACCGGGCCCGGTCGCTACGATCCACGCTACGAGGAGGGTGGGGAGGACTACCCCGCCGCCTACGTCCGGTGGACCGAGAATAGAAACATGCAGGCCTATCTCGGCATGCTGCGGGACGGCCGGGTCCGCTGGGGGCCTCTGGTCAGCCACCGGTTGCCCATGGAGGAGGCCGGAAAAGCGTTCGATCTCCTCGAGAACGAGCCGTCCGTCCTGGCGGTGGAACTGAGGTATCCCGCCGCAGCCGCGCTCACCGCCAGCGTCTCCGCACCGCGTCACCCATCGCGTACAGTCGCCAGGGCCGGCTCCATACGCCTCGGTGTGATCGGCGCCGGCGCGTTCGCCCGCGCCGTGCATTTCCCGGTGCTGCGACGATTGCCGGAGCGCTTCTCAGTGGTCGGCGTCGCCACCCGGTCGGGACTCAGTGCCTCAGTCGCCGCCAAGGAGATCGGAGCCGAGCTTGCCACCGCGGATTACCGCACCCTCCTCGACCGGGGCGACGTGGATGCCGTGTTGATCGCGACACGGCACGACCAGCACGCGCGCCTGGCCAGGGAAGCCCTGGAGGCGGGAAAGGCGGTCTTCCTGGAGAAGCCCGCCGCAATGACGGCGGAAGAGCTCGATGCCCTGCTCGCCGCTGTCGAACAGAGCGGGCTTCCGTTCCTGGTCGGCTTCAACCGTCGCTTTTCGGCGGCGGCAGCGCTGCTCCGGGAGCGCTGTGCCGCGCACGTCGCGCAGGGCACCATTCAATACCGGGTCAATGCCGCGGGTGGGGGCGCGGGAGACTGGACCCGCACGGAGGAAGGGGGCGGGCGGGCGGTGGGCGAAGCGTGTCACATGGTCGATTTCCTCCATGCGATCGCAGGGACGCCCCTGGAGTCCACTCAAGTGCTTGCCCGTCCCGGCGGCGATGCCGATGCCAATTTCGCCGCCCAGTTTCGGTTCGAGGGCGGTCTCGTCGCCCAGCTCCTGTACACTACCCTCGGCCACTCCGCCCTTCCCAAGGAGCGGGTCGAGGCCTTTCTGGGCGACGAGATCGTCATCGTCGATGACTTTCGCTCGGTCCACATCCACAAATCCGGGGTGCGCCGCCACCTGAAGAAAACGGTGGACAAGGGCTACCGCGACGAATGGGTGGCGTTCCACGACGCATGTACCGGCGGTTCGGTGCTGCCCATTCCGGTCGAGCAGCTCCGCTCGGTGAGCGAGGCGACCTTCCGCATTCGCGACGCCGCAAGGGCCTGAGCCGTGTGCGGCATTGCGGGGGCCATGCGGCTTGCCCCGGAGGGCGCCCCCTCCGGGGCGGTGGTGCGCGCGATGTGCGACACGATGCAGCACCGTGGTCCCGACGATGCGGGCGTATGGTGCGATCCGGGCGGCGCCGTCGTCCTCGGCCACCGGCGCCTCTCGATCGTGGATCTGAGCCCCGCCGGGCATTGCCCGATGCCCAATGAGGATTCGTCGGTCTGGATCACCTATAACGGCGAGGTGTACAATCACGCGGAGCTGCGCCGGCCACTCGAGGCGGCCGGGCACACCTACCGCTCGCACACCGACACCGAGACGCTCCTGCATCTCTATGAAGAGCGGGAGGTGGAGATGCTCCACCAACTGCGCGGGATGTTCGCCTTCGCGATCTGGGACGGCCGGCGTAAACGGCTGCTCCTCGCCCGGGACCGACTCGGCATCAAGCCGCTCTATTACACCGTCGTTGCCGGCCAGCTCGTCTGGGCCTCCGAGATCAAGGCGATCCTGGCGCACCCCGCGGTATGTCGGGATCTCGATGAGGAGGCCCTGGCCCACTACCTGACCTTCGCCGCGGTCCCGCCGCCCGCCACCCTGTTTGCCGGGATTCGCAAACTGCCGCCCGGGTATTTCCTGCTGGCCGGTGAGGGAGAGGATCTCCGCGTCGAACGCTGGTGGAGCCCGCTGCACCCGGGAACCGATTTCACCGCGGAGCTCGCCTCGGAGGCGGACGCCGCCGCGGCGCTCCGGGAGCTGCTCCGCTCCGCGGTGATTGAGCAGACGATGGCGGACGTTCCCCACGGCCTGCTGCTGAGCGGCGGGCTCGATTCGACGTTCGTGCTCGCCCTTCTCACCGAGCACCTGGACCAGCCGGTGCGGACCTTTTCCATCGGCTACGAGGACGCCCCCGCGTTCGACGAGCGGAAGTACTCCCGCGCGGCGGCGCGAGCGTTCGGCTCGCAGCACGTGGAGCTGGTACTGCGGGCGGGGGAGGTCATCGAGCGCCTCCCGGCCGTCGTGGTGGCGCAGGACGAGCCGCTCTCCGATTGGGTCTCGCTTCCGCTGAGCGCGCTGACCCGGGGCGTCCGTGACGAGGGCGTTATCGTGGTGCAGGTTGGGGAGGGGAGTGACGAGATCTTTTCCGGGTACCCGCGGTACGTGAGGTACGCGCGGGTGCACGATGGGCACTGGCGCCGCTACGGCCGGCTCGCCGCGCCCCTCAGGCGACTGACCGCGGCGATGGCGCGGGGGACCCTTGGCCGGGTGGACGGGGCGCGCGAAGTGCTCGATCTGTTCGATCGCGCCGCGCGGGCGGAGCCGATCTTCGTGAGCGGGGCGGTGGTGAACTGGGACACCGAGAAGGCCAGAATGCTGTCCCCCGCTTACCGGAAGCGGCTCGGCGCCGGCGCATCCAGCACGGAGCTCGCCCGGCGGACGCTTTCGGAGTACATGGCTGAGGCCCGGGCGCCCGACATTCTCTCGGCCATGGCGTATCAGGATCTCTCCATCCGCCTGCCGGAGCTCCTGCTGCAGCGGGTGGACCGCATGACCATGCTCAACTCGGTCGAGGCGCGAGTGCCCTTTCTCGATCACCGCGTGGTCGAATTCGCTTTTCAGATGCCGCCTGAATACAAGGTGGCCGGCGGCATCGCCAAGCGGGTGCTCAAGCACGCCGCGCGGGGACTGGTGCCGGAGGAGATCATCACGCGTCGCAAGGTCGGATTCGACGTCCCGCTCTCCCAATGGCTGCGCGAGGCTCCGTTGAAGGAATGGGGGCGCCGGACCATTCTCGACTCGCGGATTCACCGCCGCGGGCTGTTCCACCTCCCCAGGATCCACGAGCTGCTCGACCGCCATGCGGCGGGCCGCATCGATGCCGGGTTCCGGCTCTGGAACCTCATTAATCTGTGCGCGTGGTACGATTGCTGGATCGACCCGGCCTGACCGCTCTCCGGGCGCGCCTCGCCCTCGTTCCCCTTGCCGCACACCGGGGCCTCCACCGGGGCCGCCGGTACCTCGACGAGCACGGCGGCTTTGCGCGCGACGAACGCCGCGCCGCCGAGTGGGCCACCCGGTGGGCCGCCCGGACGGCCTCGCTCTCCGGGTGGCTCGAGCGCCCAGGGGCTGGCAGCCTCTGGATCGCCGCCGCCGCAGGCGCGCGCTGGGCCCGGCGCCTTTGCACCCCCGGAGATATTGCCTGCGCGGAGAACATTCTGGCCGGGCGCCTTCCGCTGCTCGGCGCCGATCCCGAGGTGGGGGTTCCGCCCATGTGGCTGCGCGACGGCTACTCGCGGCGGGAGTGGCCCCTGCTGCCTGCCCGGCTCGCGGTCATTGCGCGGGGCGACGGCAGCGATATCCGGACGGTGTGGGAGCTGTCCCGGTCGTATCACTTCATTCCGCTCGCCCGGGCCTACTGGCGCACCGGAGACGCCCGGTTTGCGGACGCCTTCCGAAGCCACGTGGAATCGTGGATACGGGAAAACCCGGTGGGTCTCGGGCCCAACTGGTGGTCTCCGATGGATGCCGCCATCCGGGCCGCTAACTGGGCTCTGGCGGCGGTTCTGTTTGCCAACGCTCCCGAGCTCCGGCCGCCCTTCTGGGCGTCGCTGCTCGCGAACCTGCGCCGAACCGCGCGATACGTCGAGCGGAATCTCGAATGGCATCCAGTTTTCCGGGGCAATCACTACGTCTCCAACGGCGTCGGGCTCGTGTACGTCGGCGCGCTCTTTCGGGACGAGCCCGCCGGCGCGCGCTGGCTGCGGCGGGGAGCGGGCATTCTCGCGGAGGAAATATCCCGGCAGGTTCACCCGGACGGCGTCAGCTTCGAATCGGCCATCGGCTATCACCGACTGGTCACCGAATTCTTCGCCTTCGGCGGTGAGGTGTGCCGGAAGAATCTCCCCGGCGCGCTCCCGGAGAGTTATTGGCGGCGGCTCGGCGCGATGTATGAGTTCATGGAGGCCTATCTGGACGCCGAGGGGCGGGCGCCCCTGCTGGGGGACGCGGACGATGGTCGCCTGCATCTGCTCTGCACCGAGGCGGCGGCGGCGCCGCGGCTCCACCGGCTGGGCCTGCCCCGGCGATACCGCCCCCAGGCGCCGCCCGCGAGCCGGGCGTTTCCGGAGGGGGGGTTCTACGTCCTCCGCGCAGGTGGGGACCGGTGCATCGTGCGCTGCGGTGCAGTCGGACTCGCGGGGGCGGGATCGCACGACCACAACGATCAGCTCTCCTTCGAGCTGGTGCTTGCCGGACGCGAGGTGGTGTCGGACAGCGGAACCTACGCGTACACCAGGGACCTGCCGGCTCGATTCGCCTTTCGGTCAACCGCCGCGCACAACGCGATCCAGCTCGGCCTCGAAGAGCAGAATCCGATTCGCGCCGACCGGCCCTGGCGCATCCTGGCGGATCGAACCAGGGCGAAGTGCATTGCGTGGTCGGTGAGCGACTCGGCCGTCCGGTTTACCGGGCGCCACTCCGGGTTTGCCCACCGGCCTTCGGCGGCCGTCTGCAGCAGAACCATCGGTCTGGAGATCGGGCCGGGCACCTGGATGGTCGAGGACCGTGTGGACGGCCGGGGACGGGAGGAGATCACCTGGCGGCTGCACTTTGCTCCGGGTGAAGTGCGGGAGCGCCGCACCGGGTCCGGCCGGCACGTCATGGTGCACAGCGCGGCCCCGGAATGCGAAATCGATCTGACCGCCCCGGCGTCACTTGCGTTCGGGCTGGAGGAATCGCCCTGGAGCGAGCGCTACGGGGTGCGCGTGATGCGCCGCGTCGCGGTCCTGCGCGGAGCCGGCGATCTGCCGCTCGCGATCACGTTCATTGTTCGCAGGTCCGGAAGCGCCGTCGGACCCCTCCCATGAGCCTTATCGCCGCGAGGATCGCGTGACGTTTGCCGGCCACGACATCATCTGCTTCGCGAATGACTGGACGGCCGATCCGACCAGCAAGCATCACCTGATGCGGCAGTTTGCCGCTCACAACCGGGTCCTCTGGGTGGAGACGGCGGGCATGCGGCGCCCCAACCTCGCCAGCTCCCGCGATCTGGGCCGCATCGCCCGGAAGGTACGGTCGTTCAGCGGGCGCGCGGTGCAGCGGTTGCCTGGCCTCTGGTCCTACGTTCCGCCCGCGCTCCCCTTTCCGGGATCCGCGTGGGCCACCCGCGCCAATGCCTGGTTCTACCGGGTGATGCTCCCGCGCGAGCTTCGCCGTCTGGGGATGCGGCCCGACCCGATGCTGTGGGTCTATTGCCCGCACGTGGCGCCCTTCATTCGCGGGCTTGCCCGGGAGCGGATGGTTTATCACTGCGTGGACCGCTGGAGTGCGTTCGAGGACTTCGACCCGCAGTGGATGGAGGCGTGCGAGCGGGAAATCTGCCTGCACGCCGACGCCGTCTTTGCGAGCGCCCGCGACCTCACCGAGCATTGCCGCCAGTTTGCGCCGGAAGCGCGCTACGTGCCGCACGGCGTCGAGCACGGGCATTTCGCCGCCGCGCTCGAGGCGGGACCGCTTCCCGCCGACCTGGCCGGCATTCCCGGCCCGCGCGTAGGATTCTTCGGTCTCATTCACGAGTGGGTGGACACAGAGCTCATCGGCGCCCTGGCGGACCGTCTACCCTACGCATTCGTCGTCATCGGGTCGTCCAACCAGGACCTCTCGGCGCTCACTGCGCGGCCGAACGTCCACGTGCTGGGGCGGCGACCCTATGCGGAGTTGCCCGCATACTGCCGCGGATTCGATGCCGCCATCGTGCCGTTCCGCCACTCCACCCTCACCCAATCGGTGAATCCGATCAAGCTGCGGGAATACGCGGCAGCGGGCCTCCCCGTGGTGGCGACCGGGTTGCCGGAGATCCTGCGGTGCGGCGACATCGCCGTTTGTCCCGAGGGACTCGATGCCTGGGTCGAGGCGGTGCGGGCGGCGGTAGCGCGAGGGCAGGATCCGGCGGAACGGCGGGCCCAATCCGACCGCGTCCGGGACCAGGACTGGGCCGAGGTCGCGGAACGCATGGGGATGGCGGTCGCGGGGACGGCCGCTTCCCGATCTCTGCTCCATGCCGCCGGACGCTAGGCCCCTTTCCGGCTCCGGCGGCGAAAGACCCACTCTCTCGCCCGGAGCAGCGGCGTCCCTCCCAGCTTCCGCGCCACAATCTTGGCATGCCACAGCATCGCGTAACGCCACCGCGCGAATCCCCGGCCCGCGGCGAGGTCGAGCAGCGCCTCCGGCGTCGTCCTGGTGCGGACGGCAAACCGGCCGCGCACCCGGCATCCGGCGACCTCCGCCGGCCGGACGGTCGGCTCGCTGGTGAACAGGAGCCGGAGGCCCGCCTCGGCGGCGGCCCGCCCCGCGCCGCCGCTGTACAATCCCCCAGGCACCGATCCGTCCGACACCTCCTCTCCCAGCAGGTCTTCCAGCGCGAGCTTGCTTTCGCGCCACTCCGAGAGCATGCGAGGGTACACCAACGATCTGAAGAGCAGCGGGTGCGTCACCGAATGGGTGCCGACCGCGTGGCCCGCCCGCCGGAGCCCGCGGACCTGCTCGCGCGACAGAAAGCCCGCCGTTCCGATCCGCCCCGAGGTGATGAAAAAGCTGCCCCGGAGCCGGCGCTCGAGCAGCATGTCCGAGATGACCTCGAATGCGCTCCGCCCCCCGTCATCAAATGTGAGGGTGACGCCGTCCTCGCCCAGCTCCGAGAGCGCGGCCAGGTGCCCGGCGAACGCCTTGCGCGTCAGCTTGTAGGACGCCGCCGCCGCGCCCGGGAACCCGCTCCAGTCGGGAGTGTCCTCCGGCACGACGTCGTGGTAGCAGAGCGCGGCCGGCCCCCGGGCATCGAGCCATGCGGTCATGTCGCACCGGTCTGTGCGCTCGAGCGGGGCCGTCGCAGCCACGCGGAGAGCTTTGGCTGCCCCCAGGCCGCGGAGGCCCGTCCCGAGAGGGTGAGCGGCATGGCGGAGCCGTCCGCGATGCGGCGGAGCGTGTCCAGGATGTCCGGCAGGTTCTCCATCACCACCTGATGCTGGAGGATGAGGGGAGAGCCGCTCCACTCCTCGCGCGGCCGCCGGAAATATCCCAGGATCGGCCCGGTATCGACGCCTTCGTCGATCCGGAGCAGGGTCATGCCGACCTTGTCGAGATCGCCCCGCACGATCGCCCAGAAACAACCATGACTGTTCCGGTATTCCGGGCAGATCCCGGGATGCATGACGAGCGTGCCCCCGGGCGGAATCCGAAACACGGCGGGCTTGAGGATGTGCTTGAGGAATGCGATCGATATCTCGGGATCGCGGCCGGCGATGAACCGGGCGACCTCGTCACCATTCGGATCGGTTGTTACAAGTGTCGGGATGCCCGCGACCTTGGCCGGGTAGCGGGCCCGGAGCGCCTCGAGCGTATCCCGGCGCCACCGGCGCTCCTCGGCACCGAACCGGATCCGGTGGTATAGGCGGTAGAGCACGCAATCCAGCAGGCCGAGCACGCCGCTCCGGCGCACCTCCCGCCGAATGCGCCGTCGGAATGAGGCTCCGGAATCCCGCACGAGGACGATCCCCGCGAGCCGGGTCTCGGAGGCGAGCCACCGCGCGATGCCGTCGCGATGGAGTTCCTCCTCTTCATGGCAGAGAAGCACCGTGCGCGGCCGGCCCGCGGCGGCGGCTTCCGCTGCGCGCGGGCTATCGCTTCCAGACATCCCACCGTCCGCGTAGTCCGTTCCAGGTCGCCACCACGATCGCAGCCTGCATGGTAATTCCCCAGGCCAGTGCATGCCGGAGTCGCGCGCCAGGTCTTCCGGGCCAGACCAGAACGGCACCCATGACCCCGAGCGCGGCAAGCACCAACATCCAGCCCACACGGGGAGTCAGAGCGAACGCGACACCGAGCGTGCCCGCCGCCACTCCGGCCAGCGCGTACGGCGTCGCGAGGCGCAGGAGCTTGTGGCAAAGAAACTGTATCCAGACCGGGTTCCGCCACGGCGCCAGCAGCGCCGGCATCCAGGCCACGATTTGAAGATTTCCGGTCAGCGTTCGCACCTTGCGGGTGAACTCCTGGTCGCGCGTGGTGGTCCGGGTGTCCTCCGCCATGGCGTCGGGCTCGAACCCCACCCGGTGACCGTCCAGGATGAGTCGGAGGGGGACCCACAAATCGTCGAGGATGAGCCCCGCGGGAAGCGGAGTCCAGAGCGCCGGACGCATCGCGTAGATCGATCCGGACACGCCGATGGTGGAGTGGACGCGCGCCTCCGCGGCCCGGAGCCGGCGTTCCATCCTCCAGTAGCGGGCCAGCAGTGACCCGGCGCTTTGCTCGTTCCCGATGCGGAGCGCTCCCGAGACCGCGCCGAAGCCAGGCGGTCCCAGAGCAGCCGCAAGCCTCGGTATGGCGTCGCGGGCAAACCGCTGCTCGGTGTCGGTGAACACGAGGATTCGGCCGGTCGCGGCGCGCACGCCAGCGTTGAGCGCGGACGCTTTCCCGCCCGGCGCGTCGGCCGCCACCACCAGGACGCGGTGGGGGGCCGGGGAGAGCCCTTCGAACCGGTACGGCGCCGGATCGCCGTCCACCGCAACGATCAACTCCAGCCGGTGGGCCGGCCAGTCGCCCTGGACCAGGTCCTCGAGCCGCGCCCGCACGGCCCCGGGGGCGGCGCGGGTAGCAACGAGAGCCGAGACGAGCGCCTCCCGGTCAACCGGTGCCGGCGCGGGTGCGGAACGGCGTTCCCCCGCCGCGATGGTGGCCGTGGGGTAGACGTACCACGCGAGAACCAGAGCCGCCGCCGAGATACCCCCGAGCAGGAGCCAGCCGCTCATGGCCGCCGGGCGGCGAGCCAGAGGTGAAGCACCAGGAGCCGCCAGATCTGGGTGCTGTGATCGCGTCGGCCCCGCCGGTGCTCATCGAGGACACGCGCCGTCGCAGCCTGGTCGCAGTAGCGGTAGATCGGCGACGCGGGGTCGGCCAGCGCGGCGAGCCGGTGGCGGAGCGGGCCGCGAAGCCAGTGCACGATCGGCACACCGAAGCCCTGTTTTGGCTTGGTCAGGACGGACGGGGGAACCAGGCCCTCGATCGCGCGGCGGAACACCCACTTGGTCACACCCTCGCGCCGCTTGAAGGTATGGGGAAGCGCGAGGGCAAATTCCGCGACGTGATGATCGAGTAGCGGCACCCGCGCCTCCAGCGACACCCGCATGCTCATCCGGTCCACTTTCGTCAGTATGTCGCCCGGGAGATAGCTCATCACGTCCACCAGGGCCATCCGCGCTCCGAGATCGCGGCCGCTCGTTCTGGCAAACAGGTCGTCGAGTAGGTGCTCGAGCCGCGGATCGCCGGTGAGGAGACCGGCCCGCACCGTACCGCCTTCCTCGGGCAGCAATGGCAGCGCGACGGTGGCCGCGAAGCGGCCCTCCGCGCTGCGCGCGGAATTGAGCAGGTAGTTTCGGCCCCGGGCGCCTCGGGGCAGGCTGCGGCCCGCGAGCCCGGCCAGTTGCCGGACTATGGCCGGCGGCTCCCGGCGATCAAGCACTTCGCCGTAGCGCGTGTACCCGGCGAACAGCTCATCGCCGCCGTCGCCGGAAAGCGCCACCGTGACCTGTTCCCGGGCGAGCCGGGACACCAGCCAGGTCGGGAGGGCGGAAGAATCGGCGAAAGGCTCGTCGAAGGCGAGGACCAGCTCGTCGACCAGCTCGTCGATGTCGGGGTGGAGCACCCGTTCGGTGTGGTCGGTCCCGATGGCCCGTGCTACCAGGGCTGCTTGCCGGCTCTCGTCGAAATCGTCCTCCGCGAAACCGATCGTGAAGGTGCGCACCGGACGATCGGAGAGCCGCTGCATCTGGGCCACGACTGCCGAAGAATCGATCCCCCCGGAAAGGAACGCGCCGAGCGGAACCTCCGATTCGAGGTGACACCCCACTGCGTCCTCCAGCAGCCTGCGCAGCTCCCGGATGGCGTCCTCTTCCGTGATGCTCCCGTTTACCGGACGGAGCGGCGACCACCATTCGGAAACCCGGGCCCCTTCGTCCGGCGTCCAGACCAGCGCGTGTCCGGGAGGCAACTTCGTGACCCCCGCCCAGATGGACAGCGGCTCGGGTACGTACCCGAAGGCCACGTAGCGGGTGACCGCGAGCGGATCGACGGTGTCGGGGAAGCCGGGCAGGATTTCGAGCGATTTGAGCTCCGACGCGAAGGCGACTTCGCGGGTGTGGCGCCAGAGGTAGAGCGGTTTGATGCCGAAGCGGTCGCGCGCGAGCAGGAGCCGGCGGCGGGCGCGGTCCCAGAGTGCGATGGCGAACATGCCGCGAAGCCGGGCGAGGACCGCGTCGCCCCATTCCTCGTACCCGTGCACGAGGACTTCAGTATCGGCGTGAGTCCGGAACTCGTGTCCAGCGCGCTCGAGCTCCCGCCTCAGCATCCGGTGGTTGTAGATCTCGCCGTTGAACACCACCTGGATCTGCCCGTCCTCGTTGCCGATGGGCTGGGCCCCTCCCGCCACATCGATGATACTCAGCCGGCGCATCCCCATCCCGAGATCCGGCTCGATGAGGAAACCTTCGCCGTCCGGCCCCCGATGCACGATGCGGCCGCACATCGCGGTCACCAGCCGCCGGCGCTCGGCCTCCGGATGGGCGCCACCCGCCAAGCCGGCGATTCCGCACATGGATTCAGGCCGCCCGGCCGGCGGCGCGCGCGGGACGTGACCCCTGGCGGACGGCCGGAAGCGGGGGCGGTGCGAGCCGGAGGTAGACGCACACGATCGCGATGTAGAGATAGAGGAACACCACGTGCTGCGTCGTGGCAAAGACGCTCGCCTGCAGGAACGCCACCAATCCAAACAACAGGGTGCTCAACTGGGTGGCCACCGCCGGGTCCTGCTGCCGTACCCTTCGGATGACCCGCCATCCCTGGATGAACACCGACGCCAACATGCCGAAAAAAAGGAAGAGACCCACCGCCCCGCTCTCGGCGAGCGCGTTCAGGTAGGTGCTGTGGGTATCCCGCTCGCCCCCCGCGATCCGGGTGAACTCGGGGCGCATGGCGTAGCGCACATGCAACTTCGGATAGGTAGTGGCGCCGGAGCCGAACACCGGGTAGTCGGCGGCGATGGCTCTCGCGACTTTCCAGATTTCATAGCGCTGCTGCGCCGAGCCGAACGGGTCCGCGGTGGCGATCGTCTGCTCGCTGGTGACGGCGCGGAGTCCTCCCAAGCGCGACCAGACGGTACTCGGCACCGCGATCGCGATGAGCCCCACGGCGGACAGGACGAGGACGAGGGTCCGTCCCCGGCGCCGGTTGCCGAGGAGGACCAGCGCCCCAAACATGAACAGCGCGAGAATTCCGCCCCGGGACTGGGTAAAGAAAATGATCGCCGGCAGTAGCACGGCACCAACGATGGCGGCCCGCTTGACCCACTTGTCGCGCTCGGTCTGCAGGAGGCCGATGGAGAGCGCCAGCATCGGGATAGTGAGCGCCGCGAGGTCGTTGGGATTCCTGAAAATGTTGTTCCAGGCGTAGCGGCCGAACTCGCTGATCCCCAGCAGGATGTTGAAGAGCGTTCCCCGCACCGGGTAAATCGCGTAGAGGGCGAGCCAGCAGATGGTGAGGGTGCGGAGCTCCCGGCGGTTGTGGGCGACGTTCACCCCCAGCAGAAAAATCAGCCAGAGCTTGCCGTATTCAATGAAGCCGTCCCGGGCGAGCACCGGGTGGGGAGACTGAAAGCTTCCGACGCCGGCCCAAAGGACGAACGCGCCGAACCACCAGAGCGGAGCCGGAAGAACCAGCGGGTTGGAGCTGAAGAGGATCGCGATCAGCCCGATGATGATTCCGGTCTGGGCGATCGGATAGGCGGGATAGTGAATCACCCAGAGGTACAGGAGCAGGCCCGCGAGGGCGAACGAGACGTGGAACTTTTCACGCCTCCTTGCCCCAGCGGCTTGGATGGCGGGCGCCACGGCCGGCACCGCATCCTTCGCCGGTAGCGCCGCCTGCGAGGCGGTTCGGCCACCGCGATTCCGCCGGCTGGGCCCTGGACGTGACGAGCGCATCAGTGCCGGTCGTCCGCGCCGAGACCCTGGTGGAGCGTGAAGCGCGGATTCATTTGCGCCGGCCCGTCGAAGACCGGCCCCTTCTCCACGAGGATCTGGATCACCGGCCCGTACCCGAGGAGTCCTTCGCGATCGGCATCGCCCGCCCAGGTCTCCAGCGCGTAGAGTCCCGGCGCGACGTTGAACTGCAGATCGACGAGGAGCTCGAACCTGCCCACCGTTTCGACCGCGACCCCGTGCGCGTGGGACCAGGTCCGGTACACCACCTGTCCCGATTCGAGGCTGCGAAGCTGAAAGGAGAGGTCGAACCGCCGGACGGGTCCGTCGCTGGTCGGACGCGAGCCGGTCAGCCGCATGGTGTGCCGCTCTCCGCTCCGGATGGGGCCCTCGCTCATCATGGAGAGCGTCTCGAAGCCCAATCCCGGGGTCAGCATGAAAGGACGGTCGGGCTCGCTCGCCGCCGCCCGCACGTACGCGGCGATGCATGCCGAGGGGGTTCCTCGCTCCGCGACCGCGCCGGCCTTCAGCAGAATCGCATCGGTGCAGAGCGTTCGCACCCGGTCGAGTTGATGGGAGACCACCGCGACCGGAATGCCGCTTCGGACGATCTCCTTCATGCGGTTGAAGGCGCGCTCCTGAAAAGCCAGGTCTCCCACCGAGAGGACTTCGTCAATGATCAGCACGTCGGGCTCGAGATGCGCCGCGATCGAGAACCCCAGCCGCGCGTTCATGCCGCTGGAGTACCGCTTGACGGGGGTATCGATGAAGTCAGCCACCCCGGAGAATTCGACGATCTCATCGAACTTCCGATGAATCGTGGCCGCGGGCATCCCAATGATGGCACCCTGCAGAAACACGTTCTCCCGGCCGGTCAGGTCGGGGTGAAACCCCGCGGCGATCTCGATCAGGGCGCCGATCCTGCCGGTGGCTTCGACCCTTCCCATCGTCGGGCGAAGAATCCGGGTGAGGAGCTTGAGCAGCGTTGACTTGCCGGCGCCGTTGTGCCCGATGATCCCGAGTGCCTGGCCGGGGCCGATCTCGAAGGTCACGTCCTTGAGCGCCCAGAAGTCATTCGACTTGAGTACCGAGGGGTCCGGTCTGGCGCCGAGCGCCCGGCGAACCACGCTGGGGATCAGGTCCCGCAACGAATCGTGGCGCTCTCCGCGCCGGAACTTCTTCCAGACCCCTTCGACGACGATCCGCCCGCTGCCTGCCGCGCCCGCGCTCATACAAATTCCGCGAACAGAAAGCTCAAGCGGCGGAACATCGAGACCACGAGGACGAGCCCGAAGACCGACACGCCCGCGGACCAGAGGAGATACCAGGGTGACCAGAGATCGCCGGTGACGCCGCCGGGCAGGGCCGTGAGGGGGACCAGGAGGTTATGCCCCTCCACGACCGCCAGCCGGAGCCCCTCGAGGATCGGTGCCAGCGGATTAAGCATGATCACGCGGCCGGCTTTCTCGCCAAGCATTCCGGCCTCGAACAGCACCGGGGTGAAGAAAATGCCGAAGGTGAGCAGGACCTGCACCAGGTACTTCACGTCTCGGAAGAACAGGTTGGAGCAGGCCAGGAACAGACAGACCGCCGTCGTCAGCAGGAACAGCATGGCCACGAGCGGGATCACCCACAGAAGGGCAGGGGAGAAGGTTGCCCCCAGAAACGGAAGCGCCACCGCGAGGGCGACCGCGCCCACGGTGCTGTCGAACCCTTGCGCCAGCACCGCGGAAAGCGGCAGCACCTCCCGCGGAAAGAACACCTTGGACACGAGGCCCTGGTTGCTGATCAGGCTGTTGCTGGAGAATCCCACCGCGCCAACGAAGAACGCCCACGGCAGCGCCTTGACCGCGACCCCTGCCATGCCTTCGGAGGTGAGCGGTCGCCCGGAGACGAACGCCATGGCCAGCCGCACCACGAGGCCGGCCACGACGACGAGCACCGGCATGAAGATCGCCCAGGCGAATCCCATGACGGCCTGTTTGTATCGCAGCTTGATGTCGCGCAGCGTGAGCTGCTGCAGCAACTCGCGATGGGCCAGCAGATCAGCGAAGCTCTCCCGGAGATCGCCGAAAACCGTGTGCTTGTTGTGACTTCGCTCGAGCGCTCCAGGAGGATTTGCGTTCACCACGTTCCCGGGGTAGGTGAGGTCAGGGGCACGGCTGCCGCTGCATTGTAGTCCGGCGGAGCCGTCGCGGCCAGCGGGCGGACCGGCGGAGTGTTATCGAATGAGCGGGGCCGCCGCCGCTCGTACGCGCGGCGAGAGGGCCCTTGCGGTCTTGATCAGACTGAGCGTCAGGCCGAGGAGGACGAAGAAGCCAAGTACGCCCAGGGCGCCCGCCCTGACCGATTGTACCGTGACATCCCCCCGAATCGCGGGGTCGAGGAGTTGGCGGAACTGGATGAAGTCGAGCGCAAAGAGAGCGGATCCACCAAGAAACGCTGTCGCGCTGACCGCGCACATCAGGGCGATTCCGAACATGGCGCCGCGATGATTCCGGTACGCCGCCCAGAACGCCGCCGTGAGGTAGGCCAGGAGCAGGAAGCCCACGGAGTTGAAGACTGTACCCAGCACCCCGAACCGCCACCGGAGGGAGCCCGGTGTCGCCAGCTCATCGCCGAGGCCCACCAGCGGCGCGATGAAGGGCCCGAGGAGCGCGAGGCCGATGAGGTAGCCGAGCCCCTCGAACGCCGCAGCCTTGCGCATCAACGGACCTCCTGGAAGGGCGGGCAGAACAACACGAACGGGAGGTGAGAAACTCTCACCTCCCGTTCGCCTCGCGGAACAGCGTGCTCTACTTGTTGCGCTTGGCCGACCGGCGGCGGATCAGGCCGGCGCCGGAGAGACCGACCAACCCGAGGGCGAGGAGCCCCATGGTACCGGGCTCCGGAACGCTCGTGGTGACCCCTTCGAGCGAGAACACCAGGTCGCTGTAGTCAGCATCCCCGCCGCCCGTGAGGTCCTCGAAGCCCATGACAGTGCTACCGGCAGGCGCTGCGATGCCGGGGTCACCGGCGAGACCCCGCGCCGTGTTGTACAGCGCCGCAGTGAGGAACGCGGAATGCAGCGTGGCGTCGGCGTTGGCCGCGGCGGGCCCTGACCACCACACATTTGGCCGGCCCGCGGTGTTGCAGGCAGCAAACGCCGCGGCTCCAGTGGAATTGGTGCAAATGCCGAAGAACAAGGTCTCGCCGGCGGTCAGTCCGCCGATGACGATCGGACCCGGGGGACTCGCGCTGCCCTCGGCAGGGAACACACCGACCACGTCGAAGATGATCAGGTCGGATGCGCCACCGATCGCCGCGAACAGACGCAGCTCGTTGCTGAATCCTGCGATGCTATGCAGGAACGTTACGGTCACGCTGGTGCCGAGCGCAGTCTGGAAAATGGGCGACGCGAAAGCACCCAGGTTCACTCCGTCCGCCTTTGCCGTCGAGGATACGGCCATGGAGACGGCGCCGGCGGCGACCATGGCCCGGGTAAGCAACTTCATTTGGAACTCCTTCCATGAGGGTTCTAGTGCAGCCGTGCGTACCAAAATCAGGATTTCTCGGTGACGTAGAGCCGATCACTTCCGTCACGTTTGGTCAAATCCCACCCCTTCACGATCCGGCGGCTTCCCACCGCCAGCGCCACCAGGGCGGGCAGAGCAATCAGGGCAATCACCAACGTCCGCAGAAGACCCTGGTTGAACATTCGGTGCACGCCAGGATCCGTCGCGCTGTCCCGAAGCGTCATTCCATCCATCAGGAATATCGCCAGCCCCAGCACAGACGAGATCGCCAGTACCGCAGCCCCGATGAAACAGGTTCGCAGGGCTGATCGACTCTCCCGGAGCAGGCCGCCGAACATCACCAGGCCGAGTCCCAAAGTCGGCATCGTCAGCGCGGATAGAAAGAACCCCAGCGCGCCGAAGCGCCAATCCCTCACCTGGAGCCTCATCGGCAGGACACTCGGAGCGACGTTCACAAATGGAACGATGATCAGTATCGCCGCAACCAACATCGCCGAAAGCCCCAACGGACGGGCCACCTCGAGCTTCATCTGCTGACTCCGAGTGGCGGGCGGCCGTCGCACTGTCAGTAAGCAAGACATGTGCTAGAAATTAGTCGCCCTGGGAATACTGCCAACTTAATACGGGACAACTGATTGTGCGAAGACACCCTGAAGACGTGAATTCGGTACCGTGGCGTACGGTCCACGACATTCGAGGTGTCAGCACCCCATGGTACGATAATCGAACCAGGTCAGCTACCCGAGCCTGTCGCGAGTGGGCTCCTGGCGGGATAGCCCGGGAGACTGGAAAAGATGGGGCGAACGATGGTGGTGCTTACCTCGACCGCCACGGAATCCGCCTTGGCCAGGGTAAGTCCGGTCGTGACCGGGACCATCACACGCACCAGGGCTTCGTCGCTGCGGCCGGTGAGCGCCCGGTCTCGGACCTGCTCCCATTTCACCAGGTACTCATTGGCGGAAACTCTGCCGCGCCCCTGATACCAGTAATACACCACGGCTTGCCGGCCCTTGTTCTCGAGCACGTACCGGTTGGCCGGGAACCGATAGCCTCCCGCGTCCAGTGTGACACTCTCCTGCGCCAGCGGCTCCCAGCCCGCCCCGGGCAGGCAATTCTTGGGGGAGTGGATGGTCTTTCCCTGGGACTGCGCCTCATAGTAGCCGACGTAGACGGACAGCCGCAGCGAATCGCTGGTTTTTCCGAAGATTCTGAGGACGTACTGGGAGACGCCGGACACCTGTCGTTCTTCGGCGCTGATCGTCTGGTCCACGCTGCCGAGTCCGAGCACCGTGTCGGGCAGCGTCTCGTGGAGCGGCGTGACCAGCGCCATCTCGACCTGCTGTTGTACCGATAGCAGGCCCAGGCAGCCGACCGTGAAGAGCGCGGCGGGAACCAGCGGGCGGACGCGGGACTCAGGCCGCACGCGGCACCCCCTTTTTCCGGTCGAGCACGGCGAGCAGCGCCGCCGCCGCGCCAATCAGCACCAGCGAGACCAGGAACAGGAGCCAGCCCTCCGTCAGATGCATGAACCCCTCGCCCATCTTGGGATCCACGAAATACACCAGAAAGCCGGTCAAGAAGACGCGCACGCCATTGATGGCGACGGCGATCGGGATGGCCACGGCGATGAGCAGGACACGAGTCCAGACCCGGGTGAGCCAGAGTCCGCCCATGAGAAAGCCGATGCTCAGGAGCGCCGTCAGGGAGCGCAGGCCGCTGCACGCCTCGGTCACGAACAGCCGGTGACCGGGAATCTCGAGCACGTTCCCTGTCAAACGGACCGGAACGTGACGCCACTCGAGGAGTGCCGCGCCCATGCGCGAGGCCCGGAATTGGAGCGGGAGGGCGAGCGTGCTGGTGACCAGCTCCGGGAGCGGAATGGCGAGGACCAGGAGCAGGCACGGGAGCCACCAGGCCAGGAGCTGGCGGACTCCTCGGTAGTAGATGACCAGCCCGGCCCCCGCGGCCATCATCGAGAACCGCATCGTGAAGAGTTCGGCGGCGAGCTCCGACAGCAGTCGGAGCAGCACCGCCCCGATCAGCACCAGCACGCCCAGCGCCACGCCGGGTTTGGCTTTCCCGACCCACCCCCTTTTCCAGGCGAGCCAGAACGCCACCGGCGCCAGGAGCAGCCCGTGGCCTGCTTCGGGATTGGTCCACCAATCCCGGACCAGCAGCGTGGCGGGATGGAGAAACAGCAGGACGAACGTGATCCCCGTGACGATCGGGGGCAGAACGCTTCGGGGTCCCGCGCGGGAGAGGACTATGGTTGGTGCTTCGGTGGCGGTCATCCGTTCAGCGCGAGCCCCGGCGGAAGAGCATAACGGGAATCGTCTGCGCCATGATCCAGAGATCGGCCCAGAATCCCTGCCGGGAAATGTAGTCGAGGTCGTACCCGACCTTCTGCTTCACATCTTCCAGGCTCGAATCGTATTCGAGATTGACCTGGGCGTGCCCGGTGATACCGGGGCGGACGCGCTGCCGGACCTGGTATTCGGGAATCTTCCCCCGCAGATCGGCGACGATGGCGGGGCGCTCGGGCCGGGGCCCGACCACGTTCATCTCTCCCCTGAGCACGTTGATGAGCTGAGGGAGCTCGTCGAGACGGAACTGACGCAGCCGGCCTCCGACGGCGGTCACCCGGCAGTCGTTCTTCGCGGCCCACACCGCGCCGGTGCCCCGCTCCGCATCCACCGTCATCGTGCGGAATTTGTAGATCTTGAACGGGAGCCCGCCGATGTCCTGCCTGCGGCGGGGGTCATTGGGACGATTCCCGGTGGCGCGTTTGTCGATGCCGACCCGGGTCTGGGTGTAAATCACCGGACCCCTAGAAGTCAGCTTGATGGCGATGGCGATCAGAATCCAGAGCGGGAGGGTGAGCAGGATGCCGAAGAGCGCCACGGCGACGTTCAGCACCCGGCGCGGCCCCTCCGAGGCGGGAAGCATGGCAATGCTCCCCTCCCGGATGAGGTACAGATGGCGCCGCCGGGGGGTTGGCCCCGAACCTTGTCGGGTTCCTTCAATCGGCATAGTCATCGCGTTGATGCGCGTCGGGCGTCAAAAGATCTGGGCGAAGAAATAGACGGAGGAAGCCAGACCCGTGATCAGACCAAACACGGTGTAGAGATTCGTTCCCCCCGGGCGTTTCCTGGGATCGAGCACAAGCTCATCACCGGCGCGGAGGTTTAACTGGTCTAGCGTCAGGCCCTGGCGCATCGCCTCCTGGAGAGCATCCTGGGACCAGATCACGGTGGTCCCCCGGCGCACGAATACCTTTTTGGGGTCGGCGTCGCCCGCGGGGCCGCCGGCCGCCATGATCGCGTCGTCGGCCCTCACGTCGGCGGGGATATGATAAAAGCCCGGCCGTCCCACTGAGCCGAACACGCTCAGCCGAATTTTTGTCCGCACTCGGACTTGAGGCTCGCGGATATAGCGGCTGAACTGCTTGGTGAGGTAATCCTGGGCTTCGGACCGTAGCACTCCCTGGAGCGGGATGTCCGGGAGCCCCAGCAAGGTTAGAACGCGCCCGGAGGCGACCACGAAGGTGTCGCTGAAGGCTTGTTGGCCGACCACGCTGATCTCGATCTGATCCCCGACCTGGAGATCGCCGCTCTCGAGGCGTGCCCGGATTATCGCAGCCTCACGGGTCTTTTCGTCACGAAGACGGGAGCTGTATCCGGAGGACGCCGCGTACTTCTCGAGCTCCGCGAGGCTCGTTTCTAACTCGGAGCGCGTCGCCTGGGAGCGACGCGTATCCTGCGCCTGGAGCTCGGCCGGAATGCCGGCAAGAACCAGGGCCGAGACGATGAAGAGAGTGCTGATCCGGTGCGACGCGCGGAATGTGCTCAAGTTTCTCTCTCGTGGTTGCCGGGCAATAACAGCAGGTAGCGTGCTCCGGAGATGTGCTGACAGCACAGTTCCTCAACTCCTTGATGTTCAATATGTTATGGTCTAGCGACCCACGGCAGTTTACTCTGGTGCATGGTCGACCGTAGTATATAGGCTACATGGTGTTGAGCCGGATCATCACTTCTGCTGGATCCATTGGAACTCATTGCCTCGGTTAGCCTTCGGATGGTCCCTAAGCTGCCCGTGCGGAGCCCAAGCGTAAAGTTATTCAACAACAACAGAACGTTTCTTGCTGTATCTGGAACCGACTCTGGCTCCCGTCCTCAACCCGGGCACAGCCCGACATAGGGCAACGAGACTGTAATAGATTGACGTGCATCGAGTTATGGTCGCGCACCGCCATGGTATCCCGCTCCTGCCGCGACTTTTGTGGCGAAAGCGTTGCGGCAATATGTTGCATCACCGCCACTCTACAGACGCCAAGTTTCTGGGACTGCGCCCGAGTTGCCGCGGTCCCGGCGTTACCGGATGACTGACCCGGCCACTGAGTCGGAGTCACGGGCGCAGCGCATCTTGATCGCCAACGATCAGGAGTGGGCAGCTCGCGCCGTGGAAACCATCCTCGTCGCCGAGGGGTACGAGGTTCATCGGGTTTACACCGGCCGGCAGGCGCTCCAACGCGCCTTCGAAATCCTTCCCGATTTGATCATCCTCGACACCCAGATGCCCGATCTGAGCGGGCCCGAAGTCTGCCGCCAGCTGCGAGCCGACCCGCGCATCGGGATGGCCACACCCATCCTGCTCAGCACGGCCGGGCCCGCGGGACGACAGCAGCGCATCGAGGCCTACCAGGCGGGCGCCTGGGAGTTCTACGGGCAGCCGCTCGATCCCGAGATTCTCCTGCTGAAGATCCGCATCTACCTCGACGTCCGGGCGACAACGGAGCGGCTCACCGAGGAGACCCTGCTCGACGAGCTCACCGGGCTATACAGCACGAAGGGGTTGCTCCGGCGGACCGACGAGCTGCTTGCCGACGCGCGGCGCACTCGTCGTGAAGTGACCGTCGTGACGATCTCGCTCGACGACTCGGCCAGAGCCGAGCTGCTCGAGGAAGCCGGAACGCTCGCCCGCCGGGCCGGAATGGTGGTGCGCCACACGGTGCGCGCCGCGGATGTCGTCGGCCGGGTCGGTCCGCTTCGCTTCGCGGTCGTCTCGTCCGGAAATCCGAGAGAGGGAGCCCAGCGCCTGGCCGACCGGCTGGTCACCGCGCTTCATGGTGTGGGAAACGGCACCGGTCAGATCGCAGTCCGAACGGTGATTCAGGAAATGAGTTCCGAGGAGCTCTCGCACACGGATGCGAAGACGCTCCTCGACTCGGTGGTTACCTCGTAAATTCCGCGGGGCCCCTCAGCCGGGCTGGGTGTCCGGCTGTAACTGCACCACATCCTCCTCGGGATCCGCCACGTACCCGTAGCTGTAGCGGTAGTACTTGTACGCCCCCTCCTTGAGCCGCACGTCGTTCAGGATCGCGCCCAGCAGTCGCACCGGGAGCCGATCGAGAATCTGCAGCTTGGCCTCGGCCAATTGCCGGTCGGTCTCGCCCGCCCGGAGCACGATCGCCAGATGCCCCGTGACCGTGGACATCACGAAAGGGTCGATGCCGGCGCCGAGGGGCGGCGTGTCGACGATAACGACTTGATAGGTGTTCCGGAGATGGACCATGAGCTCCCGCATCCGGGCGCTTCCCAGCAGCTCCGGGCCAAGATGCCGGCGTGAGCCGCAGGGGATCAGGGAGAGCAGGGCGTGCGTTGCCGGCCGGAGAATCCCGGCGAGCGTCGCATCGCCGGCAAGGTGATCCACCAGCCCGGGGCGACGCTCGATACCAAAGGTGTGGTGCAGCGAGCCGCGCCGGATATCGCCATCGACCAGGACGGTTCGGTAACCCGCTTCCGCAAACGACAACGCGAGATTGGACGCGATCAGCGATTTCCCGTCGCCCGGCGCGGGACTCGAAATCGTGAGGACGATGGGGCCGGAGGGATTGAAGCTGTGCGCCAGGCTCATCCGGATCGAGCGGAACGCCTCGACCACCTGGGCCGCCTCGTCCTGGGATGCATTCAGCCCCTTGGCCCGCTTGATCTCCGGGATGGTGCCGAGAATAGGGAGTCCCAGCCCCTGGGAAACCTGATCGGGATACCGGAACCTGGGATCGAAGCGATCGACCAGCAGCGCGATGCCCACCGCGGCGCCAAGCCCGATGAGGAGGCCCAGAAGGACCAGGGTGATACTACTTCCGCGCACCGGCTTGGTGGGTGCGACCGCCGTATCCAGCACCCGGACGTCCGGAATCGCACTGGCCTCGGCGAGCTTTGCCTGCTGCCGGCTGTTTTCCAGGGAGCGGTAGAGCAGATCCGACTGGTCGACCTCGCGGAGGAGCCGGGCTTCGGTCTGGGAGCGGACCGGAATCTCCCGCATTTCCCGTGACGCCGTCCCGATGCGTCCCTCCAGCTCGGCTTCCCGGTTCTGGATTTGCCGGATCAACGCCTCGGCATAAATCGGAATGGTCTGCGTCCGCAACTGGTCGATCCGATACTTGATATTGATGACTCCTTTGTACTCTTCGGTGTAGCGTGCCAGCGAGTCGCGCAACTGAGCTTCTGCCGCGGACAACTCTCCGAGTACCCGCTGCAGGTCAGGCGCCTGCCGCACCGACGTAATGGTGTTGAAGGCATCGACGGCCACCTCGCCCTGTCTGCTCCGCCGGAGGACTTCCTGGATTTCCTTCCGGTCGCGGCGAATGGAGTCCAGCGCATTGCGCTGGGCGAAAAAACTGCCGTACACCGTCGGCTGGGTGAATGAGAGGCCGGGGGCGACCGGGGCTTCTTCCCGGGGCTTGGTGACGGTGCCGACCCGGAACGACTCGAGCCGCTGCTCTGCGTCCTTCAGCCGGCGGGCCTGATCGAACACCTGGCTGTCGAGCACCTGAGCCAGCATCGTGAGCTTCGAGCGCTTCTGCTCCGCCGCCTCATCCACGAAGCGGCGGATCAGGGTGTTCATCGTGAGCGCGGCAGCCTCGGGATCCTTCTCCCGAAGGGTGAGGATGAGGAAGTTCTCCTCTCTCAGATTGCTATTCATCCGCCGCGTGAGCGCCACCGAAGCCTCACGGGGCGACACGATCTCAAATCCGACCTTCTTGCCCCAGTGGTCCTTCGCGGGCTTGGGAACCCACTTGAATCCGATCTGCTTGCCCACCGAGTCGCCGATCGCGCCCGACTCGGTGTAGAACCCGCTCTTCTGCTTCATCTCGTAGCGCTTGCCGTCGTCCTTGATGCTCAACTCGAAGCTGCCGGGGAGGAAACGGCCGCTGAGGTCGAAATCCTTGAAGATCGGAACATCGTCGGCGTCGTTCTGGGCCAAGTATAACTTTCGCGCGTGCACCACCGGATCCAGCACCTTGAAGGTCGTGAGCAGCTCGACCCACGCCTTGGAATCCAGCAGCTCTTCGCCCTGAATCGGGGTGCCCACGCGGCCGCTATTGGGCGTCTCGATCCAGATTGTGGCCTTGACCTCGTAGTCCGGCTTGATGATCCGGGTGGCGATGATCCCGCCGCCGACCCCCAGGATTCCGAGCCCGACGATCAGCCAGCGGAAGCGGCGGAGTGCCGAGATGACCCGGGACACGCTGTTCGACGTCGCGCTCTGAGAGAGCGGCTCGGAATAGGCCTCGAGGCCTGGCGAGCCGCTGTCTGCCGGCACGATCGATTGAGTCGTCTGACCCGGAACCATCGAATGGCGCATTCAGGACTCTTTCCAGTGGGTTTCGAGGCAACGGAACATCATGCAAGGAGACGGGTGTCGCAAGCCTGATACCACATGTTGCGGGGTGGCTCTGGCCTAGACTGGATTGTAGTTTGGGACCCGTTGTGTTGTTGCAGAAACGCATCACTTGACGTATGATGGCAGCAATCAAAGTGGCTGAAGTTGGATAGTTGTTGCTCCGGCGCACAGCAGGCACAGATTTCGCAGCACACTGGATGCACTATCGCAACAACGATGTCGGCAGCTTCTCACAACGAGCAGGACGGGAATGGGCAGTCCACCGACGGCAATTCCAAACGGCGCGCCGGCCTTCCCGGAGGGAGGGGGGACTCGGGATCCCCTCTCCATTCCTCCGGAGGTCAAGGCGAGCATCAAGATTCTCCTCGTCGACGACGAGCGGACTCTCCGGGAGAGCTGCGCCAGCGTCCTCCAAATGGATGGCTTCGCCGTGACGCTGGCCGGCCGGGGCGAGGAAGCCCGTGACCTGGTGCGTCGCCGCAAGTTCGACATCGTGCTGGTCGATCTCTACATGTCCCAGGTGTCGGGGCTCGAGCTGCTCCGGGCGGCGCTGGACGAGCACCGGGACACCATCGTCGTCGTCATGACGGGCAACCCCAGCGTCACCTCCAGTATCGAAGCGCTCCGCGCCGGGGCCTGGGACTACCTGCCCAAGCCGTTCAGCGCGACCCACCTGCAGGTGCTGATCGGGCGCGCCTCGCACGCCGTGATGATGAATCGCGAGGCGAGTGAGCTGCGCCAGCAGGTGCTCGACCAGCACAGTCACTCCGACTCCGTCGCGCTCATCGGTATTTCACCGCTGTTCCGCAAAGCGGTCGATCTCGCCCGCAAGGTGGCGCCGACCGATGCCTCGGTCTTCATCAGCGGCGAAAGCGGCACCGGGAAGGAAGTCATCGCGCAGTTCATCCACCAGCACAGCCGCCGGAACCGGAAGCCCCTCGTCGCGATCAACTGTGCGGCGCTCCCCGAGCATCTGCTGGAATCGGAGATGTTCGGGCACCGGAAAGGCGCCTTTACCGGAGCCGACCGCGACAAGCCCGGCCTCCTGGAAATGGCCAACGGCGGAACCCTCTTCCTGGACGAACTCACCGAGATGCCGCTTCCGTTGCAAGCCAAGCTGCTGCGGGTCATCCAGGACGGGGTGGTGCGGCGGGTCGGCTCCGAGTCAACCGACGCCACTGTCGACGTCCGCTTCATCTCGGCGACCAACCGGGATCCGCAGCAGGCGGTCGAGAGCGGGATTCTCCGCGGCGACCTGTTCTACCGCCTTCGGGTGGTTCCCATCGTGCTGCCGCCGCTGCGGAAGCGACTCGAGGACATTCCGCTGCTCACCAATCACTTCCTGACGCATTACTGGGCCCGCCACCGCGGGGGCGCCGCGCGTTTGCCGCGTCTGAGCGACGAGAGTATCGGATTTCTCCGCTCCAGGCCCTGGCGCGGCAATGTCCGGGAGCTTCAGAATGTGATCGAGCACGTCGCCGTCCTGGTGGAGCCCGATCAGGAGATTCAGCCGAGCGACATTCCGGTGTACCATGACGCCGGCGAATCCGGAGGCGAGCGCCCCTCGCTGCTGCCGGTGAACGACGAGCCGTACCACGCGGCGAAGGAACGAGTCGTGGCGCATTTCGAGAAGGAATACTTCGCCCGGCTCGTGTCCCGCGCCGGGGGGAACATGTCGAAGGCCGCCCGGCTGGCGGGGGTGGACCGGACGACGCTCTACCGCCTGATGGACAAGCATCACATCCCGCGCGATGAGCGAGGCGGAGACGCCGAGTGAGCGGTACCACCCGGGAGCAGTCGGTGCTTCGTCGGCTGCTCGACGAGGCCGCTCTGCAGGTCACGGACGACTGGCACGTGGTCCGGCAGGATGCCGCCTCCCGTGAAGATGTCGTCAAGACGCTCGGGGCGCTGACCCGGGCGCTCGGGGCGGCGCTCGACGGCGGCGCCGAGGACGTGCAGGAGCTCGCCACGTCCCAGTTGCCCCGGCGGCTGCTCGGCCTCTTGCGCAGCCGGGTGATCCGGCTGGCCGGGGCGGAGGAAGCGCCCCCTGAGGGACGCGAGCTTCTCGCCATACTGCTCGCATTCGAGTCGGTCGGGCAGCAGCTCGAGCCCAACTGGGATCAGCGCTTCGCCGACCGGCTGACCGGCCCCGACGGCCTCGAGCTGGTGGTGGAGCTGGCGCACGATCTCCGCTCTCCCCTGACCTCGATTTTGTTTCTGGGCGAGACGATGAAGCGCGGCCGCAGCGGTCCGGTGACACCGCTGCAGGAGCGTCAGCTCGGCTTGATCTACAGCGCCGCATTCGGCTTGAGCTCGGTGGCCAGCGACGTCATCGAGCTGGCGCGGGGCGGCGACCGATTGGTGGACCTGGAGCCGCTTCCCTTCTCGGTGGGCGACATCATCGAATCGGTTCGCGACATCGTGCAGCCGATCGCGGAGGAGAAGGGGCTCGAGGTTCGCCTGCTCCCGTGCGAGCGAACCTCCCGGATCGGCCATCCAGTCGCCCTGAGCCGGATTCTCCTCAACCTGACGACCAACGCGCTCAAATTCACCGACGATGGATGCGTCGAGGTCACCTGCACCGAAGTGAGTGAGCTCGGTGTGGAATTCTCGGTGCGGGATACCGGACGGGGAATTCCGCCGCAGGCGATGGCGCTCCTCTTCGAGCCCTTCCGGCGCCGGCAGAAGGACCGCGACTACGCGTTTTCGGGATCGGGGCTCGGGCTTTCGATCTGCCGCAAGCTGGTCGAAGCGATGGCGGGACAACTGCACGTGGAGACGGGACCGGGGCAGGGAACCCGCTTCTTCTTCACGCTCGACCTGCCTCTTGCCGCCCAGCCGGAGCACTCATGAAACTGGTGCATGTCGTAGGGGCCAGACCCAACTTCATGAAGGTGGCTCCGGTTCTTCGCGCCGGCCAGGACATCGCCGGTCTGTCGCAAGTGCTGGTTCACACCGGGCAGCACTACGATCCCGCGATGAGCGATTCCTTCTTCCGTGACCTCGGACTCCCCGCTCCCGACGAGAATCTCGGCGTCGGCTCTGGAACCCACACCGAGCAGACCGCGCGCATCATGCTCGCCTTCGAACCGGTGCTCGACCGCCAGGCGCCCAACTGGGTCGTGGTGTACGGCGATGTGAACTCGACCGTCGCCTGTGCGCTCGTCGCGGTGAAGAAGGGCATTCGGATCGCACACGTGGAGGCCGGGCTCCGAAGCCGCGACCGCACCATGCCCGAAGAAATCAACCGGATCCTTACCGACCAGCTTGCCGACCTCCTCCTGACCCCGAGCCGGGATGGCAACGACAATCTGGCGGCGGAGGGCATTCCCTCGCATCGCGTGCGCCTGGTCGGGAACGTGATGGTAGATACGCTGCTCCGTCTGCGCGAGGCGGCCGCGAAGCGCGGCATGCCGGAGCGGCTCGGAGTCAAAGGCAGGGACTACGCATTCGTCACGCTGCACCGGCCGTCGAACGTCGATGACCGGGACACCCTGTCGGAGCTTCTCGGAGCCCTCGACGATCTGGGCTCGCGGATGCCGGTGCTCTTTGCCGTGCATCCCCGCACCCGCCGTCGCATCAGCGAGTTCGGCCTGACGCCACCCAATGGATCGGTGCGGTTGCTGGATCCCCTCGGCTACCTCGAAACGGTCAACCTGGTGGACGGCGCGGCCCTGGTGCTCACCGATTCGGGGGGCCTGCAAGAGGAGACCACGGTGCTCGGCGTGCCCTGCCTGACCGCGCGGCCAAGCACTGAGCGTCCGGTCACCATTACCGAAGGCACCAACCGCCTGGTCGCCTCGCGGCGGGACGCGATTGACGCGGCGGTTGCCGATCTGCTGGCGCGCCGTGCCGGGGGGTCGTTCCGTCCCGGCAGACCGGAGGGGTGGGACGGACGGGCAGGGGAGCGAGTTATCGCGGCCCTCCTCGAGGTTTGAAAGCGCGGGCGAACGACGCCGCACTACCGTCGCCACAACGACTTAGCTAGCTTTCCCCATCGGACGACCGGTTGGCCATTGGGGCCGGACCGGAATCCGCAACAGATGCGGCTCCTCCCCCGCGTGCTCCCTGCCGAATTCCTTGACCGCGACAGTGGTCCGGGAAGCGGCGGGAGCTCGAATGGGGCGGGGCCCGGAGAACAAGAACACCGTGAGTCATCCGACCCATAGGGCCGGCCGACAGGCCGCCCAAGCGCCCATCGCGCACACCCCTCCTACCGCACATGTGCACCACGCACCCCACGCAGCGCTCCTCATCGACTTCGACAATGTCACCCTCGGCATCCGAAGTGATCTCACCAAAGAGCTCCGCACGCTGCTCGACAGCGACATCATCAAGGGCAAGGTGGCGGTGCAGCGGGCCTACGCCGACTGGCGACGGTATCCGCAATACATCGTACCCCTCTCCGAGTCGTCGATCGACCTGATCTTCGCTCCGGCATTCGGAACCAACAAGAAGAACGCCACCGACATCCGCCTCGCGGTGGATGCCACCGAGCTGGTGTTTACGCGTCCCGAGATCGGCACCTTCATTCTGCTCTCGGGCGACAGCGACTTTTCCTCGCTGGTCTTGAAGCTCAAGGAATACGGCAAGTACGTCATCGGCGTGGGAATTCGGGAGTCGGCGAGCGACCTTCTGATCCAGAACTGCGATGAGTACTACTCCTACAGCGATCTGGCGGGGCTGACCAAGGAAGCCGATGCCCCCTCGGCGCAGCGCGACCCCTGGGAGCTGGTCGGCGAGGCGGTGCAGCAGATGGCCCGCAACGGCGACGTGATGCGGTCCGACCGGCTCAAGCAGGTCATGCAGCAGATCGATCCGAACTTTGACGAGCGGAACGCGGGCTTCAATCGCTTCAGCAAGTTCGTTTCGGAAGCGGGGCTCAAGGGCCTGCTTAAGGTCTCGAAGCTCGACAACGGGCAGTTCGAAGTGGCTCCCGCGACCGCGGGAGCCACCCTGAGCCCGAAGGTCGAAGGGGCGGGCCGCCGCCGAGGACCGGTCCCGAGCTCCCGGGGCACGCCGGCCGGTCCGAAGATCGAGGGGCCCGAACGTCGCCCTGAGGAGGGCCGGGGACGGCGCGGCCGGGGCCGTGGCCGGGGTCGCCCTCGCGGAGACGAAACGCCCCGGGAGAAGTCAGCCGAAGTGGTAGCGGCCGCGCCGCACAGCGGTCAGCTCAGCCTCGCCTCGGCGTTCCAGCTTCTCACTCGGGCGATGGGCGAGCTGCCGCTGCCGGTTGGGGGGGAAGCGGTGCGGGCGCGCATGGCAGCGATTCTGGGCCGGGAGGACCCGCTGCTCGAGCCGGGCCGCTTTGCACGATTCCTGAAGCAGGCCAACGATGCCGAGATCGCCGATGTCAGAAAGCTTGGCGACGACAGCTTCGAAGTCTCGCCGCACAAGACCGATCTTTCCTTTGCGAGAGCGGTCGCAGCTCGGCCCGACGCGCCCGTCCCGGACGGCAATGGCTCGGCACCTGTCGCAGCTCCCGCGGACGAAACCGCAGCGCGCGGCCCCGCGGCACTCCGGTTCCGCCGGGGGTCCCGCGCTCCGGTCCGCCCGCTCGAGCTGCCGCTGGTCGGGGTGGTTCGGGTAGACGATGACGTGCCGCCCGACGCGGCGGAACCCGAGTCGGCAAAGCCGGCTCGTGCCCCGCGGACGCGCGCCGCGAAGACGGCTCCTTCCCCCGATGCAGCGAAGGAGACCGGCGCCGCGCCGAAGAAGCGCGCACGCCCCCGCGCTAAAAAGCCGGTGTGAGGCCGCTGCCGGTTTCGTTTTTTCGTCGCCCCGCCGAGGTTGTCGCTCATGACCTCATCGGGGCGACGATCATTTCGGCAATGGGTGGTGAGCGTATCGGTGGAGTGATCGTGGAAACTGAGGCGTACCTGGGGTACGACGATCCTGCCTCCCACGCCTTTCGCGGCCGGCGCCATGGCGGGAATGAAAGTCTGTATGGTCTCCCGGGCACTTGGTACGTCTATCGCTCCTACGGCATCCACTGGTGCGCCAATCTCGTCTGCCAGGGCTCCGGGGGGGGAGGGGCCGTCCTGCTCCGCGCGGTCCAGCCGACGGAAGGAGTCGCGGTGATGCGCAGGAGGCGCGGGACCGTCGATGACCGCCTCCTGGCCGACGGGCCGGGAAAGCTCTGCCAGGCGCTCGGAATCACCCGAGCCCTCGATGGCCGCTCGATGCCGGCGTCACCCGTCCGGGTGCTGGCTCCCGCCAACGCAACCAAGCGCAGTGTCCGCACCACGCCCCGCATCGGGATCACGAAGGCCGCCGACTGGCCCCTCCGGTTTCTGCTGACCGGCCTACCCGGCGCGTGAGCCACGCCCAGCGAGAAGCTGATCGCTGAGAATTCTTCGCCAGTCCCTAGTATCCGCCGCCCTTCACGTCCTGCTTGGCATTTCCCAGAGAGAAGCGGAGACCGGCCGAGAGCATATGCAGGGGTCCTCGGAGCAGGTGCTCCTGCGCCGGCGGCGTGTTGATCTGGTACTGCCCGAACGCCGCGAGCCGTCCGACGCGGAACTGCACTCCAGCCATCAGGGAGGCGTATCCGTTGGCGGAGACCTCCTTGGCGAAGGATTCGCTGGTTGCGGCAGCGTCTTGCGAGGCGAACACGCCTTCCACCTGCGGACTCACTACCTGCGTGAGGCCGAAGCCCAGGCCGATATACGGCTCGAGGCTTCCGCGCACTGGGTACCCGGTGAGGGTGAATCCGTAGCGCCGGATCCGATCGAAGGTCACGGCGCGGACGTTGGAATCATCGCTCGGATCCAGGAATCGGGTCGGCTCGTTGTTCCCGAATCCTTCGTCGATTCCGAGCATCAGCCCGCCCCGGCGCGAGACTACGGCGATGTGGGCACCGACGGTCGGGACGCCGCTCTGGGTCTGGGCCTGCGTTTCGAAAAACATCGCGCCGCCCGAGGCACCGAAGAACCACTTGAAGCGATTATCGCGAACCTCGGCAACCGGCGCTCTGTTCGACTGCGCCGTCTGAGCCTGGGCCGAGTGAGCCGCAACCACCGCTGTCAGGGCGAGGAAGGGAAATACTCGGGAGAGGATGGACATGTGACTGCCTCCGAACGAGAAGTCGGTGCACTTCGAGAGTTCTGTGACGTGGATAGGGTCGCAGGCAGCAACCCGAGTCCTGAAGATCCATGGCAAACCCCGTGCTCGCCGCGGCAATCCGATATCAGGGGTACTTCGGGCCGGCTACGAGAGATGTTACCAAAGTTCGCCAGTCCTCCTAACGACATATGTTGCAACGATATATCCGAGTGGAATGCCCAGGGCTTGCCGGGTCAAAAACTCCCGCCCGCTGCTGGCTTTTTCCGGGGGCCCTTCCGATTCGCATCGTTTCGGCAAAAGACAAGATTATGGCTTTGGGGGTCCAAACCCCTACCACGGAGGAGATGGCCTACCCCCACCGGGTCCAGCGCCGGGGGCAATCCCGGGGAGAACCCGGTTCCGACTGAGCGACGGGTCTAGCAGAGCAAGCCTGTTGCTGTCGAAGTGTGTTCGCGGCGCTTGGGGAGCAGGGCGGCGAACCCGCTGATCCACGCTTCGAAAACCGTTTCGGAGTTGCTTGTGGTATCGACGAAGCGCGGTAACAGCAGGGGATGGCTGCCGCGGCTGGCGATATCGGGCACGTTAGTTGTGGCAAACTCCACACCGAAATCCCGAAGCCACTCGACGAATTCGCCGCGGTACTCGCCGCTGGGATAGCAGAAATGGATCAGAGGGTGATCGGTTCCGCGAAGCGCGCGGATCCGCTTGGCGTTGTCGAGCACCTCGCGTTCGAATAGGGCGCGGTTGCGCGGAGCCCGGTGGCGATGGGTGTGGAGCTGGACATCGACGAGATCGTGTGGGAGCGCCTCTACGCTTGCCGGCGGAAGCAGGCGTAGGAGTTCCCGCGCCTGCAACTTGCCATAGTCGATTTCCAAGTGGTTGGCCACTTGCGCCAGCAGGTGATCCTTCGCCTGGGCGCTCATCTGCTCCCGCAGCGCAAACTCGTACAGCGCCAAGCGGGCCCGATGGTGCTCTTCGGCCGTGCCGATGGGCAGAGGCGTGGCGGCGCCGCACACTCCAGCCACATCCTTGCCGCTCATGCGCCCGAGCCACAAGACGTACGAGAGCATGGTATCGAAGACTGGAAGCCGGACGTCGGTGTAATACGTGCTCAGGTAAAGCGTCGCCGGCGCTTCGAACTCCCGCAGGAGGGGCAGGGCGCGCCGCTCGAAATCGATGGACCCGTCATCGAAAGTGAGCGACACGGCCCGGTGGGGGAGCGTTCCGGCGTAGAGGCGCCCGCACGCCTCGTTGAGGGGCAGGATCGTGTAGTCACGCTCCCGCAGGAGCTGCAGGCGCCGGCGCAGGAACGCGGCTGGCACATACAGCTCGCCGTTCCACTCGTGCTCGTCGTGGAGCGACACGCCGTGGTAACACAGGATCAGCAGCCGCCGTCGGCGCCACTCGCTGCCGGCAACGAGATCGTGTATGCGGGCGCTTTTCGCCGCCGAGAATATGGCTGCTTTCAGTCGCATGAAATCTGACTCGTGCGTTGCGGCGAGGAGGGGCGAACCGGGGGTTCCGATCACCCGCTCCCAACCTCACCGGCGGAGAGGAGGCAGAGGAGTGTAAACCTGCCTGTAGAGCACCGGGAGGCGGAATACAAGTTACCTGCCGATCGGGGATTGTGGGGCGGGCGGGGGGGGGAGCTTCAGCGGAGGTGCATTCGTTGCCTGGCCCTTGCGAAAGCCCCGAGCGCTTCGTCGAGATCTTCACGGGTATGCGCCGCCGAAATCTGGCAGCGCACCCGAGCTGTCCCTTGCGGGACTACCGGGTAACCGAATCCCGTGACGAAGACCCCCTCCTCGAGAAGGACTTCGCTCAACCGGATGGCCTGGGCGGTTTCGCCGATGATCACCGGGACGATCGGCGTTTCACCCGGGAGCGGGTCGAACCCGAGTTCGGCCAGACTCTCCCGAAAATACCGTGTGTTGTCGCGCAGGCGTATCACCCGCTCGGGGTGCGCCTCGAGAAACTGGACGGCAGCCAGCGCGCTCCCAGCGACGGTGCAGGGGAGTGCGTTGCTGAAGAGTTGGGCCCGGCTACGCTGGGTGAGATAGTCACACAGCGCTTCCGAACCCGCCACAAATCCGCCGGCGGCTCCGCCCAGGGCTTTGCCCAGGGTGCTGGTGATCACGTCTACCTCGCCCAGCATCCCGAAATGCTCTGCCGTCCCCCGGCCGGTCTCTCCAAGCACGCCGGTGGCATGGCTGTCGTCGATCACCAGCACCGCTTCGTTGGCACGGCAGACCTCGAGGAGTCCCGGCAAGTCGGCGATGGCGCCCTCCATCGAAAACACGCCGTCGCTGATGACCATTTTCACCGTGCGGTCCTTCGCCGCGGCGAGCTTGTCGGCCAGGTCTTTCAGATTGCCGTGCTCATAGACCCCAGTCTGGCACTTGGTGATGGACTTGGCGAGACGAATTCCATCGATGATTGACGCATGGTTGAGCTGGTCGCTCAGCACGAGGTCGTCCGCTGTGAGGACCGTCGTGGGCAGTGCCTCGTTGGCATTCCAGCAGCTGCCGAAGCTGAGCGCCGCGGGTGTCCCGACCAGCCCCGCGAGCGCGGTCTCCAGCTCTCGGTGGATGGTGAAGGTCCCGCAGATGAACCGCACCGACGCCGTCCCGGCGCCGAACTGGCGCAGTGCCGCTTGTCCCGCGGAGACGATTTCGGGCTCGGCGCTCAGCCCCAGGTAGTTGTTCGAGGAGAGGATGATGACCTCGCCGCGTCCCTCCATCCGGACGCGGGCACTCTGGGGCGTCTCGATGAAATTGAGCCGCTTGTAGACGCCATCCCGCCGGAACTGATCGAGGTTCTCGCGCAGGCGACGCTCGAGGTCGCCGCTCACGAGGAGATCTCCAGGATCACTTTCCCGGCCTGGCCTCCGCGGATGACCCGAATCGCCTCCGCGATTTCCTCGAGCGGAAAACGATGGGTGATAACGGGCGCGGGATCGAGCTGTCCACTGCGGAGAAACCGGCCCATCTGGTGCCAGGTGCTGTACATCTTGCGCCCGGTGACGCCGTAGAGGGTCAATCCCTTGAAGATGATGTCCCGGGCGAAGTCCACCTCGGTGGAGCGGCTCGGCGTGCCGAGGAGATTCACCCGCCCGCCGAGCCGCGCCGCGGCGAAAGCCTGCGCGTGGCCGGCGGGGTGCCCGCTCATTTCGCACACCAGGTCGGCGCCTTCGCCCCCGGTGAGCTCCTGGATCCTCGCCAGTACGTTATCCCGGGCTGGATTGAGCGCCACATCGGCGCCCATCCCGCGCGCCAGAGCGAGGCGCATGTCGTTGAGATCGCTGGCGATCACCAGGGACGCGCCGGCCGCCTTCGCGACGCCGCAGGCGAAGCATCCGATCGGTCCGCAGCCCAGCACGAAGACCGTGCTCCCGGGGACGGAGCCGCCTTCCAGCACGGTGTGCACTGCGTTGCCCACCGGGTCCATGATCGCGCCGATCTCCAGTGGAATCCCCTCGAGCTTCATCACGTTCGATGCCGGCATGGCGATGAAGTCCGCAAAGGCGCCGTCCCGATCCACTCCGATGATCCGGGTCCGGACGCAGAGGTGGCTGTTGCCGGTGCGGCACTGCAGGCAATGTCCGCAGACGATATGGCCTTCGGCGGTGACCGGGTCGCCCACTTGCAGGAGACCTTCCGCCTCCGCCTCGGCGCCGAGGCGCTCGATCCGGCCGGCGAACTCGTGCCCGACGGTGACCGGCGGCTTGAGGCGGCCGCTGGCCCAGGCGTCCCACTCCCAGATATGCAGATCGGTCCCGCACACACCCGCAGCATGGACCCGGATCAGGACGTCGCTGGGCCCGTACCCGGGCGTCGGAACGTCGCGAAGCTCCATGCCTGGGCCGGGCCCGGGTTTGACTAAGGCGCGCATCGGAGAAGTGATAGTAGAGGGATGATCAAGGATAGTCCGGCTCCCCCACGACGGAAAGTCGAGGTCCGGGGCCCGAGTTACTTGAGTCGGTCCTCTCTGGACTGGGGGACGGCGAGAATGTTCGAGTGGAATGGATCGTCCAAGTCGATCGCGCCCAGAGATCCCGTGGACCGTCGCCACGTTCGCCTCGAAGAGGATGATCGGGGCGTTGGCCCTGTTGAGCAGAACCCGGCCGCCCTGGAACGCCTGCAACTCCGCCCCCTCCACATCGCATTTGACGAAGTCGGGAGACGGGCAGTCTCCCCCGGCGATCAAATCGTCGAGCTGGTGCGCCGATGTCCAGGACGGTGTCCCCCGGTCGAACCACACGCTCCATCACAGATTGTTCGTTGGACTCCAGGGGTGAGGAGCGCCAGGGTGAGTTGCGAAGCCATCCCATGGCATCGCCGAGGGGAGGTCCGTGAAGACGGGAAGCCAGTCGGCGATCAGGATGGGGACAGCCTGCGACGCTGGAATGTGACGGGCGAGAAATGCAGGGATGCGCGTGCGGCCCCGCAACCGGCTCCGCAGGTAGACGCGAAGAGGTTCACGCCGAGGGTCAGGCTGGAACTTCCCTGAGCCGCACCCATGCGCCGTTGCCTCTTGCGACTGGCCGTGGCAATCTAAATGCTTCTAGTCCCGGCCCGTTGGGGAGGCTTTCAGAACTTCGGTCAGCAGGGGGCACGCGTCCTCCGACGGCCCGCGCGGGGTGTTGAGCGAGAGGAGGAAATCGTTCGGCGGGAAGCGTGTCTCGACCCGAAGCTCACGGCAGGATTCGAGGAGTCCCCGGGCCAGGCTGGCTCTCACGCGGTCTCGTCCCCCCGCCATCAACACATATTGAATGCCCCTGGAGCGGAGCTCCGGGACGGCCCGCCCAGGAGGTAAGCCATTGATCGCGGCCGGCGACTCCGTCAGAAGTCCGGTCAGGAGGTTCACGCCTTCGGGATGGAGGGTCAGCACCATCGATCCTGTTGGGGCGTGCGAACGAAGAAACATCGAGGCCGTCGCGATGGCTCGGGATTCCGCGTCGTAGCAACCGGGGCCGTCGTACGGGTTGGCCCGATCGCACTGGGCCGCTGCGGCATCCCGCGCCAGCGCCCCCCGAACGTTTCCGAAGCCCATCGCCAGTACCAGCAGGCCCAGGGCCACCTTCCGCGCGGTCGGCTGCAGGGGGCGAGCCAGCCGATTCGCCCCGACCAGCAGCGCGGTCAGCGCGCAGGGGAGCAAGGGAACGAGCAGCCGATCGTCGCGATAAGGCCAGACCAGAACGAGCGCGCCGGAAAGGACCAGGTAGAGCGCGACCGGACGGCATGTTCGCCAGAGGACTGCGATACCAACGGCGGTCAGGAGCGTCACCACCCCGAGCCAGAACAGGTTGTCGATGATGGTCCCGGGCACCGTCGGCACGCGGAGGACCCAAGGGAGATCTTCCGTCGCGTACCCGGTCGCGTTGCGCCAGATCCACCGCGCCGATCGAGCAAGCATTCCCGGGGCGGCGGTTTTCAATCCCGCGGCCATGTCCGACCAGTATGACCAGGTGTTTTGGGTGCGGGGCACGGCCGCGGTGTAGGCAATCCAGCCTCCCACCACGAGCAGGGAGGTCGCGCCGTAGATCACGAGCTCGCGCGTGCGACGCCGGGACCACAGCCAGGCGCCAATCGCGAGCATAATCGTGATTCCCGGGGTCCGGGTCAGAAAGGCAGCCAGGGCAAACGCGATCGCCAGGTAGGCCGTGCTTCGCGGGGCGGGCGGGCCTCGGATAGTGCAGAGCAGCGCAGCGCCCACCAGCGCGAGGAACAGCGCTTCAGACGGGAGGGTGCCGCCCGCATCCAGGAGCGCGGGATTCACCGCCATCAGGAGAATCGCCGCGAGGGCCATGGGAAGCCCGGCGACTCGGCGCACGATGAAATAGAGGCAGACGATCGAGAGGGCGCTGAGGAGGAGGTTGCCGGCCCGTATCAGATCCGGACTGTCGCCACCCAGCTTGCGGAGCACCGCCAGCCAGGCGGGATATCCGGGAGGATAGCGGACGTGGAGCGGGGCGTCCACCAGGTGGATCTCGCGGTACGAGCCAGTCTCGAGCGAACGACTGACCGAGAGGTAAATGAGATCGTCCGAGCGGACGACCCTGACGGGCGCCCGGCCCCGCCAGCCCAGCGTCAGGAAGATCATGATCGCCACCGCCACGATGACGTACTGCAATCGCGCGAGCCGACCCGAATCCTGGGGCCGTGGAAGCGGGGATGCGTCTTCCGGCCGGGAGGGCATCACATTCTCGGAGGGAAACAATGGCGCCCGCGCGGGAGCAGGCGTGGTGGCACGCTCCCTCGAGCGATACCCTGCTCGCTTCCAGTGTTGTAACCATGCAACATAGTGCTGCATTGAGCGCCCAGGCCAGGAAGGATCTCACGCGTTGGGAGGCTCGTTCGCGCCTCCGACGGGCGTCTCACCGCCGCATTCTCAAAATTGCGGCCCTCGTCCAGTGCATTTTGAGAAACTGGTACGAAGAAAGGCGACAGAATTCTCACGAATCATGCCATGCGGAGCGAGGCGGCTCGCGCCGGATGCTGCCCAGCGACACTCGTCGAATAGGCGAGAGTTACTGGGAGGGCAGCGGCTCCACCCTGACCGCGGCCACCTTGAACTCGGCGATCTTGGCGTAGGGATCGAGGGCAGGGTTGGTCAATAGATTGGCGGCCGCCTCGCGGAAATGCATCGGGATGAAGACCTGTCCCGGCGCCTGGCGCTCGGAGATACGGACTCCGATCAGAATATTCCCGCGTCTCGATGTGACCCGCACCGTCTCCCCCTCCGACACACCCAGGGCCATCGCATCAGCGGCGCAAATCTCCACGATCGGCACCGGCTCCCGGGAATCGAGTCCCTCCGCCCTGCGGGTCATCGTGCCGGTGTGCCAGTGATACATCTGGCGTCCGGTGTTGAGGAAGAACGGATATTCGGCGCTGGGCAGCTCGGAAGGCGGCAGATATTCCACCGGCACCATCAGCGCCCGGCCATCGGCCGTGGGGAATCGGTCGGCAAAGAGGAACGGTGTGCCGGGTGAGTCGGGCGTCGGCACCGGGTATTGAAGGGAGCCCTCCCGGCGGAGCTTGCCGTAGGACACGCCACGCCAGGTCGGCGTCACCCGCGCAATCTCGTCCATCACCTCCGCCGGCGTATTGAATGGGGTCGCGAGCCCGAGCCGCCTCGACAGGTCGACCAGAATGTCCAGATCCTGCCGAACCTCCCCCGGCGGAGTGACCGCGGGCATTGCGAGCTGGATGTGCCGGTCGGTGTTGGCGAAGGTGCCTTCCTTCTCGGCGAACGACGACCCCGGCAGGACCACGTCGGCCCAGCGCGCCGTCTCGGTAAGAAAGAGATCCTGCACCGCGAGGAAATCGAGTTTCCGGACCCACTCCTCCGCCTTGGCGACGTTGGGGTCCGAGAGCACCGGATTCTCCCCCATGATGAACATGCCGCGGACCGGGCTCCCCTGCTTCACGATCTCGGTGACCATGAGACCGTCCTCGAGCGACAGCGACTCCGCCGGTACCCCCCACGCCGCGGCGTACTCCGCCCGGTTGGCGGGATCCTTGACCGGGCGGTAGTCGGTATAGGCGAAGGGAATCGCGCCGACGTCGCTCGCCCCCTGCACGTTGTTCTGCCCCCGAATCGGAATCATCGCCGCGCCCCAGCGGCCGATCATTCCGCAGGCGAGGAGGAGATTCAACAGGCTCGCGACGATGTCGGTGCCGGTGGCGTGCTGGGTCAGGCCCATTGCCCAGAGGGTCGAGGTATTCGGCCCCCGGGCGTACAGCTCCGCGGCGCCCCGGATAAGATGCCCGGGAATTCCGGTGATCCGCTCCGCAACCTCGAGGGTGTAGGGCGCGACGGCAGCCTTCACCTTCTCGAAATCGGTGGTGCGGTCGCGCACGAACGTCTCGTTCACGAGGCCCACCCGGATGATGTGGGCGAGCATCGCATTGTACAGGGCGACGTCGGTGCCGGGGAGCATCTGCAGGTGGTTGTCCGCGAGATCCGCGAGCTCGGTCTTCCGCACGTCCGCGACGATGAGCGTGGCCCCCTTGACCCGCGCCCGCTTGATGAGTGCTCCGAAGACAGGATGGCTCTCCGTGGTGTTCGCGCCGGCGATGAAGATGACGTCGCAGGCCTCCTCGATCTCGCGCATGGAGCCCGACGCGGCGGCGGTGGCCAGCGCGCGGTTCATCGCGGCAACCGACGTCGAATGGCAGAGCCTGGTGCAGTGATCCACGCTGTTGGTTCGGAAGCCGGCGCGTACCATCCGCATCAGCGCGTAGTTCTCCTCGTTGCTGCACTTGGCGGAGGAGAAGGCGGCCAGCGCCTGCGGCCCCATGGTGTCGCGGATCCGCGCCAGCTCCTGGGCGGTGAGACTCATCGCCTCCTCCCAGCTCGCCTCGCGGAAGCTGTCGTACCACTCCGGCGGAGTCGCGTTGCGGTCCCGCACGTCACCGTCGTCGAGTACCGGGAGCCCGGTCAGCGGCGGCTTGCCGACCTGACGCTGCGGCGGACGCGGTTTGCGGCCTTGGCCCTCCTCGGCGATCGTCTGCCAGTCGCCGGTGCGATACCGCGGAGACTCTCCGGCATACACCCATCGCCCTTCTCGCTGCTCCCATCCCTTCCGGATCAGCGGCTTGAGGAGCCGGTCGCGGTGCTGCGGGAAATCGTAGCCGAAGCGCCCCTTCACGCAGGTCGAGCCCTGATTCGGCGTGCGCTCTTCGATCCAGGGCGAGGTCACCCGCACCACTTCGTTCCCCCGCGCGTGGATATCGATCTGGCACCCGACCCCGCAATACGGACAGACCGAGCGCACCACGCGGTCGGGTTCCCGGATGGCCGCCTGGTCGAACCGCTTGCGCGGCATGACCTCGAAAATTGCCCCGGTGGGACAGACCCGGACGCACTCGCCGCACCAGGTGCAGCCGGCATGATCGGGGTCGCCGTCGCCACCCACGATGATCTCGGTTCCGGCGCCGCGCTCTGCGACGTCGAGCACGCCAACCTCCTGGATATCCTCGCAGGCCCGCACGCACCGGGTGCAGAGGATGCAGAGCGACATGTCGTGGCTGATCATGACGTCGCCCGGTCGGGTGTCACCGCCACGGAGCGGCAACTCCCGGCGGGCGGGCTCGGTCACGCCGTAGCGGGTGACGTAGCGCTCGAACTCGTTGCGGGGTTGATCCCGCCCGCCGTTGCTCAGATGATCGCCCGGATATCGCTCGAGGAGAAAACGGAGCACGCTGCGACGGTTCTCGACGGCAGGGGCCGACTCGGATTCGACGACCATGCCGGGAGCGGCGGGAGTACCGCAGGCGGGAACCAGTTTGCCGCCGCCTTGAACCGAGACGAGGCAGATGCGGCAGTTGGCGACGTTGGGGAGCTTCGGATACC
>CAYTMW010000020.1:0-66981 GCA_964439025.1 uncultured Gemmatimonas sp. | reverse complement strand
GGCTGATCCTGATCGCGGTGCTGGTCGCCGCCTCGATCTTCTATCTCTTCCCCCGTGACATCACCGTGCGGGAGCGGCGGGCCGACGGGGTAATGCGCGACACCTCGATGACGCGGGTGCCGCTCAAGCTGGGCCTCGACCTCCGGGGCGGGATGCACCTGGCCATGGAGCTCGACCAGACGAACAAGGTCTCCGCCGATCCGGATGCCGATACCAAACGCGCCCTGCAGGTGCTGCGCAAGCGAGTCGACGAGTTTGGCGTGACCGAGCCGCTGGTGCAGCAGGTCGGCAAGGACCGGATCGTGGTCGAGCTGGCCGGCATCTCCGATCCCGCGCGGGCGAAATCCATCGTGCAGAAGAGCGCCTTCCTCGAGTTTCGGATCACCGACAAGACGGGGGCCTTCGAGCGGGCGTTGCCGTCCTTCGAGCGGGCGCTCCGCGCGCTCGGACTCAACGCCCCGGCGGGAACGCCCGCAACGCCCTCGGCGGTCGAGCAGCTGCTGGGCGGTGATTCCGCCAAGGCCGCATCCGACAGCACCAACATCACCGGCGGCGTGCTGAGCTCGCTGATTCAGCCGGCGGCTGCGGCGGGCCTCCAGGCATCCCCGGGCGAGTTCGTCGTCTCGGAAGCGGCGTTTCCCCGGGTGGACAGCCTGCTGAACATCCCGCAGGTCAAGGCGCTCTGGCCCCGGAACATCGAATTCCTCTGGTCCGGCGCGCCGGTCAGCGCCGGGGTCAACCAGTACCGGATGCTCTACGTCGTGGACGAGAAGCCGATCATCACCGGTGAGAATCTGGTGGACGCCACCGCCGCCATCGATCCGCTCACCAACGGGCCGATCGTGCGGTTCGAGCTCGACCGCGCCGGCGGGCGGAAGTTCGGCGGCGAGACCGCGCGGCACATCGGCGATTTCATGGCGATCGTGCTCGACCGCCGGGTACAGGGCCGTCCCCCGGTGATCCAGGGACGCATCGACCGGAGCGGCCAGATCACCCTTGGCAACCGGTCGCTGCAGGAGGCGCAGGACCTGGCGCTCACCCTCCGCGCTGGCGCGCTCCCGGTGCCGCTCAAGGTGGTCGAGGAGCGGCAGGTGGGTGCGAGCCTCGGCGAAGATTCCATCCGCGGCGGTATCACTGCGGGGCTTGTGGGCATCGCGGTGGTGATCCTGACGATGCTTGGCTACTACGCGCTGAGCGGCGCGCTGGCGGTGGTCGCGCTGGGCTTTTACATCCTGTTTACGCTGGGCGGTCTCTCGATGGTGGAGGCCACGCTCACCCTGCCGGGCCTCGCGGGAATGGTGCTGTCGATCGGTATCGCGGTGGACGCCAACGTGCTGATCTTCGAGCGCATCCGGGAGGAGCTGGCGCTCGAGAAAACGGTGCGGCTCGCCGTGGATGAGGGCTTCAAGCACGCGATGCCGGCGATCATCGATTCAAACCTGACCACCGTGCTGACCGCGCTCTTTCTCTTCCAGTTCGGTACCGGGCCGGTCAAAGGCTTCGCGGTCACCCTGATCATCGGTATCCTGGCGTCCCTGATCACCGCCGTGTTCATCACCCGGACGATGTACATGATCTGGCTCTCGAAGCGGCCCGACATGAAGTCGCTGAGCGTCGGCTCCTTCCGGCCGTTCAAGAACGCCAGCTACGATTTCCTCGGCTTCCGGCGGTACGCCTACATCGTGACCGGCGCGGTACTCGCGGTCGGCCTGGCGTTCCTGCTGGTCCGCGGGTTGAACTACAGCATCGAGTTCACCGGGGGCACCCTCTTTCAGGTGCAGACGGCCGGCCAGGAGGATGTGACGGCCCGGCTCCGAACCGGACTAGCGGAGCAGGGACTTCCGGGCGCCGAAATCCAGAGCTTTGGTGGCGCGGGAGAATACGTGATCCGGGCGCGCCTGGAGGGCGAGGCGGCCAAGTCCGACGACATCGAGGCGACAACAACCGAGGTGCGACGCGCGCTCGACCAGGTGCTGGGTGCGGGGCAGTACACGATCCTACGGAGCGAAGCGGTCGGGCCCAAGGTGGGAGGCGAGCTCCGCCAGCGTGCCTTTCTCGCGATCATCCTCTCGTTCGTTGCCGTGCTCATCTACCTGGCCTATCGCTTCGAGTGGCGCTTCGGTCTCGCTGCGGTCGCAGCCACCGGTCATGATATCCTGGCCACCATCGCCTTCATTGGCGTGACGGACCTCGAGGTGAGCCTCATCGTGGTGGCGGCGATTCTTACCGTGGTCGGATACTCGCTCAATGACACGATCGTCATCTTCGACCGGGTCCGCGAGGACCTCAAGAGGTATTCCAAGGACAGTTTTGTCTCCGTGCTCAACCGGGCGGTGAACGAGACGTTGCCCCGGACGGTGATGACCGGCGGCACGGCACTCGCCACCCTGCTGGCCCTGGCGATCTTTGGCGGCGAAGTGATCCGACCGTTCGCGCTCGTGATGTTCTTCGGCCTGTTCATCGGGACGTTCTCGTCGATCTTCATCGCGTCCCCGGTGCTGCTGTATATCGAGCAGCGCTGGCCCGGGGCGCATGCCCGGGGCCTCCGGCATGTGACCCAGCCGGCGGCGGCTCCGGGGGGACGGAAGCCGCAGCCGGCCCGCTGACCCGGTTCCGGTGCTGGTCGATTCCCACTGCCACCTCGGTGACGCCGCCTTTACCGCGGATGTCGCCGAGGTGGTCGCGCGAGCAGCCGGCGCCGGGGTTGGACACCTGGTCGTGATCGGCGAATCGCGTGAGGTGGCCGATCGCGCCCTCGCGCTGGCCGCCGGCGATGCGCGCCTCTCCGCGACCGTGGGTGTGCATCCCCACGTCGCCTCGCAATGGGATGCGGCCATGTCGGTGTGGCTGGCTGGAGCGCTCAAGGATTCGAGAGTCGTGGCCGCGGGAGAAATGGGGCTCGACTACCACTACGACCACTCGCCCCGCGAGCAGCAGCGGAGCGCCTTCGAGGCGCAGCTCGAGCTCGCCCGTCTGGCCGGAAAGCCGGCGGTGATCCATGCGCGGGAGGCCGACGAGGATGTCGCCACCATCCTCGGCAATCATCCCGGCACCGTCGCCATCCTGCATTCCTGGAGCAGCGGCCCCGCGCTGCTCGAAGCCGGGATCGCCCTGGGCCACTATTTCTCGTTCAGCGGCATGGTCACGTTCCGGAGCTGGACCGACGACGCCGCGATCCGGCGCATCCCCGCCGAGCGGCTGCTGGTCGAGACCGATGCACCGTACCTGGCGCCGGTGCCGCACCGCGGCAAACGGAACGAACCGGCGTACGTCAGCGAAGTGGCGAAGCGCATCGCCGTCGTGCGAGGGGTGAAGTTCGAAGAAATCTGTGCCCTGACGACGGCCAATGCGGTACGCGTGTTTGGATCACGACTAGTGAATAGGCAGTAGGCAGCAGGCAATAGGCAGTTGCCTATTGCCCACTGCCCACTGCCTACTCCCTCACCAAGGAGTATGGCTGTGGCATCAGTGCCATCTGACATTGAAATTGCGCAAGCGGCAACCCCGCGCCCCATCACCGCGGTCGCCGCCGAGCTCGGACTCGGGCCCGACGAGATCCTTCCCTATGGCCACACCAAGGCCAAAATCACCATGGCGGCGATCCGCGCCCGGGAGCCCACGGGCAAGCTCGTCCTGGTAACGGGGATCACCCCCACACCGGCCGGCGAGGGCAAATCCACCGTGACCGTGGGCGTGGGCCAGGCGCTCCGCCGGCTCGGCAAGAAGGCGGTGGTCTGCATCCGGGAGCCCTCGCTCGGTCCCGTCTTCGGTGTGAAGGGCGGTGCGGCGGGGGGCGGCTACGCGCAGGTGATCCCGATGGACGAGATCAACCTGCATTTCACCGGGGATTTCCACGCGATCACGTCGGCGCACAATCTCCTCTCGGCCATGCTGGACAACCATGTCCATCACGGCAACGCGCTCGGTCTCGACAGCCGCCGGATCTCCTGGCCCCGCACCATCGACATGAACGACCGCGCGCTCCGGCAGATCATCGTCGGGCTGGGGGGACTCAACGGCGGACCGTCCCGGGAAGACCGGTTCGTGATCGTGCCCGGCAGTGAAATCATGGCGATCCTCTGCCTGGCTTCGGATCTGCAGGACCTGGAGGCGCGGCTGGGCCGCATCATCGTCGGCTTGACCCGGGACAAGAAACCGGTGACCGCCGCCGACCTCAAGGCCGCGGGAGCGATGACGCTGCTTCTGCGTGACGCACTCCTCCCCAATCTCGTCCAGACGCTCGAGGGCGGCCCCGCCCTGGTCCACGGCGGACCCTTCGGGAACATCGCGCACGGCTGCAACTCGCTGATGGCGACGCGGCTCGGGCTTTCCCTCGGGGAAATCGTGTTGACCGAAGCCGGTTTCGGCGCCGATCTCGGCGCGGAAAAGTTCCTCGACATCAAGTGCCGCCTCGGGGGGCTCAACCCCGAGGCCGCGGTGGTGGTGGCGACGGTGCGCGCACTCAAGATGCATGGCGGGGTGCGCAAGGACGTCCTTGCGGCACCGGACGTGGCGGCGCTCTCCCGCGGCATGGCGAACCTCGAGGCCCACGTCCGGAACCTGCAGAAATTCGGGCTCCCGGTCATCGTCGCCCTCAACCGGTTCGTCTCGGATACCCGGGAGGAGCTGGATGCCGTGCTCAGCGCCGCGAAAGGGTGGGGAGTACGCGCCGCGCTGAGCGACGTGTGGGCAAAGGGCGGGGAAGGCGGGGAGGCGCTGGCGAAGGAGATCCTCGCGGTCCTCGGCGAGGGGAAGGCGAAATTCACCCCGCTCTATGACATGGCACTTCCGATCAAGCCCAAGATTGAAGCGATCGCGACCGGGATCTACGGGGCCGCCGGCGTCGACTACAGCCCCGTGGCGGACAAGGCGATCGCCCAGTGCGAAGCGATGGGGCTGGGCGGCACGCCGGTCTGCATCGCCAAGACCCAGTACTCCTTCAGCGACGACCCGACCAAGCTCGGCCGGCCCACCGGGTTCCGCATCACCATCCGGGACGTCTATCCTTCGGCGGGCGCCGGGTTCGTGGTCGCGCTGGCCGGCGATATCATGACCATGCCGGGCCTGTCCAAGACCCCTGCCGCGGAGGCGATCCGGGTCCATTCAGATGGACGGATCGAGGGATTGTTCTAATGAAACTGAGCTTCGTCGCCAGCAACGATGCCCCCAAGGCGATCGGCCCCTACAGCCAGGCTGTGATCGCGGGCGATCTCATTTTCACCGCGGGCCAGATCGCGCTCGACCCTGCCACGATGGAAATCGCGGCTGAAGGGATCGTGGAGCAGACCGAGCAGGTGCTGAGCAATCTGGAGGCGGTCCTCTCCGCTGCGGGCTCCGATCTCTCGCGCGTGGTCAAGACAACCGTTTTCCTCCAGACGATGTCCGACTTCGCCGCGATGAACGAGGTCTACGCCCGGCGCTTCGGCTCGCACCGGCCGGCGCGCAGTACCGTCGCGGCGGCTGGGCTGCCAAGAAATGTCCTGGTGGAAATTGAAGTCATTGCCGTGAAGCGTGACCTGTGACCTGTGACCGGTAACCGAGCCTGTGCCACCGGTCACCGAATTTATGGGGGCGGATCGGGCCTGGTGGTCCGGCCGGTCTTCAAAACCGCGATGGAGACGCCTTCGGCTGCTCCGGTGGGTTCGATTCCCACACGCTCCCGCCATTTTCATTCAGATCACACTGGGCATTTCGTTCACGGCACGGGGCCGTTCAGCACTTCCTTCCAATCCCCGAAGGCCTTGATCCCGTCGAGCGTCCAAACACCGTTCGTGAAGCCACGGAGGTAACGAACGCTGAGTCCAGGGAGACCTAACCCCGCCTTTTCGTGCCAGGGGAATATGAGGTCCGCCTTGAGGTCGCCGTCGATGTCCCCGAGCATGGTTGGATACTTTAACCAATCCCCTCCCCAGCCAAAGGTCTGTTCAGAGGCGTTCCAAGTCCCGCCTCCAATCGAGGTGAAGGTAACTACCACAACGCCCCTGTTGCTATTGTGGTATGGGAAGACCAGATCGGTTTTGCCATCGCCGTTTACGTCGCCGACCAGTGTCGGGTATTCAAGAATACCCTGGCTGCCCCAGTTGATCAGCTCCGTCTGCCCATTCCAGGTTCCATCCCCCTTGGAGATCAGTGTCCTGACCTCGTACCCGGAGCCCGTAGGGAACACAAAAATCAGATCCGCCTTGCGATCTCCATTGATGTCACCCACGATGGCGGGATGCACGGCGTGCCCCCACCCGATCGGCTGGGTCGCTGGCGCCCAGGTAGAGCCACTGGAGAACAACACTTTCACCGTCAAACTCTGGGCATTGCCTTCTTGGATCGGAAAAATCAGATCCGCACGGCCGTCGCCGTTCACGTCACCCACCAGCGTCGGGTACTCGTGTACGTCGGTCCAGGTATTAAAGTACGATCTATGAGTCCAGGTCCCAGCCTGACTGCCAAGAAACGTATCTACCCAGAGCCCCGCCTGGTTCCCCCGCTGCGTGATGAAGATCAGGTCAGAGATCCGATCGCCATTGACGTCGCCTTCTAGCGTGGGCCGCCCGAGTCCGGTGGAAGCAACTTGAATACCAAGGGGCGCGAAGTTTGTTTGCTCGGTGCCAACCCACTGTCCATTTCCCTGAGAGCGGACCAAGTGTATCACCAGCTTCCCACCATAGTTGTACGGCATGACAAGGTCCATCCGCTTGTCACCATTGAAATCCCCTGAGACCGTCGGATAGTTGAATACTGACGTGCTCCAGGTGAGGTCCCCATGCCACTGAGTCCAGACACCCGTGGATGGAAAAGCCTTCGTGCGGATCGCAATATCGGCGTCGGAATTGGTGCCGAAATAGTACACGAGGTCGGCACGCTTGTCGCCGTTCACATCGCCCAACTTGGGCCAGGTAATTCGTTCTGCTGTATACGGAGGGTTGACCAAATTCGACTCGTACTCGACCGCCCTTGAGCCCTTGTCTCGGAAGGCGGCGCATGCGCCAGTATCGTATTCGATCCCGAGAATGCTACCCTCGGCACAGGTCTGCAATCCCAAATACAGCGTTTGCGCACGGACCTGGCACTGGGCCCGGTCGGCGGTCGAGGAGTACTCGTCTTGGCAAGTTGCCTCCATTCTATGCAGCATTTGGAGATCGCAAGAATTCCTCGAATGATTGTAGGTGCGGTAGCCGTGACGATAGCAAAAGTCGTGGGTAATGCAGGCAGCGCGAAAGACGCGCTTTGCCCCAGGAGTCAGCCCAGTCGACCAGTCCGGATTGGAGCACTCCAGTACTTGGCCCTTCCCCGGACGCGGCGGCGAGAGGTACACCCGCGGGGGGTTGAGGGACGGTGCGGTGGCCTGAACCTGCAGACCCGACACGGGGCCTGCCAATAGCGCGAGGAGCGAAGTGCTCAATAATCCGGTGAGTACGATCTGGCGAGACAAACGCATGGGGCCTCCACGACAATTTGGTGTTCAGTGACTATCGCGGCGCAGGAACATTGTCAAGGCTTCCGGGATCCACCGGCGGCCAATCAGGTTCGGCTTCGATCCGGCGCATGTAAAGATGGACGACCGCACTCTATCCCCGGAGTGACACGCCCATTACAAGTCGCTCACAGCAGGGTTAGCACTATCGGATCGCTCCTCTTCCTGTCATTCAGGACATCACCGCGCCCCCACCAGTTGAAACCCGGCCCAGAACTTCGGGTGCGAGAACTCGGGCCGCGCGCGAACGTCCGCCTCGGCCCGGCGAAGAGCCTGGGGCTTGGAGGGACGGTCCGAATCATCCATCCAATGAGAGTAAAAGCGCGTCATCAGCAGGCGAGTCGCCTCGTCGGACACGCTCCAGAGTGAGACCAGCACGCTTCGGGCGCCTTTGGCGAGGAACGCCCGCTGGAGTCCAATGGTGCCCTCAGCCTGTTTCAGATCGCCCAGTCCGGTCTGGCAGGCGCTGAGGACGACGAGGTCGGCGCGGAGGGTGATCGCCGGGTCGTCCAGGATCTCTCCCACGGTAAGGAGCCCGTCATGCACGGAATCCGCCGCCAAGGCGATGAAGGAGTTTCGGGCCTCTCCTTCGCTCGAGTAGGCATACCCATGGCTGGCGAGATGAACCACGCTCGCGCTGGAGAGCAGGCGTCGCACGACCGACTCGGTGGCTGCGGACCCGCCCAGGGAAGCCGTTCCCAATCGGGCCGCGACGAGCTGCGCCTCCCGAGCCGCGCCGGGCAGGGGAGCGAGCCGCAGCCGCTCCGTGCTCTCAGTCCCCACCAGGGGCATGGCTGGATCGCCGACGACCAGCGCTTGCGGCGCGCCGATGGGCTTCGGTCTCGCCTCGGCGGCATTCGCAGTGGCGACAGAAGGCGCGAACCGAACCGCGACATGGTCACCAAGCCGGTCGGCTGCGGCGTTCCACGGAAGCAGAGAGAAGGGCACCAGCGCGATCACTCCATGGGGAATCACCAGCATCTCGCGAACCCCGGTGAGTCGCTGGCGCAGCTCGGCGGGGAAGAGGGTGCGGGACAGCGCCGCCGCGGTCGCGCGCCAATCCCCGGAGCCCTGCGAGGCCCCGATGGCGCCTCGTTCCGGAGGAAGTCCTCGCTCGCTGAGTCGTGTGCCCCCCTGATCGACGCCGAGCCGGTTCCGGAGCCGGTTCACCATGTTTCGGAGACTATCCGGGGTGATCAAGATGCCACCGACAAATGGCAATTTGCCCGGCACCGTGACCCAGTAGTGAACTACCCCTGGTATGCCGGCGTAGTAGACTACTGTTGCCGTTCCGCTGCGTCCCGCGGACGCGATGAGATCACGGCCCCATGACGGGAGATCAACGGTGGAGCCGGGGGGGCCAGCGTCGGTCATCAGATCGAGCAGGGCCTGCGCGCGCCCCCGTTCCGTCGCCGCCAGGGCCGCGTTGAGCGCGGGCACCCCCGAGGTCGGCACCAGGGAAAGCCAGGAGTACATCCAGGCGGCATACAGCGCTCCGTCCTGCTCACCCAGGGTCGTTCGATTGAAATCCGCGCCGGATCGGGTCCTCATAAGTGTCCGGACCGCGTCCGCAGAATCGTAGTACGCCGCTGCGACTCGGAAATTGCTGCCCAGAAAATAGAGACTGCCCAAGTCTCTGAGGTTCCGGTACACGAAGCCGAGGTTCGAGCCTTGCCGGCTCAACCGGAGCGACTCGCGGTACCACGTCACGGCGGAATCTGCTTGTCGCTCCAGTGCCAGGCGACCCATCAGATTCAGCGCCACCGTCTCCACGTGAAGATCCTTCATCTGCCTGCCCCGGTCCCGCGCCTGATTCGCGTATCGGAGCGCGGAATCGCTGGAGGGGTCCGTCTCCACCAGGTTGAGCATTGAAAGCGCCTCGTTACGGCCATCCTGAACAGTCCGATAGGCGACCAGAGCCCGGCCGTAATAGGCTCGGGCGGAATCGCGTTGGCCCGCTCTCTTGAAAAGATCTCCTATTGCATCGAGGCCCTGAGCCTCCGCCACGAAATCCTTTACTTCCCGTGACGCCGCGATGGCGAGGTGGACGTAGACCGCGGCAGAATCGAACTGGCCGAGGTCCTTCAGAAGGAACCCGGTATTCAGGAGCACCGTGCGGCGAAGCGTCTGATCTCTGGCCCGCCCGGCGGCCGTGAGTGCCGCTCGGTAGTGGTCGAGGCTCGAGTCGCGGGAGCCGCGCCAGGCGTGAAGCTCGCCGAGCCGGTTGTGCGCGATGGCAGCGGTGGAATCGCTGCGCGCCTCCTGGGCCACCCTGATGGCCTCGCGCCCGTATCGCAGCGCCATGTCCGCGTTACCCTGGCGCTGGTAAACCTCCGCCAGATTGCCAAACAAGACCGCTTCCACCCTGCGGTCGCCGGTTCGCGGCACCACCGCGAAGGCACCCAGCAGCGACCCGATGGCTGAATCGGCTTGCCCGACCGACGCGAACAGCGCGCCAAGATTCTGGAGGGCCATCGCCTCCTGGTACCGGTCGTGCCCGGCGCGCGCGAGCGCGGCGGATCGATGGTGGGTTGCGACCGCGGAGTCGATCGATCCCATTCCCTGGTACGCCGGCGCCAGAAGCCCCGTCAATGCCGATGCCGCGCCGGAGGTGTCCCCGGCCTGCATCAGCAGGGAGATGGCTCGTAGCGCGTAGTTTCGGGCCAGGTCGAGCTCGCCGAGCTGCTGCCAGGCGCTGCCGATTCCGATGAGGACCTGTCCCTCCTGACGGCGATTCTTGGTCCTCTGAACGAGTTGGAGGGCTTCCAAGCGAAGACGGACCGCGGTCCGGTAGCCGGAGGGAGTCGATCCGGCTACCGCGGCATTAGAGCTGTCCAGCAGGGCCTGGATGCGTTCGGACTGCGCTGTGGATTCGCCAGCCGCCATCGAGAGTGCGACAAGGCTTGCGACGATGCGGAGCCGCGATCGCACCGGGTTGGCGCGGGAGGTCATTTCGGCGTGCCAGATCGCCTGCCGCGCAGCATCCGCCAGCCCCCGAACAGCAAGGCCGCCGCGAAGACGAAGGGAGTGCCTTTCCGGCCCTGTACTGAGGAATTGGTCGCGGCAATCCCGCCGAGCACAGCCATTCCCGCACCCGCAAGGAGCATGAGCGCCCCGACCGACGAGCGGACCCTCGGGAAGAAGGCGAGGTAGTCTCCGATCCTCGACGCCCCGAACCAGAGGATGAGGATTGGACCAAAAATGCCGATTAGCATCCAAGAGATCCCCAGGATCAGCATGACATCGCCGCGGCTCTTTGGCTCGGGGAAGACACCGGAGAGCGTCAGGACGGTCGGCAGGGTGAATAGCACCAGGAAGAATCCGACCCGCCGAAGGACCTTGGCGCCGGGGTGGGGCGACCGGAGCAGGTGGAGATTCTCGACCGGCGCCAAGGGGGGGACTCCAGTCATGTTTCCTCCGGACTGTTGAGAAGGCTGCCGCCGCTCGCCGTCGTCCAGCAGGAGCGCACAGAACGGCTGCATGAGCACCGCTAGGGGAAAACGTAGCGTTGCGGGTTCACCGACAGGTTATTCGTTTGGTTGCGATCCACGGCATAGGTTCCCTGGACCTCCACGGAGGCCCGTGGGAAGAAAACCGTACCGCTCGGGAGCGTGCTGGGCATGCATATCTGTTCTGTCCTCTTCTCGTAAAGGTAGAGTTTGAAGAACTCCTGACCAGTGAGAAGGACCTTTTGCGCGAGCGACTGGTCTAAGGCAGGAGCCCCATTTCACTTCCGACCGTGCTTACATCGCGCTCGATTGGGCGGTTGTCAAGATGCGGGTGCTACTTGATGCCGGCGCTTCGTCGGAATTACGATTTCCCAACAATCAGGTGACGCTCCGCAATTCCTCGCCAACTCCGCTTGGCAGCAGCCTCGCCACGTCGCACCTTTGGGTACGTTCCCACACTAGCCGCATCATGTCCTGCCAGCGGCGCGACTGCTGCGCAGCTTGAGGATGGACCAGCACCCCAAGCGCTGCTGGGAGCCGCGTTCCCAGGGCGCGGCGTCGGAATTCCCTACGCGGTTTCATTTCCTCCTCCGAGTCGAAGCCAGTATCATGATTCACGGACTTCTGAGCGCCCTCACCGCGCCCCGACCAGCTGAAACGCTGCCCAATACTTGGGCGCTTCGAATCCCGGCGTCTTCCGTACCTCCTCCTGCGCGCGCCGCAACGCCTCGGCCTTGCTGGGCCCGTCGGCGTCGTCGAGCCAGTGGGTGTAAAACCTCTGCATCAGCAGGGAGGTCGCCGCGTCCGAAACACTCCAGAGGCTCACCAGCACACTGCGGGCACCCTTGGCGAGAAAGGCGCGCTGCAGCCCCACTGTCCCCTCCGCCTGCTTCAGATCGCCCAGCCCGGTCTGACAGGCGCTCAATACCACGAGGTCGGCTGAAAGCATGAGGGCCGGATCGTCCAACACTTCTCCCACGGTCAGAAACCCGTCGTGTGAGGGGCTCGGCGCCAACGCGACGAAAGAAAGTCGCGCGCGCGCCTCCGAGGCGTACGCATACCCGTGGGTTGCGAGATGAACGATCGAGGCCGACGGCAACCGGCGGCGGACCTCCGCCTCGGTTGCCAGCAAGCCCATCAGCGCCGCGCTCCCTAGTCGCGTCGCCAGCCAGATTGCTTCGGCTGCCGCGCCGGACAAGCTGTCCAGCTGAAACGACTCGCCGAAACCGGACGTGGTCGGCATCGAGGGATTGCCGACCACCAGCGCCCGCTGCAGCGCGGTGGTACGCTGCCCGCCGGTCGGCAGGCCGGAGCGGCCCTCCACTTCGCCCAGGGCGGCGAGCGAGGGTGCATAACGCAAGGCGTAGCGCGCGCCGAACGGGGTACCGCGGGAATCCACGGGGAGCGTGGCAAAGGGAACCAGCCCGAGCACATCTGGCGCGATGATCGCGAGCTCGCGCACTTTCCCCAGGCGCCTGTCGAGGGCCGGGGGGAGCAGCAGCTCGGCAAGCGCCCGGCTGACTGCGTCGAGCGATCCCACCCCCGGCCGGACGGCACGAGCTCCGATACTTCCGCGGACGACGCCGATGGGTTCCGGGTCCAGTGGATCGCCGCCCCGAAGGGCCATGCGGCCCCGGGTTGCTTCCCCTACACCCATCGCTCCTCGAAGCGAGCTCACCAGCCTGGCCAGGGTATCATGCGGTACGGCGCGACGAATGACCTCCACGTCGCGCCCGGGCACGGCAAACCACAGGACCAGTGTATCCAGCGTGACCAGATAGGACAGCACCGCCGTCCCGCTCTTCGTCACCGCAGCGAGAAGGCCAGCCCCCTCCGACGTGAGGTCGCGACCGGAGCTGGCATCACCCGAAGTTCGCCGCATCAAGTCGAGCAGGGACTGCGCCCGGCCTCGTTCCGAGGCCGCCAACCCGGCCAAGGCAGTGGGCACCTGGCCAAGCTCTGACGACCGCGCCAGCCACGCGTAGGTCCAGAGCCTGAACAAACCCACGGACTGCTCAGCGTAGCTCACCCGATTCTGCTCACCACCGGAGCGCGCCGCGACTGTTGCCTTGACGGCGGCGGCGGAATCGTAGTACGCCACGGCCACGCGCAAGTCGGGTGGGGTCCGGGCGCGATGATGCGTCCACCCAATTCTATTGAGCGTCTCCGCCTCGCCAGCACGGTCGCCCGTTTCGCGCATGATCTTCAGCGCATGGCTGAACCCCACGAGCGCCGAGTCCGCGCGCCCAAGTTCGGCGCGTATGGCCGCGATATTGTGAGTCGCGGCTCCCTCGCCGGGTCGGTCGCCGACTTCGCGTTTGATTGCCAGGGCTTGCTGCTGAAGGCTCAGGGCCGAGTCGGCGTGACCAAGGTCGGCGTGGACGGCCCCGAGGTTGCTCAGAGTGCGACCTACGTGAACGCGGAGTCCCACTTCACGCTCGATCGCCAGGGCCTGACCGTAGTAGACCAGCGCCGAATCCGGGCGGTTCGCACCGGCGTAAAAGCCGCCGATGTCATGCAGTGCTTCGGCTTCCCCCTTTCTCCTCCCCGTGGCACGGTTGATCGCCAAGGCCTGACTGCCAAATGCGACCGCCGAATCAGCGCGACCCAGGTCGTAGTGCAGGACACCCAGGCCGAGAAGCGCCATTGCCTCGCGTGGGCGGTCCCCCACCTCACGTGCGATGGCGAGGGCCTGACGGTGGGAAGCCAGCGCCGAGTCCGCGTGGCCCCACCTTCTGTGCACCGCCCCGATATTGTCGAGAGTCGCCATTTCTCCGGCGCGATCCCCTACTTCCCGCTGGATCGCAAGAGCTTGGCGGAAGTAGACGATGGCAGAGTCCGGGCGTCCCAGGTTGAAGTGCCCGCTGCCGATGTTCTGAAGCGCAAGTCCCTCGCTGGCTCGACCTCCAACGGCGCGTGCGATCGCCAGAGCCTGGTAGTTATAGGTGAGCGCAGAGTCCCGCCGGCCTTGGTCGCCGTGGACATAGCTGATATTGCCGAGTGTGGTACCCTCGCCCGCTCGGTCGCCAACCTCGCGATTGATTGCCAAGGCCCGATGGAAAAGAGCCACGGCTGAGTCAGGGAACCCTAACGCGCTGTACACCGTCCCGATGTTGTTCATGGTGCGCGCTTCGCTCTTGCGGTCCCCCCGCTCGTGCGCCATCGCGAGTGACTGACGGTATAAGAGGAGCGCCGAGTCCGCCTGACCCCGCACGTCGTACACCACCGCGATGTCGTTGAGCGCAATCTCCTCGCCCAAGCGGTCTCCAACCTGCCGCTGAATCACGAGCGCCTGACGGTAGAGCGAGAGCGCCGAATCAGGAGGGCCCTGATCGGCGTACACCCTGCCGAGATTGGCCAGGCTGATCGCCTCGCCGGAGCGGTCCCGGAGCCCCCGCATGATCGCGAGCGCCCGTCGGTATGCGGAAACCGCCGAGTCAGGGTAGCCCAGCGTGCGCAACTCGTTCCCCAGCGCATTCAGGGTCGTCGCTTCGCCGGCGCTATCTCCAACCTGGCGTCGGATCGAGAGGACCTGACGAAAGATGATGATCGCCGAGTCCGGGCGGCCCAGTCCGGCAAGCGCCGAACCGATGTTGTGAAGTGTTACCGCCTCGTTGAGGGGATCTCTGAGTGTTCGCAGAATCGCGTAGGCGGTGCGGTACCAGGCGAGGGCCGAATCCGGTTTTTGGACGTCCTCGTAGACCAGCCCGATGGAGTTGGCAGTCAGCGCCTCGTCCTGGCGGGATCCTCCCTTCCGGCGGACCGCGTGTGCTCGCCCAAAGTAGCTGAGCGCCGAGTCCAGCCTACCCAGCTCATGGTATGCGGCCCCAATGTTGTCGAACAGCGTGCCCTCATTGCGGCGGTTGCCGAGCCGGCGCTCCAGGGGAAGCGCTCGAGCCCAGAGTTCGATCGCCCGACTCAGGTTGGCGGGGGCTCCTTGCTCATACTCGCGGACGGCCCGTGCGCCCAGTATCGCCGCACTATCTGCAACAGCCTGGGCATCGCTTGTTTGGGGGAGTGCCAGAATGAGGGGAAGCACGAGACCGAGGCTGCCCGCTAGAAGACGCAGGAAAGGCCCGGTGGCAACGGCGACATTCTCGGCCATCACGTCGTCCGGAAGGAAGAGTCGACGAATCATAGCACCTGCCCAGCCGTGGCCAAGGCGAGAAGACAAGGTGGCGGCAGCAGTTCCCGGTGGTGTGGAGCCTCCATGACAGATCGCTAACACGGCCGTTACGGAATCCGATTCCCGCCGCAGTGTGCTTGCGAGGGCGAGAGCTAGCCTGCACCTTTGGAGCCATGAGACGTCGAACTGGTCTCCTGAGCCGACTTGCTGCCGGACTCCTCCCGGCCGTCCAATTAACGCTCGGCTTGGCCGGGCCTGCCGTACTTAGCGCGCAGAGCAACCTCGATCGCGCCCGGGCTCTCTTGCGCCAAGCGGATTCTTCCCTGGGAAGGGAAACCCAGTCCGCTGCCCAGAACACCCTCCGGGTCTCCCGTCAGGCGCTCACCCTGTACGGCCGTACCGCCCCGTCCTGGATGCTCGGACGGCCCAATGCGTTCATTGCCCAGGCCTTCATTCAGGTCGGCTTCCCCGACTCGGCGCTCCACTACGTGCGCCGCGCCCTGAGGTATCTCAAAGGAGGCGAGGACCCGCATGCGCTTGCCTTGTTGCATGGTGACGTGGCGAGAATTCATCTCGAGGCGGGGCGCAACGATTCTGCGCTGGTCCATCTCCGGCGCGGCATCGCGATGTATCGCCAATCAAATGGCGAGTACGGCTCGCCGGCCTTCTTCATCAGGCTCGCCGTCACGTTCTCCCGCTTGGAATTCCACGACTCGGTGCGCGTAGCGCTTCGTGAGGCGGCAGTCGAGGGCCTGAAGGTTAAGGATCCCTTCGTAGTCGCCACAGCCTTTCGGCTCTGGGGCCGCAGTTGCGCGAAGCGGCCGAAATCGCGGTGGAGCTGACCTCGAGGGAACGGCGCGTCTCGGCGATGGAGGGGAGTCATCCACATGTCGCCAGCCTCTGGAGCGACGCGCACCCCTCCGTCTGTTTGTCTCCGGCAGGGCAGTCTCAACAGAGTGACGACGAGGACGGCGAGCCCCAGCAAAGAGCCTGTCGGAGACCGCATGGCAGAGATCCGCGTCGCGAGTGGACTACGGCATGGTGAATTGTTGCGGGTTGACGGCGACGTTGTTGGTGAGATTGCGTTCGACGGCATTCTGCCCGGAATAGTCCACTTGGGCCCTCAGGAAGAACCTTGTGCCGCTGGGCACGCTGAGGAAAAATGACTGCCGCGACCGCTCGCCCGCGGTGAGCGTCAGCGGGACTCGCCAGGTCGCGAGAACCTGCTGGCCCAGGGAGTCGGAACTGGCAGTCACGCTGAGATTGGCTGTGCCGGACCAGCCCGATCCACTAATGTCTGTCGTGGCATCGGGGCCAGCGTTCAAGAGGTCCACCAGCGTCGTGCGAGCATCCTGTGAAACGCTCACACTCAAATCCACCACAGCTCGGGCCATGAATTCGGCGGAGGTCGCGATATTGTTGACCTCGCCGTCGGTTCCGGAAGTCGTCTCCTCGTAGAGGGTGTTTGCCGGATCGACTACGAGGCCCAGTCGGTAGCGCCCCGGCCTCATCTCGAACACAGGCGCCATCCAAACGGAGCTCGACCCTGTGGTGCCACTTGTCAAGTCGTCTGCGTAGGAGAACGGCGTCGTCTCGTAACGCACCGTCGAGCCTTCCATGAGGCGCACCGTCCACCGCCATCCGCGCGGAATAGTCGAGGCACCCTGGTTCGCAAACGATACCGTGCCACCAAACGCGGTCCGCGCATCGATCGCCGAAGGACCAACCACGCCTACGGCCACGAGGTCGGCAGGCTTCGTGATCGCCACAACTCGGGTTGAGTGGAGGCTCGAACCCGCCGGAGCCTCTCCGGCGCGATCGACGGTCACGCCGAGGTAGTAGTTGGCGCTCGCCAGCCCCGTCGGAAGAGTAAGGAACTGGCTCAGGCCCTGTTCCGCGCCAGGTGCGAGCGGGGCGGCCGTGGTGACCTCGGCGAGCAAGATGTCCTTGGAAGCGCCGCCCAGCATCCCCTCGGAAGCGCCATTGATGGTGGCATTGTCGGAAAGAAAGTACCGCGTGCGCCAGGAGGCAGTGCTCGACCCATTTCCCTGGTTCTGGACCATGACGGTGACATTGATGCCCTCTCCACGGAGCAGCCCCGAATACGCGCTGAGAGGACGAGCCCTGAGGTCAGGGACCATCCGGGGATAGCGCGCCGTCATCGTTGCGGTCGAGCTGGTGACGTTGTTGCCTTCCTCGCTCTCCGGCATCCTCCCTCCGCCATCGACGAACGCGATGACATACCACGGCTCCGGGAGGGTGACGTTGGTTGGAACCGTCACTTGGGCCGATACCGTTACGGTCGCACCCGGTCCCACCCCTGTCGGCACCGTAAAGCTGCCGATCGCCACGTCCCCGGCCTCGAACGTCCGGTTGGTGGAGAGATAGAGGTCACTCCGTATCGCTGCAGCTAGCGTTTCCGCCCCGAGGTTCCGTACGGCGATGGTCATGGTCTCTGCTGTACCTTTCAGGATCGTCAGGGGGGTTGAGACCGCAGTGACTACAAGGTCAATCTTGGGGATCACGCCGAGGCGCATCGTACTGATCAGGATGTTATTCGTCTCGGAGGATTCTGCTACGCGGTCTGCGGCATCGAGGATGACACCGACGTAATACATGCCCCAGGGCGTGGTGGCGGCAACCGGAACGCGGACCGTTTGCGAGACCGAAGCCCCGGCCGCCAACGACACTGGAACGGTGCCTGCACCGAGCAGAAGATCGCCGCTCGTAATGGAGGTATCCTGGGAGAGATACACCCGCACTATCCATCCACCCACCGCGGTGGCGGTGCCCCGGTTCTTGACTGCGGCAGTCACCGCGATGGAGTCTCCCCTGAGTACCCCGTACGGGATGGCCAGTGAGGTGCCGATCAGGTCGGGCCGGGCTTGCGCACCTAGCCCGCTCAGTCCCAGGAGCTGCAACCCGACGAGGAGACCGCAGAGGTTTCGTGGATTCCAGGCGGACATACGTCCTCCAAAGTTAGAGTCGCGACTGCGAAACCTTCGGCTGCGGGTCGGCGTTCCCGAAGGAGCCGCCATCCTCCGTAAGGCGCTCGGAAAGACTCTACACGCTTGTGGGCTAAGACAGGAGCCCTATCTCACTTCCGCCGTGCTTACATCGCGCCCGATTGCGCGGTTGTCAAGATGCGGGTGCTACTTGATGCCGACGTTTCGTCGGAATTACAATTTCCCAACAATGAGGTGACGCTCCGCAATTCCTCGCCAACCCCTCTTGGCAGCAACCTCGCCACGCCGCACCTTCGGGTACGTTTTCCACGCTCGCCGCATCATGTCTTGCCAGCGGCGCGACCGCTGCGCAACTTGAGGAGGGACAGCCTCCGCTCAAGGAGATAGCTGTGGGAGTTCGACGAGCACGCACCTGGACCGCGGCGATGGCCATCATGCTGGGTTGGCTCAATCCTTTGTCAGCGCAGCGCAATCTCCCCCGCTTCCAAGCTTTGGTGACGCAGGCGGATTCGGCCACGCTGCGCGAGAGCACCGCGGACGCTCAGCGAGCGATCCGGCTGTACCATCAGGCCCTGGCGGCGGCGGGCCCTACGCCCGAGGCCTGGGTCCTTGTCAGAGTCTACCCATTCCTGGCCCACGCGTTCATCGGATTCGGGATGCCGGATTCGGCCCTGTACTATCACCGCAAGCTCGTGCCATACCTCAAGGATCCCGACGATCTGAAACTGCTGGCCTTCGTCTATGAGGACGTCGCCGGGCTGCACGTGAAGGCGGCCCGATCCGATTCCGCGATCGTGAACCTCAAAACCGCGGTTGCGTTGGGACGCCGGGCGGGCGGCAGCCGACGGCCCGCCGGTCTCCAGTTCCTGCTTGGTTTGGTGTTCGGGAAGGCCAACCAGCCCGATTCAGCCCGTCTGGCGATGCATGGCACCCTTCTCCTGAGTCGCCAGAGCGGGGAGGTCGACATTGAGGCTCATGCCCTGCTGGCCATCGGACGATACTGGCTCTCCGCCGAGCACCGCCGGGGTGACTCGGCGTTGTTCTATCTGCGAAAGAGTCTGGAAGCCCATGACCGGGCCGGCCTGAGCGCGGTCCGAGCCCGGCCGCTTACCCTGATGGCCGGATACTTCGCGGACGTATTCCTTCCGGACTCGGCTTTGTTCTACGGACGGCAGGCGCTCAGCTCTCTCCCGGTCTCCGAGGAGAGTCTCGAGCGGCTCGAGGCCACCCGGAAGCTTTCCACGATCTTCAACCAACTGGGGCGCAGAGACTCCGCGCTGGTCTACGGCCGCGCCATGGTGGCCTCCGCCCGGCGGACGCGGGACCAGATCCTGCTGGCGGATGTGCTGGCCGATTGGGGTTCGCGGTGGATGGTGCACAACCGGGACACCGCGTCGGCCGCCTTCAAGGAGGCGCTGGACCTCTATCGCCAGGCGTCCCATCCTCTGGGTCTGGCCCGGGTTCATGCGGCCTTCGGTTGGAGTTTCCTGGGCGCAAAACAGGCAGATTCCGCCCTGGTGCATCTCCAGGCGTCTCGAGTTGAGTATCAGCGTGCCGGCATCGGAGAGGATTGGGCGGTTCCTCAGGGAATCGCCCTGGCGTACTACCAACGCGGCCAGGCCGATTCGGCCAGCAGGTATTTCGACCTGGGGTACGCGCTGAGATCGCGTGAGCGACGGCACGCGGGTGACGACTTCGTGAAACTTGCCGTCGCGGAGTATGGGACGCGGGAATTCGAGCTCCTCTGGACCAACGCGTGGCTGCTGCAGGCTCCCAGGATCGGGAACCTGCAGGCGGCCCTCGGAGCCCTCGAGGCGACGGAGCGAGTGCGCTCCCAAGTCCTGGGCGATCTCCTGGGAGTGTTGAACCCTTCCGAGTTGGCCGAGTCGGTGGCGAAGCAGACTGCAACGGATCCCGGTGTCTGGGATCCGGGATCCTTTCCCGCCCAGGCGAAGGACCTCCTCGACAGAACGCTCGTGAGGGCCGACGCCGTGCTGTACTACCTCGTCGGGCCGGACGTGATGACGGTCTGGGCCGCAAGCAAAGGCGGTCCCCCGGTCGTGACCCAGGTCCGGGTTAGGCGGGATACGTTGGCGAATGCTATTGCGGGTTACCTGCAGTCGCTGGCTGTCCAGCAAGGCGCTCTACGGATGACCTCGCGGAGCGCTCCGTTGGAACGGGGCGCTCTGGGGGCGGCGTCCGCGCACACGGAGAGTTCCTCCGACGCGGCCAAGCGGCTGGCCGGCTGGGTCTTCCCGGCGGAGCTCAGCGCCACGATCGCAAAGGCCCGCGATGTCGTCATCATTCCTCACGGCATTCTTGGGCAACTGCCCTTTGGCACGCTGCCCGATCCGGTGGAAGCCGCGCCCATCGGAACGGTCCGTGCGCTTCGTTTTGCGCCAAGCCTCAGAATCCTCGAGAGCGCGACGAGGAGCCCGGTTGCCTGGCGGACCAAGGCGGACCTGGGGTCGAAGGCGGTCATCGTGGGAAACCCGTCGATGCCGTTGGCACCAGCCTCTGACGGGGCCCGAGCGCCGCTGAGCCCATTGCCCGGCGCCCAGCTGGAGAGTGCTGACGTAGCGGGGCGCATCGGAATGGAAGCGCTGGTGGGCCCCGCCGCCTCGGAGACCATCGTCCGGCGACGACTAGCCGGCGCGCCGCTGGTTCATCTGGCGACCCATGGATTCTCCTATTCGCGGGCGACCGAGGCCGGAAGATCTTTCGTCGCGCTGGCTCCTGACTCCGTGAGCGACGGCCTGCTCACGATGACCGAGGTCCTTAACGCCCCGGAGCTCAAGCTGAGCGCGGACCTCGTCGTGCTGAGCGCGTGCCAGACCGGTCTCGGCAATCTGCGCGAGGCGGAAGGTACGGTGGGACTGCAGCGCGCGTTCCTCGCGCGGGGAGCTCGGAGCCTCCTCGTCTCGCTCTGGAATGTCTCGGACGAGGCGACGCGCCTCTTGATGGACCGGTTCTACCAGCACTGGCTGGACGATCCGGATCATCCGGGAAAGGCGGAGGCGCTCCGCCGTGCACAGGTTGAGGTTCGCAAGACCAAGGGCTTCGAGCACCCGCGGTTCTGGGCGGCGTTTCAGCTGGTGGGGGCGAACTAGAATCGGGAATCTGTCGGCCTAAGGAGGCAGCGGCGCTTAGCGGATGTGACGCTTCCAAGTTGTGAGCCATCAATGAGTCTCACCTGCCTGTGCTACCGTGCCCCGACCAGTTGAAACCCCGCCCAAAACTTTGGATGCGCGAACTCCGACCGCGCGCAAACCTCCGCCTCGGCCCATCGGCGCTCCTCGGCCTTCGCCGGACGGACGGCGTCATCAAGCCGATGGGCATGCAAGCTCCTCATCAGCAAACGAGTCGCTTCGTCCGAGACACTCTAGAGGGAGACCAGCACGCTGCGAGCGCCCTTCGCCAGGAACGCGCGTTGCGGCTCGATCGTTCTTTCCGCCTTCTTCAGATCGCCGAGTCCGGTGTGGCAGGCAGATAAGGCGACCAGCTCCGCGTGCAAGGTAAGGGTCGAATCATCCAAGAGGTCTCCATCCGCAGCCCGTCGTTCCCGTGGCCGCAATGGCGCAATCCGGACCTCAGATGAGAATGGTACAATCCACCTTTCCACGGTTAAGCCGTGTGGCCACAACCGGAGAACCACCTTTGACCTTCTGGCACAGGAGGAATTTCGGCCGAAGGAAAATGGTCAAGGAGCGGCACGCCCGGTCCCGCGCCTACCGGTACGGTATAACGGGTTCTTTCCTGCAAATAGGTCGTGCGAATCTGATTTATCGCCCTGGAATCGCTGCTCGTTATCCTGATCGGGCAGATCGAGAAAAAGTCGCTTACCACCTGGCCCACCCTTCGTGCAAACCCGGGGATATCTCTAGGCGTTGGGTCAGCGGGCGGGGGTGCTGGAGAGCCAACCGACGAGGTAATCCAGGACGGGACTATCGCACCGGGCCCGGCGCCCGTGCACGACGTCAGGGTCACCGGCAAGCGTGGCTTGCCAGAAATCACTTCGAGCGCCGCGGTTGTCCGAGGTCCTCCCGTTCCGGGAGTTCCCCCTGCGGCAAAACCTGCAAGCTCCCATTCCTCACTCCAGCTGAACCAGGGAGTTGTCACGGAGATTCGAATACCAGCCGTAGCCTGGTGGGACGCCGTTTCCGAGTCGCTGGTGCTCAAACTGCCCAGCAACATCCAGACATCGGGAGGCAGAGCCGCATCCTCACGCGGCTCACCCCACGCGTGGCCCTCCTCATTATGCAGAGCCGCGGTCGCCGACCCGCGCACGAACGCGCTCAGCCGCGCGCTGCCGATTCCAGGGTTGATCGCGGTGGCGTGAGGACTCATGTCAAAGCCAAGCGTCCAGCGACTGGTCAAGTCGAACGACCGCCAGTACATGCTGGGTGAAAGTGGAGTTCACCCGGCGGTTTCAAGCGGTGAACGCAACAACGTTGGCGAACGCTTACGCTGGTGATCTCCAACCCAAGGTTTGTCGAGGGCGCCGTTGAGTTCTGCTGCGACCCGGTCGAGTTGCGCCTGGGAGGCGGCGGCGAGGTCAGTGCCCTTCGGAAAGTTGACCGTACGGCAGCGGGCCCCCTGCTGCACCTACGGGCGTGACAACATCTGCTGGCTGACCAACCGATTGTTGCCCTCGTTCGATTCGGCGACCCAGTTCAGGTTGTCGATGGTTGCGATCAGATAGTAACGCTCGCCGGGATTGATGAAAATGTTTTTGATGCGCCTCGCAGTCCCACCGATGGTTAGCTCAGAGTATGCAAGCCACCCTCCGGTACTACAGGTGGGCACAACGGGCGTCAGTCCATCCGCGGAAATGCAAAGGCTGAATGCTATCGTTCTGGAAAAATCGCTCCATCCGCTGTTTGTAAAACCAACGGACACCCTCACGCTGTCGAGGGACGGATCCCACTCCCCAATGTAGATATACGACACTACCAAATCAGGGGCATTGGCCAGGACCGTCATGGGTGAGGTGACGTAGTTATTCCCTTCGTTGGTTTCAGAAATCTCATTCGAGTGATCCAGGAGAACCCCGAGGTAGTATGAGCCGGCGATGATCGAGGTGGGGATGGTTGCGGACACGGGCCCGATAAAGTTAGTGGGTGATCCGGGTGCGAGGCTCTGAATAGACACTCCCTCTGTCAGCCGGATGTCAGCAGTGGTAATCGTCGTGTCTTGCGAGAGGTAGATTCCTGCGAAAAACGGTAGGGATGCAATGGTCCCTCGATTCTCAATGAGCCAATTGCCGACTGTAAATGAGCGCCCAGCAATGACGGAATCTGGCAGGAGCTTGGGTCCGCTGACCATAACCAGATCGACCGAGGGTGCCAGGATCATAAACGGACCAGTAAGCGCCGCGTTGTTTGCCTCATTGGATTCACCGACCACGCCGCCTCGATCGAGGAGAACGCCCATGTAGTACTGCCCCGGAGTGGTTCCAGCCGGAATCACCAGCCCGGTTAGGCTCGAAGTGGCCTCCGCTCCCGCGGCAAGCCGGGATACTGTTACCGTCCCCAGGAGGACGTCGCTGGTTGTGATGGCTGCATCGGAGGACAGGTAGACTCCGGAAGTAAAGGATCCCGCTGAGGTTGCGCCCTGATTCCTGGACTTCCAAGCCGAGACGGTAACCGACGCCCCGGGAAGCAAGGTGCCCGCGCTCACTGTGGGGACACCGCTGCTGACAATGAGGTCTGGAGCGGAGTTCGTAACGCTTACCATTTGCAGTGCGGAGGTATTGTTCGCTTCGTTGGTCTCCTGCACAATATTCGAGGCATCCAGCCGGGCTCCCACGAAGTGCGCGCCGCCGGGCACCGCAATCGGTACTATGACCGGAACGTCGTAGGTGGTTCGGCCTCCGGCGGCCAGCGAAGCTGGGACGGGGAGGCTTCCGACCACCGCATCGTCCGCGCTGATCAGGGAATCGCGGGACAGGAGGACCTGCATGATCCAGCCCGACGCGACGGTTGTGCCGCTCATGTTGGCGACCTCCACCTTCACGGACGTCTGTTGCCCTGCCTTCAGGGACGACCCGGACAGACGGACGCTGACCGGAACCAGGTCCTGAGCATGCGCCGCCTGCGAAAGTGCCAAGAGAAAGCCCAGTGCGCCGAGGGCCCGCGCGGACGGCAGTGACCAGGGCGCCATCGAGCCAGGTGAACGAGTCATGAGGTGTCTCCTCGATCGGGTTGAACAATGAATGGAAGAATATGATCGACTCATGGCACTTACCGAGAGCCGACCAGCTGAAAAGCAGCCCAGTACCTCGGCTCCCGAAACTCCGGCTGCGCCCGTTCATCCGCCTGCGCTCGCCGCAGCGCTTCGGCCTTAGCCGACCGGTCTCGGTCGCTGAGCCAGGGGCCATAGAATCGAGTTATGCTGGATCCCAGCATATTTGTGTTCTCCCTCCGCGTGCGGAATTGATCTGCCATGACATCGCTTCGGAATCACCCGCTGTCAAGGTGACGCCTGGAATCTGGGGCTTCCGTCTCGTCAGCATTACAAATCGCCCACAACTGAGTGAAGCTTGAGGGACTTCTCCCCGGGCCCCTTGCGAGCCCCCCGGTCCGGTCGCACCTTCGGGATGGAAGACGAGACCAAGGCCCCGACCCGTGAGGTGCTACGGATGACTGCAAGACGAGTGTTAACCCGGAAGCTTGCGGCGGTAGCGGTGCTGCTGATCCTACCCGTTAGGGGATCTGCCCAGCAAATGTTCACCTGCGCTGACCCCGTCCTTGCCACATCGTCTGTGCTGAATCTTGGTCTGACTGGTCTCTCGCTCATCTCGGGGAGCCCGCAAACCTATGCAACCGCGCAGTCCATTTGCGAGCTCGTGACCGAGAAGGGTCCCCGGACCCTGAGTTTGTACACACACTGTCCTAACTATGCGTGCCAGGCGGGACTCGAATTCACCGGCATCGGGGTCATCGCATCGGTCGAGAACAACTTGCGCAGCAAACTTGTCTCCAAAAGGGGCAGTAGCTGGTTTGGCTTTCAGGCTAGAACTGGCGTCAAGTCTGTGTCGCCGAACCGGCAGAATCTCGAGGGGTGGCATCGGGTCGAGTTGCTGTTCTTCGGAGCCGTCCTCCCGCTTCCGGTGCACCGATTGTGGGTCGCCCGGCTCGATGGACCGCTCGCCTGGCAGCAGACCTACGGGGTCCGATTCCACACCACCAAGTGGACCTGGAATCGCAGAACCGTCAACCTGACCGCGATCGTTCCGACCCCCCTGGGGAACGCCGCGATCACGCTGGGCAATACCGACAGCACCATCACGTCCAGGAGAATCCCTGCCTCCAGGGATGCGTTCTACCAGGCGATGCAGAAAAATGAGTTGGGCGACAAGGGCGACTGGGATTGGTATTACTCCCCCAGCACCTACTGGAACAGCCTGGACCTTTTGACGAGCTGGTCGTTGGAGTTCGCGTCTCCACCGGTTGGCAAGAACCTGGGCTTTGCCGAGGCTACCCTCCGCGGGGTTGTTCGTGGAGTACTCGAAGGCACCTTCCACCATCAGGAAGGTCAGGACAGTTCCGCGATCCAGGATGCCTCGTTGCCCCCGCATATTTATCGTCGATTGGGGCAACTGACGACCGCCGACATGGAGCAGGGAAGCTCAGGGCTCAGCGCCGGCGTGAGACTGACCATTCGCGCGCCCTGGCACGAATGGCGAGAGGAATGGCCACTGGCACAGTTTGGCACCACTGCCCCGCCGAGCTGGTCGGGAACGCGGATTACTGGTGCGTTCGAACGGCTGTGGGGCGACAAGGAAGCTGGCGGGTATGACTTCACAAAATGCACGTCAACGCCGGTGGCAACCTTCCCCGAGTGGATTCGCCTGACTGTCGGGTCACCGGTCCCCCCGCCCGATGACGATGCCAATCCTGACATTCCCGCCTTCGCCACCAAGGTTGGCCAAACCGTGTCGGACTCGTTCGTCGTCTGTCCCATCGCCCCGGTATCATCGGCTGACCTCCTCGCCCTCGATCGCATTCGTACCACCTACCGGCGAGAATTGATTGCCAATCCCGCGACTGCCAAGCGGAATGCCTGCGCGTCGCTCACCACTTGGTACCGGGCGCGCTACGGGGTTTGCCGTCGGGCCAAGGGAGCCATCGGGCCGATCTTGGAGTATCCGCGAGGGAGGACCGAGTGCGATATTTTCGGCTGATACCGGGGCTGTCAGGGCGCTTGGAGTCGATGAGTCGATGTTTACCCTCGGTGGCGGCTCTGGTACTAAGCCTGCCGGCGCACGCCCAGGCCCCCGACCCATCCGCCTCCCCGGTTTTCGCCAAGGACGCTCCCTATCGAGTGCTCCTCGACCAGCTGACCGGTTCGGTCGAAGTCCAGAACCCGAAGGGAAAGGTCGTAGACAGGTGGGCACCAGGCGCCGGGGGCCGAACCACGGCCCTTGCAAGCTTTTCACCCACCCGACCGGTGGTGGTCGAACTGGTCAACGCCAACCCGCTACTCTACCGATATGACGTCTCGGCGGCGGTGGTAGCGCGGGGCGGGGTCAAGAGCTGCACCGACATTGGCAGCCGGTTTGCCTCCACCGGGTTCCTGACCAGCCTGATGACTGCGGTGGGTCAAGCGCGCGGCATGCCGATGCCGGACCCAAATCAGTTCATCGTACCTCCCCCGCCACCCCCTCCCGTGACTCGCGGCGACGCGCAGCTAACCTCGAGTTTCCTGGCGGCCGCCGCCAGTCAGCTCCGAACTCGCATCGCGGCCTATGCTGGCATGGTCGACCACATTCGCACGCTTTCCGCGTCGTTCGAGGACTCGCTGGCGCTGGCCGCGGAGCTGGGCGAGTCGCTGCCGCTCGACAGCCTGCTCGCCCGGCTTCAGGGTTCCCTCGAACGCACTCTCCCGGGCCTCCGCTCGGCCGCCCAGGTGCCCGTCGTTGTCCGTCAGATGGTCGAAGGGAATCGGGCTGCCGTGGCCGAGCTCGGATCCTACGCATCGGCCATTCGCCGGGGCCAATATGCCGGCGAGAGCGACGACCCCGCGGCACGGGAAATCCTGTCGCTCGCCGATGCCGTCGCAAAGCTCGATTCCGAGCTGCCCGCCGTCGCCCGCCGCCTGCAGGCCCAGGTCCGGCGCCTCGAGCTTGCCAGACAGGGCACCCGCCAGACCTTCTCTCTCGAGGCGAGCGCCGACTATCGGAGGATCGCAGTGGACATCCAGCCGACGCAGGAGTTTCCCGACGTGCTTCGGCTGCGAACCGGCAAGCAGGAGTTCTTCAGCCGGCCCACCGCGGCCCTCCTCTGCCAGATCTCGATCGGGGTTGCCTTTATGGAGCGGTCGCCGAGCTTCGGCAGCGAGAACGGCGTCCTGGTCGACCGGGCTGCCACCGAAGAGCGCACCGCGCCGAGCTTTATGGTTCACATCGCCTCGGCAAAGCTGCCCTGGATCGGCGCCTTGGCGGGAGTGGGATTTGGCGGGCAGAGCCGGCCGGATTTCTACCTGGGTGGGAGCCTTCGCCTCCTCGACCCGCTGCTGGTGAATTTCGGGTTGGTGTGGCAACGTGGAGAGCGCCTCCCCGCTGGAACGAGCCTCGGTGATCCGATCACCGACCCGGGGCTGCTGAGTGATCTCCCAAGCCGCTATTACCGCGGGTTCTTCTGGGGGTTCAGCCTGGGAAGGTAAGAGCAGGAGGTCGGCAATGGTCAAGCTCCTCTCGGTCGTTTGCACTCTGCTGCTGGCGGCGGCGTCCGCGCCCGCACGCCAGGGCACCAGTCCGCAGAAACTCGCGCTCATCGTCGCGATTTCGGAGTATCCGCCAGAGAGCGGCTACGGTCGAATCAACGCGCAGCGCGACGTCGCGCTCGTCCAGTGGGCTCTCGTCACCCAGGATTTCGATCTCCAGAATATCCGCATCATCGAGGATTCTGCCGCGACACGAGAGGGCATTCTCGCAGGAATCGCCTGGCTCGCCCAGCGGGCCGGTCCGGGTGATGCGATCGTATTCCACTATTCCGGCCACGGCCACCGCATCAGCGACGACAACGGGGACGAGCTCGATGGGCTCGACGAGCTCCTGGTCCCGTTTGGTGCGCCAGCGACGATCGCCGGAGGGACCTATCGCGGCGAACATCACATCCGCGATGATGAGCTGGGGGTTTTGCTCTCGGGCCTCCGAGCCAAGGTGGGCCCGAGCGGGTCGGTTACCGTCTTTCTCGATGCGTGTTATTCCGGATCTGCAACGCGGGGTGGTCCGGGGGAGGCGACGGTTCGCGGCGTGCAGACCCCGATTGTCGTGCCCGGCGCGCCCTCGCGGCCCCCTGGTCTCAAGGAGGACGATGCCAGTGGCGCATTCGAGTCGGTGTCGACCCGGGGAGAACCCGCAGGGCTGGGGCCGCTCGTCGTCGTCTCCGCCGCGCGGCACGACCAGGTCGCGCGCGAGACCTATGACGCAAACCGGAATCCTGTCGGCTCACTCTCGCTGGCGATCTCATTGGCCCTTCCGCGTCTCAGCCCGGGTGAGACCTACCGCTCGATGTTCGACCGGATCGCAGTAGTGATGTCGGGGATGAACCTCTACGATCAGCGCCCGCAAATCGAAGGAACCGTGAACGCGCGAGTGTTCAGCGGCCAGATTGTCGAGCAGACGCCCTATCACAAGGTCTTGGCGGTAGTCGGAGATTCACTGGTCCGCATTCCCGGCGGGGTACTGCTCGGGCTGCTGCCGGGCACCCGGGTTGAGCTGCATCCGGCCGGTACCGCCGACCCGCGCACCTCGACGGCCCTGGGGCGCGGCGTTGTTCGCACCGCGAACGATGGCAGCGCGGAGGTGGTGGTCTTGCCCGGCGCGTCATCGGGCTCGCTGATGGGAAGCTGGGCCTTCGTGACGGAGTACGCATTCGGCGACGCCCGGGTCCGGATTCGCCTCGATCCCACACTCTCGGTCGAGGCCCAAACGATGGCGCGGCGGGCGCTTTCGTCCGTTCCCGCCGTGGAGATAGCGTCAAGCAAGCCCGACCTCACGATCCGGCCGACCAGGGGTGGGGGCACTGGGCGCGGCGCGGTGGGAGAGCGCGTCGGCCTGGTCGCGGCTGTCGGTGGAGCCGAGCTGGGGGAGCCGCTTGACCCGGCTGCGCCCGAAACCACGGGCGAGCTCAGCGAGAGAGTGGTGGCTTTCGCCCGGATCGGGACCTTGCGGCGCATCGAGCTTTCCGATTCGCGCATCAAGGTGCGGATGGAGCTCATCAGAACGGTACCACGCATCCGGATAGTCGGAGGGGCGCCGACATGCCCGGAGGTTTCGCCCACGCTACTGGCCACCCCCAGCGCTTCCGCCGAGGGAATCGTGATGTCGCCAGGTGACGAATACACCCTTCGTCTGATCAACGAGGGCCGCGACCCGGCGTATGTATCGGTTCTCGATCTCACTCCCGACGGGAGAGTGCTCCAGCTCTTCCCGCTACCGGGAGCGTACGGAAGCGACAACTACCTTTTGCCCGGCGCGAATTACCTGATTCCAAATGTGTGTTTCTGGGCTGAGCCACCGGCCGGGATAGAAGTGATCAAGCTCTTTGCGACCAGAGAGCGACTCGACTTCGAGCCGATTCTCACTTCGGGCGGCGGCACCCGAGGAGAGGCCCTCTCCCCACTGGGTCAGCTTTTTTCGGACGCGTACCGTGGCCTCCGTTCCGGCACTGCTGCGGCAACAGGGTGGGGGAGCACTGCGGCAATTTCACTCACGATCCTTCCCAAGGCACGGCCCCGATGAGAATCATGCCGTATTTCATGACCGTGCTGGCCCTCGCACCATGCCTGGTGGCCCAGCAGCCTGACTCCACTTATGCGCCGGTGCTCCGGCCCGGGCAGCGAGTCACTTCCGCCTGGACGAGTGCGAAGCCGGCTAACCGGGATAGTCTGCGTGTCGACCGGTACCTGTATCTGGGACGCCGGGACGAGCACCTCACCATCGCGCTCAACGCAGGCTTCGGCGGATTTCTCGTCGTGGTACTCGACGTCAAGGGCAAGCTGGAGCCGATCGCAGGCTCCGATTCCATTCGCGCCGTATCCACGCTGGAACTCAAGCTCCCCAGCGAGGGGCGCTATTACATCATCGCCGGGGCCAAGTCGCTCGGTTCGTATACGCTGGTCGCTCAGTCGATGGGGTCTGTCTCGGAAATGGACTGGGCCACGCTGTACCCGGGTGGCGGAGATCCCGCCGAGCGCTACGCGCTCCTGGTGGGAGTCAATGACTATCCCGGCGAGAAGAATGACCTCAGGGGAGGCCCCCTCGTCGATGTCGACTTGATGCGGGGCCTCCTGATCACCAAGTTCGGCTTCCGCCCTGCCAATGTGCTGGTGCTGCGCGATCTGGAAGGCAACCGCGAACAGGTCATCCAGGCATTTCGCCGGCACCTCGGCCAGGCGGGGCCCCGAGGCGCGGCGTTGTTCTACTACTCGGGCCATGGGATCCAGCTCCGCGAGAATCGGGGGGATCCGGCCGGCGTGGCCGACAAGGAAACCGACGACCGCGACGAGGCGCTCGCCCTCTGGGGGTCTCAGGGAGACCTCTATGGGTATCTCCTCGACGACGAGGTGGGTGTGCTGATCGATGAGCTTCGCACCGACCGAATTCTGATGATTCTCGACGACTGTCATTCTGGGACTGCCACGCGCGGAGGTGAAGCGGCGAGCTGGAACGCACTGATGGGGGGACGGCTTCGGGTGCCTGAGACCATCCGAAAGATGGCGGGTGCAATTCCTCCACCCTCGCAGAGCAAGCGGATCGAGCGGAGCGATGTAGCCTCCGCGCTTGAAAACCCGATGGCACGGCTCGCCCCACGCGGCGACGCGAAGTCCCGGGACCCGGTCGTGCTATCGGCGTCCGGCGATAGCGAATCCGCGCTGGGCATTGGGGTCACCCTCGACGACGGCAACACGATCCAGGTCGGGCTTTTTACGCTCACTCTGTATGGAACGATTCTGCAGAGTCCGGCGACTCTCACCTTCGAATCGCTGTTGGCAAAGGTCGGTCCGCTGGTCACCGAACGGGCGATGAAGATCGCAGGCACCCCCCAAACTCCGCAGATCAGCGGGAAGGCACTTCGCCAGGGCATCGCCCGGTTCCTGGCAAAACCAGAGCGCTGATACGCAACTACCTTCGGAGAGACGCACCCCCTAGTCTTCGAGAGGTCAAATGGTCCGAGCGTTGAACCCCCTCCGGGAGGCTGGTTGAAACGAATCGGCGTTATTGGCTGGATGCTGGTTACCGGGTTACTGGTGGCTGGAAAGAGCCTTGCAGCCCAGGCCCCGGCGCCACAACCCGACTCGGCACGCCCCAACCCCCAACTCCCAGCTCCCAAACCCCAGTTGCGTCCCCTCCCCGCCTTCTTCCACTCCCTCCTCATCCCCGGCTGGGCCCAGTCGAAGCTCGACCGCAAGCTCACCGCGGCGCTATTCGTCGCTTGGGAAGGGCTGACGCTGGGCATGGCGGTCAAGGCCGCTGGCGAGGTGAAATATCTGCGCCGTACCTATTCCGATTCGTCTTCCCGCCTGATCGACAAGAAGAAGGAGCACCAGGACTGGCTCATTCTCCTGGCGTTCAACCATCTCTTCTCGGGGCTCGAGGCGTTCGTGAGCAGTCAGCTGCAGGACTTTCCCGCCGACGTGAAGATTCGTGCCGCCCCCCGCGGGATCGGGGTGCAGGCGGTCGTCCGCTTTCGTCTGCGGTGAATCACGCACCGATCGGGATCTTCGATTCCGGGCTGGGCGGGCTCACGGTAGCGCACGCGATCTTCGAACGGCTCCCGGACGACGCGACCATCTACTTCGGCGACACCGCGCGGGTTCCCTACGGGCCCAAGTCGGCGGATACGGTCCGCCGGTACAGCCGCGAGATCATGTCCTGGCTGCTGGGGCAGGGAGTGAAGGCGATCGTGATCGCCTGCAACACCAGCACCGCGCACGCGCTGGAGGCGCTGCAGGAATCCTCCCCGGTGCCGGTGATCGGCGTGATCGAGCCTGGCGCGCGCGCCGCGGTCGCGGCATCCGGCGACCGGCCGATCGGAGTGATCGGCACCGCCGGCACGATTGCCAGCGGCGCGTACGAGCGCGCGATCCAGCGCATCGCGCCCGGGGTTCCCGTTATCGCGGCCGCCTGCCCGCTCTTCGTTCCCCTGGTAGAGGAGGGCTGGTTCGATCACGCGGCAACGCGGATCATCGCCGAGGAATATCTCGCGCCGCTCCGCGCGGGCGGCGTCGGGACGCTGGTGCTCGGGTGCACCCATTACCCGTTGCTCGCGCCACTGCTTCAGGAGGTCGTGGGACCGTCGGTCACCCTCATCGACGGGGGTGCCGAGACCGCGCGCCGGCTCGAGGAGGTTTTGATCGAGCGGAAACTCGATGCGCCTGCGCGGTCATCCCGAGTGGGGGTGACACATCGCTTCGCGGTGAGCGACGATCCGGCGCGGTTTGCAAAGGTCGGGGCGCGTTTTTTGGGAGAGCACCTGACCGGCGCCGAAGTGGTTACGCTCGAAAGCGCTTGAGCTCGACCGACGATCTGGTGGCGATCGCATAGCAAAATCCGTCCATCCAGGCGCCGGGATTGACGTACCATCGCCCGGGAGAAACTTCCGCGCGGGCGGGGTGATGGGTATGTCCCATGATGAGCAGCGTGACATCGGGGGCGCGCTTGAGCCGTTCTTCGGCCCAGGTGCGCTGTCGCGCCGCCGCCGCATCGAGCACCGCGCGATCGCGCGTCGAGTCGGCCAGCCGGCCTGCAAAGCGCTCGACCAGCCAGAATCCCACGTCGGGGTGAAGCAACCGGTAGATCCCGCTGGTGACCGGATGCTTGAAGACCCTGTGGATCAGGCGTCCGGACCAGTGCGCCTCGGCGACCCCGTCCCCGTGCAAGGCAATGGCGGTCCCGCCGGAGAGTGGAAGACGGAGCTCACCGGGGCTGAACCGGATGCCAAGCTCGCGCTCCCAGAAAGTGTCGCCCCAGCGGTCGTGGTTCCCGCCGGTCATCGCGACCGGAATGGTGCGGGCCAGCGCCGCCAGGCGTGAGAGCACCCGGACCCCGGCGCGCGGAATGGCATGGCGGTAGGCGAACCAGAAGGCGAAGAGGTCGCCATTGACGAGCAGCCCGTCGCCGAGCGAAGGCACCGCGTCGAGGAATTCGATGAAGGCATCTTCCACGTCGGCGGGCACGCCGCCGAGGTGCGCGTCCGCGACGATGACGAGGCGTTCGATAGCCATCGGACGAAGATAGCGAGGGCCATGACCGGAGCCGGTTCGGCTCTTCTGATCCGGCCCACCCCGCTATCATGAATGCCATGGAACGCCTCCCGCACCGCATCTTGCCATGCGCCGCCATCCTGGCCGCCGCGTGTGGTGGGGGTCTGGCGCCCCTTCCGATTCCGGTCGGCCTCGCACCGGCGACGGTCGAGGAGGCCACCCAGTGGGCCGTATCAACCCGCCCCGCCGAGAATCGGGAGATCCGCTTCCGGGTAAGTTTCCAGGATGAGCAGGGGTCTGCTGGAGGCCGTGGCCGCGCCCGGCTGGCACTTCCCGACTCGATCCGCTTCGACGTAGTGGGGCCGCTCGGCAGCGGTCGCGCCGCGGCGTTTGTGACCGGTGATACGGCGATCTGGGCCGAACCGGAGGAGGATATTCGGAAACTGGTCCCGAACTATCCCCTCTTCTGGGCGATGCTGGGAATTGCGCGCGCACCCCTCCCCGGAAGTACCGTTCGAAAAGTCGCCGACGGCATTATTACTGCTTGGCAATTTGTCTCGGTCGGGGATACTGTGGAGTACATCCGGGAGGCTTGGCCGACCGGCCGCCTGATCGCCGAGGTCCGGCGGGGTGGCAGGCGCATTGGCCGGGTGGAGACCAAATTCGGCGGGGACGGCCTCCCGGTGAGCTCGCGCCTGGTGGTGACCGAGCGACCCACCAAGCTCGGCCTCACATTCATTCAGAATCAGAAAGCAGCCCCGTTTGCGCCGGATACCTGGATTCGTCCCGCTCCTCCTGGGTAGCGCCCTCCTCTCGGGCGGCTGCCTCTACAAATTCACCGGGGGGGGACTCCCGGCGGGGATTCGCACGGTCGCGGTCCTGCCGTTCGACAACCTGACGCCGGAGCCGACCCTGACCCAGGAAATCAGCAAGGCGGTGCGGGATGCGGTCGAGAGCCGTCTGGGATTGCGCGCCGCTGGTGAGGCACAAGCCGATGCTATCGTCACCGGAACGATCCAGCGCTACGACCCCGATCTGCCGCTCGCGTTTACCGGACAGCCCACGACCGGACAGACGGAGGTCACCAAGCGCATGGTGGTGATCACCGTCAACGTCCAGATCATGGACCAGAAGGAGAACAAGGTCCTGTGGGAGCGCCGGGTCCAGGTGCAGGGGGAATACAATCCCGGGCAGGAACTCGAGGGACGGAAGATCGCGCTCGAGAAGCTCACCAACGATATCGTGGACGGAGCGCGGTCGCAGTGGTAGCGCGAAGGAGGAACGTCCACGGGGCGAGCACGCTGGGCTGCCTCTTCACCATCATGCTCCTGATGGTTGTGCTCTACTACGGCATCGACGCCGGCAGGATGTACTGGGATTTCTACAAGTTCGAGGACGAGATGGAGACCAGCGCGCGGTTCGCGTCGACCCAGTCCGACGACCAGATCCGCCAGCACCTGAAGGGAGTGGCGCAGGACCTCGGCCTTCCCGCCGAAGCGCAGCGCATCGTGATCCGGCGCACCGAGCATCCCCCCGTGGTCAGCATCCGGAGCCAGTACACCATCGAGCTCGTGCTGCCGTTCACCCACAAGGAGATCACCCTGAGGCCCGCCGCGGAGGTCCGTCAATAACAGGAATGCCTTCCACCGCCGCGAAGCTGATGTCCCTCGACGCGGCACTGGCCTGGCGGAAGTCCCTCGCCGGGTCGCTCGTCTTCACCAACGGCGTTTTCGATCTGCTGCATCCGGGGCACGTGGGGTACCTCGAGGCGGCCCGCGGGCTCGGCGGCCATCTCCTCGTGGCGGTCAATTCCGATCGGTCGGTGCGCGCGCTGTCGAAGGGAAGCGGCCGCCCCATCGCGCACGATCGGGCCCGGGCGCGCGTCCTCGCCGCCCTCGCGGCGGTCGACGCCGTGGTGATGTTCGACGCGCCGACTCCGCTCGGCCTTATCACGGCACTCGCGCCCGACGTGCTCGTGAAGGCAGGCGATTACACCCGGGAGACCATCGTCGGCGCCGATGAAGTCGAAGCGGCGGGTGGACGAGTCGTCGTCATCCCGTTCGTCGCCGGATACTCTACCACCGCCCTCGTGGAGCGCTGCCGTGCCGCGACCTGACGGTCGAACCGCCGATCAACTGCGTCCCGTCGCCCTCGAGCGAGGCGCCAATCCGTACGCCGAAGGTTCCTGCCTGGTGCGATTCGGCGGGACGCTGGTGCACTGCACCGCCAGCGTCGAGACGGGATCGCCCCCCTTCAAGAAGGGCTCGGGCGAAGGGTGGGTCACCGCCGAGTACTCGATGCTGCCGCGCGCGACCCTCGAGCGAACCCCGCGGGAGCGGAATGGCCCCGGGGGGAGAAGCCAGGAAATCCAGCGCTTGATCGGCCGCTCGCTGCGCGCCGCGATGAAGACGATGGCGTTCGGGGAATACACCATCCGGGTGGATTGCGACGTGCTCCAAGCCGACGGCGGCACCCGGACCGCTGCGATCACCGGCGGCTGCGTAGCGCTCGCCGATGCCTGCACCTGGGTGGCGGATCGCACCGGACAGCCGTCGCCATTCGGCGCGCTGGTCGCCGCGGTGTCGGTCGGAATCGTGGACGGCGCCGTCCTCCTCGATCTGGCGTATGCCGAGGACAAGGACGCCGGCGTGGACGCCAACGTGGTGATGCTCGCTCCTGATGCCTTCGTGGAGGTGCAGGGAACGGGTGAGCACGGGACCTTTTCCCGGGCCGAGCTCGACCTGGTAGTGGACAGCGCGCATCGCGGCATCACCGTGCTCTTCGAGCTGCAGCGGAAGGCGCTCGGCTGGTGAAGCTCCTGATGGCCACTCGGAGCGCCGGCAAGCAAGATGAAGTCAGGCGCCTCCTCGCCGGGAGCGGACTCGACGTCGTGTTCCCCGACGAGGCCGGCGTGGCGTACTCGCAGGAGGAGGACCGCCTCGAGCTGGGCGACTCCTTCGCGGCCAACGCCCGCGCCAAGGCCGAGTATTTCGCGAAACAGACCGGGCTGCCGACAGTAGCCGACGACAGCGGGCTCGAGGTGTTCGCGCTCGGGGGAGATCCGGGTGCACGCTCGCGGAGGTGGGCCGGGGCGGAGGGCACCGAGCAGGAAGTCGACGCGGCCAACAACTTGTTACTGCTGCGCCGGCTCTCCGGCGCGCCCGAAACGAAGCGGCGCGCCCGCTACCGGTGCGTGCTGGTCCTCTACCGGAAGCCGAAGGGTTTGCCCGAGACGTTCGAGGGCGCCTGTGCCGGGCGAATTCTCGAGGCGCCCATCGGAACCTCGGGGTTCGGCTACGATCCGCTCTTCTGGAGCGACGATCTGCAGAAGTCGTTCGGGGAGGCGACCGATGAAGAGAAGGATACGGTGAGCCACAGAGCGCGCGCCTTCGGCGCGCTGCGCGAGGCGCTACAACCGTCACCCTGAGCGCAGCGAAGCGGCGGGGCTCCGCCGTTTCGCTGCGCTCAGCGTGACCCATTCGGAGCATCATCTTGCCCGACTCGATCGTCCCATCCACTCGGATCCGCGAGAAGCTCGCCCAGGGCCAGCTCGTCATCGGAACGATGCTCGTTGAAATCCGGCAGCCGTCGGTCATGACCATGCTGGCCAACGCCGGTTTCGACTTCGTGCTCATCGACAATGAGCACGGCCCCTTCTCGGTGGAGACGATCGCCGACCTGAGCCGTGCCGCGCGCGACGTCGGTGTGACGCCGGTCGTGCGCATTCCCGAGCTCACCTACGGGCACGTCGCGCAGTCGCTCGACGGAGGCGCCCAGGGCATCATGCTTCCCCGCGTGACCGCGCGTGCCCAGGTGGAGGAATGCGTGCGGTTCATGAAGTATCCGCCGGCGGGACGCCGGGGGGCCGTGCTTGCGCGCGGACATACCGCGTTCAAGGCCGGTCCGCTGGCCGACACCCTGGCGGCCGCCAATCGGGAGACCTTCCTGGTCGTGCAGATCGAGACGGCCGAAGCGGTCGAGCGTCTCGACGAGATCCTGAGCGTACCCGGCGTGGACGCGGCCCTGGTGGGGCCGACCGATCTGTCGCTGGCCCTGGGGGTACCCGGGTCGACCGATGCGCCGGTACTCATCCAGGCCATCGAGCGCACGATGGCCGCCTGCAAGACGCATGGAGTGATTCCGGCTATTCACACCAACGATGTGGCGATGACCGCTGGCTGGGCCCGGCGGGGGATGCGGATGGTCAGCATCAACAGCGAAGTGGGCTTACTGAGTTCCGGTGCACGGGCGGCGATCGCCGAAATCAGGAAGTAGCGAGTAGCGAATAGCGCGGCGGGAACTGCCTTCCTCTATTTGCTACTCGCTATTCGCTACCTCCTAGACGAGGGCGTTAGGTTTGAGCGGAAGGACGGGGCGTAGCTCAGTCCGGTAGAGCGCCTGCTTTGGGAGCAGGAAGTCGTCGGTTCAAATCCGGCCGCCCCGATTACTTGCTACAGGTAGTGGGCAGTAGGCAGAAGGCAGTAGGCCACTGCCTTTTCCAACTGCCTACTGCCTACTCCCTATTGCCTCTCCCTTCCTCCCTACGATCGAGCCTACGGACATGCGCCGATTCCCATTCGTCCTTCTTTTTGCCTTCAGTGCTCTGTCCGCGCAACAACCCGTCGATTCCGCCTACACGACAAGGATCCGCGAGCTCGCTCCCACCGACCCGAACTGGAAGTTATCGACCGAACTGGCCGACTATCTCAGCGTTAACTGCTAACCGCTAACTGCCGACTGCCAAAAGCAAACGGCTAACGAAAGAGCTCGTTAGCCGTTCGCTGCTAGCGGATAGCCGCTCTTATCTCGGATTCAACTGCGCCCACGGCCGGGAGGACAGCGGAACGCCGACAGCAGTGCTCGCAAGGGCCTTGTCGATCGCGCACTTCGAGTACGAGACCAGCGGGGTACCGCCGAGCGACGTCTCGTCGCCCAGACTGGCGTTGTTCGCCAGGATCGCGCCGGTCACCTTGGAGCTGTTCGCCGTCGTGATGACCTCTCCCAGCACGATGATCACACCGACGAACTCGAACCCGCCCTGCATCCGGAGATCTCCCGACACCAGAAGAATCCCCTGGCCCAGGCCCCCGGTCAGGTGAAGGTTTCCGTTCACGTAGATGATCGGGAAATAGCTCTGGCAGGCGACCACCGCCGATCCAAGGCGGCGCGGCTCGCCCCAATTCATGCTGTTGGACTTGTCGCACACGCCGCCTGCCAAGGGCGACATGCTGTTGTAGGTGCCCGGCGCGAGCGTAAAGGTCTTCATCGGCAGCATCGCGTCGAATGGCTGTTGAAAGAGTGAGTCCACGACCTCGGAATCGTACTCGTCAATGCCATCCGGTCCCGGCACGCCACGGATGTCGGCGCTGCCGATTTCGCGCACGTCACCGCTGGATCGGACGCCGGCGAGGTCGGGGGCGCTCGCGCATCCCGTCCATCCCGTAGGGGCGACGTCATGTCCATCGACCTCGGCATTGCCCTGGACGTCGGTATCACCCTTGGACGTCACCGCGGCCTGGATATCGATCCAGGGTTTGGCCAGCTTCCCCATCCGCGCCAGCATCCGCGAGGCTACGACCGTGCCGCTCCGGTCGAGCTTCTCGCCAGTGGACGAGATCAGGTAGACTCCGCCCTTGAGTCGGCGTACCGTTTGGGTGTAGCGCACACTGGTGTTGCCGCTGATCGGGTTCACGCTCGTCTGCGGCTGATTCACTTCCATCGCGTAGCTGTTCCAGGCGCCGTTCCAGGGGGCAAAGGCGTCGGCAAGTCCCGCCTCGGCGGCTTCGGTCGCCTGGGCGGTGTAGACCGTGTTTCGTCCCGAGGTCATCTCCATCCGCGCGGCGAAGAAAGTCCCCGTCACCAGGGCTCCGATCACCAGCATCGCCAGCAACGCGATGGCGAGCGCGATCCCGCGCTCGTCGGAACGGTCAGGAATGTGAAGACGTTTGGCGATACCCATGGAGCCTCCTCTGGTCCTACTGGGAATTCCGCAGCTGCACGATGATCCGGAGCGTCTCAGTGGGATTTCCCACCGCGCTCCCCACCCCGGTCGGCACCGCCCGGTCCGTTATGCCGGTGAGAACGATCTTGATCGTCGAAACCGCGCTCCGGGTCGCCGTGACGCTGTTTGTCTTGTCGACGTATTGAAACGTGAGCGCGGAAATCGGCCCGACTGCCGGGAGCAGAGCCGGCTCGGTTCCGCTGCTCACCGAGCGGATGCCCAGCCAGTCTTTGCCATTGTCATTGACGAGCCCGATTTCCATCTCTTCCGAGGTCCGGATCGGGGACGGAATCCAGACCGAATCGCTCTGCGTGGTCGTGAGCGCAGTGGAGAAGGACAGCGTCCAGGAGGCGGTGCCATCGGAACAGGTCGACGCCGTGGGACTGCCGAATCCCACGGAGTGCCAATGATCGTCGGTCCGCTTGAGGCTGTCACCGTCGAAAAAGAGCAGGATCTGGTCCCGTCCCGCTGTCGGTATCCGAAGGCCCTGGTAACTGCCCTGGCGAACCTTTACGCTGGTGGTCGAGATCTCGCAGGCCTCACCGATTCCGCGCATCGCATTGTAGCCGATCGCGCTGGGCGAGATCGACACGATGTCGCTGGTACCGACGGAGGAGTTGTTGGTGATCTCCTGCAGCTCGCTCTGAATGAGCTGCACCCCGCTGCGCACGGCGCCTGCGGTGGCCGAGACTTCGGTCTGGCGGAGGCTCACCCGCTGAACGACGAGCAAAGTCTGGTAAATCCCCCCGCCCACAATGACGAGGAGAATGAGTGACACCAGGAGCTCGATCAGGGTAAAGCCGCGCCGTGAGCTCATGGACGGCCGGGCCCTAGCAGGAGACGGTCGCAATGAGGGTATCTCCCTTCAGGTAGGGTCCGACGCGGTATGCCGTTTGGACCGTCACCATCTTGCTCGAGCCGGTGGTCGCGTTGGCTATGATCAGCGTCCGGGTGAACGCGGTGCCGTACGGGCTTGCGCTGCTCGCGGAGGTTCCGTTGCTGAGCGAGCTGCACTTCGTGGTCGTCGAATTCGCGACCATGCGGATGCTGTCGAGCGTGCCGGAGGCGAACGCGAAGGACTGGGTCTTCCGCTTTCCGCTCGCCATCATCCGGTTGATGCTCCCAACGCTGCTGGCCATGGCCATCACGCCGATGGACAGCATGACCAGCGCGATCAGCACCTCCACGATCGTGAAGCCTTCTCGTCGCCGGCTCATCGGGTGACCCTCCCGTAGTTGTTGATCGTCACCGAATCGCTCCAGCCGTTCTTGGTGATCACGTACTTCCCCGTTCCTGAGATGCTGAGCACCATGCCTCGCGGATCGACGCGGATCGAATCGGGGCAGGTCACCGTGACCCCGTCGCGATTCCCGAGATTTGCTGTGCCCGCCATGTTGGCGAAGCCACCGACGGTGTCCTTCAGCGTGCCGGTCAGCCGGTTCAGCTCAACCCAGATGTTGCTGTCCGCGCAGCGCAGTACCGAGATCCGGTTCGACGACCGTGCGGCGACCCGGGCAGCATTGAACTTGTTCACGATCGTGGTGCGACCGCTCTTGACTACGGCGTGATCCATGACCAACGCCGCCCTCGGGAACGAGAAGAGGGCGATGAGGCCGATGATCACGACTACGATCAGCATCTCGACGAGGCTGAACCCCGCCTTGCGACAGCGATCTTTGGGAAGAGCCATGCCCGGCACACTTGCAGGGACCGGACCAACCAATACTGACTACAATTATGACATGACAAATAGTAGTCAAAACGTAGAAGTATTGTTACAACATTGCTTTAGAGATCTGGCAATATCAAGTAGGCGAGATTATTATACACAAAGACGTGTCCATAGACCACACTCTGGAGGAAGCGCGCGACGATCCCGGCAATCTGCGGCGGGAATGCTCCATCTCGCCTCCAGGCTGCAATCCCACGCGGATCCACCCGGACCGAATCGGGGCCGGTAATGGACACGCCGTATTGTAGGCCGAAGTCGTGAAATCGTCCGCCCATGGTCACCGGGTCTGAGGTTCGTCACCGCCTTCCGAGCGCCTCGAACTATGGTGTGATCGAACGGCAGCCCCTCGTGACGTCACACCCCTTCGCCCGCTCTCCGGCTGGGAAGCCAGCCCCGGGTTCGATAGACTCGACTCGCTACCAGCTCATACAGCCAGTCACGAAACGCCCCCAGCCGGTCGCCGGGAGCTCGCCGCAAGTTGAGCGAATAGTCCCGCGCCTCGGAAGGACGACAGAGCACCGACAGGCCCTGGGCCTCGAACGTGGCGCAAGCACGGCGGGTATGGAGCGGCGAGGTGACCACCGCGACGCGCTTCCAGCCTCGTTGCCGCGCTAGCCCCGCCGTCACCACCGCTTCGTCGTGGGTATTGCGCACCGGGCCGACCAGATCGAGGACCGCCTCCGGATCCAGCCGAGCCACCAGCGACCGCTGGTCCCGCTCCGAGGAAACCGTCTCGTCATTTTCGACCCGGCGAATCGTGGTGAGCAACAGATGCCGCGTGGAGAGACTCCGGCGGAGGAGCACGCCACCGACGAGCCGCTCGAGCGCCCCGTTCCCGATCCGGCCTTCCGACGTCACGGTGCCAGAAAGCACGACGACCGCGTCTACTTCGCGATCCCGGAGCTCGTCGGCCCTGACCGTCCGCTGGATCCGGTTATCGAGGAAGGGGAACCAGCTGACGGTGAACAGACACACCACGGCGACCCCCAGGAGCATCCAGACCGTCGCCAGGAGTCCGAGTGCGCCGAGCGCCGCTCCCGCGAGGGCTACCCAGGCGAGGTCCCCGATGGTTCCGAGTCCCAGAATGGCGGGAACGCCCAGCGCCCCCAACACGAGCCAAGTCGCTGTGGTGAGGAAGATCCCCGTGCCGGCGCCCCGAATCCGGGATTTGTTGCTGGCATCGGTTGCCACGCGCCCTCCCCCCGTAGGTATCTTTTCGTTGTCGGCGCGCCCGTAGCTCAGTTGGATAGAGCATCAGCCTTCTAAGCTGAGGGTCGTGCGTTCGAATCGCACCGGGCGCATCCCACGACCTCGACCCATCCAAGGTAGTCATGGCGAGGCGGCCGAGCCGCCGAAGCCATTCCCGTCCTCGCGAGGCCACGGAGTGCTCCCCACCCCAGAGGAATTCCGCGCGCTCTTCCGGCTGGCCGTGCCGGTCGTGGTCGTGCAGCTCGGCCTCATGCTCATGGGAGTGGTGGACACCGTGATGGTCGGGCGGCTCTCCGCGCAGGCCCTGGGCGCGGTCGCCCTCGGAAATCTCTTTTTCTTCACCGCCGCCGTCATCGGGATGGGCACCCTCATGGCCCTGGACCCGGTGGTCGCGCAGGCCGTCGGCGCCCGCGACGAGCCGGCGATCTCCCGGGGACTCCAGCGCGGCGTGATTCTCTCGGTCGTCGTGACGGTTCCGACGATCCTCGCACTGCTACTGGTCCGGCCGACGCTGGTCGCGATGCGCCAGCCCGCCGAGCTGATCCCCGCGGCATCCGAGTACATCTACCTCATCGTGCCCGGCATCCTGCCGTTCTATTTATTCATCGCGTTCCGCCAGACGCTTCAGTCGCTTGGCCGCATCGCTCCGATCGTCCGGGTGATCGTTGCCTCGAATGTGCTGAACGGCGCGCTCAACTGGGCGCTCATCTACGGGAATCTCGGCTCGCCGGCGTTGGGAGTGGCCGGAGCGGCGCTCGCCACCACCATTAGTCGCTTCGCGCTGGCGGGCGCGCTGCTGTACGCTGGTTGGCGGGAGCTCGGCCCGCGGCTCCGCCCCTGGCGCCCGGAGTCGAACGATCCGCGCGCGCTCGGCCGGATGCTTCGCATCGGGCTCCCGATCGGGGCGCAGATGTTTTTCGAGTACGGCGTCTTCGCGCTGGTCGGGGCGCTGATGGGACGAATCGGCACCCTGGCCGTCGGAGGTCACCAGATCGCGCTCAATCTGTCGGCGATCGTGTTCATGGTGCCGCAGGGGATCGGTGCCGCCGCCGCCGTCCTGGTCGGGCAGGCGGTCGGGGCGGGGGACCTTCCGAGAGCCCGCCGAGCCGCGCTTGGCGCGATTCTCCTGGGAGCCGGTTTCATGGCGGGGTCGGCGCTCCTTTTCGTGCTCTTTCCCGGCGAGCTGGCCCGGTTCTATAGCACCGATTCAGGGGTCATCGGGATCGCCGGCTCGCTGATTGTGCTCGGAGGGATCTTCGCCGTCTTCGACGGACTGCAGGCGGTCTGCATCGGCATCCTCCGGGGTATCGGCGATACCAGGTGGCCGGTTGCGATCAGCATGGTCGGCTATTGGCTGATCGGGATGCCGGTGAGTGTACTCCTCGGGTTCCGCTTCGGCTGGGGTCCCGACGGGCTCTGGTGGGGACTGGTCCTCGGGCTCGCGGTGACCGCAGTGGTCCTGCTGGCCCGGGTGCGGGTACGGTTGCGGCAAACGCTTCGGCGGATCATGATCGATCCGGTCCCCGCGCCGAAGGGGCTCTGAGCAATGGGACCATTATATTTTCGGAGAGTCTCACGCCCCGCCGGAGGAGCTTCATGGCAACCCAGACCCTGCCCGAGCCGGCCATCACCGACACCTTTCCGATCAACGGAACTGATTACATCGAGTTCTATGTCGGGAATGCCCGGCAATCGGCGCTCTATTACCGTGCGGTCTTCGGGTTCCGGCTGGCCGCCTATTGCGGCCCGGAGACCGGCGTCCGGGATCGCGCCAGCTATCTCCTGGTTCAGGACAAGCTCCGCTTCGTGCTCACTTCGCCGCTCGGGCCGGAAGGGGAGATCGCCGAGCACGTGTTGCATCACGGAGACGGGGTAAAGGATGTGGCGTTATGGGTGGACGACGCCCGGACGGCCTACGCGGCGGCGATGGCACGGGGCGCGGTGTCGGCGGGCGAGCCCCGGGTGCTGCGGGACCAGCACGGCGAGGTGGTCACCGCAGCCATCCGAACCTACGGGGACACCATCCATTCCATCGTGGAGCGCCGGAACTATCAGGGCCTCTTTCGTCCCGGCTTCGTGGAAGCCGCTTCGCCCTGTCAGCCGGAGGGCACCGGGCTCAAGTACGTCGATCACTGCGTCGGAAACGTCGAGCTCGGCAAGATGAACGTCTGGGTCAAGTTCTATGAGGACGTCCTCGGGTTCTGCAACATTCTCACCTTCGACGACAAGATGATCAGCACTGAATACTCGGCGCTGATGTCCAAGGTGATGTCGAACGGCAATGGGCGGATCAAGTTCCCGATCAACGAGCCAGCGCAGGGCAAGAAGAAATCGCAGATCGACGAGTACCTCGAGTTCTACCGCGGCCCGGGGGTGCAGCACATCGCGATCGCGACCGATGACATCATCGCGACCGTGCGGGCCCTCAAGAGCCGCGGACTCGAATTTCTGACGGTGCCGCAGGCGTATTACGAGGCGGTGCCGGCTCGGGTGGGCCGCATCGACGAGGACCTGGCGCCGCTCGCGGAGCTTGGCATTCTGGTGGACCGGGACGACGAAGGGTATCTCCTGCAGATCTTCACCAAGCCGGTGCAGGACCGGCCGACGCTCTTCTACGAGATCATCCAGCGCAAAGGCGCCAAGAGCTTCGGGGCGGGGAACTTCAAGGCGCTGTTTGAGTCGATCGAGCGGGAGCAGGCGCTGCGAGGGAACCTGTGAATCGCCCCGCGGGCTCGGGGCGGGCTGGCCTCCGGGGGCGCTCGAGCTCGCTTTGCTCACGAGCGCCCCCGTCGTCAGCCCGCTCCCTGCGCCCGCTCAGGACCCAGGCAGTTCCCGCTCACCGCTCACCGCTCACCGCTTACCGCTCACCGTTCACGCTGTAAGGACTATGCCCATTTACCACAGCCTCGGCTCGATCCCCCGGAAGCGCCACATCGCCTTCCGGCGCCCCGACGGAGGGCTCTACGCCGAGCAGTTGGTCGGCAACGAAGGATTCACCGGACCGTCCGCGCTACTCTATCACATCCATCCACCGACCACCGTGCTGTCGGTCCGGCGGATCGGAGAGCGCGCGCTGGCGGCCGATCCGGACCGGACGCTCCGGCACCGGCACTTCAGGACTGCCGCGCTGCCCGAGGGTGGGAGCGCCACCCTCGATCGAACCCCGATCCTCTTCAACGCCGATATTGCGGTGCTCTTTGCCCGGCCGACAACGAATGATCCGCATTTCTATCGCAACGCCCAGGCGGATGAAGTGGTGTACGTGAGCCAGGGGAGCGGGGTGCTGGAGACGCAGTTCGGCGATCTCCCCTATCGCGAGGGCGATTACCTGCTGATTCACCGGGGCATTCTCCACCGCTATGCCATGACGCCGGAGCCGCATCGCCTGCTCATCTTCGAGAGCAGGGGCTACGTCCGCACCCCGAAGCGGTATCGGAACGAGTATGGTCAAATCGTCGAAGGAGCGCCCTACAGCGAGCGGGATTTCCGGCGCCCGATGGAGCTCCGGACCCACGACGAGCGCGGCGAGTTTCCGCTGGTGATCAAGCAATACGACGGGCTCAACGAATACGTCCTCGACCACCACCCCTGCGATGTGATCGGGTGGGATGGGATGTTTTACCCCTGGGCGTTCAACATTGCCGACTTCGAGCCGATCGTGGGCAAGGTGCACCAGCCGCCGCCGGTGCATCAGACCTTTCAAGGCGACGGATTTGTGATCTGCTCGTTCTGCCCCCGGCCGTACGACTTCCATCCGGAGGCGGTGCCGGCGCCGTACAACCACAGCAATGTCGATTCGGACGAGGTGCTGTACTACGCCAGCAGCGAGTTCATGAGCCGGAAGGGAATCGAGTACGGCAGCATCACCCATCATCCCGACGGCATCCCGCACGGCCCGCACCCCGGCCGGGCCGAGGCGAGCATCGGCGCCAAGGAGACCAACGAGCTCGCGGTGATGATGGATTCCTTCCGGCCGCTCGCGATCGCCCAGGAGGCGCTGCCGATCGAGGATCCCAGGTATTTCCGCTCCTGGGTCGAAGGCCAGGACGGCTTCAATCCGCCGACATCGTGAGGCGGTAGCGAGTAGCAAGTAGTCAGAAGGGAAAGACCTTCCCCTTCTGACGACTCGCGATTCGCTACTCGCTGGCGTATGGCCTTCTACCATCGGATCACCGACGGCATCCGCATCACCGTGCGCCCCTCCTTTGTCGCCGACCAGTCGCGTCCAGATGACAAGCACTTCGTGTTTGCCTACGCGGTGCGGATCGAGAATGTGGGGACCGCGGCTTCGCAGCTCACCCACCGGGTCTGGCGGATCCATGACTCGATCGGTGATGGCGAGGATCAGGAGGTACAGGGAGCGGGCGTGGTCGGGGAGCAGCCGGTGGTCCCTCCCGGCGGCATCCATGAATACGAGAGCTTCTGCATCCTCAAAAGCCCACGTGGGAGCATGGAGGGAGCGTACCGGTTCGAGCGGGATGACGGGACGTCATTCGCCGCGCAGATCCCCAAATTTCTCCTCGACGCGGGAGCCGAAGCAGGGCGGTGACCCGACCACGACCAGCCTACCCATATTTGGACAGCACTTGACGACCATGCTCAGCCTGTTACATTGCCAGTGTCGCCAATGAGCGAATTTCTATCAGTCAAACAACTTGCGGAGCATCTCCAAGTCTCCGAGCGTACGATATACCGTATGCTCTGGCGCGGAGATCTTCCCGGCCGGCGGGTGGGGAGTCAGTGGCGGTTCTCCAAGTCCCAGGTGGATTTCTGGCTCGATCTCCGGCTGGCTCGCCTTGCTCCTCCCGATCTTCGCGAAATGAGCCAGGGCGCCGACCCCGGCCTGGGGCCTCTCGGTGCCGCGCTATCTCCCGGTAACGCGCTGATCCCCTTGTCCCCCGATTCGCCCCGGGAAGTGATCCGGGCCCTGGTCGCCGCGGTGGAATTCTCCGAGCCGGTGGACCGGAAAGTCCTCACCGCCCGGATCTGGGCTCGGGAGGACATGTCCTCCACCAGCACTGCGGAGGGCGTGGCCTTCCTCCATACCGCTCGCTGGGAATCCCGCGCGCTGGTGGGTACGAACTTGGTCGCGATCGGCCGGCTTCCCGTGGTTGGCAGGTTCGGCGCGCCGGAAGATCCTCCGGCCGATCTGCTCTTCCTCCTCCTCGCGCGTGACCCCCGGAATCATCTGGCCCTGCTGGCCGGCGCCGCGCACCTGAGCCGGGTTCCCGACTTCCTCGCGGGAATCCGGTCGGCACGGACCGGCGCCGAGGTCGTCGAGCTGGTCCGGCGCCTCGAGGCCAGTCTCCCGCTGGAGCAGGAGACCTAGACGCGATGCAGCTAACCGTCCGGCAAGCTGCCGGCTACTTCGGGGTCGGGGAGGATCAGGTGCGGCGATGGATCGCGAATCGCGGCCTCCCGGTGCACCGCGCCAACGAACGGATGCATCTCAACGCAATCGAGGTATGGGAGTGGGCGGTCGAGCGGGGGATTCCGGTGTCCCGGAGTCTGCTCGACGAGGCCCGCCGCGCCCCGGAGGATGTCCCGCCGCTGTTGGCCCTTCTCGCCGAGGGCGGGATCCACCGGGACGTCGAGGGCATCGACAAGGGCGCCGTGCTTGCCTCGATCGTCGCCCGCCTCCCGCTGCCCAGCGAAGTGGATCGCGAGCACCTCCTCGCGGTGCTCGAGGCGCGGGAAGCGATGGGATCCACGGGCCTGGGGCAGGGCATTGCCATTCCCCACGTCCGCAATCCGATCCTGCTCCACGTCGATCAGCCGCTCGTCGCGTTGTTCCTGCTTCGCCATTCCGTGGACTTCGATTCGATCGACTCCCAGCCGGTCCACGCCATTTTCCTGGTGGTCAGCTCCAGCATACCGGCGCATTTGCGCATTCTCGCCGAGCTCGGCTTCGCCCTGCGCGATCCGGGATTGCGCGAGTTACTCCGGGGCCGAGCGTCCTCGGAGCAGATCCTCGGCCGGATGAGTGAGCTCGCCACCGCGACGACCGCCCAGTATCGCGCCCAGACCTCGCGTTGAAAGCGAACATGTAGTGCCTTTGCTCGGAGCCGGGGTCCTCCTGATCCTGGGGAGCGCGGTCACGGCGCTCCTCCTGGAGAAGTATCCTCGTCTCGCCGATGGCATGTTCCGGTCGCTGATGCTCGCGGGCTGTGCCATCGTCGCCGTCCCGGCGATTCGGGTGCTGCTGGGCGGCCGGCTGCCGGCGATGTCCTTCCGCACGACGCTTCCCGGCGGCCCGTGGGTCGCGGGGCTGGATGAATTATCGGCGTGGTTCGTCCTGCTTCTCTGCATCGTGGCCGCGGCCACCGCGAGCTTCGGTGTGACTTACCTCGCGCGGGAGCGTGCCCACCGCAACATCGGGCCGCCTCATGCGCTCTTCGCCCTGCTGGTCGCCGCGATGCTCGGCGTCTTTGCCGCCCGGGCCGTGATTCCGTTCCTGCTGGCGTGGGAAATCATGGCGGTGAGCGCCTATCTCCTCATCGTCTTCGAGCATGAGCGGCCCGGCGTGCGCGGGGCCGGCATGGTGTATCTCGTGCTGACGCACGCCGGAACGCTCGCCCTCCTGGGGATGTTTCTCCTCTGGGGGCGCACCAGTCCGGATCTCTCCTTCACGCATCTTTCGCCCGCCGCCGCGCACCTGGTCGGGGGAGGCGTCCCGATCCTGTTGCTGGCCATCTTCGGGTTCGGCGTGAAGGCCGGCGTTTTCCCCTTTCATTTCTGGCTGCCCGGGGCCCACGCGGCGGCGCCCTCGCACGTCTCCGCCCTGCTCTCCGGGGTGATGATCAAGACCGGTGTGTACGGACTCTTCCGTGTGCTCTCGCTCTTCGGCGCCCCTCCGCCCTGGTGGGCCTGGACGGTCCTGCTGCTCGGTCTGGCGTCGGCGATCCTGGGCGTGCTGTGGGCCCTGGCCCAGCACGACCTCAAGCGCGCCCTCGCCTACAGCAGCGTCGACAACATCGGCGTCATCCTGCTTGGCCTGGGACTTGGCGCACTCGGGACCGCCTACCACAACCCGGTCCTCGCGCTGTTGGGTTTTACCGGGGCGTTGCTGCACACGCTGAACCACGCGCTCTTCAAGAGTCTCCTCTTCCTCGGTGCCGGCGCGGTGGTCCGCGCCACCGGTAGCCGCGAGATTGACCGGCTCGGCGGACTCGCCCGGGTGATGCCGCGCACCGCGTGGGCGTTTCTCATCGGCTCCATCGCGATCGTCGGGCTCCCCGCGCTCAACGGCTTCATCGGCGAATGGACCCTGGTCCGCGGGTTCCTGGCGGCGGGCGGGAGTACCGGGCCCCTCCGACTGGCGGGGTTGGGGGCAGCCGCCATCGGATTGATCGGCGCGCTGACTCTAGCCTGCTTTGCCCGTCTCGGGACGGCGATTTTCCTCGGGAAGCCGCGCGCCGCCGGCGTCGAGCCGACCGAAGACGCACCCGGGGGAATCGGGGCCGGACTCGCGCTTCTTGGCGTCGCCTGCTTCGCGATCGGACTGCTGCCGGCGATTGCGGTGACGCCGGCCCTGCGGGTGGCGGCAACCCTCTCGGCCTCCACGGGCACCGTTGTCATCAGCCCTCCCGGAGGGACCGCGACGGCCCGCGCCGTAACCGCGCTTGTCGCGGGCCTCCTGCTCCTCTGTGCGATGGTATGGTCCATCCGCCTCCGGGCGGGTCGGTCCGGAAATGTCCGGTTGGATGCCACCTGGGGGTGCGCGTACCCCGCGCCCACCGTCCGAATGCAGTACTCCGCCGCGTCCTTCAGCGCTCCTCTGGTGCGCGCATTCTCCTCCGCCGCGCTGCCGCCCGTCGATGGAAGCGTCGCGGGCTTTGACTCCGGCAGGGAAGACCGCGTGCTCCGCAGCATCGCCGTTCCGTTCTGGCGGCGAATCAGACGGCTGGCGGGCGAGTTGCGGCCGCTGCAGCAAGGGAGGGTCACCACCTATCTGCAGTACATCATCGGCACCGTGGTGTTGCTGCTGGGCTTCCTCTTTTTCTCGGGGAAGAGCGCCACGCCATGACGCTGCTCGCCGCGGGACTCTCGCTGGTGCTGCTCGCCGGAGTGCTGGCGCGACTGCTGGAGCGGCGACCCGGTGCGGCCGACCGGGCTTTCCGCTGGGGAACGCTGGCGGGTTGTCTCACCGGGATGGCGGGGGCGCTGACGATTTTCACATCTACGGAAGCGCTCTCTTCATCTGCCGGGCTCGGAGCGGCGTATGGCCTCGATCCGCTCTCCGCATGGTTCACGGCGATGTTCCTTGGCGTGGGCGCTACCATCGCCGTGTACGGCACCCACTATATGGCGCGGGAACGCCCGAAGCGCCGGGTCGGGAGCGCCCACCTGCTCCTGGCCGTGCTCATCATCGCGCTGACCGGCGTGGTCACCGCCCGGACCATCGTGGCGTTTCTGGCGGCGTGGGAGGTCATGGCGATCGCGGCCTGGTTGCTGGTCATCTTCGAGCGGGAGCACGCCGATGTCCGCCGGGCAGGCCTGGTGTATCTGATCCTGACCCACACCAGTACCATCGCACTCTTCGGGATGTTCGCCGCGTGGGGTGGGGGAATGGGCGGGGAGACGTTTGCGGAGCTGGCGGCTGCCTCCGTTGAGGATCGCATCCCGGTCTCGCTGATCCTGATGCTGGGCCTGATCGGGTTCGGGATCAAGGCGGGTGTGGTGCCGGGCCACATCTGGCTGCCCGGAGCCCACGCGGCCGCGCCCTCCCACATTTCCGCCTTGCTTTCCGGAGTCATGCTCAAGGCCGGCATCTACGGCCTGCTGCGCATGCTCATGCTGCTCGGCTCTCCCCCCGCTTGGTGGGGGTGGCTGGTGCTCTCCCTGGGGCTCATTACTGCGGTGATGGGCGTGTTATGGGCCCTGGCTCAGCACGACCTCAAGCGGCTGCTCGCCTATCACAGCGTGGAGAACATCGGAATCATCCTCCTCGGAGTCGGCATCGGCGCGCTCGGCAGCGCGTACCACCAGCCGGCCATCGCGCTGCTCGGAGTGACCGGCGCGCTGCTGCACACCCTCAACCACGCCCTGTTCAAGAGCCTGCTGTTTTTCGGCGCGGGCGTCGTGCTGCGAGCCGCGGGGACCCGGGAAATCGACCGGCTGGGCGGCCTTGCCAGGATGATGCCGCGGACCGCCGCAGCCTTCCTCATCGGCTCTCTCGCGATCGTCGGCCTGCCGCCGCTCAACGGATTCATCAGCGAATGGGTGATCTTCCGGGGGTTGCTGGAAGCCGGCGGGACGGCCGGCGCGCTGCGCATGGCGAGTGTGGCGGCGGCGGGGCTGGCATTGGCCGGCGCCCTGGCGCTGGCCTGTTTCACCAAGGTCCACGGCGTTCTCTTTCTCGGATCGCCCCGGGGAACAACCGCGTTGGATACCGGAGCGGAGCGCGGACTGGTTGCCCCGCAACTGGTCCTCGCCGCGGCGTGCATCGCGATCGGCGGGTTGCCGTTTCTGGTGCTGCCCACTGCCGTGCGGGTCGCGTCCGGAGTACTGCACGGCGCCGCTACGGCCGGCGACTTGGCGGCCGTGACCGGGACGGCCGCCACCATCTCGCTCGCTGCCCTGGCACTGCTCACCATGGGGCTGGTCGTGTGGCTTCTGCGGGCGGCAAGCCGGGCCCGGGATACGGTGCGCGCCGGGGTGACCTGGGGATGCGCGTACCCGGCCGCCACGACTCGGATGCAGTACACCGCCTCGAGCTATGCGGCGAGCCTCCTCACCGTCTTTGGGCCGCTGTCGGGAAGCCAACGGGTGGCCGGTCCGATGACGCTGCAAGTCCATGTGGCCGATCCGGTGCTCGATCGGATCGCCCAACCGGCGTGGGGCCGGCTTCGGGAGGCGGCACTCAGGCTCCGGCGGATCCAGACCGGGCGGATCGTCTGGTACCTGGTGTATGTGATTTCCGCGCTGCTCGGGCTGCTGCTCTACCTCTGGCTGGCCGCGGCGCGATGAGCGAATTCCCGTTCTTCCCCATCCTCACTTTGCTGGTCGTCCTGGTCGTCGCGCCGGCGCTGCCGGGCATCGCCAATCGCACCAAGTCCGCGCTGACTGGACGCCGGGGAGCGCCGGTCCTGCAGCTCTACCGGGACCTGGCCAAGCTCTGGCGGAAGGGAGTCGTCTACAGCCGCACGACCACGTTCGTGTTTCGCCTCGGCCCCATCGTGCTCCTGGCGGCGACCCTCCTCGCCGCCTCCCTATTGCCGCTCGACGGCCGGACTGCGCTTCTCTCCTTTCCGGGGGATCTGGTGGCGTTTGCCGGTCTGCTCGGCCTCGGGCGTTTCTTCATGGTGCTGGCGGCGATGGATACCGGCTCGAGTTTCGAGGGGATGGGGGCCAGCCGGGAGGTGACGGTGGCATCCTTCGCCGAGCCCGCGCTCTTCCTCTGCTTTACCGTGCTGGTCCTCGCCACTGGTCACCTGGACCTCGCGGGGATGTACGGCCGCCCGCTGAGCGCCGCCTGGCCCCTGGCCGCCCCGTCCCTGGTGCTCGCGGCGGCCAGCCTGTTTATCGTCGCCCTGGCCGAGACGTGCCGGGTCCCGGTGGACGACCCGCTCACCCATCTGGAGCTCACCATGATCCACGAGGTCATGGTGCTGGACCACAGCGGCCCCGACCTCGCGCTGATTCTCTACGCCGGTGCCGTCAAGATGGCGATCTTCGCGATGCTGGTGGCCGGCGTGCTGCTGCCGAGGGCCCACCAGCCACCGGGCCTGGCGCTGGCGGAGCTCCTGCTCGGGCTGCTGCTGATCGCCGTGGCCATCGGCGTGGTCGAGTCCGTCATGGCGCGATTGCGAATGAACCGCGTGCCCCAGCTCCTGGTCGCCGCCTCCGCTCTGGCGGGTTTTGCCCTGATCCTCCTGCTCCGCTGAGCGGCCTATGCAACCGATTCACGATGTCCTGCTTCTGCTCGTCGTGCTGACGAACTTCTGGGTGCTGGGGACGACGCGTCTCAGCGCGACGATCCGCGCCACGGCGGTGCAGGGCGTGCTGCTCGCAGGGCTGCCCATCGCGCTGTATCCGGGGTTCGAGCCACATATCCTGGGCCTCGCCATCGGCACCTTCGCCGTGAAGGCGGTTCTGCTGCCGTATCTGCTTTCGCGCGCGATTCGGGAGGCCGCGGTGCGCCGGGAGATCGAGCCGCTCATCGGATTCGCACCGTCCCTCCTGCTGGGCGCGGTCGCGGTGGCGCTCGCGTTCAGCATCGCGCCCCGCCTTCCGCTTCCCGGCCTGCAGACCCAGATGCTGGTGCCGGTCTCCCTCTCCACCGTCGTGATCGGACTCCTCGTGCTCACCACGCGGAAGAAGGCCCTCACCCAGGTCGTGGGCTATCTCATTCTGGAGAACGGCATCTTCGTGTTCGGACTGAGCCAGGTGCAGCGGGTTCCCTTTCTGGTGGAAATCGGCGTGCTGCTGGACATCTTCGTCGGGGTGTTCATCATGGGCATCGTCGTCTTCCACATCAATCGGGAATTCGACTCGCTCGACTCGGCGCGGTTGACGGAGCTGCGGGACTGATGCTGCTTCCCGGGCTGATCCTGCTGCCGGTCGTCACGGGTCTGGCCGCCTACGTGCTGCGGACGGCCCGCGTCCGGAATCTCCTCTTGCTGGGCACCGGCGCCGCGCATACGGCCGGGGTCGCCTACCTCTGGCGCCATCCCGATCTCGCCGCGTTCGGCGGCTGGCTTGCCGTGGACGCCCTCGGGCTGATGGTGCTCACCGTCGTGAGCATTCTCTTCCTGACGATCTGCACCTACGCGGTGGGTTTCCTGAAACTTGACCGCCCCCGGGGCGGACGCATCTTCATCACCTGCCTGCTGTCCTTTCTCGCCGCCGCATCGCTGGTCAGTCTGGCGCACCATCTGGCGCTGGTCTGGATCGGCATGGAGGCGACCACCTTGTCCCTGGCGCCACTGGTGTTCCATCGCCACGACCGGCGCTCCCTCGAGGCGGTCTGGAAATACCTGGTGCTCTCGTCGGTCGGGATCGGCCTGGCGCTGCTGGGAACCTTCTTTCTCGCGTCGGCACAGGTGCTGGGCCGGCCGCTGGTCCTGGAGGATCTGCTCAAGCACGCGGACACGCTCCAGCCGGGACTGCTCCGGGGCGCCTTCGTCTTCCTGCTGGTGGGCTACGGCACCAAGATGGGTCTGGCTCCCCTGCACGCCTGGAAGCCGGATACATATGGGGAGGCTCCCAGCCTGGTTGCGGGGCTCATGGCCGGCGCGCTGACGAGCTGCGCATTTCTCGGGCTGGCGCGCGTCGTCGAGGTCATGGCCGCCGCCGGACAGACGTCGTTCATGCGGCCGCCGCTGCTGGCGCTTGGCATCACTTCTCTCGTGGTGAGCGCTGCCTTCATTATCGGGCAGACCGATTTGAAGCGGCTGCTGGCCTACTCCAGCGTGGAGCACATGGGCCTTTTGGTCCTGGCGCTCGCGATCGGCGGGGTAGGGAGCTATGGGGCGATGCTCCACCTGGTCAGCAACGGGCTGAGCAAGGGTCTGACCTTCCTGGCGGTGGGGAATGTGGTGCTCTTTTATCGCACCTCCGAAGCCGCCGCGGTGCGCGGCGTGCTGCAGCGGACGCCCTGGACGGGCGTCCTTCTGATCGTGGGGCTGTTCGCCGTCACCGGCTCGCCTCCCTTCGGGTTGTTCGTGAGCGAGCTGACCATCCTCGCCGCGGCCATCCAGGGGGGATTCGTATGGCTCGCGATCGTCGTGATGTTTCTGCTCGCGGTCATCTTCGTCGGCATGGCGAAGATGATTCTGGACGTCGCCTACGGGACTCCGATGGAGAACGGCGAGCCGGCCCGTGAGACGCTTTCGCTCGTCGGTGGACCGCTGGTGCTGGCGGCGCTGGTCCTGATGCTCGGCCTCTACCTGCCCGCACCGCTCCGCGCCTTCCTCGGCCAGGCGGCGCGCGCGCTGGGAGGGTCGGCTCCGTGAGCGCGTTCGACGCCCTCGGGTTGCGGAATCGCCGGGCGATCCCGCTCGCGCAGGTTCCGGAGGAGCCGGACGCCGCCTTTCGCCAGACGGTGATCGACGCGGTCCAGCGCGAGTGGCGGATCGCCGCGTTCTTCGGTGTGCCCGAGGATCGCGGATCGGTGCGCCTCCTCGCCATCTTGGCGAATGACCGGCGCGGCGAGCTGGGCGCCACCAGCACCGTGGTGACTGGGCAATATCCCGCGCTCACGCCGGATTGTCCCCAGGCCGGCTACTTCGAACGGGAGATAGCGGAGCAGTGCGGGGTCACACCGGTGGGCCATCCTGATTTGAAACCGGTGCGCCGCCATCCCCCGGACCACGCGGCCACGCCGGGAAATGACGCGGAGCTCGATCGCGAGCGGTATCCCTTCTCCCGGATTGACAGCATCCACGTCCACGAGGTGGCGGTCGGGCCGGTGCACGCCGGCATCATCGAACCGGGGCATTTCCGGTTTCAGGCGCACGGTGAAGAGGTGCTGCATCTGGAGATCATGCTCGGGTATCAGCACCGGGGAGTGGAGCGCCTGCTGGAACACCTGGACCGCGACCGCGCCGTGCTGGTGGCAGAGTCGATCGCGGGAGATACCGTCATCGGGCACGGCGGAGCCTGGTGCAGCGCGATCGAGGCGCTGGCCCGCGCGAGGAAGACGCCGCGCGCCCAGGCCATTCGCGGGATCGCCCTGGAGCTGGAGCGGCTGGCCAATCACCTCGGCGACCTGGGCGCCATCGCCGGGGACATCGCCTACCAGCCTGCCGCGGCTTACTTCGGCCGTATGCGGGGAGAATGTCTAAACGCCTTGATGACCCTGAGCGGAAACCGGTACGGCCGCGGGTTGATCCGGCCCGGCGGCACCCTCTTCGACATTCCGCCGGCCATGGCTTCGGAGCTCACCGACCGGCTGGAGCGCCTGCGCGCCGAGGTAGTCCCGGTGGCCGATCTCATGCTGGGCAATCCGTCGGTCCAGGCCCGGCTGGAGGGCGTGGGGAAATTGTCGCCTCAACTTGGCGTCGAGCTCGGCGTGGTCGGACCAGTAGCCCGGGCGTGTGACATTCCGCGCGATGTCCGCCACGACCATCCCTACGGGCTGTTCCGGTTCGCTCACGCGCCGGTCGCCACTGCATGGGCGGGAGACGTGCTCGCCCGCACCCTGGTCCGGTGGCTGGAAGTGCAGCGGTCCCTGGATTTCGTGATCGAGCAACTGGCGGCGCTGCCCAAGGGTGCCATCCGGGTGGACTGTGGCGCCCTCCGTCCCGGCGAGCTTGCGGTGGCGATGAGCGAAGGGTGGCGGGGCGAGATCGTGCACGTTGCCGTCACCGATGACCAGGGGCACATCCGGCGGCACAAGGTGGTGGACCCGTCGTTTCACAACTGGCGCGCCGTCGCCGCGGTGATGCCCGGAAACCAGATCTCGGATTTTCCCCTCTGCAACAAGAGTTTCAACCTCTCCTACGCCGGGCACGATCTCTGATGTTGCGATTCTTCCGCACCCGCGTGCAACAGGGCACCCGCACCTCATCGTTTCCCGGCGAGAATCCCGAATTCCCCGAGCGTTTCCGGGGTCGCCCCGCGCTGGATGCGAGCCGATGCGGGGGCGACTGCCGGGCATGTCAGGCGGCGATGCCATCGGAGCTTCTCACTCTTGGGAAGGATGGGACCTCGCACCTGGATGTCGGCGCCTGCCTGTTCGCGCCGGAGGAGGCAACCGCGTGCGTCCATGGCGCGATCAGCTTCATGCCCGATCACCGACTCGCCACCAGAACCCGCGAGGATCTGGTGACGCCGGACGGCGCGCTTCGGCTTGCAGACGCCCTCGACGCCTCGGCGCGCCGGCTCTTCGGGCGTTCGCTCCGGCTTCGCTCCGTCGCGGCTGGGAGCTGCAATGGGTGTGAGGCCGAGCTGGTCGCGCTGGGCAACGTGGTGTTCGACCTGGCGCGATTCGGGATTCAGTTCGTGGCCAGCCCGAGGCACGCGGACGCTATCGTGATCACCGGTGCGGTCAGCCGGAACATGCGGTCGGCGGTCTACTCCACCTACGAAGCTGTGCCGGATCCGCGCCTGGTCATCGCGGTCGGCGCGTGCGCGATCAATGGGGGTCCCTTCCGGGGCAGTCCGGAAGTGGGTGACGGCGTGCCCGCCGATATCCCGGTGGACCTCTGGGTGCCCGGCTGCCCGCCCCATCCCCTCACCCTGCTGGATGGGCTGCTGCGCCTGCTGGGCCGGCTGGAGGCAGGCGAGCGCCGGCCGGTCTGAGGTCCCACCTCCGTTAGAGATCGCGCGGCAGGAGCTTCGGATTGCCTCGGATCGGCACCGAGCCGAAATGGCGGACGTCGAGCGTCGCGATCGCCTCGGCTTTGAGCCGCTCGGCAACGGCGATCACCACGGCGTCTACCAGCCCCAATTGGAGCGCCTTGTGCCGGCGAGCCAACTCGTGCGCACGGGCGAGATCCTCCCCGCAACCCCACTCGATGGCAAAGGCACCCTCGGCGAGATCGGCCAGAAATGCCTGCTCGACCGCGACCCCAAGCCTCGTCGCCGCCAGGTAGTCGACTTCAGGGAGTATGGCCCAGGGCAGCACCCATCCCCCCCGCGACGCTTCGAACGACTGTCGCAGGGGGCGATGATGCTTTTCGTCCGCATCGAGCAGCGCGAGGATCGCACCGGTGTCGGCTACGATCACCGGTTCCCGCCCATACCCTTGAGCAGCGATTCCGCGCGGGTGCCCAGATCGCGGCGGCCGCTCTTGCCCGCGCCGAGACTCTGCGGCAGCCGAACCCGCGAATGACGGGACGCATATTCCTCGACTGCTTCGCGCACCAGCTCGGCGGTGGGCCGTCCGGTCCTCGCCGCCAGCGCCTGCAGGCGGCGGTAGCTTTCGGCGTCGAGATAGACGGTGGTCTTGGTCGTGCCTGGCATATGGTTACCATATATGGCAATCATGCTCGCGTCAAGCCATGGCTGGCGGCCGCTCTTCGCCCGGGCACCTGGCCACGATGAGATGAGCGGTCCTTTGCCCCCGCCCCCCCCCGCCTGTAACCTTGAGGCGTGGTACTGCCGAGCCCATGGAGGGCTCATTGCCATGGCCGACGAGAAAACGCCCGACAATGCCATGCTTCGGAACGATCCCCTGCTCGCCGAGGTCGTCCGCCGCATCGTCCGCGTCTTCCAGCCCGAGCGGGTGTTCCTCTTCGGCTCGCGGGCCCGCGGCAGGGAAGGCGCGGACAGCGACTACGACCTCATGGTGATCGTGCCCGACGATGCGACGCCGGAGCGACGCAAGAGCGGCCCAGCGTATGAAGCGCTCTGGGGGCTCTGCGTGTCCACCGATGTCCTGGTGTGGACGCATTCTGCCTTCGAGCAGCGCCTCCATCTCGCCGCGTCGCTTCCCTCTCTGATCGCACGGGAGGGCAAACTCCTTCATGCCGCCTGATTCGGTCCGCGCGGCTGATACCCGAGGCTGGCTGGCACGGGCGCGGATGGACTTGCGCGGCGCGGAGGTAGATCTGGCTGCGTCCCCGCCGTTGTGCGGCGACGCCGCATTTCGCTGTCAGCAAGCCATCGAGAAGGCGCTGAAGGCGTTTGAACGTGTGGTCGGCGCCTTCGTGCGCTCGCTGCCAGCGGACCTGGAAGGCTGAAGCCAGAGCCCGGCGGTACCGGGGCCCTAATCATGGATCCACTACTGCCCCGCCTCCAACGCGCCCTCGCGGGCCGCTACGCCGTCGAGCATGAGCTCGGCCGGGGCGGTATGGCCGTCGTCTACCTGGGCCAGGACCTCCGGCTGGAGCGCCGGGTCGCCATCAAGGTCTTCGAGAAGGAGGGCGGGCTGATCTCGGCCGGGGAGCGGTTCCTCCGGGAAATTCGCATCGCCGCCCAGCTCCAGCACCCCAACATCCTGCCGGTGCACGATTCGGGCGAGGGCGAGGGGCTGGTCTATTACGTCATGCCCTATGTCGCCGGCGGCTCGGTCCGCGAGCGGCTGGAACGGGAGGGTCCGCTGCCGGTAGGAGACGCGGTGCGGATTGCCCGGGAGGTGGCCGAGGCGCTGGACCACGCACACCGGGCCGGGATCGTCCACCGCGACATCAAGCCCGACAACATCATGCTGGCTGACGGGGTGGCGGTGGTGGCCGACTTCGGCATCGCGCGTGCCATCGAGCAGAGTGGAGGGAAGGTCACCGACACCGGGCTGGCGATTGGGACCCCGACCTACATGAGTCCGGAGCAGGCGTCGGCCAGCCCACAAATTGACGGGCGCACCGACATCTATGCGCTGGGCTGCGTGCTCTACGAGATGCTGGCGGGGGCGCCGCCCTTCAGTGGGACAACCGCTCAGATGGTGATGGCGCGCCACGCGACCGATGCCGCACCGCCCTTGAGCACCGTACGTAGTGTGCCACCCGCGCTCGAGGCCGCGATTCAGAAGGCGCTGGCCAAGCTGCCGGGGGATCGGTGGCCCACAGGCCGGGCATTCGCCGAGGCACTGGTGACCAGCGGCACGATGCCAGCCGCGGTGCAGCCAGCCGGGCGAACCGTTCGACGAGTGGCCTGGATTGCGGGGACGGCGATTCTCATTGTCGCTGCCGTGCTGACCTTGCAATGGCCCCGAGCGCAGGCGCGACAAGCGGGCGCCGCGAGGGAGTCGGATTCGCTCCCGTCAATCGCCGTGTTGCCGTTTCTGCTGATCGGCGATTCGGCCCAAGCCCATATCGCCGGCGGCCTCACCGAGGCGGTGATCACCGCCTTCGTGAGGGTGGGCGGGCTGCGAGTGCCGGGCCAGAGCACGGTGGCGCGGTACGAAGGCCGCGGCCGGGACCCGGTCGCCGCGGGCCGCGAGCTCCAGGTGCAGCACGTGCTCACGGCGAGCGTCCAGATCGCCGGCCCCACCCTCCGGGTGACCCCGCGGATGATCCGGGTAGCCGACGGGTTGGTCCTCTGGTCCATGACGCTCAACGGGAGCATGTCCGACGTCTTTGCCATGCAGGACCAGATCACCCAGCAGATCCTCGACACTTTGCGGGTTCGGCTGACGCCGGCGTCCCGTGCCGTCCTCGCACGGGGAGTGGGCACCCGCGACCAGGACGCCTACAACCTCTACATGCTCGGACGCTCGCTCTACGCCCGGGCCGACCCCCCTTCGGTCCGCCGGGCGGTGGACTACTTCAAGCAGGCCGCCGCGCGGGACTCCGGATACGCCGCTCCCCTCGTGGGCCTGCTCGATGCCTATGACCTGCTCGAGAACGTGGAGCCCGGCCGGTATCAGGTCTCCGGGCCGGGGCCGGCGGAGCTGCTCACGCGGGCCTTGGCCATCGATTCGACCAATGGTGACGCGTACTTGCACGTGCTCTATCGCCGCTGGCGAGCCTGTGATACCGCCGGCACCGAACGAGCCTGGCAGGCGGCGCTGCGGTTCAGCCCGGGCTCGGCCCTGCTCCGGCGGGAATACACCATAATCCTCCTGAGTCAAAGACGATCACAGGAGGCGTTGGCGTTGATCCGCGAAGCCGTCGCCATCGAGCCCACCTCGCCGTGGGTTCTTGCGATACTAGCGATCTCTTTTCGCGCGGTCGGTCGGCCCGACTCGGGACGCGTCGTGATCGAGCGGGCGATCGCAATCGATTCGACCCAATTTGTCCCGCACGCCATCTATGCGGGGTTCATGCCGGAAGACAGTCTCGACGAGGCCATCCGGCATCTCGAAACAGCCCTGCGGCTTGGCGGTTATTACCACAGTATCACGGTGGGCGGCCTCGGTACGATGTATGCTCGGGCTGGCCGGCGCCAGGACGCTCTGCGCATCGCTCGCCTCCTCGGCGAACGGGTGCGCCGTGGCGCCGCGTGGCGGGTGCATGTGGCGGAGATCTACACACTCCTCGGCGACTATGAAACTGCATTCAAGTGGCTCGCCGAACCCGGCGGGCCGGCCGACTGGACATCCGGCGATGGATCCAATTGGGGGAGCTCCACCTTGGACCCGCTGCGATCCGACCCGCGGTTCGCCCCGCTGGAAGCGCGCGCGCGCCGGGACGCGTGCCTACGGGACCGCTGACCGATGCCTCGGAAGTCCACCTGTACTCGCAGCCGCGCCGTCGTCGGCGAGGGTCAGAAACTCACTTCGAGCCCGATGCGCGCTGTCATCGGCGGCTGATACTTGGTCGCCCGGCCATAGGAGGCGCTAGGGCAGCCCTGCAGGCCGCTGACCAAGCAGGTGAATCGCTGTTGGTCATAATCCACGGCCGAACGCGGGCTGCCGAAGTGCTCCAGGTCGAGCAAGACGCGCGACCGCTCGACCGACCGTGAGAATGACGGCAGCTCGTAGGCTGCCCGGAGTCCAACATCCCAGATCATCGGCGTGCGGCCAGCCGTGCCGCGCGGGCTCGCGAAACCCAGGTACGGCGGTCCCTCTGGGATGACGCCATATTCGGAGAGCGGCGTCCCGCTCGCCACCACCAGGTTCAGGCCCAGGGCTAGCCCAAAGCCGAACTGGTGCGAACCGAACGCCTTGAACACATGAGTCCGATCCTGGGGCAGCAGGCCGGTGGCATTAACGAGGGCGGAGGGGAAGTCCCAGAACGGCCCCCACTGAGGCGCCGCCAACCCATAATCGCTCTGGAAGTTGCCCGGAACGTTGCCCCGGGTCCGGGAAAGCACGTAGGAGAGCTGAAACCAGGTGGAGGCCCCCTCCGTCGAGGCCAGCACGGCCTGGAGCGCCTGGTAGGTGCGCCTCGCCCGAGGAAAGTCGGTCATGGCCCCTCGGCCCGGGTTGCCCCAGATCAGCCCCTTGCCACCGTTGTAGCTCGATTCGAGAGCGTCTTTCAATGACCGCCTGGTCCCGCGCAGCGTGATCAAGAGCCGCTTACCGACGCGACCGCTGTATCCCGCGGACCACTCGTCCGAGGTTGCCCCGCGCAGGTTCTCGTCGGAAGGAACGCAGTCTCCCGAGCAGCCAAATAGGAAGCCGGTGACTCCGCCGGTCGTGTCCACTCGCGGATCCTGCGGATAAGACACACCACGCGCCGTATTCACCCCAAACCCCTGGGGAGGCCCCCAGAGGAGGACCTGATCGGCGACCCGGCCGTAGGAGGCGAACAGGCGATGGGAGCCGCGCCCGTCGAGCTGAATCGTAACCCCAAGTCGCGGCAGCAGACCGTTGTGAACCCGGAACGCGAACGTGTCGGCGACCGCATTCCAGATATCCTGATGTTGGTATCGCACTCCGGCCATGAGGCTGAGTCGAGGTGAGAAGGTCCAGCTGTCTTGCATGTACATGGTGGGTATTCGATTCTCGGCTCGGCCGTCCTTGTCGACGGTGGCGATGAAGGCATCGTACTGGCTGGCTGACGCCCGAGTGATCGAAAAAATCTCGCCGTGGTTCGAAGCACGCAACACCTCGTACTGGGCCCCTGCCTTCAAGCTATGGGTGCCGACCCGCCACGACACGTCAGCACTGGCCGCGCGCCGCCTCGAATCGAGGCGAATAGTGCCGCCATTCCCCCCGGAGAGGGTGCCGGCCTCTGCGTCGGAGAAAGAGGGAGCTCGCCCGGCCTCACTCGCCGGTTCGTCTGACTGGATGAACGTCATTTGCGAAATCGCCGTTTCGAGCAGCACCTTGGAAGACAGGCCATGGCGGGCGCGAACCGAGACACCGACGCCACCCCGCCGTCCGGTCAGCTGGAGGGCCTCGGCGTTCTGGGGGATTGCCCCCGGAAGGGAGAAAACGGGATAGCCTATCCCCTCGGACCGAGTCGGGCTTCCCAGCACGGTGAGCATGGTGGATGTATTGGGCCCAATGGCGGCATTCAGCTTCACCGCGAATTGTTGCACCCGCGACACGGCAGCGATCTGGCCGAAACCGAACGTGTGCACTCGGCGCTCGTAGGCGGGGTTGTACGCCGCGAAGAACCACAGCTTGTCACGCAGGATCGGCCCGCTGACAACAGCGCCCGCGTCGTAGAAGTTGTAGCCGGTCTGGGTTGCACCGACGACTTGTCGCGCCGAGGTCTGGAGACCGTCACTCGAGAAGAACCCGAACACCTTGCCGCTGAAACGATTGCCGCCGCTTGGCGTGACGACGTTGATCACACCCCCCAGCGCCTGCGCTTCATCCGCCGAGGAGCCACCGGTACTCAGTTGGATTTGCTGAATGAAGTTGTACGGCAGGTCGAGGCTCCCGTCGCCGAAGAGCGGGCTGGTGATGTTGATCCCGTCCACGTAGTACGTGTTCTCGATCCCGGTCGCACCTCCGATGTTGGGGCCATCGCCCCGGTAGCTTGGGATGGCGGTGGGCGCCAATATCAAGATGTCTCGGAAGTTTCGAGCCAGCGGTAGCACATCGAGTTGGCCCGCCTGCAGCACCGTGCTGGCCGCGGTGATGGTGCGCTCCAGCCCTGCGGCCGCGGCAGTCACCCTGATTTCCTCCAGTTGCAGTGGCGCCGCCGAAAGCGTGATGCGGGGGAGGCTCGCCGTCTCACCGAGGCGCACCGGAACGTCCTCGACGGTCACCGGACCGAATCCGATCCGCCGCACCGCCACCTGGTACGTGCCTACCGGCAGAGCGAGAACCCGAAACCGGCCCCCCCGATCGCTGATCGCAGAGCGGATACCCAGCAGACTCGGACTGGAGACGGTGACTTGGGCCTCCGCGAGCCCGGTGCTGTCCGGTCCCAGTACTCGCCCCTCGATCCGCCCGGTCACCTCCTGGGCCGGCAGGGACGCTGCCGTCGCAAGCACCAGCGCGACACTCAGAGCTACGAGTCTCATGGTCGTTCCTCCTCTTAGGACCTACGGCACGCTGGTGCCATAGCGCTGCTTGCTTAGTGCTTTAGCGTCGCGTCACCTGGAGAGCTTCGGCAACGGCACGCGCGAGATCGCCGGCAAGAGTCGAATCCGCGAGGTCTTGCCGCCAGAATGTCGCGCTCCAGGAGGCGCCGCGCTGGCCCGCCGGCCGGAGCCGCATGGCGATCGCCACGCGCCCGGAGTCCCCCGCTACGTCGCCCTCCAGCACGTAATCCGCCTCCGCCGCGGCACCCGGACCGACCCGAGCGTCCAGCGCGGGAATGGCGCGCAGTTGAACGGCGAGCGACTCGGCGAAGGCCTCAGCCGACCAGTGAGACAGTGAAGGCGGGGTGCGAAAGGGAAGCACCACGATGCGCTGCGCGTTCGCTTCCGCGCTGCCCCAGACTGCGATTCGTGGCCGCAACACGATCACCGCGCCGGCGGCGACGATCAGCGTCAATCCGAATGCTAGCGCAAACCTGGGAAACCGCCTGACCTGCTGCGCCGCGTCGCCCATGACCAGCCCTCTCGTGTCGAATCCCCTGGCACTCTAGCAACCCGGCGTTCCGCAGCCGTACCTTTGCCGTCCATGGAGCACGCTCCCTTCGAACTCCACGTCCTCGGTCCTACCGAACTCAGAGGTTCGCGCGCCGAGCTCGACGACGCCAACCTGCGGCCGCCGAAGCGGTTGGCGCTCCTGACCTGGCTCGCCATCGAGACAGCCGATGGATATCGCCGCCGCGACCAGATCGTCGGTCTCTTCTGGCCCGACCTCGAGCAGGATGCCGCCCGCGCCCAGCTCCGCAAGGCCCTCTTCTCCATTCGGGAAGGCCTCGGACCCGACGCGATTCTCACTCGCGGCGAGGGCGAAGTCCGTCTCGATTCGGCCCGGACCTGGTGCGACGCAGTCGCCTTGGTGCAGCTGGCCCGGCAGGGCCGCTGGCCCGAGGCCCTGACCCTGTATCGAGGTGACTTGCTCGAGGGCCTCTTTGCCGAAGGCGTCGCTCAGGAGTTCGAGGAATGGCTCGCCGACCGGCGCAAAGTCCTTCGAGAGCAGGCCGCACTGGCGGCATGGGAGTGCTCCAGGGTCGAAGAGGAACGAGGCGATCGCAAGGCGGCCGCGGTCATGGCCCGTCGTGCCTTGGACCTGGCGCCCGACGACGAAGAAGGCGTGCGAAGACTCATCGCCATCCTCGACCGGCACGGCGACCGCGGCGGCGCCCTCAGAGTGTACAGCGAATGGCAGGCTCGGCTACTAGCGGAGTATGGAGTGGAGCCTGCGCCCGAGACGCGAAAGCTCGCGCGAAAAGTCCAGGCAGCGCGCAAGGGAGAGTCCCACGAGACCCCGCCGACCCAGCAGTTCCTCGCTCCGGTGCAGCTTCCCGAAGCCCCGGGGGAGGCGCCAAAGCCGGCCAAGCCGAGGCGATCCTACTGGCCGGTGGTGGCCGGTGGCGCGGTTGTTCTCGCCGCTGCAGTCATCCTGGGCGCCCTGGTCTCCGGCGGCGGCAGGACGCCGAACTTCGCCCCCGCATCCGTAGCCATCCTCCCACTCCAAGCGATCGGAGACGCCACCCTCACCGGCCTCGCGGAGGGCATCGCCGAGGAACTGACCACGGCACTGGTGCTCGATAGCAGCCTCACCGTCCGCTCCATGGCTCGGGCGCGGGATGCCGTCGCGGATGGTGCCGATGCCAACCGCATCGGCCGCCGCCTCCGGGTGGCCTACCTCGTTGACGGAAGTGTTCAGCGCGGCGCCGGCCGTTTGCGCGTCAACTTGCGGCTGGTGCGCACCGCCGATGCGATCGCGGTTTGGGCGGGGAGCTTTGATGAGGAGGATGGAAACCTGCCTGCGATCGCGCAGCGTGTAGCGGCCGCGGCCGCGCCGGCCATCGCAGCTCGGCTTTCTGCGCAGTAGCTTCGCGTTCGGACACCCAACATCCCGGGTGTTACGTTTCATTTGGTACACCTTCGAGGTCTCCATGACACTTCCCTCGCCCTTGATTTCGACCAGCCCCGAGCGGCTTGGGGGAGAGCCGGTGTTCTCCGGTACCCGTGTTCCGGTTCGTGCTCTTATCGACTACATCGAAGGCGGGCATTCCCTGGACCAGTTCCTGGTCGATTTTCCTGACGTTACGCGGGAGCATGCGGTCGCGGTCCTGGAACTCGCCCGCCAAGCACTGATCGGGCAAGTCCCCGCTGCATAGCGGCTGCTCCCGCCAGCTCAGCTCGGCTTTCCGTGCCGTAGCTGCATGGTTATGGTACTCAGCGGCGAGCACTCAGGAGCTATGATGTCCGAAACCATGGGAAGCTTCCGGATAAGTATCGAAATCGAGAACCCCATTCGCCCCGGTCCGCGCGAGGTGCTGGAGAGCGTGCTTGTGGACACCGGCGCCGAATTGTCCTGGATTCCATCGCGGATCCTGGAGTTGCTGGGGATCGAACGTCGGAAGGCCGTGCGTTTCCGTCAGGCGGATGGAACAATTCTCACCCGCTGGACGGGCCTGGCTTGGATTTACGCAGCCGGTACCTCGGCTTCCGACGATGTCGTTTTCGGGGAGCCCAAAGATCTTGTTCTCCTCGGCTCCCGCTCCCTGGAGGGCCTGAACCTCCGCATTGACCCAGTCGCCAAGACGCTCACCGATGCCGGCCCTTTGCCGGCGGCTGCCGCGGCGTAGGAAGCAAAGGGGAAGAGAGGGGAAAAGAGGGAACGGGAACCGGGAAGTGCTGAAGGGCGAATGGTTTACACCATCCCTTGCCGCGCCACCCCTTCTCCCATCTTTCCCCAGTCTTCCCCCGTCTTCCCCAGTTTTCCCCAGTCTTCCCCCAGTCTTCCCCCGTCTTCCCCAGTTTTCCCCGGTCTTCCCCCAGTCTTCCCCCAGTCTTCCCCGGCCCACCGAAAGCCAAGCCCCATACGGAGATGGGCCCTCTCAACCCGCCCTTGACTCGATAAGTGGACAGGTTTACGTTGGAGGGCTCCCGGAACACCGGGACCGAACAAACGCTCTTTGACAAGTGACGTGAATGGGAATCAGGATGGAGTGCGGGTCCTTCG
>CAYTMW010000019.1:0-71386 GCA_964439025.1 uncultured Gemmatimonas sp. | reverse complement strand
TGCCTACTGCCTACTGCCTACTGCCTACTGCCTACTGCCTACTGCCTACTGCCTACTGCCTACTGCCTACTGCCTACTGCCTACTGCCTATTGCCTCAACGAAGTACATCTAGTGCGACGGGAACTCTGCCCAACGGCGCGGAGACCTGCGCGCCGCTCAGGCGGTCGCGCACCGCGGTCAGCATTTCGCGGGCGATCGTCACCCCCTCCGCGAGGGCCTCTTCCCGGCCGCGCTCGCTCGCGCGCCGCATCCGCGCGAGAATCTCATCGGGGACGGTGACGCCGGGGACTTCGTTGGCCAGGAACTCCGCGTTCCGGAGCGAGACCAGCGGCCAGATCCCCCCGATGATGGGAAGGTGGAAGGATTCGACTTGTTTCAGGAAGCGATCGAGCTGGTCGAGATCGAACACCGGTTGGGTGATGGCGAACTCCGCCCCCGCTTCGACCTTCCAATGGAACCGCCGGAGCTCGTGCTGGAGATCCGGCGCCGCGGGATTCACCCCGACCCCGATCACGAATTTGGTCGGGGCGCCGATCGGGTTGTGTCCGGGGTCCAGGCCCCGATTGAGCCGCGCGACCAGGTTGGTGAGCCCGATCGCATCGATGTCGAAGACCGCGGTCGCATCGGGGTAGGGCCCCATCTTCGGCGGATCGCCGGTGACGAGGAGGAGATTGCGGAGCCCCGCCGCCGCGGCGCCCAGCAGATCGGAAAGCATCCCCAGCAGGTTCCGGTCGCGGCAGCAGTAGTGCACCACGGATTCGAGGCCCACCTCCCGCTCGATCATCAGGCCGGAGAGCAGCGCCCCCATCCGGCTCTGCGCGCGCGGACCATCGGGCACGTTGACCGCGTCCACTCCCGCGGCCTTGAGCGCGCGGCACTGCTCGAACATCGGGCCCGGGTCCACCCCTTTTGGCGGAACGATTTCGACGGTGGTGATGAACTCCCCGCGGGCGAGCTTGGACCCGTAGTGCGAGCGCTCGGCGAGCGGCAGCGGGTCGACACCGGCCGCCGCCTGCTCGGTGCTGGCCGTGACGCTCACGTGACGCGGCGCCACCGAGTGGACGAATCCGGCCATCGCCTTGATGTGCTCCGGCGTCGTGCCGCAACAGCCTCCGACAAATCGGGCGCCGGCCTCGACGATCCGCTTCGCGTAGGTACCCATGTACTCGGGCGAGGCCATGTACATCTTGCGGTCGCCGACGTCGCGGGGGAGTCCGGCGTTGGGCTGCGCCGAGATGGGCACCGTGACCACGGGGGCGAGCTGCTCTACCGCTTCGAGCACACCGTGAGGCCCCACCGAGCAGTTCACCCCGATCACATCCGCCCCGAGCTGCTGCAGGATCGGACCAAAGACGGAGGGCTCGGTGCCGTAGTGGGTCCGGCCGTCGGTGCCGATGGTCATCTGCGCAATGATGGGCAGATCGGAGATTCGGCGAACCGCGAGAAAGGCAGCGCGCAGCTCCTCGACGTCGCTGAAGGTCTCCAGGATGAACCCGTCGACGCCTCCCTCGAGGAGACCGCGTGCCTGCCGCTCGAAATCGGCGCCGGCTTCCGCCACCGACGTCTCGCCGAACGGCTCGATCCGAATTCCAAGCGGCCCGATCGCGCCCACGACCGAGGCGCGGGTTCCGGCGGCGCTCCGCGCGAGCTGGGCCGCCGCCCGGTTGATCGCCTCAGTCTCCGAGGCCAGACCGTACTGGGCGAGCTTGCGGGGGTTGGCGCCGAAGGTATTGGTCTCGATGAGCTCTGCACCTGCCTTGACGTATTCGCGATGAATATCGCGAATCAGGTCGGGCTGCCGGAGATTCAGCTCGTCGTAGCAGACGTTGAGGTATACGCCGCGACCGTACAGCACGGTGCCCATGGCGCCATCGAAGAGATGGGTGCGACCGTCGGCGAGGAGCTCGCGAAGCGTCGTCATGCTGCGCCCCGCTCGTAGCCGAGATTCGGCGCGAGCCACCGTTCGACCGTGTCGACCGGCATGCCTTTGCGGCGCGCGTAGTCTTCGACCTGGTCCCGTCCGATCTTCCCGACTCCGAAATACCTCGCGTCCGGGTGCCAGAAGTACCAGCCGCTCACCGCGGCGGCGGGCGTCATCGCGAAGCTCTCGGTGAGGCGGATGCCGGTGCGGGCCTCCGCGTCGAGCAGCTCGAAGAGGATCTGCTTCTCGGTGTGATCGGGGCAGGCGGGATACCCGGGCGCGGGACGGATTCCCTGGTAGGCCTCCTGCACCAGCTGCGCATTGGTCAACGCCTCGCCGGGAGCGTATCCCCAGAGCTCCCGCCGCACCCGCTCGTGCATCCGCTCGGCGAAGGCTTCCGCAAGCCGGTCCGCCAATGCTTTGGCGAGGATCGCGGAGTAGTCGTCGTTGGCCTGCTCGAAGCCGGCCACCACGTCGCCGAGACCATGACCCGCCGTGACCGCGAATCCGCCGAGGTAGTCCGGGCGGCCGGAGTCACGTGGCGCCACGTAGTCCGCGAGGGCGAGATTGGGCCGCCCCACCGCCTTGGCCATCTGCTGCCGCAAGGTATGCACGACGGAGAGCTGCTGCGTGCGCGTCTCGTCGGTGTAGAGCTCGATGTCGTCACCCACCGCGGCCGCGGGCCAGAAGCCCACTACCGCCCGCGCACGGATCAGCCGGTCGCAGACGATCCGCTCCAGTAGTTTCTTCGCATCCTCGAAGAGCGGCCGCGCCGCGGCGCCCGCCACCGGGTCCGCCAGAATCGCGGGGTAGTGGCCCGGAAGCTCCCAGGTCTGGAAGAACGGAGTCCAGTCGATCCGGTCCACCAGCTCCTGCAGCGGATAGTCGTCGAAGACGCGCACGCCGAGGAACGCCGGACGCGGCGGCACGGCCTCCCCGGCCGGAACGAATCGCGCGGCCCGGGCCTCGGCCAGGCTTCCGAGCCGGTCTCCGGCGCTCCGCTCCGCGCGCGCCCGCCGGATCTCGGCATACTCGGTCTTTACGCCCTCCTCGAACGCCTCGCGCCTGGTGTCGCTAAGGAGGCTTCCCGCGACCCCGACGGCCCGCGACGCGTCGAGAACGTGCACGACGGCGTGGGGATATCGCGGGGCGATCTTGACGGCGGTGTGCACGCGCGACGTCGTCGCGCCGCCGATCAAGAGCGGGACCTCGAATCCCTCGCGCGTCATTTCCTCCGCCACGAAGGCCATCTCCTCGAGCGACGGGGTGATCAGCCCGGAGAGGCCGATGAGATCGACCTTTTCGCGCCGGGCGGTTTCGAGGATCTTCGCGCACGGCACCATCACGCCGAGGTCGATGACCTCGTAGTTGTTACACTGCAGCACGACGCCCACGATGTTCTTGCCGATATCATGCACATCGCCCTTCACCGTGGCCATCAGGACCTTGCCCTTCGGCTTGGAGGGTGCAGCCCCGGGCCCGCCCGCTGCGCTCAGGGCGAGCTTTTCCTCCTCGAGGAACGGGATCAGGTACGCCACCGCCTTTTTCATTACCCGCGCGCTCTTCACCACCTGCGGCAGAAACATCTTCCCGCTGCCGAAAAGGTCGCCGACGACGTTCATCCCGTCCATCAGCGGCCCTTCGATCACATTGATCGGGCGGCCCAGCGCGCGGCGGGCTTCCTCGGTGTCCAGGACGACGTGGGCGTCGATCCCTTCCACCAGCGCGTGCATGAGACGCTCGCGCACCGGCAGCTCCCGCCAGGCGAGATCGGCTCCCTTGCCGATGGTGCGCCCGGTGACCTGGTCGGCCACCGCCAGCAGCCGCTCGGTCGCGTCGGAGCGCCGGTTGAGCACCACATCCTCGACCCGCTCGAGCAGCTCGGCGGGGATGTCGTCAAAAATGGGGAGCGCGCCGGCGTTGACGATGCCCATGTCCATCCCGGCGTGGATGGCATGGTAGAGGAACACGGTGTGGATCGCCTCCCGGATGGGATCGTTGCCGCGGAAGGAGAAGGAGACGTTGCTCACGCCGCCGCTGACCTTCACTCCCGGCAGCTCCGCCTTGATCCGGCGGGTCGCCTCGAAGTACTCCACGGCATAGTTGTCGTGGATCTCGATGCCGGTGGCGATCGCGAAGATGTTGGGGTCGAGGATGATGTCCTCGGGCGCGAAGCCCGCGCGCTCGACCAGCAGCCGGCAGGCGCGCCTGGCGATGCCCAGCTTTCGCTCCGCGGTGTCCGCCTGGCCCTCCTCGTCGAACGCCATCACGATGACCGCGGCGCCATAGCGGCGGACCAGCTCGGCCTGGCGGAGGAATTCGGCTTCGCCCTCCTTCATCGAAATCGAATTCACCACGCTGCGGCCCTGCACGCACTTGAGTCCCGCCTCGATCACCGACCATTTCGAGGAGTCGATCACAATGGGGACCTTGCTGATGTCGGGCTCCGACGCGATGAGACGGAGGAAGGTGCTCATGGCACGCTCGGAATCGAGGAGCCCCTCGTCCATGTTGACGTCGAGCATCTGCGCGCCGTTTTCGACTTGCTGGCGGGCGACCTGCAGCGCCGCATCGTACTTGCCTTCGAGAATCAGCGCCGCGAAGCGCCGGGAGCCGGTAACGTTGGTGCGCTCGCCGATGTTCACGAACAGGGTGTCGGGGCCGATCGTGAGCGGCTCGAGCCCCGAGAGGCGGAGCCGAGAGGGCGGTACCGGGCGGACCCGCGGGGCAAGTCCCGCGACCGCACCGGCGATCGCACGGATATGCGCCGGCGTGCTGCCGCAGCAGCCTCCCACGATGTTGAGGAAGCCGTGCTCGGCAAACTCCCGGAGGATTGCGGACATCGTCTCCGGTGTCTCATCGTATCCGCCGAATTCATTGGGGAGGCCGGCGTTCGGATGCGTGCTGAGGTACACCGGCGCGACGCGGGAGAGCTCCTGCACGTAGGGTCTGAGCGCCCGCGCGCCCAGCGCGCAATTGAGTCCGATCGAGAGCGGGCGGGCGTGCATGACCGAATGCCAGAACGCTTCCGCCGTCTGCCCGGAGAGGGTGCGTCCGCTCTGGTCGGTGATGGTGCCCGAGATCATGACCGGAAGGCGCACGCCGTGGGCGGACTGCCACGTGTCAATGGCGAAGAGCGCCGCTTTGGCGTTCAGGGTGTCGAAGATCGTCTCGACGAGGAGCAGGTCGACGCCGCCCTCGACCAGGGCCGCGGTGGCTTCGGTGTACGCTGCCACCAGCTGATCGAAGGTGACATTGCGGAAGCCGGAGTCGTTGACGTCGGGCGAAATCGAGGCGGTGCGGCTGGTCGGCCCGAGCACGCCGGCGACGAAGCGCGGGCGCGATGGATCAGCGCGCTCGAATGCGTCCGCGGCGTGGCGGGCCACTCGCGCCGCCGCCTGATTGAGCTCCGCCGCCAGGCCTTCCATCCGGTAATCCGCCATCGAGATGGCGGTCGAATTGAAGGAGTTGGTCTCGATGATGTCGGCGCCCGCGGCGAGGTACTCGGTGTGAATGCCGCTGATGATGTCCGGCTGGGTGATCGAGAGCAGGTCGTTGTTTCCCTTGAGATCGACTGGCCATTCGGCGAATCGCTCGCCGCGATAATCCGCTTCGGACAGGCGATGCCCCTGGATCATCGTCCCCATGGCGCCATCGAGCACGAGGATGCGCTCGGCCAGGAGCGCCTCGAGGCGCGCCAGACGGGCGGTTCGTGCAGCGGACTCCGATGGACCGGGCATGTGCCGGAGGCCTCCAGAAAAAAACAGAATCCCGAAGCTAAAACGGCCCCGGGCAGCGTTTTAGCGTTTGTTTAACGTGGCCGCAATCAGCGCAAATCGCCACGAACAGTTGTCCCGGTCGAGGAAAGGTAAGGGGGAATGGGGAAGAGGGAAGGGGGAAGTTCCCCCTCCCCCTTCACCCTTCCCGCTTCCCCTTTCTCGCCAGCCGCCAGCTCCGGAATGCGAGGCGGCTCACCGCCCCCGCGCTCCGTCGACGAAGCCGGAAGAGTGCCCTGGTACCGGGAGGTGCGCGCTCTGGCCCCAGACCGATCAGTTCGCGGGCGCCTTCTTCGAGCATCCGCTCCGACAGCGCGCGCCCGAGGCGGGCGCGCGATTCGAGGATAAGGAGCCTCCACGCGAGCAGCGACTCGAGGTCGAGCGGCGCGGCGGGGATCCCCGCGGGTCGCATCCGTTCGGCTACGAACTGGAGCGCAGCGTCGAGCCACTGCCGGGCGATGGCTGGAGGATAGGTGTTGCCACTCTCATCCTCGTACGCCTCAGAGTCACCGGTTCGCCGGACCAGGAGGGACCAGTCCACCCCGGAGGGCCCGGCCGCCAGCGCCGCCACTTCGAGGAAATGCTGCAGGCGGTGGCCCTGGACGATGGAATCATTGATCGCGTGGGTCACCGCCGCCCATGCGAGCTCCGTCGGGGGAGGAACTCGCACAGGCACGCCTCCCCAGTCGAGAGCCTGGCTGCCGTCCGTGGCCCTCGACCAGGCCAGGGCCGGAGCGATCCGCGACGACGTGGTGCTATGCAACTCCACGGCCACCCGCCGCTCATTCCAGAGTCCCGGCAGATGGTGGTGGTCGCGCCGGGGCGCCACGCTCCCATCGGTGCTTTCGTACCCGCGCGCGATCAGGAGATCGTACGCCGCATGAATTCGCTGGGCGGGGAGCAAGAGGTCGACGTCATTCGTGCCCCGAGCGTCGAGATAAGGGTATTGCGGAGCGAGCGCGCGCCGTGCGACGCCCTTGATCAGTACAACGGGAATGCCGGCGTCCTGGAAGAGGCGGAGTGTCATGAGCGCCTCCTCTTCGACACGCAGGCTGCGCAGGGCCGCTTCGAACGCCAGCGCCTTGAGCTGCTCGCGAAAATCGCCGGGAAGAGTGTCGAGGATTCCCAGCGCGCGGAGGCGCCGAAAGAGCCAGATCCCCGCGCCTTCATAGGCAATCAGGGGAGGAAGGGCCGCGACCCGCAGTCCGGCCCACTGGGCGCCAAGTGCGGCGGGGGGATCTCCGCCCAGTCGCAGGGTGTCGATCAGTGTCCCGACGAGCGCCGAGGTCAGGGGCGTTCCTTGATCGAAGAGGGAAACGCCGTCAGCACCTGGTAGGAGGCCACGTGATCGGCGCCAGTCTCGAGGTAGGGAGTGCCCTCGTGCGCGAGCCACGCATGCGCGGCCAGCTCGTTCTGCTCGTCCCGCCTGACGCCGATCACGAGCTCGGCGGGCCGACCGGCGCGGTGCAGGAGGTAGTGGAGCACCAGCGCCCGCTTCAGGCAGGTTCGCTTCCAGGGTGGAGGAAGCCAGGTCAGCACCCGGTCGACCCATTCCGCGAGCGATGCATCATCCACGCTCGCATCGGGGGCGGAGGGCGCCGCCCCGGCCACGATCCAGCGGCTGATCCGCTCCAGCGAGACGAGATGGACCAGCGATGGGAACACGAGCGATGCGATCGTCGCGCGCGCTCGCCACGCGGGGGTGAGGCGCCGACTCATGCCTTCGTTTCCACCACGACGGCGGAGGCGAGGCACTGGTCGAGAAAGGCCCTGGTGGTTTGCACGGCGGTGTCCCGGTCGACCTCGTATTCGCCGAACAGTCCTTCGACCAGCTCTCCGAAGGTGCGTGGCTCCTTGAGCGCTTCCAGGAGCACCAGGCCGGTCTCGCTGACGCTGAAGTAGCGGCGCTCACGGAGGTGCAGCACGACGCCCTCCCCCTCGAGGGAGGTCAACCGGAGATCGGGGTGCCGGCGAAAACTCGACTCACTCATGGCAGAAAATCCTCGAGGGCACCTGGTGCCGCAAAGAGATCGGGGGCGAGCGTGGCCTGGTAACACTTTGCCTGCCGGCCCAGGCGGGAGAGCAGATCGAGATGCTCCTGCGCCGCAGTCGGCTCGAACATCACCCAGAGGGACCACTGCAGCAACCCCTTCAGGACCTCCCCGGGAGACATCGGAACGAGGGTGGTCCGGTCTCCGCCGACCGCGGTGAACACGACGATCTCCGGCTCGACCGTCTGCACCCAAGAGGCTCCCAGCTCCTCCGGCCAGAAGCCGGTCTTCCCTCGCGCCGGCAGCGGGACCCCCCCCGCTCTCCCGAGCAACTCAAAGCCGCCGGACCGGAGGGCGATGGGCGACCGGAACCCCATGACGCCCGCCTTGCCGTCGCAATCGAGCAGGAAGGCGATATCGTCGGTGCTGACCTGCCAGCCACGCGCGGCGAGGAGCGCGGTCGTGGTGGATTTTCCGGAGCAGGAGTTTCCGATCAGCATCCACCCGCGGCCCTTCGAGTCGATACCGGAACCGGCGTGCACGTGGTAGCGTCCATCGCGCTTCCAGAGAAAAATCAGCGTCACCAGGAGGAAGCTGCGGAGCAGGTAGTCGAGGTCGGCTACTGCCTCCCGGCTCAGGAGCACTTGCGCCTCGGGCCGCGCTTCCTCGATGCGCGCCATTGCCGGCGCCCGTTTCCAGGTGAGGTGCACCCAGCCGAGCGGCTCTCCGGCCCGGATCTCGACCTCACCTTGGGGAAAGACCTCCCGTGGGTCCTCGAACACCGGCACGGCATCGACGACATCGAGCCGGAGCCGGAGGCCGGCAGGGAGAGGCATGCGCGACGCGGCTAGCCAGGCGGAAACACCGGCGAGAAGCTCAGGGTCGTTCGAGGAAATGCCCGGGATGGGGAGCATGGGGTGGAGCTTAGCAAATCGCGCTCCAAAACAAGATCCCCCGCGCGGGGGGTTCGCGCGGGGGATCGAGCGGGTCTCGGATCTTCCTGGCCTACACCTTCATCACGAGCGGGACACGAACGCCCTCCCTACAGGGCTTGGCACGGCGACGCGCAGCTCTGAAGGGTGAGCTGTGCAAGCATCGCTTCCTCTCGCAGGACGGGCGTAACGAACTGCTTTCGCATGTTGACCTCCGACAGCGGGATGATGAGCACGGACCTTATGAACGAGGGGTTTCCCGTCCTGATCAGGGCAAGTCCCATGCACTGCCCCATCGTGGTGCCACTGCGCCGGATTATTCTTTCTGCCAAGTGATTGCTCGACAAGGGGATATCCTACTCCGTTGAGCACCGGATACCCTCCCGAAGGTATCGAATCGTCGGCGTGATATCTGGAGCGATCGCGCCACGGAAGCCCGCCGATGCGTGGCGTCCGAGCCTCAGTTTCGTCCCTCGAGGTCGGCGTCGTCGAGCGAGGGGTTCCGCCCGAAAAACCCCGACGGAATCAGCCGGAATCCTGCACGGGCCACCGGCATGATGGGGTACTCCTCCGGCCGTGGTATGTGGGTGATTCCAAGGGTGTACCAGAGGACGACGTCGGTATCCAAAAGATTCCTGTCATCGCGGGTCCATTTCGTTAGACCCTCGTCCCGCCAGCCGAAATTCTGGAACTCACCCGCCGCGTACTGCTCGTCGCGCCGGAACGGGGTGACGAAGAGCTGGGCGTTGAGGAAGCCCGCCTGACGGCGCATCCCCGAGGAGGACACGGCGAATGGCAGGGCGCTGGTTCCGGGCACGACGGTGTATCCGACGGACTCGCCCAACTGGTTTTTCCGGTCCGGATTCACGATCCGCCACATGCGATTCGCGGCGGGGTCGGGGGGGCGAACCGCTTCCGATTCGGTCGCGAGGGGCCGTTCCTCCATCGTGAACCAGAGGCCTTCGGGATTGTTGCGTCGGCTCCTGCGGAGGGAACGGGTGTCCATCTCGACGACCCGGTTGGGGGTCGCGCCGTCAACGTCGAAGTCGAGACGGTAGGAAAAGAAATGCTGGTGGCTGGGGGCAAACACCCCCGGTGCGACCAGATGGCGGGAGGCAGAGTGTCCCCCCCCCGCAGGGTCTTCATCGGTCTTGCGATAGAGAAGCATGAGGCCGGTCAGGTTCACTTCGACCTCGATGCCCCCGTCCTCGCCGAAGATCCAATTGAAGACGAAGTCGTAGTTGTCGATCGTCGAGTGGCTGGTCAGCACGAGCTGCCGTGCCCGCGCAGCGCGCCGGGAGTGGCGCCACAGAACGCCGCCGTCCCGCTCGTATATCGCGACCGCGCGGGGTGCGGTGACCGGCCGGCCGAAATCGTCGGGCATGGCCGCATCGACGTATACCGCGCCCGCCGGGGCGTCCGCCATCGGAACCGCCGAATTCTCCTGCGCGTTTCCAAGTCCCTCGTTCCCTGCGTCCCTGGGGTACCAGACCACGAAGCCGGGATCTCCATAGGCGGCCATGGCCTCCGATACCGAGGCACGATAGAGCACCGGCCGCACCCGGCTGCGCTCCATCCATCCGATGTCCCACAACTCCAGCCCCCGGCGAGGGTGCACGCCGAATCGAAGCCGCCAGTTCCGCCAGCGGACTTCGCTGCCCCGTACCGTGAAGGGTGGGGCAGGCGTTGGGACTGCGGCGAGTCGTGGCGCCGCCGGAGCTTCCCACGCACCGGGGCTCACCGTGCCGGTATCGGTGAGCTCGATCATCGCTCCGCGGGTGAGGTCCACCCGGAGTCGTATGCCTCGGATCGTGGTGGCACCCGGGAGCGCCTCCTGGTGGAAGCCCTGGCCACCAATCACGCGGTGTCCGTTTTCCCAGGGGAGCGGCATCGATTCACCCAACGCGGGAATGATGCTGACGAGGGCCGGATCGTGGATGCCGCGCCGGCGGAGCGCCGCAAGCCAGCGGGGGTCCTTTCGGACGACCTCCTCGAGCCGGCGGCGGATCATCGCCCGCATTGGGGGCTCCCGGGACGGCAGGGTGTCCCAGCGGATGATCTTGCGACGACGGAGGTCGACGTGGGCCCGGATAGGAGTGCTGGATGTCCAGTCGAAGAGGAGAGCTTCGGCGGTGCGGCCCACCGAGCCGGAAATGCGCTGGTGAAGCACGGCGTCCTTGGGCGGTTCCCGCAGTGCGAGCATCGCGAAGCGAATCTCGGGGGTGAGGCGCCCGGACTGTTCGAGGACGTCGCGCGTCGTGGTGATTTCAGCGGCGGAGAGCGGGTCGAGCGGATCAGAGGTCGCGGCGTATGGGGCGCCGGAGCGCACGGTGTCCTGGACGGCCAGGAGGGACGCAGCGCACGCCAGAGAAAGGACTGCTGGAGCCATGAATGAAGCCTCGAAGTCGTGGCGCCGACGCATCGCCTTCACTGAGAGAAGGGCGATCTCGCACCACAGTCTCTCGCGACTGATCGGCTAAGTATTGAAGAGAAAGGGGTTTGGATCTCGACTGTCAAGGTACGAAACATGCATCAACAATGTGACCGACCCCCGGACCCCACATTCCGTCCCAAGTGCCGCTCCACCCTTTCGGAGGGAACACCATGAAGAAGAAGTTTGTTGTCCCGACGCTCCGGAGCGAGCGCGCGTTGACAGACCTGACGCTGGGCGGACCGGCGCAGTGCCTCGTCAGTTGCCCTTAATCGCGGTATCCGCGCTCAACTGATCCGGCGGCAAGCGCATCGGCCCCATCTCCCGCTGCAATTGCGCCTGAACACGACAACGGAGAGAACGCTGTGAAGAAAACATTCGTAGTACCCGCGCTCCGGAGCGAGATCTCTCTGGCGAGTCTGACGCTAGGAGCGGTCGCCTGCATCAGCGGCCAGATCTGCGAAGTGCCGATCCTGGACACCTGATCGGGAGTCTTTCGCCTGACTATTTCGAAGGGCAGCCGCATCGGCTCCGGTCCGCACCAATGGATCGGGGCCGATGCGTTTCAGGGAGCGCTTCCCAATCCGAGCAATCGGGCCGCCGCAGGCACAGTCACGCCGACCACCGAGACTGTCTTTCCCCGGCCGGTCTCCCCTCTGACCAGCGCGACGCTTCCTCGCGGCACTTTCAGGAGCTGGGCGAGATACCGGATCAGCTCCCGGTTCGCCTTTCCCTCCGCCGGCGGAGCAGCCACGCGAATTTTCAGCGCGTCACCGTGCCGCCCTGTGAGCTCTGTCTTCGACGCCCCCGGCTGGACATGGAGCTGGAGGAGAATGCCACCGGGCACAGCCTGCAGGGGAGTCAGCGGAGCGCGCTCAGAAGGATTTCTCGAAGCAGAAAGAGCACCAGGTAGGCAGCGACCGGGCTCAGATCAATGGCGCCCATGGGAGGAAGCCGGCGCCGGATCGGCTCAACCAGCCAGTCGGTGAGGAAGTAGAAGGGCCGCATCCCGCGTCTGTATCGCCCCGCGCCCAGCCACGAGCCGATGACCCGGATCACGATCGCCGCCATGAGCAGTGAGGTGGCGCCGGAGATGAAGAAGTAGAGCCATGCGCCAGGGCGGGCGTTCCGCATGGCGTCGAGTGCGGCAACTGTCCCCACCAGCCAGCGGACGAGCATGACCAGGGCGAGGCCGGCCAGCAGCGTCGCCCCGGCGAGCCAGAGTGGTGCGTCCTCGGGATTCCCGCCCGCCCCGAGCACGCGGCGCTTGACGGGACGCAGGATCGGGTCGCTCCAGCTCCGGACCCAGCGCGGCCACCGCCCGGTGGAGCGCAAATGGCGCGCGCGTACCGCCCAGTGGGTGGCGGCGATCATGACCGCGCCGCCCACCGCGAGGAGAGCAATGCTGCGTACAACGAGATCGATCCAGGAGATCAGGATGCCAGGCGCTTCTCGAGGAGGTACCAGGTGCGGCCACCAATGTAGCCGTCCCGGCGGATGACGCGGTGCCAGCCCAGCGCTTCGAGGATGCCTTCTTCGCCGATATGGTCGCTCCAGAACTCGAGGAGGTGGGCGTCCTGTTCGACGGCGCGCTCTTCGAAGGCGGCCAGGAGGCGGTGCGCGTGACCCTGATGGCGCTCCTTGGGGAGGACCCCGATGTCGACAATCTGGGCCACGCCGCCGCGCAGCGACCACCGGAGTCCGCCGATCCAGTCCCCGATCTCGTCGGAGAGGACGAGGTGGCGCTCCTCGACCGCTTCGTCGCTGCCGCCTTCTTCATACCGCTCGGTGAGATCGTTCAGCCAGACGGCGAACTCCTCACCTTCGTCCATCTCGCGGATAGTTAGTTGCCGCTCGTCCTTCACCATGTCCCCTCGTTGCTGCGGGAGTTGCATGTCGGTTGGTGCATACGTTATGCCGTTATCGGCTCCGGCACTGGCGGCGTAAAGGGGGCGTATTTCCGCACGCGATCGAGGCCGTCATACCCATCGCAAGCGGGCCACAGGCCGTGGCTTGAGCACTCTGGGCCGCCTCCGGCTCGGTCGCCGCCGTGGCGGTGGCGCAATTCCGACCATTTGCGAATTCGACACACACTTCGCACTCCACTTTCTGGGCTGACAGGGTGCTCCACGCCAGAAAGGCAACGAAGGCGAGAATCGCGAGTGTCACCAGAATTTTGCGTGGGCTTCGCATGACTCCTCCTGGGCCTGACGAATTCCCGGCAGGGCGGGATTCGATGTGAGGATCAACCCCCGCGAAGCGCCTGGAACAGGACCGGGAGCGCGCCCACGAACCAGACGAAGACTGCGGCAGCGACTGCCTGGCCGGTGGTCGCCCTGGTCATGACCTTGATCCCGATTGCGATGAGTACAGTCACCCAGAGGGTGAACAGATCGAGCCGGCCGACCAGCGCGAGCAACACTCCGTTGCCGGGATCCATGAACCGGCCCAGTCCCAGGCTCACCGTGTAGCGTGAGGTGAGTGACGCCTCGTCCATCAGGAGGGCTTGCACGGCGCTCACCACCGAATCCACCAGCCGCGGGAACATCGCGAAGGTGGCGATCGTCGCCCCCTGGGCATAACTCAGGCTCTTGCCCGCGACCTTCGCGGCGATCCAGATCACGCCGCCGAGGAGCAGTATCATGATCGGGGTGCCGATGAGCACGAAAATCGCCGCGCCGATCCCGGCGAATTTTCGTCCCTGCTCGATCATCTCGGGCGTCAGGCTGGGATTCGCCGCCATCCCCCGCTCGAATTCCGCCTCCATGATCGGCTGCATGGCGGTCCGGGTCGCGAAGTAGAGGACGGCCGCGGCGACGATAAACACCAGCATGGCGTGGCCGAACTTGGCGTCGCTGCGGCGCTCGAAGAGCCGGCCGGGCGAGACGAAAACGTCGAGGTAGTCGTCCCAGCGGGATGGCGTGGCGTCGCTCATCGAGTCTCCGGGGTGATGGGGGTGGTCTCGCGCTGAATCCAGCGCAAATACGCCGGGTCGCCGCCGGCGATGGGGAGCGCCACGATTTCCGGCACCTCGTACCGGTGGAGCGCGCGGATTCGTGCGGTCAGCTCGGGGAGCCGGGCGTCCGTCGTCTTGGCGACGATCAGCCACTCGCGGGCCTGACGGACATCTCCCTCCCACCGATAGACGCTCTGTACCGGACCGAGAATCTGGGCGCAGGCAGCCAGTCGCTCCGCGACGAGGGCAGCGGCCAGCTCTGCCGCCGCGGCTTCCTCACCGACCGCGGTGGTGACCTGGCAACACCCGGTCACGTGCAGGGGCTGGGTCCAGGCGAGGAGATCCCCGGCGTGGCTTCGGGGGGGAGGCTCCCGGGAATGGGGAGAATGCCCACGCGCCATCCCGAGGTGAATTTCACCGTCAGCCGGTGCCCCTGCGGATCGGCAGTCACTGATTCGACGTCCGGAAAACGTCTGGCGAAGCACGCGGCACGGTCGGTCTGCTCCGCCGCGCTCGCTTCGTCACCGGTCATTCTCCATTCGGCGAGCGCCCGGCCGATTGCGACAGTTTCGGCGTTCTGACGGCCATAGCGGGCGAATTGCTCGGCGGGAATGAGGCCACCCTGATCCACCAGCGGCGAGTAATAGTCGTAGGAGCGGCACGCTCCCATCGAGAACGCCGCCAGGGCGGCCAGGGCCACACGACGCATAGGTTTGCCTCGTCAACAATCGATGGATGCCGGAGGCAGCAATATACTCCGCGACGCTATCTTCGGGGACCGGCGTCACCCCACCCACCCCACCCACCCCGCCCGCGGAGCCGTCCGATGCGCGCTGGCAGATACCTGCTCATGCTGGTGCTCGCGGCGTGTTCCCCGGCGCCGGAGGGGGTGTCGGGGGAACTCACAGTTTTCAATGCCGGCAGCCTCGCGTATCCCTTCCGGGAGCTGCTGGCGGCGTTTGCCCGGGAGCATCCCGGCATCGAACCCCGGCAGGAAAGCTCCGGAAGCCTCGAAGCCGCGCGCAAACTCACCGAGCTCGGCAAGATCCCCGATGTTCTGGCCGTGGCCGACTACGGCGTCATCGCCAAGCTACTGATGCCGGCGTTCACCACCTGGTACGTGACGTTCGCCTCCAACGCGATGGTGTTGGCGTACACCAGCCGGTCGGCAGGGGCAGAGGAGATCACCGGTGAGAACTGGTGGCGAATCCTCCTGCGCCCGGGAATTCGGTGGGGAAGCTCGAATCCTGCGCTCGATCCCAATGGATACCGCTCGCTCATGGTCCTTCAGCTGGCCGAGCGGCACTATGGCGAGCCAGGTCTTGCCCGCCGGCTCACCAGCGCGATGGACCCGCGATTCGTTCGCCCCAACGAAGCGCAGCTCCTCGGACTCGTGCAGGCGGGCGAGCTGGACTATGCCTGGTCCTACCGGTCGTTGGCAGAGACCGCGGGCCTCCGCTGGGTCGAGCTCCCTCAGGCGATCGATCTCAGCGACGCGGCTCGCGCGGAGGAGTACGCCATGGCGGCGATTCGGCTTCCGGGCCAGCGTCGCGCGGCCGGCGACTCGGTGGAGTTTCGCGGCGAGCCGATCGTCTATGCGCTGACGATTCCGCTGGACGCGCCGCATCGGGAATCGGCGCGCGCCTTTGCGCGCTTTGTGCTCTCTCCCGCTGGCCGGGAGATTCTGGCGAAGGCAGGCTTCCGGCTGCTGGAGCGGCCCGTCGTCACGGGAAGCGGAGACGGGGGGACGTTGTTACCATAAGAAGCTATCGGCTATCGGCAGTTCACCTCTTCTCCGAGTTTCTCGATGAACGGCACCCCCAACATTCCGCCCCCGCGCAACGAGCCGATCCTCAACTACGCCCCCGGCAGTCCGGAGCGGGCGGCGCTCAAAGCGGAGCTCAAGTCGCTCGGCGGGGGCGTGACCGAGATCCCGGTCATCGTCAACGGTCAGGATCTCCGGAGCGGGAAGACGGTCAAGGTGGTCGCCCCGCACCGGCACGCGCATCACCTCGCGAACACGCACCAGGCCGACGGGCGCGCGATCGGGAACGCGATCGCCGCCGCCCGGCGGGCGCAGCGGGACTGGGGGCAGTGGCGCTTCGAGGACCGCGCGGCGGTGTTTCTGAAAGCCGCCGAGCTGCTGGCGGGACCGTGGCGGCAGCGTCTCAACGCAGCCACGATGCTGGGGCAGAGCAAGACGGTGTTTCAGGCGGAGATCGATTCCGCCTGCGAGATCGTCGACTTCCTGCGCTTCAACGTCCATTTCGCCGAGCGGCTGTACGCCGAACAGCCGGTGTCTCCTCCGGGATTCTGGAACCGGCTCGATTACCGGCCGCTGGAAGGCTTTGTGTACGCGGTTACGCCGTTCAACTTCACCGCGATCGGGGCGAATCTCCCGTCCGCCCCTGCACTCATGGGGAATACCGTGGTGTGGAAGCCCGCCGCGACGGCGGCGCTGAGCAACTATTTCGTGATGCGGCTCTTCGAGGAGGCGGGTCTTCCGCCGGGCGTGATCAATTTCATCCCGGGCGAATCGCAACAGGTCACCGCGCGGGTGCTGGCCGATCGCCATCTCGCCGGCATTCACTTCACCGGATCGACGGCGGTGTTCCAGTCACTCTGGAGGGGCGTGGCGGCGGGGCTCGAAGGCTACGCCTCCTACCCTCGTATCGTCGGCGAAACCGGTGGCAAGGACTTCATCGTGGCGCATCCGAGCGCCGATGCGGAGGCGCTGGCGGTGGCGATGGTGCGCGGCGCCTTCGAGTACCAGGGGCAGAAGTGCAGTGCCGCGAGCCGCGCTTACATCCCGCAGAGTCTCTGGCCGGCAGTAAAGCAGCGGGCGCTCGAGATGATCGCCGACATCAAGATGGGCGACGTGACGGACTTCCGGAATTTCATGGGCGCGGTGATCGACGCCCGGGCGTTCGCCAAGCTCAAGGGATACCTCGAGCAGGCGCGCAAGGATCGCGGCGTCACGATCCTGGCAGGCGGCGGCGCCGACGACAAGAAGGGGTGGTTCATCGAGCCGACGCTCCTGCAGGTGAAGGATCCGACGTACCGGACGATGTGCGAAGAGCTGTTCGGCCCGGTGCTTACCACCTACGTCTACCCGGACAAGAGCTGGAAGGCGACGCTCGGGCTGGTCAACACGACGAGCCCTTACGCCCTCACCGGCGCCGTTTTCGCGCAGGAGCGCAGCGCGGCGGTCGAAGCGGCGGAGATACTGCGGCAGGCAGCGGGGAACTTCTACATCAACGACAAGCCGACCGGCGCCGTCGTCGGACAGCAGCCGTTCGGTGGCGCGCGCGCGAGCGGCACCAACGACAAGGCGGGATCGATCCTCAATCTCCAGCGCTGGGTGTCGCCGCGGGCGATCAAAGAGACGTTCGTGCCGCCACACGACTACAGATATCCGTTTATGGCGGATAGCTAACGGTTAACCGCTATCGGTCCGGCTCCCAGTGAGCTCCTCGTCTCGGCTTCCATTCTGGCTCGCCGTCCTGCCCCTCGCGAGCCTCCAGCCGGTGCCCGCCCGGTACACCGCGGCACAGCTCGCCTGCGCGACGTTTCTGGAGGAGGTTCGCACCGAGATCCGCAGCAGGATCGGCACGGTGGTGCGCGAGGAGCGGGCGGGGCGGGACGCACTTCTCGTACTCCGCGCCGCCGGGACCGACTCGCTGCTCGACCTCACCGCCTGGTACGACTCGCTCACGGTCTGGCGGGAAGGTCCGGAGGGACGGATCACCCCCGATGCCGAGGGACTGCTCGGGGGACGCTGGCGCGGTACTCTCGACCCCACCGGACGCTATGCCTCCCGGGTGGTTCCGTTCATCCCCGAGGAAGTAGCCGAAATCGCCGAGCTCCGCACCGTCCTCGATGATTTCCTGCCGCTGCTGCCCGACAGCGCCCTCGCCGATGGTGCGCGCTACCGGTGGACGCGCAACTCGGCCGCGGACAGCACGACGGTCGTGCAGGACACCATCGCCGTGCCGGTGCGCCGGGAGTCGGAAGAGGAAGGAAGCCTCGTGTGGGACGTGCGTCTCGGCCCGGTGCGCTGGGAGAGGACCCTGCGGCTCACAGCGCGCATCGCGCCCGGCGGCCGCTTCCGGCGGGGGGTGGTGACGGGCGTGACGCAGCGGGTTAGGGTTACGAGGCAGAACGACAACTGCGTGAACGGCGAACGGTGAACGGGAAATGCCCCGACGGCCGATAGCCGGACCGATAGCCGATAGCCGATAGCTGATAGCTCACTTTAGGTACTTGTTTCAAACCCATCCACTCCATATGTTTACCTAACCCCTTCGGGAGGCTCACCGGATGTCGGATGCCTTTCTCAGCTCCGACGACTTCGATGAACAGGCCCACCAACTCTACAATGAAGGACTGTACGACGAAGCACTGGAGACGCTGAAGGACGGACTCGCCCTCTATCCCAGCGCGGTCGAGCTCCACATTGGAATGGGCTACGGCTATCTGGCCCGCGAGGAATTCGCGTGGTCGCGGCGCGCCTTCGACACCGCACTCACCCTCGATACCGATCATGAAGACGCGCTCGCTGGAATGGGTGAGGCGCTGTTGGCCGTCGGCGACCGGGCGGGGGCGGTTCGGAGCTTCGAGCGGCTCCTCCAGCTGGGCTTCCAGGACGACCACGAAATGATGTTGCAAGCCGGCCGCGCACTCTTCCGGAGCGGGCTGCTGGCGCAGGCCTATCGCTTTTTCGACCTTGCCCAGACCGCGGAACCGGAGTGCGCCGAAGCGGCCGCATGCCTCGGCTACGTCACCCATCGCCTGGGACGCGACGGCTCCGCCTTCTTTTGGCTGCGCCGGACGCTCGCCATCGATGCCAAGTACGCGGAGGCGCGGATTTATCTCGCCAACATGCTCTACGACCGGGGTGAAAGCGGAATGGCCCTCGCTCATTTCGAGAAGAGCGAGCCGGAAGACCACTTCGACGAGCTGGGACTCTGGCGCACGATCGAGCTTAAAAAGACGCTCTACCGTCTGGCCGATGACGATCTCGAGCTCGCGCCGTGGCTCGGACGCCTTGGCGAGCTGGCCCCCGAGTCCGATCCGACGGAAGATCTTCTGGCCGAGATCGAGGCCCAGCAGGCCGACGGTGGAATGCGGGACCCGAACCAGCTGGAGCTGTTCGGCGCCCTGATCACCGATGTTCCGGGGATGCTGCGGAAACACGGGAGGGCGGAGGGCCATTTGGTCACGACGCTGGCCGGCATGATGCTGCGCGGCACCTGGGACGAGATTCTCTTGCAGCTCAAGGCCAACGAGCAGGCTTCGGCACAACTGTCGCTCTCGGAGTTCATGGCGGGACTGGCGCGGCGCGGGCGGGAAGAGACCGGCGTGATCATCCCACTCACCGGCGCAGAGGCATTCATCCGCGGGAGCGCCGAAGCGGGAGTGTTGCGGATCGTGCAGTGACGTCCCGCTGGACCGCCGGCGTACGGCGGGAAGTCCTGTCCAATGGCCTGATCCTCCTGGCTCAGCGGGATCCCACGGCGCCCGCCGTGGCGGTGGTGAGCCACGTGCGCGCCGGTTTTTTCGACGAGCCCGATCGCCAGGTCGGGGTGAGCCACGTCCTCGAGCACATGCTCTTCAAGGGCACCCCGACGCGAGGCATCGGGGCGATCGCCCGGGAGACGAAGGCGGCCGGCGGCTATCTCAACGCCGCGACGAGCTACGATCACACCACGTACTACAGCGTCCTTCCCTCCGTCGCGCTCCCGGTGGCTCTCGATCTGCAAGCGGACGCGCTTCGGCGGAGCCTGATCGACCCCGAGGAGCTCCGCCGCGAGCTCCGGGTGATCATAGAAGAAGCGAAGCGGAAACAGGACAACCCCGCCGCCGTCACCGGAGAGACGCTTCACGCACTGCTGTTCGACCGGCACCGGATCCGCCGCTGGCGGATCGGCACCGAATCTCACCTCGCCGGCCTGACCCATCACGAAATCGTCGCCTACTACCGCTCCCGCTACATCCCCGGGCGCACCATTGTCGCGATGGCGGGAGATCTCGATCCCGAATCGGCGATCGGGATGGCGGGCGATCTCTTCGGGAGCTGGCCCGCCGCGGAGGCGGTGCTCGATCCCTCGCCGGGAGAGCCTCCCCATCGTGACGTGCGTGCGCGGACGCTGCGCGGCGACGTCCGGCGAGCCGACCTCGTGCTGGGTTGGCGCGCGGTGCCCTCGCTGCATCCCGACGCCGCGGCGCTTGACGTCGCCACGGCGGTGCTCGGTGCGGGGCGGACGGGATGGCTCTATCGCAGCCTCCGGGCAGCCGGGATCGTTACGTCGGTCGGGGCATGGAACTTCTCCCCCACCGAGGTTGGCGTTTTCTCCATCGGCGCCGAGCTCGACCCGGCGCGGCTCGATCCTGCGCTCGCGGGAATTTCGGGATGCGTGGCCCGGCTCCGGGAGTCGGGGCCGAGCGATCAGGATATGGCGCGGGTGCGCACGCTGCTCCGGGCCCGCTGGGCTCGCGGCCTGGAGAGCACGGAGGGACGAGCCTCGGCCCTCGCGTCGGCGGAAGCGCTCGGTGGAATCGAGCTCCTCGAGGAGGAATACGATCGGCTGCTCGCGGTGGACCGGGAGACCGTCCAGCGGGTGGCGCGCGAATGGCTCGATCCGGAGGCGGTCGCCGGTGTCGCGCACCTTCCGCAGGACTCACCGCAGACACTCGATGCCGATCGTCTCGGTGGGCATTTCCTCCGGCCGAACTGGACGACGCCGGCGCCGATTCTGCAGCCGGAGATCCGCACGCCGGCTCCGCTTCCGGTTCGGGGCGCGACGACCTCGGGCGTCTTCCATGTCGAGTTGCCGGCCGCCGATCTGCTGGTGGGACGCAAGCCGGGTGTGCCGCTGATCTCACTCGGGGTCTATCGACGGCGAACGGTGCGCGAAGCGCGGGCGACGGCGGGACTGGGCGCGCTCACGGTGAGAGCCGCGGTGCGAGGGGCGGGGGAGCTCGATGCCGGCGGCCTCGCGCTCGCGTTCGAGGCGCTCGGAGGCAGCGTGACGCCCCTGATCGCCGCCGACTGGTTCGGCTTCGGCACGTCGGTGCTCTCCGAGCATGCGGCGGGCGCCGCCGCGCTTCTCGAGCAGGTGCTCAGCCGGCCGCGCTTCGAGCCCGGTGAGGTCGCGCTGGAGCGGGCGACGCTTACGGAGGAGGCGATTCAATCCGTGGATGACATGGTGCGGTATCCGATCCAGCTCGCGCTCTCCACCGCCTTTGGGCCGCAGGGATATGGCCTGCCGGCGCAGGGGCTGCCCGACACGGTGCCGCAGCTCACCGAGGGGATGGTGCGGGCGTGGCATACCTGCGAGCTCGCCACCGGGCGCACGACGGTGGTCGCGGTCGGAGACCTCGACCCGGAAAGACTGGCGGAACAACTGGCGGGACTGTTCGGAGGAGGGCCGGCCCGGAGTCCGGTTGCACCCGGATACCGGCCCCTTCGCTTTGCTCAGGGTGACAGCACGGGTCCGGTCTCATCCGTCGTGGACCGCGTCAAGCGGCAGAGCGCGATCGCCCTGCTCTATCCCGGCCCGAGCCGGGGATCGTCCGACCGGTACACCGCGGAGGTGTGGGCCTCCATTGCGAGCGGCCTCGGAGGACGGCTCTTCACATCACTCCGGGACCAGCGCTCACTCGCGTATACGGTGATGGCCTCCTCGTGGCAGCGCGCCGGCGCGGGGGCGCTGCTCCTCTACCTCGCGACGTCGCCGGAGCGGGAAGAGGAGGCCCGCGCCGCGCTGCTCGACGAGTTGGCGCGTTTTCGCGAAGCGGCGCCCGAGTCCGAGGAGTTCGCGCGCTCGGTCAACTATCTGACGGGACAGGCGCAGGTGCGACGGCAGACCGCCGGCGCGGTCGCGGGAGAAATTGCCGAGGCGTGGCTGCTCGGCGCGGGACTGTCGGAGATCGCGGAACCGACGGCGGGGTTCCGCTCCGTCAGCGCGTCCGGCGTACGCGAGCTGGCCGCCGTCTCGCTCGATCCGGAGCGCCGGGTCGAGGGGGTTGTCCGGGGGAGCAGCGAGCAGCGGGCCGAGTATGTTTCGGGCGTTCCGGGCCGGGAGAAGGAGTGACCGAGAGCGGGGAACAGGACGCGTCGGCGCTCACGCGCACCTGGTGGTCGCCCGCCGACGTGCTCACGGTGGTGCGGGTACCGCTGGCGATCGCCTTCGTGCTCATCGGAGACGCCGGCTGGCGTATTGCGATTCTGGCCATCGCCGCGGCGACCGATTTCGGGGACGGGCTGGTCGCGCGGCGGTGGGGCGGGTCCCGGCTCGGCGCCTTCCTCGATCCGGTTGCCGACAAGCTGTTCATGGCCTGCGCGTTCGGGGTCGTGCTGGTGTCGGGAGCGCTCTCGCCGCTGGAGATCCTCGGTGTGCTGGCGCGCGACATCGCGGCCGCGATCGCCTTCGTCGCGACCATTCTTCTCCGCCGGCCCGCGGCGATTCCGGCCCGACTCGGTGGCAAGGCGGTGACCATCTGCCAGCTTCTGACGATCTTCGCGTTTCTCGCCGGCTCCGCGCTGCTCCGACCGCTCGCATGGGCGACGGCGGCAGTGGCGCTGTACGCGATCTGGGATTATCAGCGGGTCGCCCGGCGCGATCAGCGCCCGCTGGGCGAGTAGCGCGGGCTCACGGAAAGGGCCCTCCATGACCGACGACAATCTCCGCGGCGCGTCCCTCACCTGGGAGGGCGGGATGCGCTTCCGCGGTGGCGCCGCGGGAGGACCTGCCTCTCTCATCGACGCCGACGGGGCGCAGGCGCCGGGCCCGATGGTCACTCTCCTCCTCGCGGCAGCCGCGTGCGGAGGGGCGGATATCGTCAGCATCCTGCAGAAAATGCAGGTCACGCTCCGGGAGTTCGGCATCGAGGTAACCGGCCGGCGCGCCCCCGAACATCCGAAGCGGTTCCTGACGATCCACCTTGCCTACCGGTTCCGGGGCGAGGGGCTCGACGAGGCGAAAGCGCGTCGCGCCATCGATCTCTCCCATCAGAAGTACTGCTCCGTGATACACTCGCTGAACAGCGACATCGCGATCACGTACGACCTCGATCTAGGGTGAGGGCGCTCCCGGCGGGCAGTCTCGCGGTTGCTTTGCTCGCTCTCCTTTCTCCGTCCGCGGCGGCGCAGCGACGGCCGGTTTTCGAGTGGGGCCTTCACGGGACCGCCGGATTTCGCGGCACCGACAACGGGACAGTCAACGGACCGGTCGCCCTGGTCTTCGGGCCGAGGGGAGCAATTCGAACGCTCGGGAGCACCCGGGTGTCGCTCTCGGTGGGCGCGGGGACCCACGGGAACGAGCTCACCGCGCGAGGCGAGGCGGCGCTGGAGTATCTGCTCTCGCCGAGGGCGTCAGGGCGCTGGGGGGTCTATCTCGGCGGCGGACTGGCGGGTGTGGCGGGCGGCGGGAAAGGAGGCTATCTGCTGACGTACGTCGGGATCGAGCGGAGCCCCGGACTTCCGGCGGGATGGGCGTTCGAGGCGGGGCTCGGCGGCGGATTCAGGGTGCGCGCGGCGTATCACTGGCGGCGCTTTCCCTCGGGATGGCGGTCCCAGCCCTGAAACAAAACGGCCGCCCGGTCGGAAATCCGGGCGGCCAGCTGAGATCGCTTTCGAGCGTTCAGCTAGTCGGCGTACCGGCGACTTCGGGCTTCCCGCGAATGACCGGCTTGCAGAACCGCTCTCCCAACACCCGCACCTGCGCCAACTGCTCCAGGTCGAGATCGGAATAGCGCTCGGCGAGGTACTGCATGGTGTCGTCCATCCATTCCTTTTGATGTTCCGCCTCGGCTTCGATCACGCCGCAGCGCAGAATGTGGCTGAACAACTCGTCCCTGGCCTGATCCACGACGGAAGGTCCAGCGGACCGTTCGGCCTTCTTCTTGTTCGTCATGCACCGTCCTTTGATGGTGGGTGCCGGAAACCTCAAACCGGCGTAAGCCCTTGCTCAGAAACAATATAATGGCTTGTAGCGTTCCGGCGCAAAGGGGAGACCAGTCTGCGCTTCCGGCTGCCGTCCATTACATTTGGCTGCGCTTTGACGTAAGAGGCGCGGCCAAAAGGGATGCGCCACGCCGTAAAGGCAGGCGGGGGTATGTCACACGACGACGAGGTCTACGACGAGAGGCGTATCGAGGCGCTGCGGGAGATGCTCCGGTCCCTCGCGAGCAGGATTCTGGAGCTCGACCGCTCCGAACGCCTGCTGCAGAATGTGCCCGAGCTGCTTCGTCGGATGGGTGACCTCCGATCGGAGCTTTTCCATTACGAAGTCCGCTCCACCTACGATTCTCCCGAAGTCGCCGAGCGCCGCCGCCTGGTGGATGAGGCGCGGACGCCGCCCGACTTTCCGGGGCCCGACTCACCTGATCCCGAGGACGACGAACCATGGCGGCGCCCGCGCCCGGACTGAACCGTTTCTATCTCGCGCTGGGCGCCGTGGCGCTCGCCGGGATCGCCTGGCTGGTCTACCAGATCGGCAAGCCGTCGAGGGTCAGCATTCCCGTCAACGTCACCGTGCTGGCCGCCGACACCGCGGGGTTCCGCGGCTACCTGCTGGGGTCGCCGGCCGCGCCGGTCGAGGTCTCCGAGTTCGCGGACTACCAGTGTCCTGCCTGCGAGCAGTTTGAATCGGTTCAGTTCCCCGCGGTGCAGCAGCAGCTGATCGCCACCGGGATGGTCCGATGGCGCTATCGCGATTTTCCCCTCGAAATGCACCCGCATGCCAGGGTTGCGGCCCATGCGGCGGCCTGTGCCAACGACCAGGGCAAGTTCTGGGAGCTGCACCAGGTGATCTACGCGAGGCAGTCGGAGTGGTCGCCGGCGCGGAACGCGGCCGGCAAATTCTCCGACTATGCGAAAGAGGCGGGGCTCGACGTGAACCGGTACGACGAGTGCATGCAGAGCGCGAAATTCGCCGGACGGATCCAGGCGAGCGTCGATGAGGGGAACAAGCTTGGCGTGAACGGTACGCCGACCTTCCTGATCGGCGGCCGGCTCTACCCCAACTCCCTCGGCTCCGACAGCATCCGGGCGCTGGTGCGGGCGCTGCTGCCCAAGCCGACCCAGTGACCCGCGCCCGCATGGGCATCGCGCTGCTGAGTCTCGCGGGACTCTTCATCGCGATCTACATGTATCTGTACAAGATCGGGAAGATCGGCTCGCTGGTCTGCGGGACGGGGGGGTGTGAGACGGTTCAGCTCTCACCCCAGGCGCGCTTCCTCGGCGTCGAAGTGGCGCTGATCGGAGTCGTCGGCTATGCAGCCGTGCTTCTGCTCGCGCTGCTGGCGCTCTCGCCGCGGTTCGCCGGCCTGGCATGGCCGTCCCAGCTGCTCGCGCTGATGGCGGGCGGGGCGGTGCTCTTCACAGCCTATCTCACCTATCTCGAGCTGTTCGTCATCCACGCCATCTGCCGCTGGTGCGTCGGCTCGGCGGTGATCATCCTCGCCATCTTCGGCCTCGCTCTCCGGGACCTTCGGCGAGCCCGGGCCCCTGAATGAATACCGGCGACACCTCTCACGGCCAGACGGATAATCGCCGGGTTCTGCCGCTGGCCGTCGCGGCGCTCGGCGTGGTGTTCGGCGACATCGGCACCAGCCCGCTCTATGCCCTCAAGGAATGTTTCACCGGTACGCACGGGGTCGCGCCCACGCCGGAGAACGTGCTGGGCGTCCTGTCGCTGGTGTTCTGGAGTCTCAACTTCCTCATCACGTTCAAGTACCTGATCCACATGATGCGGGCGGACAACCGGGGTGAGGGCGGCATCCTGGCGCTCCTGGCGCTGCTTCGTCCGAACGTCATCAAGAGCCACGGGCGGTGGGCGCTGATCATGGCGGGGGTCTTCGGCGCGGCCATGCTTTACGGCGACGGGATCATCACGCCGGCCATCTCGGTGCTCGGCGCGATCGAGGGATTGTCGGTGGCGACCCCCTCGCTCACGCCCTGGGTCATGTGGATCAGCCTCGCCATCATCGTGGCGCTGTTTCTGGTGCAGCGACGGGGGACCGCCGGCATCGGGGCCGTATTCGGTCCGGTCACGATCGTCTGGTTCGTCTGCATCGCGGTGCTCGGTATCCGGGGAATCATGATGGAGCCCCGGGTGCTCCTCGCCCTCAACCCGTGGCACGCGTTCCAGTTCTTCATGCGGGACGGGATGGGCGCTTTCATCCTGCTGGCCGCGGTCGTGTTGGTGGTCACGGGGGGCGAGGCGTTGTACGCCGACATGGGGCACTTCGGGAAGCGGCCGATCCGGTATGCCTGGCTTCTGATCGTGCTGCCGGCCCTGGTGCTCAACTATTTCGGCCAGGGCGCCCTCCTCCTCGGGAATCCGGGCGCGGCCGAGAATCCGTTCTACGCGCTGGTCCCGCGCTGGGCGCTGTATCCGATGGTGGGGATTGCGACCGCCGCGGCCGTCACCGCCTCACAGGCGCTGATCTCGGGGTCGTTCTCGCTGACCCAGCAGGCGGTGCAACTGGGATTCAGCCCGCGGGTGACGATCATCCACACGTCGAGTGTCGAGAAGGGCCAGATCTACATCCCGCAAGTGAACTGGCTCCTGATGATCGCCTGCGTGGGACTGGTCCTGGGATTCCAGAATGCGTCGAATCTGGCCGGTACCTACGGGGTGGCGGTCACCGGTACGATGACCACCACGACGATTCTCTTCTGCGCGGTTGCCCGGGAGCGTTTCGGATGGCCGGTCTGGAAGGTGGCGTCACTCGGCACCCTGCTGCTGGTGGTCGATCTCGCGTTCATGCTGTCCAACCTGACCAAGATCACCCATGGCGGCTGGTTTCCCCTCATCGTCGCCGTGCTGATCTTCATCCTGATGAGCACCTGGAAGCGGGGCCGGCGCATCGTCACGGCGGTCCTGCGCGAGGGCACCCTCCCCATGGAGCTTTTCATCAAGGAGCTTTCCAGGCGCCCGCCCCTCAGGGTGCCCGGGGTCGCGGTATTCATGACGTCGGACCTGAGCGGGGCGCCCCCGGTGCTGCTGCACCACCTCAAGCACAACAAAGTGCTGCACGACACGGTGATCCTGATGTGCGTCGAGACCGAGGAAATCCCCCAGGTCCCGGCGAACGAGCGGATCGAGCTGAAGCAGCTCGGGTCGGGGATCTACACGATGGTCGCGAATTACGGGTTCATGGAATCGCCTAGCGTGCCGGCCCTCCTCCAGGGGCTGCAAGCGCACGGCATCGACGCCAAGGTCCATGAGACGTCGTTCTACCTCGGGCGCGAAACGGTCATCCCGACCAGGGCGTCACCGGCCCGGCGCGCGGCCCTCGCTGCCAGAGGGCTCTGGATGGCGATGTGGCGGAAGAAGATCTTCGCGGTGATGAGCAAGAACGCCCAGTCGGCGACGGCGTTCTTCGGCTTGCCGCCCAACCGGGTGGTCGAGCTGGGGGCGCAGGTGCAGATCTGACGGCTCCGTCAACTCCCTCGCACATTGGCCGCCAGGGACGGGGATCCGCCCTCCCGTCGGCCCAGCAGGTACGCCACTCCGCCCCCGATCAGTCCTCCCGTCATGACCACGGCTGTAAAGATGAGTCCCGTCGCCATCGCGGCGGCGGCGGACACCCCGAAGGGCTGGAACAGGATGACCAGGGCGCCTTCCCGGACGCCAATGCCGCCCTGCGTCACCGGCAGGACCGCCGCGATCTTGGCCAGCGGCCATACGAACAGCCAGATGACAGGCGAGATGTGAATCCCCACGGCGTCACCCAGCCAGGCATTCAGCATCACCAGAAGTCCCTGGAGCAACATGCCGAGTAGGAGGGCGGCGGCGAGCCGCCCCGGCCGACGTCGCAGGGACCCCATGGCTTGCCGGACCTTGACGAGGAGCCGCCGACGCCGGAAGGAGAGCCGCCGCACGATCGGAAGCAGCAGCAACGCTGCCACCAGGGCGAGCCCCAGCACCGCGAACGCCGCCGCGATGCCGAAGAAGATCGTGCGGCTCCGCGCATCCAGGGCGCTCGGCAGCAGGAGTGCGCCGATGCCCGCCACTCCGGCCAGGCCCACCGTATCGATGAGGCGATCGGCCAGGCTCCCCAGAAGGAGTCCGCTCCTGGAGCGGCTCAGTTTCAGGGCCAGGCCAGCGCGCACCACATCGCCGCCGATGATGGAGGGGAGAAAGATGTTGCCGAACAGACCGTAGTAGTAACAGCGGACCGCATTCGCAAACCCAAGGCCGGCACCGGCTGTGTTGATGAGGAGGAGCCACTTGACGACCCCGATCAGGTGAAGCAGCAGGTACACTGCCAGCGCGGTGAGCCATGCGGCGGGAGGAACCCGGCGGAGGGCCGCCACGATGTCCGGAAACGGGACAATGAAGAGGAGCGAACCCAGCACCACGGCGCTGCCGAGCAGGCGCAGCGCGAAAACCCGCCCGGCACGCCTCGATGGGACAACCGGTTCGGGCCCCTGCATGCTAACGATCCGGCGGGAAGGGGGGCATCGGCTCGCGGACCTCTTCGGGAGGCGGCAGGTCGAGTCGGCGCAGCCGGTAGAGGGCCTCTTCCGCGATCTGGCGATTGGCACTGAGGACGTCGGCCAGTAGACCGATGAGCATGACCTGGAATCCGACGATGATCAGAATGGCAGCCAGGAGGAGCGACTGGATGTGGCCGGTGCGGTTGCCCGCAAGGTAGAACCAGAGAAAGCGGGCCGCCGGGATTGTGCCCAGGAACACCAGGATCGACCCGAAGGTCGTGAAGACCCGGAGGGCGCGGTAGGTCACGTAGGCCCGAATGATCGTCGCCCCCGAGGTGCGAACGTACTGCGGGATGCCCCGCATCAGACGCGAGGGTCGGGTATTCGGATTGACTCGGATCGGAACGAATTCGACGGAAACCCGCCGGGTGCCCGCCTGGATGAGGGTTTCCAGGGTGTACGAATAGTCGCTCAGGACGAGGGTGCGCAGCGCCGTCTCCCGGGTCATGGCCCGAAAACCGCTGGTGGCGTCGGGGGTTTTCAAGCCGGACGCGCGGCTGATGACCCAGCTGCCCAGGCGCTGCAGGAGGCGCTTGTACCAGCGAAAATGGGCCAGCGACCCTACCCCGCGGTCGCCCACGACGAGCCCGGCCCGGCCGGCCACGATCGGAGCTACGAGCGGGGCAATGTCATCGGCGTTGTACTGATTGTCGGCGTCGGTGTTGACGATGATGTCGGCGCCGAGTCGGAGACAGGCATCGAGCCCGGTTCGGAACGCGGCAGCCAGGCCGAGATTGCCGATATGCCGGACGACATGATGGACCCCGGCCTGGCGCGCCACCTCGGAGGTTCCATCCCGGCTGCCGTCGTCGATTACGAGATACTCGATGCGGTCAATGCCCGGAAGCGTTCGCGGGAGCGCGTGTATCGTGCCGGCAAGCGTTCCCGCCTCGTTGTAGCATGGGATCTGGATGATGAGCTTCATGGGGCGGGCTCGAGCCGGCAGACGAGGATGTCCCCTCCCCCGACGGTGCCGCGGAACACTTGTGGGGTCCGGCAGGACGCGTCGGCGATCGCCATGATCTCGGGAGCGGAATGCTCAAGATACCGAGGAAAGGTGTAGACCAGCCACACGGAGTGCTCCCGGCGGAGCCGGTCGAGATCAGCAGCGGTCGAGACCTCGGCCCAATCGCGCCGCAGGTAATCGCGAAACGGGACCACCGCCGCGCCGGCAGCGGCCACCGCCTCGCCCGGTCCGCGATGGGCATCGATGTAGCGGGCCGCGCCCTCGAAGTCCTGTTTTGGATACCGGTAGTTCCCCGCCAGCGAGGCCAGCGACAGCAGCAACGCCACCAGGACCAGACCCGTCCCGATGGGATGCCGTTCTGCTTCCGCCTCGGGCCGGGAGAGCCACCGCCGCTCGATCCACCCTGCGGCGATCATCACTCCGCGGACGCCGATCAGAATGCCGAAGCCGATCAGCGCGAACAGGAATCTGGGGTAAAATGTTCCCCGCGCCACCAGCGCGCCCGCCAGAATCGCGAAGGCCGGAGCAATGAAGAGGGCCAGGGCGGTGCCATTCCTGCGGGCGTAGCTGTGCAACCCGAGGGCAAACAGGAAGCCCGCCATCGCCAGCACTCCAAACCCGAGGATGATCCGGCCGGCCCCGAATCCGAGGGCCAGAACCCGAAGCATCTCCACCAACGCCCATCCCGGAGTGGAGATGCCCCGCAACCCGGACGGACGATTCACGAAGTACTCCCGAACCTGCAGGAGCACCGGCGCGTAGAGCAACAGGGTCCCGATGGCCGCGAGCGTGAACGCCCAGAATAGGGACGGGCCGAGCCGTGACCACGCTTGCCTGCGACCAGGAAGCATCAGAAGCGCGAGGCAGACGACGGCGTGGCCGATCACCACGAACACCATCGTCAGGTGGGTGTAGGCGCCCAGCGCGCCGGCCCCCGCGTAGGCAACCACCCAAGCGAGGGGACCACCCTCGAGCAGCCGGAGCAAGCACCAGGTGCAGGCGATCGTGAAGAAGGCCAGCATGACGTACCCGCGGGCGTTCTGGGAAAACCAAACGTGATGGTAGGAGACCGCCAGCAACGCGGAGGCGAGCAAGGCCTCGCGGCGAGTTGTGAGATGCCGGGCCAGGCCATACAGCAGCGGGATGGTGGCGGCGCCGAACACCACCGAGGGGAGCCGGACCGTCCAGGGGGCCTCCCCGAACAGCGAGAGCGATAGATGCGCCAGGATGGAGTACAGCGGGTGGTGATTGTCCCTCGGGAACGCGGTGACGGTCTCCGCCAGGGGGGGGCGGAAGGAGTTGAGCATGGAATAGATCTCGTCGATCCAGAGCCCGCTGTTCGACCCGGCCACCCGAAGGAGAAGCGCGACCAGGGTGAGTGCCGCAATGCCAGCGACCTCGAGCCGCCCGGAATGGAGACGGGCGCCAATCGGAGTCGTCATGCGCCTAGTCTTCCACGACGTGGGTCGCGAAGACCCTGCGATACTCCTCCCACTTCGCTCGGTCGAAGCCCCCCTCGACGAGGCAATCGACGGCGCTGTACGCCATGTAGAGCGCGTGGTGCGTGTTATCGTGGGCGAACAGACCCTGGCGCCCGTAGCTCAGGAATCCGGGAAGGGACTGGAGCCACGACTCCACGCGCTGGAGCGATTTTTCGTATCCCAGGGTGTAGATCGGATAGGCCTGGCGGAGCCTGCGGGTGAACAGCTCCGTCGGCGCGCGGGGCAGCGGGATCCCGCATCGGGCCAGGTCGTCCACCACGACCCGCCCCACCTCCTCGTCGGTCATGGTCCAGAGCCGGTCGCCGATTTTGCAGGGCACTTCGGCGCACAACGTGGTGCGACCGGCCGGCTCGCTGAGCCCGAAATAGTTCTTCGGCTCGGAGACCCGGGTAACCGACACGTTCGCCTCCGGGAAGTAGTGGGCGTCCGTCGTGGTAAAGTGGTCCACATTCAGTTCCAGGTAGACCAGGATCATCGCCTGAAACTCGATGCTCCGGGTCGCTTCGACCACCGCGTCGGTTGGGCCGGGGACCATCATTCGGGCGGCCGTCGTCACGGGAATCGTGGACCAGACCTGATCCGCCTGGAGAGTGCGACGCTGCTCGCCTTGCTGCACCGTCACCGTCCACGGCGTCCCGTTGGCCGGCGGTGCCAGCTGGTGGACGCCCCAGCCGAGGAGAAACTCGGCCCCGGCAGCGCGCGCGGCGTCGGCGTAGGCCCGGCTGATTTGGCCGTACCCCTCTCGCGGGTAGTAGAATTTTCCCTCTCCGGGTGGCTTCACCAGCCGTTTGAGCAGCTTGCCGAAAGATCCCGCGGTGACCCGTTTCCGCGCCTGGATTCCGGAAAGCTCGGAGGGCTCCCGGCCCCAGAGCTTTCTGGCGTAGGGGAAATAGAAATGCTCGCACATCGTCGGACCGAGATTCGCCTCCAGGACGGAGGCGAAAGTTTCTCCCTCGGGCCGCTTCGGCAGGATGGCTTTCCTGGCCATGTCGAGCGCCATTCCGAGGGCGAAGCGACGATCGAGGTGCAGCAGGAGATCGGCTGCCTTAATGGGAAAGTGGAGCCAGCGGCCCCGCAACCGGATCCGACCATGACGCACCCGATGGCGGAGGTCGTCTCCCAGAAGCTTCTCGATGTCGGCCAGGATGGCGGGGTCGCACGCGGAGTGCAGCCTATGGCTGCCGAAGTCGAGCCAGATTCCGTTGTGGAGGAAACTTCCGGCATTGCCGCCGACCACGGGCTGTTGCTCGACCAGGGTGACCCGTGCGCGCTGGCGGCGGCGCAGCTCGAAGGCGGCGCCGCATCCCGCAGGTCCACCGCCCAGGATTACGATATGAGGTTCAGTCAATTGATGCTCGTTGATTGCGGATAGGCCTCCTCGCGCGGGGACGGCCGGTCGCGTCCAAGAGAGTGAATCGTTTCGGCTGCGCTGTGGAACCTCCACCACAGTTTGGTTGTTTGGCCGCCACAGAAAAATGAAACTTTCTTAACAATTTGGGTTCACGCGTCTGATTCCGCCCGCCGCAGAAAAATCTCTCCACCGCGTTCGAATACCTCGTGTGGCCTCAAGTTGAAGGCCTTACAGTGAGAAGTGCCGTCGACGAGTGAGAAGGCGACCCCGTGCCCGGGGCAGTAGATCTTCTCGTCATCGTGGTACGCGGCGAGCATGTCGAAGCTCAGGTGTGGGCAGACCCGATCGAGGGCGCGCAGGGCGCCGTCGACGCGGAAGACGACGATCTTCGCGTTCTCGAAGTTGACGGCGATCTTGGCACCTTCCGCGAGGTCAGCCGAGGAGCAGATGCGCCGGTCCTTTCCGGCCTCCAACCGGCCAGACAGCTCGAACAGGCGGGTCTCCGGCGCCGGCTTTCCCGGTTTGAACTGGAACGACGGCTTCCCCCGGTTCTTCTTCGCGGGGAAGACGGTGACCGCGGTGAACTTTCGGCGCTCCAGGTCATCGGAGGAATACCAGTACTCGAAATTCCATGCTGCGCCGAGATCGAAGCGCGGCTGTCCCGGATTGAGCCGGGTCGTGATCACGATGCGGGTCTGATCGGAAATGTTGACTTGGGTCCCGTGCAGGGTCTCAGGGTTGAAAACCAGAAGCTGACCCGGTTCGGTCACGATTTTGTGTGGCTTGGTGACCGGCACTCCTTCGGCCAGGTACATGTTGACCGGGTCGTAGGGATACTGATAGCCGAACATTCCGGGGTAGAGGATGACCGTGTTGTCCTCGTTCACACCGTCAATCGACCACCACAGGTTGACGCCGTCGTACGAGTGTCCGTACCAGGTGTCGATGTGCGCGCCGTGGGCGCGGGCCACCTCGGGCAGTCGTTGATGATAGGCCTCCGGCTTATAGGCGCTCCGCTGCAAGCGCCTCTCCCGGGCCTTGGAAATCTCGTTGACGATCAGGCGCCAGTTCTTGAGAGCCGCGATCCCGAGCCGCGTTTTCTCCCAGAAGGGGTATCCCGGCTTCTCGACATTCCTGGCTTCGCGCGACACCAGGAACGGGTAGTAGATCCGCATCACGATGAGGTGATCGACGTAGAAGGTGCCTTCCAGCCCCAAATCGTCCCGGCCCACCCGGAAGGACCAGTAGTAGAGGTCTCTCTGGAGAGTCTTGAGCAGGTAGTCCTCGAGCAGGAGAAGCTTGGTCGCCGGAAAAAACTCGTGCATACGCGGGAGCCCGGCAGCTTCGACCTGCTTGCGAGTTTCGGCCCCGGAGATTTGTTCGATTCCGTCGAAGAAGGCCTGGATGACCTTCGGGTACATTTCATTGCGGAGGGCGTAGTCGTCGAGAATGCAGAACTTGCCGTCGCGCAGAATGGCGGCGGTGTCTACCCTGGGAGAGGCTACGGTCAAGGGGTATCTCCTGGTCGTGCCGACGAATCAGAGGGAATCCGCCGGGGTTCCTGACGAAGACCTCACGGACGCAAGTCCTATTCCTGTATGCCGGGAACAGCCTGGCCGCAGGCTTAATACTATACCGGGTTTAGACCGTCAGCTCCGGCAGCGCCCCCCGCCGGAGTCGAATCCCGCCCGCCAGGACCAGGGTGAATACATAGGCGATGGCGCCCGCGGCCACGGTGAGCCCGACCGATGGCGACCTGAGGCTCACGACTACGGCTGCCATGACTGCACCGGCCAGGAGCGTGCGCCAGAAGCGCCGCGCCGAAGCCATCGGCAATCCCGCCTGCCCGAGGAGCCTTAACATCGGGACGGTACGAACGGATTCGGTCACGACGGTCACAATGGCCGCGCCGGTCATCCCCAGGAACGGGATGAGCACCAGGTTGAGGATGAGGTTGCTGACCGCCGCGGCGGACGAGGTCTTGAGCATCTGACTCTGCCGTCCATGCGCTATCATCACGCCCTGCGCCACGTTCCGGAAGAGGGCCACGGGAAGTGCCCAAAGAAGTATTTGGAGCGGAAGGACCGAAGGGCGGTATTCGCCACCGAAGACGAGCGAGACCAGTCGAGGGGCGACCAGGCAGCCTCCAAGGGCCACCGGAAAGACACCCGCGAAGACCTGGGCCAGGGCACTGTGGTACAGAGTTCGCTCCCGGTCCGGATCGCCGAGCGCGCGTGTTACGGCCGGGAGAAGGGTCATCTGGTACGAGTTGCCGACATTCAGAAAAAAACTGACCAGGGCGTACGCCGCGGCGTAGTACCCGACGGTGGCGGAGCCCCGGTAAATCCGAAGGAAAAAGAAGTCGCTGTTGAAAATGATGAGACCGAGGAGCCCATTCAGGACCAGAGGCCACGCCCGGCGGTACAGAGACGCGACGACGTCGAGCCGGACGACATCGCGAAGGGTGGTGGTCGTCCTCGGGAGGGCACGCATCAGGAGGAACGCTCCCAGCGACTCCCCCAGGATCTGCGCGAGCGGAACCTGCGCCACGTCCTCGGGGCTGCGCACCGCGACCACGATCAGGAGCGCCGTGAGCACCTCGGTCGCCCCGCGCGAAATCGATACCCTCCCGGTCTGCTCGAGGCCAAAGTGGACCCAGCGGGTTCCCAGGGCGATGGGCGCCAGCGTGAAGGCATACGCGGCCAGAATGGCGCCTTCCGGCTGCGGGAACACCATCAGCCCCACGGCGACGATCAGAAGGATCAGGGTGCCGGCAACGAGCAGGCGAGCGCCGAGAAACGATTGGAGGAGTGAGGGAAGCCGCCCAGGGTCACGGGCGACGTCGTGCACGCCCAGCAGTTCAACCCCGCAGTCCGACACCTGGCCGACGTAGGCCATGATCGTGGTCGCCAGCACGATCATCCCGTAAACGTCCACGCCGAGTTGACGGGCCAGGTAGACGGTGGCAGCGAACGAAATCAGCCGGGCTGCTGCCTCGCCCGCACCGAGCTTGAGGAAGCCCCGGCCTACGGCGGCGTCGGGTCTACTCACTCCATCGTTTCCATGGGCAATGTATTATCCGTGCCTGCTTTGCGAGGTCCGAACTTTCGAGTGGCAAGCTTTGTGCAAGATCAATGCCTTTTCAGGGATCGAGAGGTTCCGCGCTCCCGGTCGTTCTGAGTGGAGGGTACCATGCCACCGATATCCGTGGTCATCGCATCCAAGGTCGGCGCCCCCTTCATTCAGCAATGTCTCGAGTCCCTCCGGAACGAAGTCCGCGACCTGGACGCCGAAGTGATTGTCGTGGCCAACTCGGAAACCTACGCTGCTCGCCTTGCAGCGGAGTTTCCCTGGACCCGCGTCATTCACGACCCCACCCTCTCCAAAGTCCCCGCGATGCGACGGCGGGGCGTGGAGGAGGCGCGCGGGGAGTTGGTCGCCATTATCGAGGAGCATTGTTCGGCTGGAGAAAGCTGGCTGCGGCATGCCATCCCCGCTCTTTCGGGAGGAAGTCATGCCGCTGCCGGCGGCGCTATTTCCGATTACGGCTATGCCCGGTTGCGCGACTGGGTCGTCTATTTCTGCGAGTACAACGGATCGCTGCCGCCTGCTCCCCGAGGCGATACCGGCCATCTCAACGACGCCAATATCGCGTATCGCCGCAGCGTGCTGATCGACCACATCCATCTTCTGGATGAGGGCTACTGGCCGATGACACTGCATCCCGCCCTGCTCGAGCAGGGCATGAAACTCCTTTCGGTTCCGGAAATGGTGGTGTACCACCGCGGGCCGTTCGATTTCGGGTACTATCTGCACCAGCGATTCCTGTTCAGCAAGGCCTTCACGGGCGTGCGGGCGCGGAGCCAGCCCGCGCACTGGCGAGCGGCGTATCTGCTCGGCGCCCCGCTGATGCCGGTTCTGCTGCTCGGACGCATGGCGCTGAACGTCTTCCGGAAACGCCACCGGGTTCCTCAATTCCTCCTTGCCCTGCCGCTGACCATCCCCGCCCTCGTCGTGCTGGTTGCCGGGGAATGGATAGGCTGTCTCCTGGGACCGGGCGACGCCCTCTCCAAGGTGGAGTAGGAAAGTGGATCCGGTCCTTTCGATCATTGTCGTCATCGTCAGCGATACCACGGAGTCGCGCGCGGACGTCGCCCACCTCGCGTCGTGTCTCGCCTCGCTCGCGAACCAGGTCGGCGCGCCGCCGATCGAGACGATCGTCCCCTACCATGAGGATGTGGACGGCATCGACCGCCTGCGGAGGGAGTTCCCCTGGGTCACCTTCCTGCCGGTGGCCGACGTGCAGATCGCACGGGGAAAGGGTGGCGGCCGGGAACACCACGATACGCTGCGAGCCCGCGGGCTCGCCGTCGCGCGCGGGCGCCTGGTCGGGCTGCTGGAAGACCACGCCCGAGCCGACGCGACGTGGTGCGCCAACGTCGTAGCGGCCCACCAGCAGGACTACGCGGCGATCGGGGGCGCCATCGAAAACGGAATCGACCGGGCCCTCAACTGGGCGGTCTATTTTTGCGATTTCTGGCGGTACCAGAATCCGCTGCCGGCCGGCGAATCCGCCATCGCGTCCGATGCGAACGTGACCTACAAGCGGGCCGCCCTGGAGCGAGTTCGGGCGAGCTGGGAGCACAGCTTTCGGGAAATCGTGGTGAACGGGGCCCTCATGGGCCTCGGCGAACAGGTAGCGCTCTCTCCCGAGATCATTGTGTATCAGGAACGCCGGGACTTGCGTCTCGGCGCCGCCGTGCACGAACGCTACATTTGGGGCCGCTCCTACGCCGCCACGCGAAGCCGGCAGCTGAGCACTCCGAGGCGAGCGGTCCTCGCGGTCCTGTCTCCCTTGCTGCCCGTGATCCTCCTGCTCCGGATGGCCGGTACCGCCCGAGCGAGGCGCCGGAGTTTCGGAAAGTTCGTGCGGGCGCTACCGTTGATCGCCCTGCTGGTCACCGTGTGGAGCGTCGGGGAGGCCGTGGGGTACGTGGGAGGAATTTCTCCTCACCGGCCCGAGGCTCCCGAGTGATTCCGCTTCACGTCGGCATCGACGCAACCAGCTGGCGCAACGACCGTGGCTTCGGACGCTTCACTCGTGAGCTGGTGACCGCGCTGGCCGCCCGCGACACCGGTTTTCGATACACCCTATTCTTCGATCAGCCCCCGGAGGGGCGCATGCCGGCCGGCGTCGAGGTGGCAGCGGCCGCGACCCGGCGCATGCTCACCGAATCGGCCGTCGGAACGACCTCCCGCTCGATCGGCTATCTCTGGAAAATGGGCCGCCTGGTCCGTCAGGCGAAGCTCGACCTGTTCTTCTTTCCCGCCGTCTATTCGTACTTTCCCATCGCGTCCAGACTGCCCTGCGTCGTGTGTTATCACGATACGACGGCCGAGCGACTGCCGGAGCTGCTGTTTCCGACCAGGCTCAACCACCGCCTCTGGCAGCTCAAGACCGCCCTGGCGCGCCTGCAAACGACTCGCGCGATGACGGTGTCCCGGGCCTCCGCGACCGATCTCGAAACCATCCTGCGCATTCCCAAACAGCGCATCGACGTCGTCACGGAAGCCGCGGATCCGATTTTTCGGGTCCTCGACGATCCGGCGGCGGGGCCCCGGGCGCGGGCGCGATACGGTATTCCCCGGGACGCAACGCTTCTCGTGCACGTCGGCGGCCTGAACGCGCACAAGAATGTGCTGGGACTGCTCCGGGCGATGCCCGCCGTCATCGCCGGTCGTCCCGACGCCCACCTGGCGATTGTCGGCGATACCTCCGGCAAGGGTTTCTGGGACAACGTGGAGGAGCTCAAACGGTTCGTGCACAGCACGCCTCCGCTGGACCGGCACGTCCATTTTACCGGGTACATCGGAGATCCCGAGCTGGTCGAGCTGCTCAACAGCGCCACGGCGCTGGTCTTCCCGTCGCTGTGGGAAGGCTTCGGGTTGCCTGCGGTGGAGGCGATGTCCTGCGGTGTGCCGGTCCTGGCGAGTCGGCGCGGCAGTCTGCCGGAGGTCATCGGAAATGCCGGGGTGTTCTTCGAGCCGGAGGATCCTGCGGCCATTACGGACTGCGTGCTACACTTTCTCCGCCATCCTGAATCGCACCCTGCCCTGCGTGCCTGCGCGCTCTACCGCGCCCGGACCTTCACCTGGGCGAGGGCAGCGGAACTTGCCGAACTCTGTTTTCGCCGCACCGTGGGATACTAAAGGCATGGGCCAGGATTTCGACGTATCTGCACCGAGCGGTCCCGCAGCGCAGCCCTTGGGGCGTGATGCCGACACCTTCGGGCCGCTGCGCAGGATCACGATGCTCGACACCGCGGTCGCCTCAACGAATCTCGGTGACCAAATCATCATGGAGGCGGTACGCCACGAACTCGCCGACATTGTATCCGGCGCTGTGCTATTTACCGTTGCCAGCCACGAATGGATGGGTGGCCACAGCCGCCGCCTGATGCGCAATTCGGACTTCACGATTGCGGGAGGGACGAATCTCCTTAGCTCGCGGATGTGGTTTCGGTCGAACTGGAGGGTCACGCCCGTCGATGCACTCCATTGCCATAACGTAGTTCTCATGGGGGTGGGGTGGTATCAGTATCAGGGCGCGCCCGACCCCTATTCCCGCTGGCTCATTCGAAGCCTCCTGAGCCGCACCCATCTCCATGGCATGCGGGAAAGCTATGCGCTGAAAATGCTGGCCTCCATCGGCATCACGAATACCGTCAATACCGGGTGCCCGACCATCTGGGCCCTGACGCCCGATCGTTGTGCGCGGGTGCCTCGACTCAAGGCCGAAAACGTCTTAACCGCGGTGAACAGCTATGCGGGGTTACAGGATCCTGCGGCGGACCGGCGGATGCTCGAGACCCTGCAGAGGCACTACCGGACCGTCTATCTGTGGATTCAGACCCACACCGACTATGAGTACGTGCAGTCGCTCGGTGCGAACCGGATCCAGTTCGTGAATCCGAGCCTGGCGTCGCTCGACGCCATCCTGACGTCCGAGCTCGACCTTGACTATGTCGGCAACCGGCTTCACGCCGGCATCCGCTCGCTCCAGAAGGGGCGTCGCGCGATCATTCTCGAAATCGACAATCGCGCCACCGAGATGGGGCGGGATGTCGGGCTTCCCACCGTCGAGCGCACCAACTTCGAAAGGCTCGAGCGCATGATCACGGAACCGCTGGCGACCAGTGTCAGGCCGCCGCAGCAGGAAATCGCCCGATGGAAGCAGCAGTTCCGCTAAGGCTGAAGGCCGCTGCTACTCCGCCGGCGGTTTCAAGACAGCCGCGGATGCACCGTAGTCGGCCCGTTCAGACTCGGGCAACGGAGTCACGCGCTCCCACACCTTGGCTCCGACCATTGCCTTCGCGAGCTGCACCGGCTGGAACACGATGCTCGGCCACATGAACACTTCGTTGGTGCAGAAGCACTCTTTGGCATGGATCGACTTGCGGATCTCGCCCGCCAGGTGGGAGCGCCAGATTTCCATGAACGACTGCTTGCGCAAGTTGCCCAGCGGGGGGCGCTGCTCGCACAGCGCGATATCGCCGTTGGCATGGACCACGGCGCTGAGCACCCCGGCCCGGCACGGGACGTACTGTCGCTCCTTCTCGGCGGCCTGGAGCTTGACCCATTGCAGCATGGGCTCCACCATCGCGCCGTAGCGGTTTTCTTCACGAGGGCTCCACAACCGGCGAAGATACGCATACAGGTCCCGGTACTCCTGCAAGGCGGGGCCTTTGAGCGTCGGATTCTTCCGATCGCCCCGGATGATAGCCAGGTTGTGATGGGACATCTTGGGGCAGCGCTCGTACAGGAACGTGGTGAGCATTTTGATCTCAGCCATGTTCGACTCGGTCGCGGTCGAGATCGCGTGGATCTGGAGGCGCGGATCCTCCTTCTGCAGCTCGACCAGCGCGTCGTACGTCTCCATGGCATGGCGGAAGGAATGCTTGGTCTTCCGAAACTCGTCGTGAAACGCCGGCATGCCGTCGAGGGAGAGCTCGACGCCGAACAGCTTCAAACTGCTCTCCTGCAGGACGTCGCGAAGCGCCGCGATGGTTTTTTCCGTGAAGTACCCGTTGGTGGGCACGTAGATTTCCTTGACCCCGTTCCGCCGGATGAACTGCCGGCAGATCGTGCCGAATTCCTTGCGCAGAAACGGCTCACCGCCCGACAGGTTGAGATTCTCGATCCGGCCGAGCTCTTCCGAGAGCGCAACGATCTCCTCGAGCGTCAGATCGGTTTTCTGATTGAGCTGCTGCCAATAGAAGCAATGCTCGCACTTCATATTGCAGAGCGAGTTGATGAACAGGATCAGGAAGGGGGGACTCGGCACGTCGGGCACGGCCAGATTCTGCCAATTGATTCGGGCGTGCTTGGCGATACGCTCCGGCACGGAACTCCCCACCCTCCGGGGTGCGCTGCCGTTGGGCTTGCTGTCGTTGCTGCCTTCGGTCATAACCGTGACTCCCACGGCCCGCGAGCCGGCTGATACGAGACGCTCGGCAGCCGAATTTCCCCGCGCCGAGTCAGGCCTAATATTGGCGAGAAAATCGTTGAAATGCAAGAAGTATGCCGATTGTTACGACCCCTTCCGCTCCGCTGCCTTGACGATTACTTCCCGAGGGCAGTACCTCTGGTTCGAAGGATTCCGGGGATTCCATGAGTGCTCCACGAGACCCCACCCGCATGACGGGCGGGCTGCGCTTCGCGATGGTCACCACCTTCTATCCGCCCTACCACTTCGGCGGGGACGGGCAGGCCATCCGGCGGCTCACCCACGCCTTGGCGCGGATGGGCCACCGGGTCGATGTCATCCATGACATCGACGCCTTTCGAATGCTCCAAAAGGGGACAGAGCCCGCGCCGCTAAGCGAGCCGGAGGGCGTTCGGGTCCATGGTCTCCGGAGTTCGCTCGGGTCCCTCTCTTGTCTGGCCACCCAGCAGCTCGGCCGCCCGCTGGTGCATGGCCGCCGCATCCGAAACATCCTGCGCGAGGGCTTCGACGTCATTCACTTCCACAACATTTCCCTGGTGGGTGGACCGGGGATCCTCTCCTACGGGGAGGGCATCAAGCTGTACACCGCGCACGAGCATTGGCTGGTCTGTCCCACGCACGTGCTCTGGCGTCACAATCGGGAGGTGTGCACCGGGCGGGAGTGTCTGCGATGCGTGCTGCATTACCGCCGGCCGCCTCAGCTCTGGCGGTCCACCTCGCTCCTCCAGCGACAGAGCCGGCACGTCGACGCCTTCCTGACCCTGAGCGATTTCTGCGCGAGCAAGCACGCGGAGTTCGGCTTCGATCGCCCCTTAACGGTGATTCCCCCGTTTCTGCCGGAGGCCGAGGGCGCCGGGGGCGCCGAGGCTTCTGAGCCGTCCTCGCCGCCGTATTTTCTGTTCGTCGGGCGGCTCGAGCTGATCAAGGGACTGCAGGACGTGATTCCCCTGTTCACTGGAGACGGCATCGCCGAGCTCTGGATCGCGGGTTCCGGTGTCTACGAGCCGATGCTCCGGCAGCTCGCGGGGGACAGCCGCCGGGTCCGTTTTCTCGGGCAACAGACCGCGGATCGGCTGCGCACACTGTATCGGAACGCGATTGCGGTCGTCGTGCCCTCGGTCTGTTACGAGGTGTTTCCCATGGTGGTGCTCGAGGCGTTTCGGGAGGGCACCCCGATCGTCGCGCGGCAGCTCGGGCCGTTTCCGGAAATCGTCGAGCGAAGCGACGGCGGGCTGCTCTTCACGACGGCGGAAGAACTGAACGCGGCCCTGGCATCCCTGGCCAGGGACCCCGCACTCCGGGACCGGCTTGGTCAGGCGGGGGAGCGCGCGTACAGGACTTACTGGGACGAGCCGGTGGCGCTGGGGCGGTACTTCGAGGTCATCCGGGATATCGCGCGCCGCCGCAACCTCGAGGGGATTCTCGAGCGAGCGTGAAGCACCGATATTCCGCCACCCGCCGGCCTGGGAGTGCGCAAGTGGCCCGCTTCACGCGTCTCCCATCGGCGCGCCAATTCTGGATCCCCACCCGGCATTCTCGAGGGCATCGAAGCATGGGTTTGATGGCAACGCGGTATCGGCTCGGGATCGTGCTCGCGGCCGGCGTCGTCGCGGCGGTGGCCGCGGCGGGCCTCTGGGGGTGCGATAGCGCCGAGGGAACCCAACCCCTCCCCCCCCCCGCCGAGGGCTCCGCCCGGATTACGCTGGACGGCTCGACCCGTTATCAGACCATCGACGGCTGGGCGGTGATGCCCCGCCTCTGGGAGGAGGACAAGGAGAACAATCGTTTCGATAGGTCCTTCGAGCCCGTCGCGGAGCCGGTGTCCCGGTTCCTGGTCGACCAGATGGGAATCAATGCGGTGCGGCTCGAAATCCCGAGCGGCATGGAGAATCGCACCAATCGCTGGGCGCTTTTTTACAGCGGACAGATCAGCTACCTGGAGTATCACAAGTATCGCTTCGAGAAAGTCAACGACAACGGCGACCCGAGAACCGCGGATTTGTCCGGCTTCCGCTTCGAGATGTTCGACTGGCGGTTTGAGACGCTGGTGCTTCCGCTGAAGCGGGCCCTGGAGGCTCGCGGCGAAAAACTCCACGTCAACTTGTGCTACGTCGACTTCGCGAGGGACGCCGGCAGTGCGGGCAGCTTGAGTCACGCGCAGAATCCCGATGAGTTCGCCGAGTTCGTGCTGGTCTACTTCGAGCACTTGCGCAGCAAGTACAACCTCACGCCGGAGAGCTTCGAGGTCATCCTGGAACCGGAGAATACCGAAGCGTGGCGCGGTCCCAGCATAGGGCGAGCGCTGGTTGCCGTGAGCGATCGTCTGCGGGAGCGCGGCTTCACCCCCGAGATCATCGCGCCCTCCAACACCGCCATGAGCAATGCGGTCACCTACTTCGACGAGATGATCAAGATCCCGGGCGCCCTGGCCCGCCTGCACACCTTCGCCTACCATCGCTATTGGACGGAGAATCTATCGGACCTCGAAGCGATCCGGTCGCGGGCGCAGGTCCACGGCTTGAAGACGGCGATGCTGGAGAAGGTCGACGCCGGCATCGATGCCCTGCTCGAAGATCTCACGGTCGGCCAGGTATCGTCCTGGCAACAGTGGGCGGTCGCCGGGAACATCAAGAATGCGGACAACGGCGCGTACTATCTGCGCGTCGATGCCAGCACTCCTGCCAATCCGGTCATCTCCATGGCGAAGCACAACGACCAACTGGCTCAGGTTTTTCTCTACGTTCGTCGCGGGGCCGTACGAATCAAGAGCCAGAGCAACAAGCCGGACCAGGCATCCGTCGCGTTCATCAACCCGAATGGCACCTGGGTCGTCGTGGTCCGGGCCAGGGAGGCGGACAGCGAGCTGACGGTGCGAGGCTTGCCAGGCGGTCGATACGGGCTCCGCTTCACGAGCGATACGCATGCCCGTCTCGACCCCGCCCCCATCACAATTTCTCAGGGCGGATTGCTGACGACCCAGATACCGGGAGCCGGGGTAATCACGATCTACGGCCTGGGCAGCGCCGTGCACTAAACCGCGGCGTCGCGCGCTACCGGAGCCGCACGCCGAATGTTCGAACGGCACGGAGCGACCGGCGCAACCTGAAGTACCATTCCGCGCGGCCCTCGAGGTAGTCGCGCCAGCGCGCGAGATCACGGAAGTAGTGCATCTCGATCCGCGGGACATCATAGCGGTCGCTGTGCCGGCCGGCTCGCTCCAGGCGGGTGCCCACCGACACGTCATACCATTTCCGGATTTCCCGCCGCACCGCCGGATTCGAGGCGCCGTAGGGGGGCGCAAAGCCGGCCGGAAGCCGGCCGACCTGGCGGCCGATCTCCTCGCGTGACTGACGGATCTCCCGCTCGAGGTCCTCGGGGCCCAGCCCGGTCAGATCGGGGTGGGTCACGCTGTGTCCGCCGAACTCCATACCATCCCCCGCCACCTTCCGGACCTGATCCCAGCTCATGAGCGCCCGGGGTGGAGCCGCGTTGGCCCCCTTCCAGTCCTCGGATCCTCCCATTTTTCCCGTCGGCAGGAAGACGGTGGCAGTCCAGCCGCGGGCCCGCAACACCGGAGCGGCGTGTTCCGCGAAATCGGCGAAGCCGTCGTCGAACGTGATCACCGCGGAGCGCGGCGGCAGCTCGCGGGCGCCGCCGAGCCAGTCCGCCAGGTCGGAGAGCGGTACGGCGCCATAGCCGCATGCGGCCAGCGTATCCATCTGCCCCCGAAAGACCGCGGGCGGGATACTCGTCGGACCGGGCGCATCGGAAATCGAATGGTACATCAGGACGTTGATCGCGGGGGCCGCCATATCCACCCTCTACACCGGCGGGTGCACCAGGCGATTGTAGACCGTGCCGATGATCCGGCCGAGGGCATATCCGGCGACGAACCCGTACACGAAACCGATGAAGCTGCCGACGATGGAGACGGAATATCCCGGGAAATAGGCCCGCAGCAGGCCGAGGTGCTGGCCGACGTTCTCGCCACCCTTGATGAGCAGGATGACCGTCGCCAGAAAAAGCCCACCGCCGAGCAGCAGGCCGATGGCGATGCCCCAGGCGCGGGCGTTCAGCATGGCGAGCGCCCTCTTGAGCTCGCGCCGCTCGGCTTCAGGAGAAGTCATGTGGGCAGTCCCGGTTGGAAAGGCGACAAGGTCCGCTCAGATGTGGTCGAGAAAATCGCGGGTCTGCGACAGCTCAGCCCGGGTCCGGATCACGAAGAGCGAAACGGCGAGGATCAGATTCCGGCAGAACGCGAGGAACCATCCGAACACGAATCCCATGAACCCGGCCCAGGCGGCGCCGATCAGCGCACCGGTCCAGGACACCGAATACCCCCGAAAGTAGATCGCCAGCAGTTCGAGATTGGGACGCTGGTCGGCCGACATACCTATCGTGACCACGGTGATCAGGAAGACGACCAGCGCGAGAGCCACGCCGAGCGCGGCGCCGAAGGCCGACTTGTGCACTGGCGCGAAGGCGAGCAGGAGCTCCGCCTGAAGCCGGCCCGGCGGGGGGGACTCGACTGGAAGGGCACTCATCGGATCACCTCCGTCCTTGGCTGCCGAAACCTACACCGTGCGCCGCGGCATCCCGAGGCGCCGCCGCCGGTGGCTCGCCCCGAGGGCGCCCGTGGAGCAGATGCAGCGCCAGCCCCGCTGCGACCGCCAACCCGCTCACCAGGTAGTACCAGAGATTGAGCGGAATGACCCCGAGCGCGAACAAGGCACCCCGCTCCCGCGCAAACCACCGGACAAGGGCGTGGTTCGACGCGACAACGGCGGCCAGCGCCGCTCCCGCCCCGAGCAGCAGAGGCCACCAGCCCGTCACGGCGGCGAGCAGGAGCAGGAGCAGACCGGTCGCCACCAGCGCCGCCTTGAGCGGCTCTCCCCGCTTGAGGTTCAGGTTGGCCGGCTTCGCCAGGCGACTGCGCTCGAGCAGGAGACGCACCCACGGAATGCCCCGATCCAGCAGATCGGTGCGCAGGGATCCCGCGAAGGTCCACCGCTTCAGGTGGGCGCCCTGAATCTCCGGCCGGATCATGATCCGGCAGCCCTGATCGCGCAGCCGGTAGCCGAGCTCGATATCCTCGATTTGCGGCCGGGGATAGCGGGCCTCGTTGAAGCCTCCCGCCGCGAGGAACGCCGAACGGCGGATCGCCCCGCAGCCCCCCCAGAAAGTGTCGGTTTCTCCGGCGCTGTCGAGGTGGACGTAGCGATGGAGCAGGTTGCGGTATTGCGAGAGAACCCCCCTCGCCGGGGGCGCATCATCATAGGCCCCGAAGACCGCGTCCATCCGCGGCTCCTGGGCGATCGCCTCGGCGAAGCGGCGCAGCGTATCGGGATGGGCCCGGACATCGGCATCGATGAAGACCACCCAATCGCCCCGGCTCACCTCCACCCCCCGGTTCCGGGCGAACCCGGGGCCGTGCGGCAAACCGGGAAGCGTGAGTACCCGATCGGCCCAGCGGGCAGCGACCGCCGCGGTCCCGTCCGAGCTCGCATCGTCCACGACGATCAGCTCCCAGCGATCCCCGGGAAGGTCGCTCGCCGCGAGGGCGCCCAGTGTGACCGGCAGCAGCTCGGCGCCCTGGTGGGCCGGGACGATGACCGACAGCAGGGGCGGGGGCGCGCTCATCGATCGATCGGAGCGGCGGGCGCCGGGGCCGGCTCGAGTCGCTGTTCCTCGTGGTACTCGAAGTCGGTGTTGACCGACCAGATGTCGTGCCGGGCGCCCTGCATGTTCCAGACGGCCATCATGGCGGTCAGCATCGAGTGGTCCTGATTGTTGTACTTGTGCATCCCGTTCCGGCCGACGGTGTGGAGGTTCGAGATCGGGTCGATGAACTCTCGTACCCGGTCGAGGTGCTGCCGGTATCCGGCGTCGTAGATCGGATACGCCTTCGGCATCCGGATCACCGTGCCGTCCACGACCTGTCCGGCGCGGCCGAGTCCGAGCGACTCCAGCTCCCGGGAAGCCAGAGCGATCAACTCCGCATCCGTGCTGGTCCAGAGCCCGTCGCCCTTAAAGCAGAAATACTCGAGGCCCAGGCAGGTACGGCCCGGGTCGGGCACCATCGCCCGGCTCCAATTGTTGAAGTTCTGAATCCGTCCAACCTGGACGCCCGGCGTATGGATGTAGATCCAGTTGTCGGGGAACAGATCCTCGCGATCGAGGATGAGCGCCACCACGAGGAAGTCGCGATAGCGGAGACCCTCCGCGGCGTCGCGGACGGCCGCGGGCGCGGCCGGCTCCAGCGCGCGAACCAGTGAGCGCACCGGCATGCTGGAGATCACGTGGTCCGCCGGAAAACACTGCTCCCCATCGGGCGTTGCGGCGCGCACGCCGGTGACCCGCCGCGCGCCGGTCAGCGGGTCGGTGGCGTACTCGATGGCGGAGACGCAATGGCGCATCAGCACCGGGTTGCCCAGCGCCTCGATCCGGTCCCTCGCAGCCTCCCACATCTGCCCGGGCCCGAGACGCGGATACCGGAATTCGTTGATGAGGCTCTTGATCCCGGTCGAACGCTTGGTGAGGGCGGCCGCCGAGATGATGGCGCGGGCCAGGGAAAGGCCCTGGATCCGCTGTGCGGCCCATTCCGCGCGGACCTCGGTGCACGGAATGCCCCAGACCTTTTCCGTGTAGGTCTTGAAAAAGATCTCGTATAACCGCCTGCCGAACCGGTTGGTGACCCACTCCTCGAAATTCTGCTCCACAGGAGTCGGGTAGAGCCGGGCGTGCATGTAGCTCCCGACAATGCGGATCGCGTTCCAGATCCCGAGCCCCCGGAGCGCGTTGGCGGCCTTGAGCGGATAGTCGAAGTACTTCCCGCTGTAGTGGATCCGCGACATGCGCGGTACCGAGATGAACTCGTCCCCCAGCAGCTCCTCCCAGAGCGCCTGGACCGGTTCGATCTTGGTGAAGAATCGGTGACCGCCGATATCGAACCGGTAGCCCTTGTACTGGGCGGTGCGGGAGATGCCGCCGACGATGTCATCGGCTTCCAGGACAGTGACCTCGAAACCCTGTTTGGAGAGCAGGTATGCGGCGGTGAGACCGGCGGGACCCGCGCCGATGACCACCACACGGTCGCCCGCGCGGAGCGGCTCGACAGTCCGGGGCACGCTGTCACCGTTCTCGTCGGTCACCAAAACGGGGCTCGGCATCCGTTCCTTCGTCTGGTCTTGATGTGTCTCCGACAGAGTTGTTGCGGAGTAGCAACACTTTTCACCGTGATCCGGTGCTTATCACGTCAGGTTCGGCCAAACAGCCGGGATTCGTTGTCGATTTGTCAGGAAACGTGCCATGGGATGATCGCTCATCCCTCCTCGCTCTCGTACTGATCCTTGAGTCTCTCCACCACGTTCGAATCCGCCAGGGTCGTCGTGTCGCCGAGCGCCCTTCCTTCGGCGATGTCCTTGAGCAGCCGCCGCATGATCTTCCCGCTCCGCGTCTTGGGGAGGTCGGCGGTGAAGAAGATATCGTCGGGGCGCGCGATGGCCCCGATTTTCTTCGTCACGTGCTCCTTCAGGTCGTCCTTGAGTGAGGCTGAGGGTGTGTTACCGTCCTTCAGGGTCACGAAGGCGGCAAGCGCCTGGCCCTTGAGCTCGTGGGTCTTCCCCACCACTGCGGCCTCGGCCACCATGGGGTGATCGACCAGCGCGCTCTCGACCTCCATCGTGCCGATGCGGTGCCCCGCCACGTTCAACACATCGTCCACCCGGCCCAGGATCCACCAGTAGCCGTCGTCGTCCACCTTGGCGCCGTCGCCGGCGAAGTACCGCCCGGGGAATCGGCTCCAATAGGTATCCCGGTACCGCTGATCGTCGCCGTAGATGGTCCGGAGCATCCCCGGCCACGGCTCCGTCAGCGTGAGGAAGCCGCCGCCTTTCTCGATCGGCTTGCCCTGCGAATCCAAGAGTTCCGCGATGATGCCGGGAAAGGGGACCGTGGCGGAGCCGGGCTTGGTGGTGATGACGCCTGGGAGCGGTGTGATCATGATCCCGCCGGTCTCGGTCTGCCACCAGGTGTCCACGATCGGGCAGCGCTTACCCCCGATCTGCTCGTGGTACCAGATCCACGCCTCCGGATTGATCGGTTCTCCCACCGACCCCAGGAGCCTGAGTGACGAGAGATCCCGCCGCGCGGGGTGCTCGGTTCCCCATTTCATGAACGCGCGGATCGCCGTGGGTGCGGTGTAGAAGACGGTGACGCCGTAGCGCTCGATCATCGACCAGAACCGGTCGCGCTCGGGCCAGTCGGGCGCGCCCTCGTACATGAACACCGTTGCGCCGTTGGCGAGGGGGCCATACACCACGTAGGAATGGCCGGTGACCCACCCGATGTCGGCCGTGCACCAGAAGAGATCGTCCTCCTTCAAGTCGAAGACATACTTCGTCGTGGCGGCGGCCTGGGTGAGATATCCGCCGGTGGTGTGGACGATACCCTTCGGTTTCCCGGTGGTGCCGGAGGTATAGAGGATAAACAGAAGATCCTCGGAGTCCATCGCCTCGGGCGCCGCGGTGAGGGGAGCGTCGTCCAGCAGGCGGTGCCACCAATGATCTCTGCCCTCCGTCATCTTCGCGAACGCTTCGTCCCCATCGGCGCCCGGGCGGCGGCGGACGACGACCACGTGCCGGATGGAGGGGCAGGACGCCAGCGCCTCATCGGCGAACCGCTTGAGCGGGACCACCTGGCCCCGGCGGTAGCCGCCGTCGGCGGTGATGAGCGTGACACATTTGGCGTCGTTGATCCGGTCCCGGAGCGATTCGGCGGAGAAGCCTCCGAAGACGACCGAATGAACGGCGCCGATTCGGGTGCACGCCAGCATGGCGATGGCTGCTTCCGGGATCATCGGCAGGTAGATCGCCACCCGGTCGCCCCGGGTGACACCGAGCTTGCGGAGCGCATTGGCGGCGCGGTTGACCTCCCGGGAGAGCTCCCAATAGGTCAGGGTCCGGCGGTCTCCCGGCTCACCCTCCCAGATCAGGGCGGCCTTGTTGCGCCGGGGACCGGACAGATGCCGGTCGAGGCAGTTGACCGACACGTTGAGCTTCCCTCCCAAGAACCACTTGGCGTGGGGCGGCGTCCACTCGAGCACCTTCGACCAGGGGGCGCTCCACTCGAGGGTCCGGGCCTCCTCTTCCCAGAACGCCAGCCGATCAGCCTTGGCACGCCGATAGAGCTCGGCGGTGCCCGTCGCCCGGGCCGCGAAATCGGGAGGAGGAGGGAAGCGGCGGTGTTCGGAGAGGAGCGTGGAGAGTTGATCGCGCATCGGGAGGGAGCCAGGGAGTCGGGGAGCCGGGGAGCCAGAAGGTTGACCGCTCTAATGAACACCACGGCGGCGTTACCACAAGGGCGGGGGATGCAGCGGCGTGCGCCGGATGCATGCACGTTGCATTGACGCAGATCCCAACGGCTTTCGCGGAGTGCGTCGGGCCACGCGCGCTCCGCACGCGATGCGCTCCATGGTAAGTGGTTCAGATCGTACGAGTTGGTCAGATGGCATCGTCCTCGCCAATTCAGCATATGAGAGGAGACATGTCGGCCATGCAGGCTAGCGCCCGCAACATCACGGCACCGGAAGAGCTGGGACTCGACACCCGTCTCGAGTTCAAGGAAGTCGCGACCCGGGAGCTCGCCGATATGCCGGACGGCGGGACGCTGATACTCGATCTGGCCCGGACCGTCCGGGTGGATTCGGCCGGCCTTTCCGTCCTCATGCTGATTCAGCGCCAGGCCGCCGACCGGAGCCAGCGGGTGGTGCTGCGGCAGCCGAGTGAGGAGCTGCGCTACCTCCTGGCCCTGACGCTCATGACCGATCTCTTCGAATTCGAGCCGGAGCGTCCGTAGGTATATTGCCGCCGTGACCGGCGCGCCTTTTCCGGCAACATCCCCACTTCTCCAAGCCACCTCCCTCGAGCGCCGCTTCGGCGCCGCGCGGGTTCTCCGGGGTATCTCCCTGGCCGTGCGCAGGGGAGAATGCCACCTGGTCGTCGGGCCGAATGGGGCGGGCAAGAGCACCCTGCTCCGGATCCTGGCCGGGCTGGCGCGGCCCAGCGCGGGAACGGTGACGGTCGGCGGCGCATCCCCCGGCCGGGACCCCGCAATCCGCCGCTCGATCGGCCTGCTCTCCCACCAGAGTCATCTCTACGATGATCTCAGCGCCGCCGAGAATCTGACATTCGCGGCCCGGCTCTACGGGCTGCCCGATCCGGCCGGCACGGCGCGCGGCAGGCTCGCCGCCGTCGGGCTCGGGGAGCGGTTGGATGAACCGGTGCGGCGGCTCTCCCGCGGCCTCATGCAGCGGGTGGCGATTGCCAGAGCGCTGCTCCACGGTCCCGCGCTCCTGCTGCTCGACGAGCCGCTCACCGGGCTCGATCCGGTCGCGACGAGCCAGGTGATCGCGCTCTTGAGGGAGGAGCGGGACCGGGGCCGGGCGATCGTGCTGGTGAGCCACGACGTGCGGGAGGCGTGGCCGCTGGCAACCCACGCGCATGTCCTGATTCGCGGGGAATGGGCGATCACCGGGCCGGTGGGCGGCACGGTGGAGGAATTCCAGGCCCGCTACGGGGCGGCGATGCATGGGTGAGTTCCTGCGCGTGGCGCTGGCCGTCGCGGCCAAGGACATCCGGGTGGAGCACCGGAGCAGGACGGCGCTGGTCTCGGCGCTCGCGTTCGCGGTGCTCACGCTGGTGATCTTCAATTTCGCCCGTGATGCCGCCTCGCTCTCCCGGGATGCGATGGCGCCGAGCGTGCTCTGGATTACCTTCGCCTTCTCCGGAGTGGTCACGCTCAACCGTTCGTTCGCACTGGAACGGGAGAACGCGGCGCTGGACGGGCTGCTCATGGCTCCGGTCTCGCGGGCCGCGCTGTTCGCCGGGAAGTACCTGGCGAACCTCGCCTTCGTCTTTGCCGTCGAGGCGGTCGCGCTTCCGCTCTTCGTGGTGTTCTTCGGGGTGGATATCGGAGGAGTAGTTGGCGGGGTGATCCTGGTGACGGTGCTTGCCACGGCGGGATTCGTCGCGGTGGGAACCGTCTTCGCGGCGATGACGGTGCGGACCCGGCTCGCCGAGCTGATGCTGCCTCTCCTGCTCCTGCCCTTCATGCTGCCGCCGGTCACCTGGGCGGTCCAGGCCACCGCGCGTTTGCTCTCCGGCCGGCCGGCGGGTGAGATTGTCGGGTGGATCAGGCTGCTCGGACTCTATGACCTGGTCTTCCTGACGGCGTGCCTCCTGGTATTTCCCTCGTTGATGGACGAATGATGCCCGACCTTCCGGCCGCCCGCCGCACCGCGTCCCGCGGGCTGTTTCTGATCGCGCTGGGACTCGTCTCTCTCGCCGGCATTTATCTCCTCGTGCTCCGGTTCACCCCGGTCGAGAGATTCCAGGGACTGCCACAGAAGATTTTTTATGTCCACGTGCCGGCGGCGTGGTGCGCGCTGCTGGCGTTCTCGCTGGTGGGGATCGCGAGCGCGCTCTACCTCTGGCTCCGGGATCCTCGGCTCGACCTCTTCGCCGAATGTGCCGCCTCGGCGGGGCTGGTCTTCAGCGTCGTCATGCTGACCACGGGGCCGCTCTGGGGGAAGCCGGTCTGGGGGACCTGGTGGACGTGGGATGCGCGGCTCACTTTCACGCTGATTCTCTTCTTTCTCTTCCTGGGCTATCGGGCGCTGCGGAGCGCGCTCACCGATCCGCTGGAACGGGCGCGATTCAGCGCGGTGGTCGGTTTGCTCGGTTTTGTGCTGGTGCCGTTCGTCCACCTCACGGTGTACCTCTTTCCCACCCTGCATCCCCAGCCGATCGTGCTCAAGCCGAGCGCGCCGTCGCTGCCCTCCGAGATGCTGCGGACGCTGCTCGCCTCGCTTGGCGTGTTCACGGTGCTGCTCATCGGGTTCCTGACCACCCGCTACGGGCTCGGCCGGATCGAGCAGATCAAGGGGGCTGACGATGGAAGTTGATCCGGGAGCCAACGCGGGGTATGTGATAGCGGCGTATGTTGTGACCGCGGTCATTTTGGCGGGATATGGATTGGTGCTGTGGCGGCGATACCGACAAGGCAATGGGCAATAGGCAATAGGCAGGGGCAGAAGGAAATGCGTTTCCCTGCTGCCTACTGCCTACTGCCTACTGCCTATTCCCTGGTCCGAAATATCAGCGCAGCGTTAATCCCCCCAAAGCCGAACGAATTGCTCAGCAGAAACTCCGGCGCGGCGGCGGCGCCGTCGCCGCGCACGTAGTTCAGCTCGCAGGTCGGATCGGGGTCCTGCAGGTTGACGCTGGGGGGGAGCCACTCGCGTCGGCTCGCCAGCGCGCAGATCGCCGCCTCGATCGCTCCGCTCGCGCCTAACGCATGCCCGAAATATCCCTTGGTGCCGCTCACCGAGACGTGCTCCGCGTGGCGGCCGAAGACCTGGCGGATCGCGATCGCCTCGGTCGGATCGTTGAGGGGCGTCGAGGAGCCGTGCGCATTCACATAGCCGACCTCGGTCGCGGGAATGCCGGCGGTTTCGAGGGCGTTCTTGATCGCCCGGGCGGCCTGGCGCCCGTCGGGGCGGGGGGCCGTCATGTGATGGGCGTCGTTGGTGATGCCATAACCCGCAATCTCGGCGTACACCGGCGCGCCCCGGGCCAGCGCCCGCTCCCGCTCCTCGAGCACCAGCACCGCCGCTCCCTCCGCCATGACGAAGCCGTCCCGGCCCCGATCGAAGGGGCGGCTCGCGCTTTCGGGATCGTCGTTTCGAGTGGACATCGCGCGGATGATGGCAAAGGCGCCATAGCTGAGCGGGGAGAGCGGCGCTTCGGCGCCGCCGGCCAGCATCACGTCGGCTTCGCCCCGGCCGATGGCGCGGAACGCTTCGCCGATGGCAATCGCCCCCGACGCGCAGCTCATGCCGTTGGTGATATTGGGACCCGAAATTCCGAGCTCGATGGCGAGGTTGCAGCTCGACGCGCCGACGAAGACGGTGAGTGCCAGCCCCGGCTCGACGGCGCGGATGCCCTCGGCGAGATACTTCCCGTGCTCCTGTTCGGCAAACGCCACGCCGCCGAGGGCTGTGCCCATCATCGCGCCGATGCGGTCGGGGTTTTCCCTGGCCAGCTCGAGGCCCGCATCCTCGAGTGCGAGGCGCGCGGCGGCGATGGTGAAGTGGGAACAGCGGTCGAGCCGTTTGGCGCGACGCGGCTCCATCCACGCCGCCGGGTCGAAGTCCGGCACTTCGCCCGCGAGGTGGCTACGGAAGGGCGACGGGTCGAACCGGGTAATCTGCCGCACCACCGAGCGCCCCAAGCGAAGTCCGTCCCAGAAATCGTCGACGCCCACCCCGATGGGAGTGACGGGGCCGATGCCGGTGATCACGACGCGCCGCTCAGGCATCGCCCGCCTCCGCCGCCTTGGCAATGCCCAGCAGTGTGCGCGAGGCGATGCCGCTCACGAACACGGGACCGATGACGAAGTCGGCGGCCCAGGGTCCGATGAGCGGCCAGCGGGGCCCTTCCCATTTATGGACGATGGTCGCGCGGGTTCCGGCTTCGTGGGGCTCGATGGTCCAGAGGACATCCATGCCGCGGGTGACGCCGCGCACGTGCCGATAGCGCACCTCGCGGCATTGCTTGTCGACCCACATCTCCGATTCCCACCAGGTCGGCCAATTGAACAATCCGAACGGACGATAGGCCGACATCTCGACGAGCCGTGCCCCGTCGGGCCTTTGATCGTGCAGCCGGACCCAGCGATAGTGCGGCAGGATCCGGGGCCAGAGCTCCACGCGGGAGGCGTGCCGGAACACCCGCTCGGGAGGGGCGGCGATCATCCGCATATCCACGGTATGCATCAGGCCGGCGGGTGCCAGACGGCCACGAGGCGCGCGCCCGGTCGCCGTGCGACTGGGGCGCGAATGCCCGCCTGGCCGAGCAATTCGGTGAGTGATGCGGTGCTGAATCCGCGACGGAGCGAGGTCACCCCGTCATGCACCGTGTCGGAATCGAATCCCATGACGCGTCCGGCCAGGCGGAATCCCACGGCGGCGAGATTGGAGCGGCGCAGGTCGGCCACGATGACGGCGTGCCGGGCCACGCGGCTGCATTCCCGAAAGAGATGCACAATCGCGGAGGGTGCGAAGTGGTGGGCGACCTGGCTCAGAAGGACGACGTCGATGCTCCGGCTCGCAAAGGGGAGCGCTCCGCCGTCACCCACGACCACAGGGAGTCCGAGCTTTCCGGCAAGGCGGGCCGCGGCGCTGTGGCGCTCGAGACCCACAGGCACGAGCGTGATCCCGCGAGCCGCGGCCCAGGCCTGCGCCATCCTGGGCAGATCACCGAGGCCGGTGCCGACGTCCACCATGGTGAATCGGACCCGCGGGGTCCCCGGGGCGCCCGGCGTGGTGGAGGCAAACGCGCGCTCGAGTCCGAAGCGGACCGCCGCGGCGCCGCCGAACCAGCGGTTGGCGCGGCCGATGTTCCGGAGCGATTCGCAGACCTGCGCGGGCGCCGCCCCGGGATCGTCGAGCAGCTCGCAACCGGCCGCCGGTTCGAGTCGGCTCATGGAAGCCCTGCGGTCACGTAGCCGCCGCGGTAGTAGAGCAGCGGGCGGCCGGGGGCCACGCTGCCGCCGACGATGCGGCCGATGAAGATGGTGTGGTCACCAGCCTCGAAGGAGGCATGCGACTCGCAGGTGATCGTCGCGAGCACGCCGTCGAGCAGAATGAAACCGTTCTCGTCGAGGCGATACCCGATCCCCTCGAAACGCCGGCTCAGATTGCCGGCAAAACGACGCGAGATCGCCTCCTGCCCGCTTCCCAGGGTGTTGATCGCGAACCGGTCGGCCCTTTTCATGACGGCGTGCATGTCCGCGGCATGATCCACGTTGACGGACATGAGCGGCGGCGACAGCGAGACGGAGGCGAAGCTGTTCGCGGTCATGCCGGCGGGAGTGCCTTCGCGATCCCGCGCGGTGATGACGACGACACCGGTGGCAAAGTGACCGCAGATCTGGCGGAATTCGGCGGGATCGACGTCAGGCAGCGGCATCAGAACAGAACCTGGGAGAGGAAGACGGGATTGAGCACGGCGCGGGGCGGCACGAAGTCTCCGGTGACCCCGATGAGTGTGTGGGCCAGCCCACGGCGCTCGAGACGCTCCACCGCGCGATCGAAGAGCGCGGGGGCAAGCATGGCATATCCGATCGCCCGCTCCACCACCCACTTGCCGAGGAATGCGCGGCGCCGCGCGCGGACATAGGGGCGGAGCGCCGCCGCAGTGACAGGGCCGGGATGCGCGAGGGCGTGCACCGCGGCGGATTCCGCGAGCTCGGCTCCCCGCAGCGCGGCGCAGATTCCCTCCCCGGTGAACGGGTCGAAGAAATCCGCGGCATCGCCGACGAGCAGCGCCCCCGCGGCGACGACATTCCTGGACCAGGCCGCGAAGGGTCCGGTCACCATGACGTCGCGCACCATGGCGCTCCGCGACACCCGCCCCGCGACTCCGGAGAACCGCGCGAGCTCCCGGAAGAAGAATTCGTCGAGCCGGCCCCGCGCGGCGGCGGCGCGACGGGCGGGCACGACGAGGGCCACATTGGCGATTCCGTCTCCGAGGGGATTGAGTCCGACGTATCCGTCCGCGCCCACGTGCATCTCCGCGGTATCGCCGAGCCCGGTGACATCCGCCACATGCGCCACGAAGCCGAAGCGCCGCAGCGGCCCGGTGGTGCGGGCGCCGATGCGGCGGGCGACAAGGGAGTGGAGGCCATCGGCGCCGATGGTCAGGCGGGCGCGAATCTCCCGGCCGGCTCCGCTGCCGTCGCGCACCACGAGGCCGCGCACCTCGCCCCGGTCTTCCAGAACCGCCTGGACGGTCGCGCGCTCGAGAACAACGGCGCCGGCCTTGCGGGCGCCGTCCACCAGGGCGGCATCGAGAATTCTGCGGGGAATCGAGAGGCCGGTATCGCGGAAGGGGGCGTGGCCGGCCCGCGCGAAGAGACCGGTGAGGCGCGAGCCCTTCGGCGCGTCTACGGTGGTCCCGAGAATGCGATGGCCGCCCTGCCGCTCGATCGATTCGAGCACGCCGAGCCCGGCGAGGTGGCGCACGCCCTCCGGGCTGCTGTATTCGGAGCAGATTTTGTCGCGCGGGAAAACCGCCCGGTCGACCACCATTACGTCGAGGCCGGCGCGCGCGAGCCGAAGTGCCGTGGCGGCACCCGCCGGTCCGGCTCCGGCGATGAGGACGTCGGGCGATCGGATCATACGTGACGAAGAATACCCACGATCGCTATATTGCCGCGCCGTGAGCCATCCCGAGACGATCCACGCCCTCATCCCCCAGAGCCTCCTCGAGGCCATCCGGAATCTCGACACGCCGCTCGACGACGGGCTGAACGAGCTGGCGGAAGAGACGGTCTCGAAACGACTCGGTCTTTCCACCACCGTGGCGCAACAGATCGAGCGCTATCGCGAGAGCGCGGAGCGGAATGGGGAGGTTCCCGCCGACGAAGCGATCTCGGTGTTCCGGCTGGTCGGCCGCCGTCCCGACGCGACGCTGGTCTACGCTGACGCGGGGCGCCGCGCGGCGCGGCATGCCGCGCGCGCGGCGGGCGTGGGCACCAAGGTGCTGCTTGGGGTGAGCCCGGGTCCGCTCAAGCGCCACTTCGGCGTCCGCACGGCCGCGCGGGTGGCTCGCCGGCTGCTCGGCCTCGAGCTCAACCTGCGCTCCGGCAATCCCCATGTCCGGCTCTCCGAATCACTCGCGACACGGGCGGGCTTCCCGGGGACGGGGTGCTACTTCTACAGTGCGGTCATCGCCGAGCTGCTGCGGGTTGCGAGCGGCTTCGAGGGAGCGATGATCCACGAGCGATGCCGCGCCAGAGGGGACGATCACTGTTTCTGGCGCGCATCCGAGGCGGGAGGATACGAATGATCCGGAAGTTCAGCGACGCCGAGCTGGCCACCCTTGCCGCGGGGCTGGCCGACTGCGGGGCCGACGGGTGGCTGCTCTTCGATTTTCAGGGGCACAACCCGATCGCCAACCGAATGCTCGCGCTCGGAGGTCTGGGCTCGCGGCGGCTGTTCGTGCTGCTGCGTCCGCATCGCGAGCCGGTCGCGGTGGCGCACAAGATCGAGCTCCAGCCGCTGGCCGGCTTTCCCGGGCACATCGTCCCCTATGCAAAGTGGGAGGAGCTCCACGCGGCGCTGGGCGAGCTGGTTCGCGGGAAGACGGTCGCGATGGAGATCTCCCCGCGGGACGACGTTCCCTATCTCGACCGGGTTCCCCATGGGGTGGTCGAGCTGATCCAGTCGCTCGGCGGGCGGGTGGTGTCGAGCGCGCCGCTGGTCACCCAGTTCGTGGCGAAGTGGACCCCGGAGGAAACCGCCGCGCACATGAAGGCCGCCGAGGTGCTGGCCCGGGTCGCGAAAGAAGCGCTGGCGTATGCTGTGACGCAGGGAGGGAAGGGGCTCAGGGAAACCGAGCTGCAGCGCCGGGTGATCGAGGCGATGGAACGGGAAGGTCTCGTTCCCGATCATTCGCCGATCGTCGGTTTCGGTCCCAATGCCGCCGACGGCCACTACGAGCCGATGCCGGGCGAGGACCGCGCCCTGGCGGTCGACGAGATCGTCCTGATCGATCTATTCGGCCGCTATCCGGGCGCGATTTCCGCGGATCAAACGTGGATGGGGTTCAGCGGGCCGAATCCGCCGGACGAGGTCCGCCGGGTCTGGGCCGCGGTGCGGGACGCGAGGGACGCCGCGCTCGAGCTGGTGCGCGTTGCGGGCGCCGAAGGGAGGAAGATTTTCGGCTACCAAGTCGACCGCGCCGCACGGGACGTGATCGAGAACGCGGGATTCGGCGAGTTCTTCGTCCACCGCACCGGGCACTCGATCGATCGCGATCTTCACGGCTCCGGTCCGCACATGGATGATTTCGAGACCAAGGACGACCGGGTGATCCTGCCCGGGTGCGGATTTTCGGTGGAGCCGGGGGTCTATTTGCCGAATCGGTTCGGGGTGCGGAGCGAGGTGAATGTGTTCTTCGGGGAGGAGGGCGCTGTGATTACGCCCTCCGAGATACAACGCGAGTTGGTACTACCATAGGCAGTAGGCAGTGGGCAGTAGGCACGTGCTGCAGTTTCCTACTGCCGACTGCCGATTCCCTACTGCCTATTTTGTGTCCGGCCTATCCAGAATCACGATGTCAGGCGCCGGCGCGCGATGTCCGAAGGGCAATTGCTTGTCGACGCCCATGGCGCAGAAGAGCAGTGCGAGGTAGAGCAGGGAGTATTTGTACATCCGCCACGCGGTGGGAGTGACCGACTCCTCCTTCAGCAGGCAAAGGCAGTACCAGAGCAGCCGCCCTCCGAGCACCAGAGCAACCACCGCGTAGAAGGCTCCCTGCGTCCCCGCCAGCACCGGCAGCAGGGTGAGCGGCAGGAGCATCAGGGTATACACCAGCATCTGCACTTTCGTCTCGTGCGCGCCCTTCACGACCGGCATCATCGGCACCCCGGCGCGCGCATAGTCTTGTTCCTTGATCAGCGCGAGCGCCCAGAAGTGGGGCGGGGTCCAGTACAACACGATGGCAAAGAGATACAGCGCGGTGAGGCTGAGGGAGCCGGTCATGGCCGCCCAGCCGACCAGCGGGGGGAACGCTCCGGCGGCGCCGCCGATCACGATGTTCTGCGGGCTCCAGCGCTTGAGCCACATCGTGTAGATGAAGACGTAGAAGAGCAGTCCCGTGAGCGCGAGCCAGGCGGCGAGCGGATTCGCGAACCGCCAGAAGAGCGCGAAGGAGACCGCGCCCAGCGTGATACCGAACAGGAGCGCCACACCGGGAGCGAGGCGCCCCGCCGGCACCGGGCGGAGCTTGGTGCGCGCCATGTGGATGTCGATATCGCGGTCGAACCACATGTTGATCGCGTTGGCCCCTCCCGCCATGAGGAAGCCGGCCAGGAGGACCCAGCCGATCAGCGCCAGCGGAGGGAGACCCCGGTCAGTGATGAACATCGGGGCGACCGCGGTCACCAGCAGGAGCGAGATGACGCGGGGTTTGGTCAGGGCGAGCAGGTCGGTGGCTAGGGACAAGGGGGCCAGGGAGCCAGGGAGCCAGGGAGTCAGGGAGTCAGGGAGTCAGCGACTCGCTGCTATATTGTAGCCCCAAGCCCACTGGTTCCCTAGCTCCCTAGCTCCCTGGCTCCCTGATGGCTACCCGCGACACCTGGGGCGAACGCCTCCCCCGTACCGTCGGACTACTCCCGGCGGTCATGGTGCTGATCGGGGTGACCATCGGCAGCGGCATCTTCCGGGTGCCCGCCACGGTTGCCGGCGAGTTGGGAGCTTCCGGACCCGTACTGCTGGCGTGGGTGCTGGGCGGAGTGCTCGCCCTGTTCGGAGCGCTGACGCTGGCCGAGCTGGCGGCGATGTACCCCCGGAGCGGCGGGGTCTTCGCCTACATCGAGGAAGGATTCGGCCCGATGCCGGCCTTCCTCTTCGGCTGGTCCCAGCTCGCCGTCATCCGCGCGTCCGCCCTGGGCGCCATCTCGACGATCTTCGCCGAGTATCTCAGCTACTTCATCCCGCTGAGCCCGCTCGCGGTGCACCGGGTGGCGGCGCTGCTGATCCTCTCGGTCGGGATTCTCAACTATCTCGGCGTGCAGAAGGCGGCCGCCGTCACCAACGTTGCGACGACGGTCAAGTACGGCGCGCTGGTCATGCTGGTCATTCTCGCCTTTACTGCGCCGACCGGCTCGGTGCGCAACTTTTCTCCGGTCTGGACCGGCGCGCTTTCGCTCTCCGCGCTGGCGACCGCGATGGTCTCGGTGATGTGGGCCTACGACGGCTGGGCGGACCTCTCCTTCATGAGCGGAGAGATCAAGGACCCCTCGCGAACGCTCCCGCGAGCGCTCATCACGGGCACCCTCGCCATCATCGCGATTTACCTGCTGGTGAACCTGGCGTACATCTACCTGGTGCCGGTGCCCGAGCTGGCGCAGTCGCCCCTGATCGCCTCGACCGCCGCGCAGCGGATCCCGATTCTGGGAGCGGCGGGGGCGGGTCTGATCTCCGCGGTGGTCATGATCTCGACGTTCAGCAGCGTCAACGCGACGATGATGACCAGTCCGAGAATTTTCTTCGGGATGGCGGACCGGGGGCTCTTTTTCCCTGTGATCGCGAGGGTTTCACCGCGGTTCAAGAGCCCCTCGACGGCCATTTTTCTGGCGACCGGGCTGGGCGTGGTCTACGTGCTGTTCAACGATTTCCAGCAGCTGGCCGACAAGTTCGTCCTGGGGATCTGGCCCTTCTACATCCTCGCGGTGCTGGCGGTCTTCGTCATCCGGAAGCGGTCTCCGGAATTGCCCAGGCCCTACCGGGTGTTCGGGTTTCCGGTGGTGCCGCTGGTCTTCCTGCTGGCCTCGATCGGGATGATCGTCAACGCCCTGGTGACCGATCCCCGGAACACCGGCGTCACCTTCGGGATCATCCTGGTGGGCATCCCGGTGTACTACATCGCGAAGGGGGCCGGGAAGATCAATCCTGTCCAACGGGTCAAGAGTCCGTAACGACCGGGTCAACTGCTTGATTTGGCTCGCTGTGCAGGTAACTTAGGGCAGTTCCGATCCGCGGTACCCATCACGATCCGGGAGTTCGTTCCATGCAGCCAATCGGGCGCGCAATTCGTTTCGGGACGGCCATGGTGGTTCTGCTCGCCGGCGGGGGGCAAGCCGTCCTCGCCCAGGGCATCACCAGCGCCGCGGTGAACGGGAGAATCACCTCCGAGACCCGCGGCTCGGTCGAGAACGCCATCGTGGTTCTGACCAACACGAGCAACGGCGCCAGGCAGCAGACCACCTCCAAGACCGGTGGCCGCTACAACTTCGAGAACGCCACGCCGGGCGGCCCCTACACCATCGACGTCCGCTCGATCGGCTTCCAGGCGGCGAGCAAGACCGGCATCATGCTCACGCTGGGACAGCGATACACCCAGGACTTCGTGCTGACGCAGCAGGTGGTGACGCTCGAAGAGCTGACCGTTATCGCGGCGACCAACCCGCTGATCAACAGCGGACGAACCGGCCCGTCGCAGATTGTCACCGACACGGCCATCCAGCGGCTCCCGCTGCTCGGGCGCAATTTCACCGACCTGCTGCGGACCAGCCCGCAGGTGATGAGCGGATCGGGGGTCGGAGGGCAGAACAGCAAGTTCAACACGATCCTGGTGGACGGCGGCGCGAACAACGACGTATTCGGCGTTTCCGCCACGCCGGGCTCCAGCGCGGGCGCGAAGCTGATCTCGCTCGAGGCGCTCCAGGAGTTCCAGATCCTCATAGCGCCGTTCGACGTCCGGCAGGGAAGCTTTTCGGGCGGGCTGGTGAACGGGATTACCAAGTCGGGGACGAACGAATTCCACGGTTCGGCGTTCAGCTACTTCCAGCGGCCCGAACTGGTCGGTGCCGACACCGGGCGCAACAAGCTGACCGCTCAGCAGGCCTTCGATATCAAGCAATATGGCGGCACGTTCGGCGGCCCGATCATCCGGAACAAGCTGCACTTCTTCGGGAGCGCCGATATCCAGTCCTCCCAGCGGCCCTTCTTCGGCCTGGAAGCCACGGAACCCGCCACCGGCATCCCGGTGGCCCTGGCGCAGCGGGTGCAAGAGATCCTGAGGGACAAGTATGGATTCGATCCGGGCGGTGTGGAACCGCCGGGAAGCCTCGACAGCCCAGACAAGAATCTGTTCGGGAAGTTGACCTGGCAGGCTGCGGGCAGCACGCAGTTTGACCTTTCTTACAGCTACGTTCGCGCCTCCTCCGATGTGTTCAGCCGGTTTGCCTGCACGAATAGCTGCCCGATCCGGGACGGCTGGCAGCTCAACAACAGCGGGTACAAGATTGGCAACACCAACAAGTCGCTCCGCGCGAAAATGACCACCCTGGTCAAGGGCGCGAGCCTGGAGGTGTTGCTGGGTTACTTCCGTAACCGTGATGCGCGGGAATTGCCCAGCAGGATCCCGCAAATCATGGTGGCCGGCTCGTTACCCAACTCCTACGTCGCGGCGGGGGGCGAGAAATTCTCGCACGGTAACGAACTCGATCAGGATGTATACGAGGCAACGGCCAACCTGACTTTCGGACTGGGGAGCAATCACCAGATCACCGTCGGCACACACAACGAGTTCTTCAAGTTCCGGAACCTCTTCGCGAGCAACCGGTATGGGACCTGGAGCTTTGCCAGCGCCGACTCCCTCGATGCCGGGCTCCCCAGGTACTACGAGGCGCTGTTGGAAGCGCGCGAAGGCGGCTTCACCGCGCGCTTCTCGGTCAAGCAACTTGGCGGCTACATCCAGGATGCCTGGCGACCGAATGAGCGGCTGACCATCACCGCCGGGCTCCGGGTGGACGCGCCGTTCTTCAACGACACCCCGAGCCACAACACCAACAAGGCGCTCACCGACACGCTGCTGATCGATACCGCGAAGTTCCCTTCGGGGAATCCGACCTGGTCGCCGCGGCTGGGGTTCAACTGGGATCCCTTCGGCACCGGGAACACGATCGTGCGGGGCGGGGTCGGGCTCTTCAGCGGCCGGCCTCCCTACGTCTGGATGTCGAACGCCTTCACCGGCACCGGCCTCGAGCAGGTTTCGATCACCTGCAGCCGGATCGTCGGCGTGGGCACCCAGGCCAACGTGCCCACCTTCACAGTGGACGTCGACAACCTCCCGCGGGCCTGCGCCGGCGGGGCGGAAGTGGCGCCTCCGGCGGCGACGGTGTCGTACTTCGACGAGAACTTCAAGTTCCAGCAGGCGCTCAAGTACGCTCTCGGAGTCGACCAGCGGCTCCCCGGCGGGATTGTGGTGACGGGAGACTTCCTGGCCACTAGCAACAGGAACCAGATGTACCAGACCGACGACAACGTGCGGCTCGGGGCGGTGAACCGCGAAGGCCGCCAGCTCTACGCGACGCCGACGGCACAGACCCTGGCCACGACGCTCACCCGGCTCCGCAAGGTGAACGGGGTGACCAATGTCATCCACCACAGCAACAGGAGCACCGACAAGTCGTGGTTGGCCACGCTGCAGGTGCAGAAGTCCTTCGGCGGGGATTACTTCTTCAGTGCGGCATACACCCGGGCCAAGTCTGAAGACATCATGTCACTTACCTCGAGCATTGCGCTTTCGAACCTGTCGAATACGCCGATCGACGGCACTCTGGACAACCGGAATCTCCGGCTCTCCGGCTTCGATGTGCCCCACAAGATCTCGATCAGCGGGAGCGCGAATCTTCCGTTCGGGCTGCAGGCTTCCGCGGTCTACACCGCACGGGCGGGCACTCCGTACGCGTACGTCACGACCAACGACGTGAACGGCGACGGCATCTCAGGCAACGACCTGATGTACGTACCGCGCGACCAGAGCGACATCAGCATCGCGGGCGCCAACCAGGCGGCGGACTGGGAGCGGCTCAACGCCTTCATCGTGAGCGAGCCGTGCCTCCGGGAGCAGCGGGGCAAGATCATGGAGCGTACCTCCTGCCGGAATCCCTGGCAGAAGTTCCTCGATCTACGGCTCACCAAGGTGGTTCCGACTCTGTCGGGCCAGAACCTCCAGCTCACCGCGGACATCTTCAACTTCCTGAACCTGGTGAACAAGGACTGGGGCATCAACCGGGAGACGGTGTTCTTCCAGCAGCTGTCGCTCCTGAGTGGCGCCACCTACAACACCAACAACACCGCCACCCAGGCCGATGACCGGTGGAACTACACGGTGCCGTCGACGTTGCCGGCGCTGCTGCGCGCGAATGTCGGGAGCTCCCGCTGGCGGATGCAGTTTGGAGCGAAGTATACGTTCTAGGCAGTAGGCAGTGGGCAGTGGGCAGTAGGCAGTGGGCGTAGGCAACAGGCAGGAGGTTTCAAGGCGAGGGCCCGGACACGCGCCGGGCCTATTGTTTTGCCCTACTGCCTACTGCCTACTGCCTACTCCCTATTCCCTCGCTCACGTCCTCACCCTCACCAGTAACCAGCCCCCAATCCCCAGAAACACCAGGTTCGGCACCCACGCCGCCACGGTGGGATTGATCACGCCCGAGGCCCCGACCGCCTGGGAGAGATTGATCATCAGCAGGTAGACGATGGTGGTGCCGAGGCTGATCGCGATGCCCACCGCGGGCCCGGCGCGCGGCGCCGAGACCGCGAGCGGAGCCCCGAAGAGGGCGATGATCAAGCAGGCGGCGGGAAGCGCCAGCTTCACGGCGCGCTGCACCTCCAACTTTTTGGTGTCGTTTCCCGAGTTCTTGAGCGTCCCGATGTAACGCCCCAGCTCGGAAAAGGTCATCTCCTCGGGGTTCTTCGGCTCGATCAGCAGGTCGCGCGGCCCCTCGCTGATGGCGGGAAGCCGCAGCTCGGCGAACCGCATGGTCAGCGCTTCGTCGTCGGGGAGCATCTGGATGCTCGCCCCGCCGAGGAAGGCCCAGTGTCGGGTCTGGGGGTTCCAGCGGGCGCTGTCGGCGCTCACCGCATAGGTCGGCATGGTGTCGTTCCGCACGGTCTTCTCGAGCACCACCTGCTGCATGGCGTTGTCGGCGGTGTTGAGCTGGCGGATGGTGTAGACCCACCCGCTCGCTGCGCGGAAGACGAAATTGGTCCTGGTGGTGACGTTCCGCGCCTGGCGCTCCTTCTGCAGCTCCATCTGCCGGGTGGTTGCTTCCGTCGCCCACTCGCCGATGAAGAAGCCGAGCACCGCGGCCAGCGCCGAGGCGAGGAAGAGCGGCCGCACGAGCCGGTGGAAGCTGATTCCACCGGCTTTTGCCGCGGTGAGCTCGGAGTACCGGGCCAGCGGACCCACGGTGAAGACGGCGGCGAAGAGGGCCGCCGCGGGCATCATGATCGCGATGTTCTGGGGAAGGGAATAGACGTAGCTCAGCGCGATGGTGCCGGGGCTCAGCTGCCGGTCGAGGAGCCGGCGCAGGTTGTCGGTGACCTGGGTCAGCACCGAGACGATCGGCAATCCGATCGCGGTGAGGAGAAAGACCCGGAGCCACTGACCCAGGACGTAGCGTGAGAGGATGCGCATCAGGAGGCCGCCCGGCGGCGGCGGAACCAGCCGGTCAGGAGCTCGACCAGATCTCCGAGATCGCCGCCCCGCGTCGAGCCGAACTCCTTGTTGACACGGACCAGGCCAATGATACCGGCAACCAGCACGACCAGATTGGGGAACCACATCGCCAGCGCGGGGGAGATGAGGCCCCGATCGGCGAGCTGCTCGCCGGCGGTGAGCGAGACGTAGAAGAGGGCGAAGATCACCAGGCTGGCTCCGATCACGAGCCCGATGCCGCCCCGGGGAAAGCGGAGCGCGAGCGCGATGCCGATCAGCACGAAGCTCAGGCAGGCGATCGACAGGGTGAATTTCTTGTGGATTTCCACCTTGTACTGGTTGACGTCGCGGGTGGCGAAGGCCTCTTCGTCCCGGGCGATACTCACATCGGAGATGGTGGAGAAGGCGGCGCGGAGCGGGCCGCCGAGGCGCGGAGTCGAGTCGGCCGCCGGGACCTGCGCCGCGGCGGGGCGGGGCAGAAGGAGGCGCCCGATGGACCGCTCGAGCTTGCGCCACGCGCCACAACTCGGCGCCACGGCTTCCTCGGGGGGCTCCGGTAGCGCGGGGACGGCAAAGAGCTGGAGCAGGGCGCGCAGGTCGTTTTCGGCGAGAAGGCGCCGCCGGACCGCGGCGCGCGCGGCATCCTTCCCGGAGGCCGCGACGCGGTCCATCATCTCGCAGGTGGTCATCTCCCGGTCGCCCCTGCTGACGCTGCCGAAGCTCTCCTGGAAAGCGTTCTGGATGTCCCGGACGTTGATCGTGTTCTCGGAAAAATGGGTAACTTGCACCGTCGCCGGCTCGGCGGTCTTGTATTCGTGGACCCGGCCGTCATAGAGCGTGAGGACCAGGTCCTTGCCGCTGTCATCGAAGGCCATGTAGCCGCTGTCGGCGTAGATCATCCGCCGGCCGTCGGGGGGACTCATGTCGTAGATGACAATCTCCCGCATCCGCCCGGTGCCCAGCTCGATCCGGTTGGCCTGGAGCACGTAGAGGGAGCCGGGGAGATTGTTCATCACCGTTTCTTTCAGCGCGAAGGTCGGCTTCTTCTGGCTGATGTCGGTCTGCAGGTTGAGCAGCCGCAGGTTGGTGCGGGGGAGGATCTGGTCGATGAAGAGGAAGTTGGTCAGCGCCAGCAGCACCCCGGCCACGAACACCGGGCGGACCATCTGGGGGATGCTGATGCCGGTGGCCCGCATCGCGGTGATCTCGTTGTCCACCCCGAGCTGACTGAATCCGTACAGGACAGCCACCAGAATGGCCATCGGGAGGGTGAGCGCCACGATGAACGGGATGAAGAGCAGCAGCACTTCGACGATCACCCCGGCCGGCAGCCCCTTGCCGACCAGGTCGCCGAACCGGCGGGAGAGCTGATTGAGCATCAGCATGCCGGTCAGGGCGGCCCAGGCGAAGATGAAGGGGCCGATGACGGAGCGGAGGATGTGGCCGCGCAGGAGGCGCATGTCGTAAAGCTAAGAGGGATCAGTGGTCAGTGGTCAGGGGAAGCCCCTTCCCCTGGCTTCGGCTCCCTCTTACTTCTCACCACTGAGCACTGACCCCTGACCCCTGACTACTCGCGGCACTATGCGATCCGTTTTAGCGACAATAATGCTGATCGCGGGATGCCAGGAAGGCGCTCCGCCACCCCCGAAGGAATTCGACGGCGCCGCCGCCTTCCGGTACGTCGAGACCCAGCTCGGGTTCGGCCCCCGGATACCCGGGAGTCCGGGCCACGCACAGATGGCGGCTTGGCTCGACAGCCTCCTGAGGACTCGCGCCGACACGGTGATCGTGCAGCGGTGGACCCACGTCACCCGCGCCGGCGATTCGCTACCGATGGTGAACCTCCTCGCCCGCTTCAATCCGGCGGCAACGAGCCGGGTGCTGTATCTGGCCCATTGGGATACTCGCCCCCGCGCCGACGCCCCGGGAAGCCGGGATACGACTCTTCCCGTTCCCGGCGCCAATGACGGTGGCTCGGGCGTGGCAATTCTTCTCGGCATGGCCGACGCGCTCAAGAAGCTTCCTCCCGAAACCGGCGTCGATCTCCTCTTCGTCGATGGCGAGGACTACGGCAGCTTCAACGCCGGCGAGGATCAGGACGTCCTCATCGGCTCCCGCTACTACGCGGCCAACCTCCCTCCGGGCGAGCGCCCCCGCTACGCCGTTCTCTTCGACATGGTGGGTGACCGGGACCTCCGCATCCCGCGGGAGGGAAACTCGGTGACCGGCGCGCCTGACGTGGTGGACATGGTCTGGGCCCTGGCGGAGCAGATGGGTTACGGAGACATCTTTGTCTCCGCCGACTTCGGACCGACCATCGACGATCATGTTCCTCTGCAGCAGGCGGGAATCCGGGCCATCGACCTCATCGATCTCGACTTTGGTCCGGGGAACAGCTGGCACCACTCCCCCGACGACACGATTGACAAGGTGAGCCAGGCGAGTCTGCAGGCGGTAGGAGATGTAGCCATGGCGCTGGTGCGGAGGACAAAACGGTGAGCGGTGAGCGGTAAGCGGGCTGTCACCCTGAGAGAGCAGAGCGACCGAAGCGCTCAGGTGACGATCCCGTGAGTTACCCGGGCGATGAGTGGGGCTTGCCATAGGGGACGTTGGGCCGCGAGGGCTCCACGTGAGGGTGAGACACGGCGGAACGGGACCACTCCGGCGATTTCGCTCCCCCCTGCGCGCAATGGGCCCCATCCTTCGACGCTGCGCTTGCTACCCTGGGCCCATGTCCCGCGAACCGCGCGCTGTTCTCCTCCTCCTTGGTCTCGCGGTACTCGGCCACGCCGCCCGCCTTATCCTCAGACGTACCGGCGATCCGCCGGGACAGCTCCTCGCAGCGCTGCCCTCCTCCTCCGCAGACCCGGCGCGGCAGCGCGCTCGCGCCGAGCGGCTCGCCCGGCCCCTCCGACCAGGGGAGACGGTGGATCTGAACAGCGCCGAGGCGGAGGAGATCGCCCGGCTCCCCCGGATTGGCATGTCACTGGCAAAGCGTATCACAGAGGACCGGAGTGTCCGGGGACCTTTTCGGGGGCTGGACGACCTGGATCGGGTTCCCGGAGTCGGACCAGCACTTCTGGCCCAGCTAGTGGACAGGGTGGCCTTCCGGGGAGCGGGGGTGGCCCGGCCGTCCATCGGGAATGGTGCAAATCCCAGCACACTCGGGGCTTACGCCATACCGTCCCAGGCTCCACCAGAGGGCCCTGTCGACCTTAACTCGGCCTCCCTAGCGGACCTGGTGGCCCTGCCCGGGATCGGCAAGGCTAGGGCCCGCGCGATTCTGGCATATCGCCGGAGCCATGGGTCATTCGCCGCAGTGTCGGATCTTGGGCGGGTACCAGGGTTCAGTCGGGCGCTGGTCGCACGGCTGGAATCGTACCTTGTTGCGAGATAGGCAACAGGCAGCAGGCAGCCAGGCAGCAGCCTACTTATGAGGTAACCGGACGGCATGACGACGGCCGCACTACCTACCGATCGCCTGGGCGATATTCTGGTCAAAGAGGGGCTGCTCTCGCGGGAAAAACTCGCGCAGGCGCTCAAGGAGCACCGCTCGTCCGGGATGCCGCTCGGATTCATCATCGCCAAACAGGGTCTCGTCCCCGAAGTGGAGATCACCCGGATCGTGGCGCGGCAGATCCGCGTCCCCGCGGTCGATTTGGCCCGGTTCGAAGTGGACGCGAAGATCCTCAAGCTGATTCCCTCGGACATCGCCAGGCGGCACATCGTGCTCCCGCTCAAGCGGGAGGGCCGCACCCTCACCGTGGCGATGGCCAACCCCACCGACCAGGTGCTGCTGCAGGAGCTCCGGTTCATCACCCGGTACGATCTCTTCCCGGTCTTTGCCGGCGAGTACACCCTCCGCACGCTGATCGACAAGTACTACGACGCGTCGGACATGGCGCTCCAGACCATCCTCAAGGACATGGAGGGGCTGGCCGAGGACGTCGAGGTCGTCGCGGAGCAGGACGAGGAGGCCGCGAGCCAGGCGCAAATCGACGATGCGCCGGTCGTCAAGCTCATCAACGGCCTTCTCACCGACGCGGTGCAGCGGGGCGCGAGCGACATTCACGTCGAGTCGTTCGAGCACGAGATGCGGGTGCGCTACCGGATCGACGGCGCGCTCGCCGAGGTGATGAAGCCACCCAGCCGCATGAAGGCGGCGCTGATCTCCCGCATCAAGATTCTTTCCCAGCTCAACATCGCCGAGCGGCGGGTGCCCCAGGACGGGCGGCTCAAGCTCAAGATGGGCAACCGGGTGATCGACTTCCGGGTTTCGACCCTTCCCTGTCTCTTCGGGGAAAAGATCGTGCTCCGAATCCTCGACAAGGGCAACCTCACCCTCGATCTGAGCACGTTCGGGTTTGAGCCCAAGGCGGAGCAGGATCTGATGAAGGCGATCCTCAATCCGTACGGGATGGTGCTGGTGACGGGGCCGACGGGATCGGGTAAGACCACCACGCTGTACTCGGCGCTCCAACGGATCAACACGATCGAGACCAACATCATGACCGCCGAGGATCCGGTCGAGTACAATCTGCACGGAATCAACCAGGTGCAGGTGCGCACGGAGATCGGATTGACCTTCGCCGCGGCGCTGAGGGCGTTCCTTCGGCAGGACCCCAATATTATCATGATCGGTGAGATCCGGGACCTGGAAACGGGTGGCATTGCGATCAAGGCCGCGCTCACCGGGCACCTGGTGCTCTCCACCCTGCACACCAACGACGCGCCGAGCACGGTCACTCGACTTATCGACATGGGCATCGAGGCGTTCAACGTCTCGGCGGCGGTCAACCTGGTGGTGGCCCAGCGGCTGGTCCGGCGAATCTGCAAGGAATGCAAGGCTCCAGCGACCTACCGCCCCGAGGAGTTGAAGTCCCTGGTGACTGCGGGCATGAATATTGACCATATACGTGCACTTCCTTTCATGAAGGGCCCGGGGTGCGAGTCCTGCGGCGGCAACGGATATCGTGGCCGCGCGGGCATTTACGAGGTCATGGCGATCTCGCCGGAGCTCCGCCGCATGGTCCTCCGGGGGGCCTCGGTCGCCGAAATTCGCGACATGGCGGTGTCGGAAGGGATGCTGACGCTTCGGATGGACGGCATCAAGAAGATCGAGAAGGGTGTAACCACCCTCGAAGAAGTGGTCAAGGAGACGTCCGCATGACGCTGAATCTGCGAGCCCTGTTGCAGGAAATGCTCGAGCGCGAGGCCTCCGACCTGCACGTGACGGCGGGGGAGCGCCCCAAGCTGCGCATCGACGGCGACATCACCAATTCGTCGGTCGAGACGGTGCTGACCCCGAAGGACACGCTGCAGCTCGCCTACTCGGTGCTCACCGAGCAGCAGAAGAAGCGGTTCGAGTTCGAGGACGAGCTCGACTTCTCCTTCGGCATCCAGAACCTCGCCCGGTTCCGCGGCAACGTCTTCAAGCAGCGGGGCTGCGTGGCGATGGTGCTCCGGATGA
>CAYTMW010000018.1:0-71787 GCA_964439025.1 uncultured Gemmatimonas sp. | reverse complement strand
CTTCCCCTCTTCCCCTCTTCCCCTCTTCCCCTCTTCCCCTCTTCCCCTCTTCCCCGCGCAGCGAAGCTAACTCTCCCCCGGTAGCGCCGCAGCCCCGGCGCTCCTAGCTTGCCGCACCATGTCTCCATCGCAATCTGTGCTGGTCGAAGCCTGCGTGGCGACCGTCGCATCCGCTCTCGCCGCCGAGTCGGCGGGGGCTGGGCGGCTCGAGCTCTGCGGCGACCTCGTCGAAGGGGGAATCACCCCGAGTCTCGGCATGTTCGCCCGGGTGCGGGAGCGGGTGACGCTGCCGATTCATGTCCTGATCCGCCCCCGGGGCGGCGATTTCCTGTTCGATGGAGACGAGTCGGTGGTGATGCTCCGGGACATCGCCGAGTCGAAGGCGGCGGGGGCGGACGGGGTGGTGATCGGCGCGCTCGACCGGGAGGGCCGGGTCGACACCGGCCTGACCCGGCGCCTGGGCGACGCCGCCCGCCCGATGGAGGTGACCTTTCATCGGGCCTTCGACCTCGCCCGCGACCCTGCCGAAGCGCTGGACACCCTGATGGTGCTCGGAATCGAGCGGCTGCTGACCTCAGGCCAGGCGCTGAGCGCGCTCCGGGGCGCGGAGATGATTGCGGGGCTGGTGCGACAGGCGGGCGGGCGGATCACGATCATGGCAGCGGGAGGGATCAACGAAGCGAACGCCGCCCGGGTCGTGAAGGAGACGAAGGTGACGGAGATTCACGTCGGGGCGACAGTGATTCTCGAGAGCGCGATGGAGTTTCGCCGCGAGGATGTATTCATGGGGAAGCCCTATCAGCCCGATGAGTATCGCCGAGTGGAGACGGATGCGCTGCGGGTGGAGAGGATTTTGAAAAGCGTCAACGGTCAACGGTGAACGGGAACTGCCTTCCTCTTGAGTGGGCGCAGGGAGCGGGCTGACGACGGGGGCGCTAGTGAGTACCGCGAACTCGAGCGCCCCCGGAGGCCAGCCCGCCCCCGAGCCCGCGGAGAGAGTCAGGCCAATCCCAGGTGCTTCAGCACTTCGGGCGGCGGTCCCGCGAATTTCGGCAGCGCCACGTTCCCGATGTATTGCAGGTCCCGCATCCCCGCATCGGTCGTGTAAAACCCCACCGCGGTCAGATCCCGCACCAGGTCAAAGAACCGCGCTGCCGACTGGAATTCCGGCTTTGCCCTGGGCAGGTAGCAGATGTCGTCGCAGATCTGGGTGCGCTCATCGGCCGTGAGTCGCGCAAACGTCTTCCCGAAGCGCTTGTCGCTCTCGACGTTGAGCCAAGCCAGCCCTCCCCGCACCCGAATCAGATCCCGCATCTGCCCGTCGTATGGGGCGCTCACGTATTCGTTAATCCACGCCGGCACACCGACCACGCTCGCCGAGGGGGATTTCGAATCCGCCGGGATCATCGTGTCGCAGAGCACCGCCAGCGTCGCCAGCTCCGACGGCGAGAGCTTCCGCGGCCAGTCCTTCTTCGGGTGGAGAAGATCGGGGTCGGTCGGCGTGCCGCGGGGCCCGACAACGGGGAACTGGACGGCTGGACGGCTGATCGGCTGCGGGGTTTGAGCCGCCAGCGAGCTCGCCAGCACGGGAAGCCCCGTCGCCGCGGCCATCGCCTTCAGCGCATCCCGCCGCTCGATGCTCGCGCCGACGACAGCATCCACAGATTTCACAGATGTGTCATCTGTGGATCCCTCAAGTTCCGGACTCATAGGTTTCCCCGCTTGAGCTCTTCGACCAGACGATCGGTGCTGCGCCAGGCCAGCGCCAGGATCGAGAGCGTAGGATTCTTGTCTGCATTGGACACGAACGGCGCGCCATCGGTGACGAAGAGATTCTTCACATCCCACGACTGGCACCACTGATTGAGCACTGACGTCTGCGGATCGGTTCCCATCCGGCAGGTGCCGACCTCGTGGATGATCTGTCCGCCCCGCGCGATCGCCCGCGCGCCGTCGGTCTCGACCCGCCCCCCGACCACCGTCCCGCCCATCGACTGAATAATTTCGGAAAAGGTCTTGAGCATGTGCGCCGCCTGTTTGGTCTCATGCTCCGACCACTTCCAGTGGAACCGCAGCACCGGGATGCCCCACTGGTCCACCGTGTCGGGATCGATCTCGCAATAGGAGTCCTCGTTGGGGATCATCTCCCCCCGGCCGTCGAAGAACATGAAGGAGCCGTAGTAGCGCCGCGCTTCCTCCTTGTAGCGTTTCCCGTAGGCGCCGTTGGTGAAGTTCTCCAGCCCGCCGAAGATTCCCGCGCCCGGCATCCCGCGTCCCCCGCCGAACTCGATGTGGTATCCCCGCGCGAAGCCGAGCTGCCCGGCAAGCTGCTCCTTGTAGAGCCACCACGGCATGTACAGGTGCATCCCCGAGGCGCCGTCGGTGTTGTGCGGCGGACAGTTCTCCAGCGCGGGGATCTGGCCCTGCAACCCGGCCCCGACGGTGTCCATCAGGTACTTGCCGACCAGCCCGCTGCTGTTGGAGAGCCCGCCTGGGAAACTCGGACTCTTCGAGTTGAGCAGGATCCGCGCGGTCTCGCAGGCGCTCGCCGCAAGCACCACGACCCTGGCGCTTACATGGCGATCGCGCCGGGTGAGCTTGTCGACGTAGCTCACGCCGTTTGCGCGCCCCGTCTTGTCGACCGTCACTTCGCGCACCATCGCGTCGGCCACGATGTCGCAATTCCCGGTGGCGAGCGCGGGTGGAAGCAGCACGGTGGTGGACTGGAAGTTTGCCTTGATCGAGCAGCCCCACCCGCATGGCGTGGCATAGAAGCAGGCCTGGCGGCTCCGCATCGATTGCGCAAGCACCCGCTGGGCCAGCCGATTGCCGGGGTGAAGCTTCTGCGGCAGGGTGTTGGCGTCTTGCCGCGCGGTCATGATCGCGAGATGGGCCGGGATGACCGGGATGTTGAGCGGCGCGCAGCCTTTCTTTGCGAGGAGCTCGGTGGCGCGCGGCGCCGGTGCCGGCTGGAGCACGCCCGGAGGTGAGCTCGGGGTGTTTTCCAGATCGTCGTCCCCGCCGTACACGCCGATCAGCATCTCGGTCTTGGCGTAGTACGGTGCCATGTCCTCGTAGCTGATCGGCCAGTCGGCGCCGAGTCCGTCGCGGGTCTTGGGCTTGAAGTCGTAGGGGCCCTGGCGGAGGGAAATCCGGCCCCAGTGATTGGTGCGTCCCCCCAGCATGCGGGAGCGCCACCAGCGGAACTCGGTTCCCGGCGCCTGGGTGTACGGCTCGCCGGGCACTTCCCAGCCGCCGTCCACCGTCGCGTCGTAAAAGCCGAAGGGCTTGTCCCGGGTGCCGCCTCCACGGAGCGGGGCCTCGCGGGGCAGTTTGAACATCGGCGTCTCGCGCACCGGGTCGTAGTGCCGGCCGGCTTCGAGCACCAGCACCTTGAGGCCGGAGACGGCGAGCTGATAGGCCGCCATCCCGCCCCCGGCGCCGGAGCCGACGACGATCACGTCATAGGTCGTTTGCGACTTGGGATTCTGGAGAAACACGAGCGCACATCTCCTCATGGGAGGTAGCTACCTTGCCGCTTTGCCTCTTTGCCTCATTGCCTCCGACAGGGCAATCAACTCCCTCAAGTACACCCCCCACACCGCCGGCAACGAGTGCGTCCCGTGCCCCCGGGTCTGGTCGCTGATCGGAATCAGAATGTAGCGCCCAAGTCGTACCTTGCCGATTTCCGGTTCCATCAGGCCCAGCTCCGGCGGGTTGACCTGATCGTCGGCCGAATTGATGGCATACAGCGGCGCCGTGATCTTGCCCAGGTGCGGCGCGGGGTTGTACTCCCGCGAGGCCTGAAACTGGTAGATCATGTCGTTGGCGTCCTGCGCCGCGACCGAGCGCGCCGTGCGGGCCTTGAGCGCCGAGTCGGCCATGGCCCGGGTGGGCACGTCCTTCTGCCATTGGAGTGGTACGCTGGTCATCAGAAGCAGGATGTGCACCGCGTTGACCAGTCCGCGCGGCTGGGCCGCATAGTCGCCGTTATTCCACTCCGGATCGTCGGTGATCGCGTCGACGATCATCTGGCGCATCATCCGGTTCCGTCCCGCGATTTCCACCGGGATACTGGCCAGCGGCAGCAGCGCGTCCATGAAGTCGGGGTAGCTGTATCCCCACACCCATGTGTGCATCGCCCCCATCGAGGTGCCCATCACCAGCCGCAGGTGGTTGACGCCGAGTCCCTCGGTCACCAGCCGGTACTGCGCCTTCACCATGTCGTCGTAGGTGTACTGGGGGAACTTCATCCGCATCCCGTTGGATGGCTTGCTCGATCTGCCGTGACCGATCGCATCGGGCAGGATGATGAAGTATTTCGTCGCGTCGAGCAGCCGCCCCGGTCCAAAAAGTTGGCCGGCAAAGGTGGGAGACAGGAATCCCCGCCCCGTCCCGCCGGTGCCATGCATGATCAGCACCGCGTTGCGCACCACGCCCTGTGCATCCCGACTCGGCGTACCGATCGTGGTGTAGTGCAGATTGAGCTCGGGGAGAGTTTCCCCGGTGCCGAACTGGAAATCCCGGAGGACAAAGTCCCCCTCGACCGGGGCGGGATAGCCGGCGGGCGTCTGGGCGGCGAGTGGCGCCGCCAGGAAGAGGGCGAAAACCCACCGTGAAGGAAATATTTTCAGAAACTCCATTTTTGAGACCCCCGAGCCTTTGCGCCCTTGCGCCTTCACGCCTTAGCGCGCCAGCATCTCCACCACCGTCACATCACTCTGCCGCTCCTCCACGATCATGTAGAACCGCTTGTCGTCACAGTCCAGGTTCGGCCGGTGGAACCGGTTCCCCGATTCGTCGAACCGCACCAGCAGCGACGGGGTACCGCCGGCGAGCGGAACCGCCCAGATCCCGGCCGTCCCATTGGCGTGATGACCCGCAACGTAGATGGTCCGGCTATCCCGGCTCCAGCAGGACTGCTCCACGCCAGGAGTATCTCCACTGCCGGGGTCAAGCAGGATTCGGACCTCGCCCGAGTCGACCGGGATCACGCCGAGGGTTCCCCCGTCGAGCGAGCCGGCGAGGGCGCCGGTCAGGCGATCCAGCGCGTCGGTCGTGGGGCCTCGCTGGTGTGGAGGGAGTCAGCCGAAGATACCGTCACGAAGGCGTCAGGCGGAATCCCGCGCCGGCGAAGTCGTCGTCGAGCGCGAGAGCCTCTCCGATCCCCTCTGCCTCCATGACCCCGAAGCTCACCCAGTCCACCAGGCTTACGCCCCGCCGGTCGGCCCGGATCATCCGGTCCATCGCCCGGCGATGCATCGCCTCGGTAACCCAGAGGACCGTGCACACGGGCACCAGCCGCTCGTCGAGGTCGCGGACCGCCGGCAGCCCGATCCGGCGCTGCAGCAGCCCGGCGGTTTCGAGGAGGACGTAGTTCGTGGTGACCAGCGGCCGGCGCCGCTTCAGGATTCGGGCAAAGGCCCGGGCCACCGCCACGTGGCGCTCCTCGGTCGCCACCAGGAGCGCGTAGAACGCGGACGTGTCGGCGAAGACCGTCACGATCCGTAGGCGTCGGCCAGGTGGTCGTCGTGATCGCGGGCCACCCGGGATTTCCCCGCCCGGTCGCGGTACTTGCCCACGACCGCCAGCGCCTCACGCACTCGGTCGGCCCGCACGCCTCCCGCCCCATCCTCCCGGCTCAGCCGGTCCGTGACGCAGCGCCGGACCGCTTCGGCGAGCGAAATGCCCAGCCGGTCAGCCCAGCGCTTGAGCGCCTTGTGCTGCTCCGGGGGCAGCTGGATCTGGGTACGGATCATGATGTTATGCTAGTGCTCGCATGATGGTATGTCAATGCCATCACTGCCCCGTCCGGCCCGCACCACCGCGCCCGCGGGGCGCTCCGACGGCGCTAGAGAAGGTGGCGGCTTGACGCCGGCCCGAAACTGCGGTAACTCCTCCCCGTTGGACTCCGGCCCCCGCGCACAGGTCCCCATGCGGCACTCACACGGTTCCCTGCTGCCGGCCCCCCGAAGCCTTTCCGGCATCGAACGACCGCCTCCGCACTTTTTCCGGCTAACCCGCACGAACCGCGGGGCCTCGAGGCTTCGCGACATCCCAACAGAAGGAAGGAGCACCTTCCAATGTCATTCGTTTCAAGCCTGGAGTTGAAGCACCCCGCCCGCTGGCCGCTGTTCGCCGTCGCGCTCTGCCTCGCCGGTTCCGCCCCATCGGCGCCGCTCGCGGCGCAGGTCGCCGCCGGGGTGGCGCGGCCGGTCCGCCTGGAGGTCACCACCACGTCCACCGAGGCCCGGACCGCGTTCACCAGCGGCCTCGAGGACCTCGCCAACGGCTTCTTCAATCGCGGCACCGACCGGCTCAAGAAAGCCGTGGACCTCGACCCGACCTTCGGACTGGCTCGGGTGATTTACGGCACCTTGTTTACCAACGGGCTGACGGCGGCGCAGCGCGACGCGGAGATCGCTCGCGGCATGGCCGACGCGGCCAAGGCCTCGACCGCCGAGCTGATGATAGCCACCGCCTACCGGGAATCCTTCCGCCAGAACCCCGTCGGCGCACGAGCGATTCTGCTCTCAGCCGGAACCCTGCTGCCCGATGAGCCGATGATCGCCCACCAGCGCGCGGTCTTGCTCGCCAACGTCTCCGGCGGCACTCCGACCGATGCCGTCGTGGCGCTCAAGGCGGTGATCGAACGCTTCCCCGACTTCGCCGCGGCGTACAACAACCTGGCCTACGCGCAATGGACAGCCAACTCGCGCGCCAACGCCATGACAACCGCCACGACCTATATGGCGAAGGCCCCGTCGCACCCCAAGTCTCACGACACCTACGCCGAGCTGCTCCAGTGGGATGGCAACTTTGACGGCGCCGTCGCCCACTACAAGAAGGCCGTCGAGCTCGACCCGACCTTCCTCGGCGGCAGCTATGGCCTATCCGAGGTGTACGTGCTGCAAGGCAAGGGCGACCTCGCGCGCCAAGCCCTGACCGCGGCGCTCCCCAATACCACCACGCCGGCCCAGCGAATCACGATCCACAACCGCATCGCCAATAGCTACGTCATCGAGGGCAATATCAAGGGAGCCATGACGACGCTTGGCACGGTGATCGACGAAGCCACCAAGGCCGAAACCAACCAGGCGGTCAGCGCCGCGCACATCGCGCTCATGAACCTCGAGGCGGCCTTCGGTGACCCCAAGACCAGCGCCAAGACCATCGCCACCCACATCGGGCACGTCGCCGCCGTCCCTCCGCCCCCACCGGGTGCGGCGCCGGTGAACCCGGCGGGGCGCTACAACGGCAACGGCACCACCTACGCAATCGCCGGGCACAGCGCGACGGCGCGGGTCTACCTCGATTCGCTGATCCAGCGTGAGAAGAGCAACCCGAGCCCGATGGTGACGTCGCAAGTGCACGGGCTGACGGGGTGGGTACTCTACAGCGAGGGCAAGTACACTGAGGCGCTGGCGGAGTTCCGGCAGTCCAACCAGCAGAACGCGACCGTACGCACCGGGATCGCGCTCACACAATTCAAGCTCGGCAACGTGGCCGAGGCGCGCTCCATCCGGGATGAGATAATCAACGACCGGAACTTGAATCTGGCGAACGGCCAGAACGCGATGGCTCGCCGGATGCTGAAGCTGCGGATTATCTGAACTGAATTGTCGTCGCGCTGGTGCGGGGGCCTTCGCTCGGAACGCGGAGGTCCCCGTTCACCGTTCGGCCGCAGGTGGAGAGCTGCACCGCTCGCGCGCTCCCGGTGGGGTGTTCGCGGTCAACCCGGTCGAGACCCATGCGCTCGAAGAAACTGATCGCCGCCTGGAGTGCAGCGGGTCGCTCGCGGGCAAGCCGGGCCGCCGCGACGCAGTCGGCTGCGAGCTCCCAGCCCTGGAGCAATCGCTCGAGCGCTTCGCGCGATCCCGCGCCCGGCACCGACGGCCGCCGGTGGTCGAGCTGGATGTGGGCGTACTCGTGGGCCAGCACAAACGCAGAGAGCTCGGCGCCATATTGTGCCATCAGCCGAGGATTGTAGTAGATCACAGGATCGACCGGATCCGCGTACGCCACGGCGATGTCGCTGAGCGTTTCGCGCGGCACTGTACGAATACTGGGCGATCGTGAAACCCGGCTATTCGACTGACCAGTAGCCAAGTCAAAGTGGCAAAATAGTATAGCGATCGAGAGCAACAGGCCACGAGAATCCATGGCCAGTTATTTGGCAAGAGACGTACCCGGATCCCAATCGGGTCACCGCCCGACCATTGCCAGTGCCAGCCGGCGGGATTGCAGCCTACCTGATCCTCGCCTACTCCCGGAAGGTCCACCGGCAGCAGCGTCCCGAGTGGCTGGAAACCCAGGCCTGGCGGCAGGGACTCATCGACAACCTGGAAAAGCGGGGATCCGGCGGGACGCCCGAGGACGGACCCAAGAAGGGCTGAGTCACGCCGACTTGCGTCAGCGTGGTTGTCTCGGTCGCGGCGGCCACGACGGCCTTGCCGTTTCCGAAGTCGGCGACCACGGCGTGGCCCCGCTCGAGCAGCACGTTCTCCGGTTTGATGTCGCGGTGCACCACATCATGCCGGTGGGCATAGTCCAGGGCATCCGCGACTTCTACCGCGGTCCGCACCGCCACATCAACCGGCAACTGACGTTCCTGGATCAGATGGTCGCGCAGCGCCCGGCCCTGCATCACCGGCATCACGAAGAAGAGGAAGCCGTCGGCCTCGCCGGAATCGTGCAGCGGCAGGATATGCGGATGGTTGAGCCGTGCGGCCATCCGGATCTCCCGGACGAAGCGATCGCGGCCCAGCGCCGCCGCGAGCTCGGGCCGCAGCACCTTGACCGCCATCTTGCGGCGGTGCTTGTCGAGCGAATCGCCCGTCGTGCCAACCGTTTTGACACCGCCGTGTACCGAGTCAACGCTGGGTTGCGATCCGCGCGGCAGCCAGCAGTCCGGCTACCTTCGTACAGCAGGAGCGGATCGAGAAAGGGAGGGGTCATGCGTGCCAGACTCGCACTGTCGGTGATCACCATATTCTCGCAACCTGCCCCTGGCGCGAGCTGGACCGACGCCGATTGGCGGGTGCTCGACACCAAGGTTCGATGGGCAGTGGCGCAACGTCTCGACACACTCCCCATCGGCACCGCCATCGCGCGCCTGAGCAAGACGTTCGTCGGGACGACCTACACGCCCGGAACGCTGGAGACCCCCGGCGTCGAGCGGGTGGTCATCAACCTCCGCGAATTCGACTGCGTCACCTTCATCGAGAACATGCTGGCGATGACGCGGTTCATCCGGCACGACGGCACAGCCCTGCTGGCCGACCGGCCCGCCGCAGAGGCCCGGTACGCGCGCTACCTCGAAGAGATCCGCTATCGCGGCGGCCACCTGGAGGGATATTCCAGCCGGCTGCATTACTTCTCCGAGTGGCTGAGTGACAACGTGGCGCGGGGCCGCCTCCGCCTGCTGGCCCGCGAGCTGGGTGGTGTGGAAGACGTCGAGCCATTGAGCTTTATGTCGGCTCATCCCTCGGCGTATCGTCAGATGGCGGACTCGGAAGTGCCGGAGGCGATCCGCGCCATGGAGCAGCGCCTCAATGCGGGGCCGGCGCACTGGTATCTCCCCGAGAATCGAATTGCCGAGGTGGCTGACAGAATTCAGGATGGCGACCTGATCGCAGCGACTTCTACCCTCCCCGGTCTCGACGTGGCGCACACCGGGATTGCGCTCTGGCGGGACGGCCGACTCCACCTGCTCCACGCCCCACTGGTGGGCAAGTCGGTCGAGATTTCAGTGCTGACGCTTGCCGAGCGTATTGTGGAGCTCAAGACTCAGGATGGCATCATGGTCGCGCGGGTCCTGCAGTAGCGGTCTGGTTGCCTCCTATTCAAACGGATTCTTCACCTGCCTGCCCGGTGCCCCCGCCGCCCCATCCAGGAGTTTCTGCAATTCCTCCTGGCTCAATTCATAGGGATCCTTCTCATAACCCGGCGACTGCACCGTGCGCGGCCGCCCGGTGTTTTCTCCGACCGGGCTGAATTCCCACTCCCCCCGCCCCACCGGGCGGATTTCCCAGCTCAGCTTGTCGCGGTCGGTGAAGCGCCGGAAGCCCATATCAGAGACACTTGATGACGCGCGGAGAAGCGCCGCGGAGCAGCGTGTAGGGCCCCAACGTCATCGCCCAATCGGGCAGGGTGACGGTGATGGTCATGAGGTCGCCGCGCACCGTCCCATCGAAGCGCGCGGGAAGCTTGACCGTTTCTTCGTCGTCTCGGATGGGGCCGCCATGTCCGGGAAAATGAAATCCGGCAACCGAGAACCGGCCGGATCCGTCGGGCACGATCGCCGATGCAATCTCCCCGGTGGCGCAGTCGAACTCGAGCTCGGCCCCCTCCACGCTGGCAACGAGGCCCAGATGCTCTCCGCCCCATTCGCCAAGAACGGGAGAGGGCATCTCGGGATCGACGCAGCCGAGCGCCCCGAGAAAAAGCAGAACCGACAGCAACCGAAGCATGGTTCTATTCTAACCCCGCCCTCGCGGGCGCGTTAGCTTGGGTCGCATGAGCCAACTTTCGGTCGGCTACGCCCGCCGTCTCGGCCTCTTCAGCGGCACCATGGCAGTCATCGGCGGCATCATCGGCTCCGGGATTTTTCTCAACCCCGCCATCGTCGCCGCTCGGGTCGGCAGCACGACGCTCACCCTCACAGCCTGGGTGCTGGGCGGCGTGGTGGCGCTCCTCGGCGCCTTCATTTTCGGCGAGCTGGCTGCGCGGAATCCGAGAGTCGGCGGCGGCTACGCCTACCTGCGCGATTCCTTTGGTCCGCTGCCGGCATTTCTCTACGGGTGGGCCTTGCTGCTGATCATGGCGACGGGTGCCATCGCCGCGGTAGCCTTCACCTTCGCAAGCTACGCCGGCGCGCTCCTCGGCATCCCCGAGCGCTTCCTCCCCTGGCTCGCCGTCGCCGCGATCGTCGTGCTCAGCGTCCTCAACTACGTCGGAGTGCGTCCCGCCGCCTGGACCCAGAACGTCTTCACCCTCCTCAAGCTCGCCGCGCTGGTGGTTTTGATCCTCGCGGGACTCCTCCTGTCCCCCAACCCCCAGTCCCCAGCCCCGAACCTCCTGCCCGCGGGACCAACCGGCTTCATCCCCGTCGCCCTCGCCCTCTCCACCGCATTCGTGCCGGTGCTCTTCGCCTACGGAGGATGGCAGCAGACCAATTTCATCGCCGAGGAGCTGGTCCGTCCCGAGAGGAATCTTCCCAAGGCGCTGGTCCTGGGTGTGCTGGGGGTCGTGGCGGTCTACCTCCTCGCCAACCTGGCCTACCTACGCGTGTTAGGCGTCGATGGTCTCGCCCGGAGCACCGCGCCGGCGGCGGACACGATGAGCGCGGTCTTGGGCGCTTCGGGCAAGCGGCTCATCAGCATCGGGATCGTGGCCTCGACTTTCGGATTCCTCGACCTGGTCATCATGGTGTCGCCGCGGGTCTACCAGGCAATGGCGGCCGACGGCCTCTTCTTCGAGTCCTTCGCGCGTCTCCACCCCGGCTACCGGACGCCCGGCACGGCGATCGTGGCGCAGGGCATCTGGGCCTGCGCTCTCCTTGCGACTCGCACCTACGGGCAGCTACTGGACTACGTGACGTTTGCCGACTGGATTTTCTTCGGAACGACCGCCGCGACGCTGTTCATTTACCGGCGGAGGGAGGGGGCGGAGAGGTCTCCGGGCTCATTCCGTATCCCCGGCTACCCGTGGACCGTCCTGCTCTTCATGCTCGCCTCGGCGTATGTGGTCATCGGCTCGATTCGCTCCAATCCCGCCAACGCCCTTCGCGGAACTCTCCTCCTCGCCGCGGGAGTCCCGGCCTTTTTGATCTGGGCCTCCCGTCGCCGGAAACGCGCCGGAGCTCCGCCGGAGCAGGGGTGAGTTGAGGAAGGCCGACCGTCACGGCGCGATGTGCGCCGGATCACGAATCGGCAGCAATTGCCTCCATCGTGCGGCCGGTGGCGACCGAGGTGTCCTCTTCAGCCACGATGTCGAACCCCGGTTTCGCGTATTCGTCGCGGTGCTTGATCAACAGCCACTGCGGCTTCTCCGGGTCGCCCCGGCGCAGGCGCACCAGCACCCACGTCCCCCTGAGTCGCTCGCCGCGCAGCTCGAATTTCAAGTCGCCCCTGGCATACCCTTCCCGCAACCGCTCCACCGGATCGGGGGCCTTTTCCAAGTAGGTATAGGTCCCCCGGTCCCAGAGCATCACCGTCCCCCCGCCGTACTCCCCCTCCGGAATGATGCCCTCGAAGGTGTTGTACTCGACCGGGTGTTCCTCGACCTGCATCGCCAGTCGCTTGACGCTCGGATCGAGACTCGGCCCCTTGGGAACCGCCCAGCTCTTCATCACTCCGTCGAGCTCCAGACGGAGGTCAAAGTGGAGATGACTCGCGGCGTGCTTCTGAATGACGAAGGCGAGCGTGCTGCGGGAGGTCGGCGCCTCGCCACCTTTGGGCTCGGCGGTCTTGGTGAAGTCGCGCTTCTTGCGGTATTCGCTCAGGGGTGCCGGCTTCCTGGCGGCGGGCTTCTTGACGGTTTTCTTCTTCACTGGCATGGCGTCACCCGACTAAGTGCTCTACCCCATCAACGTCCGCCGGGCCCTCCGGACGCACATTCACATCGTGCCGAGCATCATGTCGATCGCGGCGCGAGCGGCCTGAAAGCGGTCCCGCCATGCGCCGCAGATATCCACCACGGGGAATCCGCGCGAGCGGAGGGCTTCCCGGAAAAGTCCCTGGATTTCCTTGCGATCATTGGGGCGGTCGCGAGCTGGATCAGGAGTCCAGGGAACATCGATGTCACAGAGGAGGTAGAGATCGGCGCGCCGGACCAGCACTGCCTGGGCGATCCAGTCGGGACACTTCCCGTAATAGTGCTCGGCGTAGACTGCGGTACTCAGGAGATCGGTGTCGAGGAGGAGAAGGCCGCTCGCGCGCATGCGGGCAGCGTCCTGCACGGCGATCTGGCCGAGGGCGATGGGGGTGACGTCCCCGGCATCGAGGGGCGCGAGCTTCGAGGCGGTATAAGTGCGCACGTACTCGGGCACCCACAGCACGTTGTAGTGCCGGGCGAGGTCCGCCGCGAGCGTCGTTTTGCCGGTCGACTCCGATCCGGTCAGGACGACGCGACGAGGGAGGCCTTCCAATGCCGCCACCCCATGAAGGCGAGAACCAGGAACACCGCGTACTGAATCATGAATGGGTACGAACGGATGAGGAAGAAAAACGGCACGGCGATACAGTTGAGCGCGATCCATACGGGCCAGCATTCGACGTATTTCCGGGCCATCATCCATTGCGCAGTGACGCTCACCGTGAAGAACACCGTGTCAATGAGCGGGTGAGAATCTGGTGTGTACTCGGACAGCACGTACCACATCACCAGTGTGGCCACCGCAATCAGCACGATAAGCAGCGTACGCAGCCCCGGCGGAATGCGCGTCACCCTGAGCTCGGTCTTGTTTTTCCCGCCAAACAGCCATTCATACCAGCCGTAGATCGAAATGGCAGCGAAAATGGCCTGGAGCGCCATCGTCGCATACAGGCCTTGCCGAAAGTAAACGAACGCCGACATCGAAACATTCACGAGCGACGTGGGCCAGCTCCATACGTTCTGCCGGGTGCTCAGGAATACACTGGTGATCCCGAACGCGGCGGCGATCAGCTCGAAAGTGCTCACAGATCATCCCGGGGGTAAAGGCGGCGGGTCTCCGGAGGCCGGTAGTCGGCCATCGCGCGGAGCAGCGATTCAGGATTCGCGTCGACGATCAGCATTCCACGCTGGGATTCCCGCACGAATCGCTCGACCGCCGCGTCGGATTCGTCCTTGAGGAGCGCGGTGAAGTAGCCGCCAACGTTGAGGAGGCCGGTCGGGCGCTCGGAATCTCCGGCATGCTGCCAGCTCCAGAGCTGAAAGAGCTCGGCGAGATTGGCGATTCCCTGAGGGAGCGCGAGAAACGCATCGGCCTTTTCGACCATGACAGGATCCCGCGGCATGTGCACGACGGTGCCGCCGGCGGCGCGCGCGGCCTCGGCCACCGTTTCCGTCAACCCGGTCGAGATTCCTTCCGTCAACAGGGTGATCCCGTTCTCGGCGAGCAGCCGCCCGGCGCGGACCGCCGCATCGGCAAATTCCGGTGTAAGCGCCGCGGCGGACCCCGCGAACACGGCGACTCGACGCATCGGCATAGTGAGGTATAATAAGTCATGCCTACCCGCCGCGAATTTCTCGAATCGTCGTCCGCCGCCGTGGCCGCAGCGCTGGTCGCGCCGCCCGCGTCCCCCGCTACTTCCGCGCCTTTCCAGGGCGACACGATGCCGCCCTCGATCAGGGCACTCACCTCCCAGAAGTCCCGGGCCCGTTCGATCACGGTCGAGGAGCGCCAGGGCAGAATCGAGCGGGCGCGGGCATTCCTGGCCGCGGAAAAGCTCGATGCCCTGTTTCTCACCGGGGGCACCTCGCTCCGGTACTTCACCAACATCAGCTGGGGTCTGAGCGAGCGACTCCTCGGGCTCATCCTGCCGCGCGAAGGCCGGGCGCTTGTGGTGTGCCCCGCCTTCGAGCGCGATCGGGCCGAGGAACAGATCGAAGCCGGGCCGCTCAAGGACACCGCCGATGTGATGGTCTGGGAGGAGCACCAGGATCCCTACCAGCGGATCGCGAGCGGGTTACAGGCGCGCGGCATCACCACCGGACGGCTCGGTGTCGAGGAGACCGTTCGCAACGTCTTCGCCAGCGGGGCGGCCGCGGCACTCCCGGCAATGCAGCTCGCCAGCGGCACTTCCGTCACCGCCGGCTGCCGGATGGTGAAGGATGGACACGAGCTCGAGCTCATGCGTCTGGCCGCGGAGGTGACGCTCAAGGCGTACGAGGCGGCGTATCTCGCGCTCAAGGACGGGATGACTCAGGACGACTTTGCCGCCCTGGTATCCCTGGCGCATCAACGCCTGGGATTCAGCGGCGGCGCGGGAGTGCAGGTGGGCAAGTACTCGGCGCTCCCCCATGGCTCCGCCACGCCGCAGGTCATCCGCGAGGGGACCATCCTGCTGATCGACGGCGGCTGCTCGGTGGAGGGGTACGCCAGCGACATCAGCCGGACGTTCGTCCTGGGCAAGGCGACCGACCGGATGAAGCAGGTCTTCGAGATCGAGCAGCGGGCCCAGAAGGCGGCGCTCGCGGCCGCCCGGCCCGGCGTGGAGTGCCAGGCTGTGGACGCGGCGGCGCGGAAGGTGATCGTCGACGCCGGCTTCGGGCCGGACTACAAGTATTTCACCCATCGCGTGGGACATGGAATGGGAATGGACGGGCACGAGTGGCCCTATCTGGTGCGCGGCAATACCCTGCCGCTCAAGCCTGGGATGACCTTCAGCGATGAGCCGGGGATTTATATCCCCGGGGAGTTCGGCGTGCGGCTGGAAGATGACATGGTGATCACGGAAAACGGGGCGGAGCTGTTTACGGCGACGTCGCCGTCGTTGGAGAATCCGTTTGGGCGGTGATCGTCTCCGTCTCTCCCCCGGGCTCGAGTGAGACTCGCCCACGGGGCCTGCGGGCCAACGCAACGCCTATCTCACGCCTAGCCCTCGCGGCCCGACGTCCCCTATGGCGAGCCCCACTCGTCACCCGGGTGCCTGCAGGTGGTTATCCACCGAATCCAGCGAGTCCCGCTCACCGCTCATTGCTTACCGCTCACCTTGTACGCCCTCACGTGGTTCACCTCTTCGGGATCTCTCCAGAGTCCGATGATCTCCGTCGGCCCCACTTCGTACGGCCGTACCCGGTCGGGGCACATCACCGTGGCGATGGCCCTTCCGGTTGAGTCGTACACGATGTAGCGCCGGCCTTCGTCGGCGGCGCGCCGGGCCCGCTCGACCCAGAGGTTTCCGTCGGTGCTGATCAGCAGGCGCTCGTAGAAGGGAAATACTTCCGCATAGCGGGCGTTCTCCTGATTCTTCCGCCATTCTGCCTTCATCTGTTCGGAGGCGCGCTGCCGGTCCAGAGTCGCTGCGCTCTCCCGCCTCCTCTGGGCCCGGTGATCCTCGGTCACCGGCTCGGCTGGCGTGGCGCTCCGGATGATCCTCACCAGCCTCCCGTCTTCCCCATAGACCCGGATTCCGACCGTCTCGTTGCTGCCGACATAAATGCGCAGTCCATCGGTGGTGAAGACAGTCTGCCGTCCGAACTCCAGGCTCCTGATGGTGGGGAAGGTTTGTCCGCCCTCGCTGCCAAGCGATGGGTACACTTCCGATCCTGGCAGGACAGCCACGGAGTCGAATCCTTCTGCTTTTCCATCGAGCACTACGACGCATCTGCGCAGGAAGTGAGACGGCAACAACGGGAAGAGCAATCAGCAGAAGCAGCGGACGACGCATGCAGGCCTCCGGGAGGGAAACGAAAGGAGCCGCGCATTTCGTCGCGGCTCCGGAAGTTTATCGCTTTCCCCCCCCTCCTGCCTCCTCCCTATTCCCCAGCGAACGCTCCCAGTGTGGCGTCGAGCTCCGCATCAAGGACCTCGCCTCCGCGCCGAGCTTCCGCCAGCGCATGGCGCGTGAGGAAGTACCCGGTCCATACCCCGCGCGGCGAGCGGCGCAGCGTCTCCAGCAATTCCCGGAGGTCCGATGGCGCCACCGGCTTCACCAGGTAGCCGCAGAAGCCTACTTCGTGGAGACGGCGCGCGTCGCCTGGATTTCCGACAGCGGGCAGCATGATCAGTGCCGGACGGCCCAGCCGTTCGTCGCTCAGAATAGTCCGCCCAACGGCGTCGTATCCCAGCGCGTCATGATCGCTGAAGATCACCATGGAGACCGGATGACCCGCGAGGGCGCGCCGGGTCAGCTCTGCGATCGCTTCGTCACGATCTCCGAAGCCGGTGGTCTGGAAGCCCGCCGCATCGGCAATGGCGGCCCAGCTCGCACGCATGTCGGGATCGGTCTCCACCACGAACAATCCCGCTGATGGCGCGGAGGGTGACGGGAGCTCCGCGACCGAAGAGGGGTGCGCGTCGCGTGGCTCCGCTTCGACCGGCGGAAGCGGCAGCATGAGCGAGAAGCGCGTCCCCGATCCGTCAACATTCACCGCCTCGAGCTCGCCCCCCATGAGCCGGGCAAGGTGGTGGGCGATCGGGAGCGCCAGGCCGCCGTCCCGCCCCGGATACGCATCGCCGCGCGAGAACGGCTCGAAGAGTGTCACCAGGACATCGGGAGAAATCGGCAGCCCGCTGTCTTCCACGGTGAACTGCACGCCGCCGCCTGGGATTTGCATCTTCCCGTGGGTGACCTCGACGACGATCTCACCTCGATCGAGACGATTCAATCCATCGGTGATGAGCGCCGTCAGCACTTGGCGGATCCGACCGGGATCCCCCGTCACCCGCCGCGGGGAGTCCGGCCGCCGCGCGAGCCGGAGTGCGAGCCCCTTGGCTTCCGCCTGTCCGCCCAGTGTGGCGGCCATGTCCTCGATCATCACCCGGAGGTCGAACGGAATCAGCTCCAGCGGGAGAGTCCCGCTTTCGAGCCGCGAGAAATCGGAGACATCGTTGAGGATTCCGCGGAGCGCTTCACCCGCGCCCTGCACCGCATCCACGTAGGCCCGCTGCGTCGGGAGAAGGGCGCCACTCCGGAGTAGGCCGGCCAAGCCCAGAATCGCGTCGACCGGCGTCCGCATCGTGCGGCTCACCGTCGAGAGGATCTCTCCTCGAACCAGGTTGGTCGATTCGGCCGCCGTCCGTGCCCGGCGAAGCGCATCCAGCTCGACCAGGAGCTCTTGAAGCTCGGTGGTCGCGCGGTCCAACGCCCGCGACAGGCGGTCACGATCGGACTCGGCGTCCGCGAGCGTCTGGTTCAGACCCTCGAGCACTTCCCGCCACGCCGGCGGAAGCGCCTCCAAGGACCCGAACGTGCGGAGCAAAGGATCGGCAAGTCGATCCAGCACGAAGAAGCCTCCCGAGCAGCAGCGTGGCAGCCGGCCTATTCCGCTACGGAACGACCGAATGCGAAATGATTCGGTGGATCTGGTTGCATTTATTGATCCAGCTTGCACTTACGTGATCAACACGATGCTGATTGGCACTGCTGTCGCCTCAAAATCATTACGGAGTAGTGCCAACAACTCCGTAAAAAAGAAGATCGAGCCCTGGAAATCAGATGAGAGACAACAGGTTATACCGGGGAGCAAATTGACCAGGAGTTGGTCACCCTGAACCAAGCACTTCTGACTGCCGTCCAGCCGTCCTGGCCCGCCCCCAGCGTCCAGCATCCAGCATCCAGCATCCATCCTCGCTCATCGCGAAATCGCCCCAATCGGAATCCTCACCCGGATTCGCTCCCATTCCAGCACCACTCCTGCCAGGTCGGGAGTGAGAGTGAACCGCTCGACGAAGCTGTCGCTCCGCTCGCTGGGTACGATCGCGCGGCCAAGCGCGCGCGCACCTCCGCACTGCATTCCGATTCAATGCCCCACTGTGAAGTCGATGGGTTGAGAATGATCTCCCAGCTCTCCGGCTCGGGGATCGTGTAGAGCGCGGCCCGCCCGGAAGGAACCGTCACCCTCGCCACCACCGGACCGATGGGACTGATGACCGTCGGGTCCCGGCCACCGGTACCAGCACCGCGATGATGACGATCGCTGCCGCCATCCTCGGCCGCGACCACCGTCCAGCGGAGCCGCGACCGGGTCATCCGTCAGCATCTCATGTCCATCCCATCCGATCGCGGAGCCCTGTGATATGCGCGGTGTGATGCTTCCCGTGCCAGGCGTACATGGCGAGCACCCCGTCGAGCCGGAGCGACTTCTTCTGCTCCGGATGGAAGTAGGTCCGACCCCACTGCTCCTCGGTCAGCGAGCGCAGCAGGTTGACCCAGCGGCGGTGCAGCGCCTCGAGCATCACGAGGGAGACACCGGCTTGGGTGCCCTTCGTGTCGGGAAGCTCGGCCCAGCGCGCCTCCTCGTACGGCTTGATTGTCGGGTTCTCCTCCGTCAGCGCGAGCTTGAACCGGACATAGGCATTCAGGTGGCTGTCGGGAACGTGATGCACGACCTGCCGCACCGTCCATCCCCCGGGCCGGTAGGGGGTGTCGTACTGCTCCTCCGTCAATCCGAGAACGGCGCTCCGGAACATTGCGGGAAGCCCGGCGATCTCGGTGATCCACCCGGCGCGCTGCTCGGAGGTGATCTCTCCGGCGATCGATGAGAATTTCCCGATCGGATAGCGCAGATCGCTCACTGGCCCAGCTCCACTCAGGGTGCGATGGGCGGCGCCGCGAGGCGCACACCGTCCTTGACCAGCACGACCGAACCGTCGGGGGGAATCTGCACGAACAGATCGCGCCCGCTCTTGGTGAGCTCAGGATAGCGATCACCGACGTTGAACAGCATGGAGCGAAGTACGATCTCGGGCACCGGAAAGCCGCCCACCGTCACCCGGCTGAGTTGAAAATGGGCGATTTCTTTGCTGGAGCGAAGCAGCACCACTTCCACCGCGAGGACCGTGCTCGAATCCATCAGCGCGAGCAGCGGGCCGAGCATCGCGCGCCCTTCGGGAGGGAGATCCTGAATGCGCCCGGTGAAAATGATCGCCTGGCTGTCGGTCGTGACGACGATGCCGAGACTGTCGGGAAGGGGGGTCACGCCGAGACGCACCATGAGGTAGGATGCCCAGTCGCCGCCGTCGATGAAGCCTTCGCGTGCCTTCCGGTCGAGAAAGACCGAGTCCACGACCGCCTGCGCCCGCACGACGCCATCCGGCGTGATGCGACCGGCCGGCGCCTGGGCGAGCAGGATCGCCGTCGCCGTAAACCAGAGGACTCCGAGACCCGCAACCACCGTTCGAATCACGCCGTCTCCTCCGCGGGGTTTTCTTCCCGCCAGAGCACCATCGCGAGCAGGATCGCGCCGATGGTGACTCCGACGTCCGCCACATTGAAAGTCCAGAATCGGGCGTCGCCGAGCACCAGGGTGCCGAGAATCGGCCAGAACCCGCGGGATTTTGGCATGCGGGTCTCCGGACGGAATATGTCGGGTGCTGGGGACTGGGTGCTAGGTACTGGGACCCTTCGGTCTCCAGTACCCAGTGCCCAGCACCCAGTACCTAGCCCTCCAAACTCCCTACGTATTCCGGCGCCCTTCGTATTCTCGTCTCCTGCTCAAAATCATACGCCATCCCGATCAGCTTCCCTTCGCTCCAAGCCCTCCCGAAGAACGAAAGCCCGATCGGGAGCCCGTGCACCCAACCCGCCGGTACGGTGATGTGGGGATAGCCGGCCACCGCCGCGGGTGACGTGGCCCCTCCGGTGTACCGGTCGCCGTTGACCAGGTCGGTGGGCCAGGTCGGGCCCGCGGTGATGGCGATCAGTGCATCGAGCCGGTGCCGCGCCATGACCGCATCGATGCCGAGGCCGCGAGAGAGCTGCCGGCAACGGGCCAGCGCGTTGCGGTACACCGGATCGGTGAGCGGGCCCTTCCTCTCTGCGCGCTCGAAGATCTCCTGTCCGAACCACGGCATCTCGCGATTGCGGTTGGCGATGTTGAAGGCAATGACATCGGCGAGCGACCTGACCCCTGACCCCTGACCCCTGCTCCCCAAGTACGCGGCCAGCCCCGCCTTGAATTCGAAGTCGAGCACCACGAGCTCGGGATCGCCCAGCTTTTCGACATTGGGGACCTCCGCGGGATCGATGATCACCGCCCCAAGTCCCCTGAGCGCCGCGATCGCCTCCGTGAGCACCGAATCGACACTGCCCGGCAACCCGAAGCCTTTGCGCGCCACGCCGAGTCGTGCTCCCTTGAGCGCGCCGCGGCGGAGCAGGTCGGTGTAGCGAGTCACGGGACGGCCTTCGGAGCGGCGCGTCGCCGGGTCGCGGAGATCGACGCCCTGGATCGCCTGGAGCACGATCGCCGCGTCGGCGACGGTGCGGCACATCGGACCCGCGGTGTCCTGCGTCGCCGAGATCGGAATGATCCCCGTCCGGCTCACCAGCCCGACGGTCGGCTTGATCCCGACCAGCGCGCAGATCGATGCGGGGCAGGTGATGGAGCCGTCGGTTTCGGTTCCTATCGTGATCGTGGCGAGATTCGCCGCGCCCGCGGCGCCGGACCCCGACGACGAGCCACAGGCGTTGCGGTCGAGGACGTACGGGTTGCGTGTCAGGCCACCTCTGCCGCTCCACCCGCTGGTCGAGCTGGTGGAGCGATAGTTGGCCCATTCGCTCAGGTTCGTCTTGCCGAGGAGAACGGCACCGGCGCGCCGCAGATTGGCAACCACCGTCGAGTCCTGCGAGGCACGCGTGCCGGCGAGGGCGAGAGAGCCCGCGGTCGTGCTCATCTGGTCGCCGCTGTCGAGGTTGTCCTTGACGAGCACCGGAATCCCGTGCAGCGGGCCGCGCGGGCCGCGCGCCCTGCGCTCGGCATCGAGCTCGTCGGCAATGCGGAGCGCGTCGGGGTTGAGCTCGATGACGGCATTGAGAGTGGGTCCGGCCTTGTCGATGGCGGCGATACGCGCGAGGTACTGTTCGGTAATTCCGCGCGCGGTCCACCTCCCGGAGGTCATTCCTTCCGACAGCGAAGCAATCGTCGCTTCCTCCAGCTCGAATGCCTGGGACGCGGGAGCGGATGCGGTGCGGGGGGTCGCGGCGCCCGCGGGGAGCGCGCGCGCCGCACCGAGCAGCACCGCGCTCTGAAGAAAGTCTCGACGATCCATGGGTCTCTTTGCCTCCTTGCCTCTTGTGGAGGTAGCTTCTCCCCTGTCCCCCAATTCAGGAGTCAGGCATGTCCGTCGCGAAAGTCACCGAGATTACCTCCACCTCGACCAAAAGCTTCGAGGACGCGATCAAGGCCGGAATCAGCCGCGCCACCAAGACCCTCAAAAACGTCCGCGGGGCGTGGATCTCGGAACAGAAAATCGAAATCGAGAACAACAAGATCAGGAGCTACCGGGTGGATATGAAGGTCACCTTCGTGCTGGAGGACTAGCGGCCGCGATCACGGCTGATCGGCGAGCAGCGGATGCCGACGCAGTCGTCGTCGGAGCTCCGCCTCGCCGATCACGCCACGCTCCAGGTCTTCATCCCTGACCGTATCCGGAAGAGCGGTGAGCACCAGCGCATAGATCTCATTCCAGCGTGCCCGCGCCGGCGGCGCCAGCGCCCGCGCGGGCAAGCGGATCCAGCGCGACAGAAACGCCTGGTGGAAATCCCCGAACGAACGCTGCTCATCCTGAAACTCCTGCACCAGGCGCCGGAGATCCCTGTCGTGACGGTTCATGAGGCCGCCGCGGCCACGAATGCGTTCACCAGCGGGTGCGCCCGCCCGGCCAGCGCGGCGCGCTCCGGCTGGAACAGCGTGGCGACGAAGAAGCGCTCACCCTCGAGCTCGACCGCGCGCACCTCGCCCACGTCATCGCGCGCGGTGATCCGGAGCGGGCCCTTCCCCAGCAGGTGCTCGTAGCGCGGATTGAGGCCGTAGTTGCAGTGATACATCTCGCTCACATTGTCGGCTCCATACGCCCGCCCGAGCCGCGATTCCGGAACGATGTGCACGCCACCCGGCTTCTCGACCAGCCCGCAGCTGAGCGGCGCGATGACCGGCTCTCCGGCGTCCGGATCCAGCTCCGCGTGCGCCGCCTGGGCCAGACCCACGGCGTGCCGCGCATACTCCAGGATCGCATGCTGGAATCCCGCGCAGGTCCCGAGAAAGGGATGGCCGGTCTCTCGCGCGTAGCGGATCGCCGCGATCGCGCCGGCCTCGCTCCGGTAGGGGCTGTTGGGAACGACCCAGAGCCCATCCGCCGATGTTACCTGCGCGGTCACTCCGTCGGACAGCGTGCTGGTGCCGATCCACTCCCAGACCACCGGCACACCGAGCGAGAGGCCCGCGAGCTCGAGCGCGACGGGAATGGCGCGATGCGCGGTCACCGTGGGATCATGGTCGCCGACCAGCGCGATCCGGATGGTCTTCATGCGCCCGCCGGGGTGAGGCCGCGGCGCCAGCGCCCCGCCCGCACCGAGAGCGGCCAGACCAGAAGATGAGCCTCGTCCGGATCTCCCCAAACCGCACCGAGCTCCCGCGCCAGCCCCACCACCGGATCAGTCGCTTGATCGGTCAGATACCGCCCGACGGCGGACCAGGTGCGAATGAAACCCAGGAGCTGCGACAGGGTCAGCCTCCCTTCGATGCTGAAGGAGGGCGACGGCACCTCCTCGATCGGGATGTCGATTGTTCGATACCCCGTCTCGACATGCACCCGCTCGGCGGGCCAGTACGGTCCCACCGTATGCCGATAAAACTGGCCGACGATCGCATCGATCTCCGGAGTCGACTGGAAAATGCCGTAGGTCCAGATCGCCAGTGCCCCGCCGGGTGCCGTTACGCGGTCAAGCTCGCGGTAGAATCGAGCGCGGTCGATCCAGTGTAACGCCTGCGCCACCGTCACCAGGTCCACCCGCTCCGTCGCGAGCGCGCTCGCTTCGCCGAGCGCCGCGAAGTACCGGGCGCCGGTTCCGCGGTCCGCCGCCTTGAGCTGAGAGCGGCTAGGATCGGATGCCAGCACGCTTCGGAAATGCGGCCTCAGCAGCGTGGCCGCTTGGCCGGTGCCGGTGCCGCAGTCCCAGGCAACCGACCGTCTGGCGGGAAGCGTGGCCAGCCATCCGAAGAGCGCCGGGGGATACGTCGGCCTGAACTTCGCATAGGCGGTCGAGTCCCGGGAAAAATGGTCGGCAAAGCCTGTCATCCCGCACCAGCCTCCGCGGCCCGGCGGGCCAGAAAGCGCCGGATCGGCGTGATGCGCGTTTCGAGGTCGGGGAGGGAGGTAACTGTGCGCTCCAGGTGCTCCAGGTAGGTCGGGTACCCGGTGAGGGCCCGGAGCTCGGCAAGGTATGGCTGCAGCTTGGCGTAGATCACCAGGTGCTCGGTATTCGCAGCGTGGAACATCTCCGGCTCGATGGCGCCCATCGTCACGAAGGAGGCGGCCATTTCCCAGTAGGTCGTCACCATCCGGTACGACGCGCTCTCGGGACCCACCCATACCTCGAGCACCTCCCGCGCGCTCCGCGGGTGGAACTTCGTCACCCACCAATCGCGGGCGATCCGAAGCGTCGGCTCCCGCCGGCTCTCGTAGAGCTGGAGCAGCAGCTCCGCGCTGCGCTGCCGGAATGTGTCGCCGTCGCTCATGGGACCCGGTCCAACTGGTTATACACCCTGAGGCCCGGCACCTCCGGTCTGTTGCGATCCTTGTGATACACCGAGAGACCGTAGTCGCCGGGCGGGAGATCCCGAATCCGCGTCCGGTAGTAGTTCTGGGTGGGGAAGGGGAATCCGGGGTCCGTCCCGTGGGCGTCGACGTCGATCCGAAGGGTGCGGGGCCCGGGAACCGAGAGTGTACCGAAGAGCGCATAGCCGGTGGTCGCCCCGCAGGCAAGGGCCGCCCCGAGAAGGTGGAAAAACAGGAGCCGCATGGTTTCCAAGATAGCTCCGAGTCCCGCGTCCGATGGCCGCAAGCTCCTGGTTACCCGGCGGCCCAGCGCTCCCGCCGTTCCCGCTTCGATTTCGCGGCGGACGGCAGCTGCACCGGCTTCGGCGTCGCCGGTGCGGAACGATGCCCGAACCCATCTTGCCGGACCGCCGGATTGCGCAGCTTCCACATCACGCCGTCGGTGAAGGAGTGATGGATGTTGAGGAAGGCGAGGACGGAGCGCGCGGTGACCTCTCCCGGAGAGATAATGGCGGGGCGGCTGACGGCAGCGGATTCGGTCAACGCGCGGCCCACAGCCGCTTCATCAGCTGGATCTGGCCGGCGTGGTAGGCGTCATGCATGGCGACGCCGACAATGAGATCCCCCCAGCTCCACCGTTTCCGGCCCCCGGCCGATTTCCCGAGGAGGTGCACCGGAAAGTCCTCCACCGTTTCGAGCAGAAGCTGGTGCTCCACGGCGAGCAGCTTGCGATCCCTGGCCCACGCCCGGGTGTCGGCCGGCTCCGACATCTCAGGCCAGTTGGCGGGACTGCGGGAAAAGTGGGGGATGTCGGCGCCGAGCAGCCGCCGGCGCACGGCGTACTTCCAGTAGGCGGTGTGGAGCGCGAGCTCCCAGATCGTGTGGCGCCTCGGCGCGGGACGCCAGCGCGCCGCCGCCGGAGTGACGCCGCGTAACGCGCCCACCGGTGTGGGGCCACCGTGCCACGCCTGTCCGCGACGGGGCTGGAGGGTGCGGGCGAGAAGGTGGATTGTCGGATTCATGGCCTGGCGGCTTCCCCCGGATGGAGGCAAAGAGGCAAAGTAAAATACCTTGCCGCCTTGCCTCCTTGCCTCCCCTTACTCCTCCGCCAGCAGCGCCTCGAGATCCAACGGCTCCTCCACCCGGTACTCCACCCCCCCGTCCGCCGTGTGAGGCCACTCGTGGCTGGGGCGGTCCCAGGTGAGCTCGAGGCCGGTGCCGTCGGGATCGGTCAGATACACCGACACGCTCACTCCGTGGTCCGAGGCGCCGCTCAGTACGACTCCCGCAGCGAGCACGCGTCGCACCGCGATCGCGAGGTCGCTCCGGGTCGGGTACCGGATGGCGAGGTGATGCAGGCCGGTGTGATGCGCGGGCGGCGGCGGGGCGCCGCGGCTCTCCCACGTATTGAGACCGAGATGATGGTGATAGCCGCCCGCAGCGAGGAAGGCGGCGCTGTCCTGATACCGCGCCACCAGGGCGAATCCGAGTACACCACAGTAAAACTCGAGGGCGCGTGGGAGGTCGCTCACCTTGAGGTGCGCGTGCCCGAGACCGGCCGCAGCGGGGATGTGATAGTTGAGCTCGGTGGCGACCACGGCCGTCATGAGGGGCCTCCCGTGCGGGACCTCCATGATCTACCGCCCGAATGTGATCCCGGCAAGCACCCATCGAAAGCTCGTTACACGCCGAATTGGGTGAAGTGATGAACGGTGTGCCGGTACCCGAGCACGCCCCACGCGCGGGTGCTCATCGTTCCAAAGGCGGGATGCGGCGGCCACGAGGTCTCGCCCGCGCGTTTCGCGAGGCGGTCGAGAATCTGCCGGAAGGCCTCCACTTCATCGCGAAAGACCGCCGTGTCACACCGGGCGATGAGCGCCGGCGCCGTCGGGACCCCTTTCGGGAACGGCATGGCGTAGATGATGAATTGCTTGAGGGGAAAGAAGCGCATCGGCAGCTTTTTCGACTCCGGCGTCACCTCGCCAAGCGGCATCCGGAGCGCGTCGTTGACGTGCGCGAGCATGGCGGAACAGTTGAATTTCCCCCAGCGCGCCGCAGCCTCCTCGGTAAGCCGGTCGAGACGGGCGAGCAGCTCGTGCCGCGCCGCTTCCTGCCAGATCGACGCCATGGGGCCTCCCGAAGGGTTCTTCGTTGCCTCGTTGCCTCTTAGCCTCCTTGCCGCCGCCTCGCCACCATCACCCCATCCCCAATCGACAACAGACACGCTTCTACTCGCGCATCCCCCCGGATCTTCTGGTTGAGCGCGCGCAGCGCCACGGTGTCGGGATCGAGGACTTCCGGATCGGCGACCTTGCCGCTCCACAGCACATTGTCGATGAGAATGAGGCCGCCTGGCCGCACCAGGTGGAGACACGCCTCATAGTACGCGTCGTACCCCGGCTTGTCGGCGTCGATGAAAGCAAAATCGAAGCTGGAATCGCCCGCTTCGATGCGCAGTGCGGCGAGAGTCCCGCGCGCATCGCCCAGCCGGAGCTCGACCTTCTCCTCGAGCCCGGCCTCGCGCCAGTAGCGCCGGGCGATCGTGGTCCACTCTTCGCTCACATCGCAGGTGACCAGCCGCCCCCCCGCCGGCAGTGCGGCTGCCACCGCCATCGCGCTGTAGCCGGTGAAGGTGCCAATCTCCAGCGCCCGGCGCGCGCCGATCAGTCTGACGAGGAGCGCCATGAAGGCTCCCTGATCGGCGCCGATCTGCATTCCGGCCTGGGGCATTGCCGCCGTCTCGGCGCGGAGCCGCTGTTGTACCGGCGTCTCGACGGTGACGAAGCGCTCGACATACTGCTCGATGACGTCGGGAAGGAGCGATCGCTTCATTCGCGCGCTCGAGTCATCCAGGTGCCGTCCACACGGGACCGAGCGAGAGCGTGCGCCCCGTGACCCCCGGTGGCAGCTCCACCGGCGTTCTGCTGTGGAGGCAGAATTCCGGCGTGGGACCGAGGACCATCTGGCGCATCCAGAGGGTGGCCGAAGCAGTCGCGATGATGGGGGACAACGCCTCGAACAAGGCGGAGTAGCTGAGGCCGGACGGCTTGCGAAACCAGGTGGCGAGCGGCGGGGCGGTGATGGGGGAGCCGGCGCGAAGTCCGTAGAGTCCTGCTGTGCCGCCGGCGGCCAGGTGCGCCACTGCATCGTGAGGGGCCCGTCGCGCCGCGGTCACCGCCGCTTCATTGAGCGCCTCCAACGAGCCCATCCCGCGGATCACGTACCAGTCTTCGTAGGCCTGTTCGCCTCCAGCGGCCCAGGGCGCTCCCTCGATCCGGAACGTGGAGCCACGCAAAAACCCTTCTGGAGGATGCGCCGCGAGCGCCGCCTGGAAGTCGCCTTGCCGGGCTTCGTACGTCTCGACCGGAACGTCGGGCCGCTTCCAGTGCCAGAACGCGTAGGCCAGCACCGCGATCAGAACTCCCTTTTCTTCATCTCCTTGAAGAACCGCTTCGTCTCGTGGTCCTGCTCCGCAGCTTGGCTCTTGAGCGTGTCGTCATACTGCGCTGACCGGTCCACCTTCGGATTCGCCACCTTCGCGGTGTTTTTCTTGACCAGGGCGGCGATCCGCTGGTCTTCACGCTTGGACATGCACTCTCCCTCGTTGATAGCCGATAGCAGATAGCTGCCGTTATCCAAACACATGCCTATCAAGCCACTTGATCAACCCCTCGTCCACCGCCTCCGGCGTCTGGTCGAGGGCCTGGGGCATAACCGAAATCCGCTTGCCGCTCTGCATCAGGTACCAGCCCGGCGGAGAGGCGGGAAGCGCCTTCGAAGGATTGGCGAGCACTCCCTCGTAGGACACGAAGTGAAACTCCCGGCCCCGATGGACCAGCCGTTTCTGTTCGATTTTGTAGGCGCTCATCCGGGGCTTTCATGTTGGGGTCGCTGCCCCTGAAATCTAACCCGGCCGTCCACCCCGGGCCCGCCGTTCCGACTTGGCCTTGGCCCGTACACGATCTTCGGCCTTCTTCGCCCGGATGGCGGCGATGCGCTCGGCCAGCGGAACCTCGAGCCGCGCCTCGGCGCGGGCGGAGTAGTTGAAATCGGGCAACATCACCCGCGGCAATCGCTTGCCGACCGCGCGCTCGATCTGGCGCAGCTCCCCCTCCTCTTCCGGAGCCACGAAGGTGAACGCGTCTCCCGTCGCTTCTGCTCGCGCCGTGCGTCCCACCCGGTGGATGTAGTCGTCGGGGGCCATGGGGACGTCGAAGTTCACCACGTGCCCGAGGGCCTCGATATCGATGCCCCGTGCGGCGATGTCCGTCGCCACAAGCACCCGGTACTTCCCGCTCTTGAATCCGGCCAGCGCCTCGGTCCGCTGCGGCTGGCTGCGATTACCGTGGATCCGCTCCGCCTTGATCCCCTGTTTGACCAGATGCGCCTGCAGCCGGTTGGCGCGGTGCTTCGTCCGGGTGAAGACGAGCGCTTCCCGAAGCTCTCCGCGTTTGAGCAGCTCGACCAGCAGCGCCGACTTGAGCTCCTGCGGCACCGGATACACCGCCTGGGTGATGCCGATCGCCGGCGCGGATTTGCGCTCCATGTTAATCGTGATCGGTTGCTTCAGCATCGCGTTTGTCAGCGTGAGAATCGGGGGAGGCATCGTGGCGCTGAAGAAGAGCGTCTGCCGCTTGGCAGGGATGTGACGGAGCACGCGGCGGATGTCCGGCAGAAAACCCATGTCGAGCATCCGGTCGGCTTCGTCAAGGACCAGGTACTCGAGCCCGCCCAACTTTGCATACGGTTGCCGGAAGTGGTCCAGCAGCCGCCCCGGCGTCGCAATGATCACATCGACGCCGCTCCGGAAGGCGTGCTCCTGCGGCCCCATGCCGACGCCGCCAAACACCGACGCGGCGCTGATCGGGGTGTGCACCGCGAGATCGTTCAAGTCCTCGAGGATCTGGGCCGCCAGCTCGCGGGTCGGGGTGATCACCAGCGCGCGGGTGGTACCGCGAGGACGGTCGATCAGCTTGTGCAGGATCGGCAAGAGGAACGCGGCGGTCTTGCCGCTTCCCGTCATGGCGCACGCCAGCACGTCCCGGCCGGCCAGCGCCGGCGGGATCGCATCGGCCTGTATGGGAGTGGGGCGGGTGAACCCGAGCTCCTTGATGCCCTTGAGGAGGTTCGAATGAAGCTTCAGACTGCTGAATGGCACGGCGTTAGACCGATCCTCCGAGGTGCATCCGCCGCGACACTGCATCGAAACCCGCCGCTTCGTCGGGGCGGGGTGCGAGAAGGGAAACGAGGATACCCGCAGCAAAAGAGAGTGGCATGGTGACCAGCGCCGGATTCCGGAGCGGGAACCATGCGTCCGGGTGCTTCAGAACGTCGATTTGCAGCGTCGGTGAGAGATAGATGAGGGCGAGCGTGCTGACCGTGCCGAGTAGCATGCTCGTCACCGCGCCCGCCGTGGTGTAGCGTCGCCAGAAAATGGAAAGTACCAGCGCCGGAAAGTTCGCGCTCGCGGCAATGGCGAAAGCCAGCCCGACCATGAACGCCACATTCTGGCCCTTGAACGTGATGCCGAGAACCACGCCGAGGATGCCGAGCCCCACGGTAGCCACTCGCGCGACCCGGAGCTGCTCCGCCGCATCCGCCTTCTCGCGCCGGACCACGCCGACCCAGAGGTCGTGCGAGAGCGCCGCCGCTCCCGAGAGGGTGAGCCCCGCCACGACCGCGAGAATCGTCGCGAAGGCCACCGCGGCGATGAAGCCGAGAAACGGCGTCCCGCCCAGGAACTCGGCAAGAAGCGGTGCCGCCATGTTGCCGCCCGGCTCGACGCCGCGGATGGCGTCGGGACCGACCAGTACCATCGCCCCGAAGCCGAGAATGAAGGTCATCAGGTAAAACGAGCCGATCAGCCCGGTGGCGTAGAACACCGATGTGCGTGCCGCCTTCGCGTCGGGGACGGTATAGAAGCGCATCAGGATATGCGGCAGGCCGGCGGTGCCGAACATCAACGCCATGCCGAGCGACACCGCGTCGAGCGGCTTCGACACCAGCCGTCCCGGCGACAGGACGCCTTCGCCGTACTTCTCCGCCGCCGCCGCGAACAGCGCCGTGGGACTCCAGCCGAATCGCGAGAGCACCAGGAGCGCCAGAAGCGCCGCGCCACCGAGCAGCAGCACCGCCTTGACGATCTGCACCCAGGTGGTGGCGAGCATTCCGCCGAACAACACGTAGGCGATCATCGCCCCGCCGACGATCACGATGGCGGTCTCGTACGAGATGCCGAACATCAGCCGGATGAGTCCGCCGGCGCCCACCATCTGGGCGATGAGATAGAAGGAGACCGTGGCGAGCGTGCCGATCGCCGCCGCGATCCGCACCGGCGTCTGCTGCAGCCGGACCGCCAGCACATCGGCGAAGGTGTAACGGCCCAGATTGCGCAGCGGCTCGGCGATGAGAAAGAGAACGACCGGCCAGCCGACCAGCCACCCGGTCGAGTAGATCAGGCCGTCGAAGCCGGTCGTCGAGACGAGTCCGGCGATTCCGAGAAACGACGCGGCGCTCATGTAGTCGCCGGCGAGGGCGACGCCGTTCTGGCCCGGGCTGATCGACCGCCCCGCGGCGTAAAAGTGCTCGGTGGTGCGGGTCCGGCGGGCCGCCCAGAAGGTGATGCCAAGCGTGGTGGCGATGAACAGGAAGAAGAAGCCCATCGCCACGGTATTGGGCTCGCCGATGCGCGAGGTGGTCTGCAGCACCGCGAGGAGACTACTCACGCAGCCGCTCGAGCTCCGCGTCGTAGCGCGTATTGGCCCAGCGGACGTAGCCCCACGTCAGAATCCACGAGGCGACGATCACCAGCGCCCCGAGGAGAATGCCCAGCGAAAGCCCGGGAACGACCCGGCGCGCCAACACCGGCTTGGCGAAGGCGATGAGGAGAATGAAGCCGAAATAGAGGGTGACCATCGCGCCGGTCAGGGCGATGGCCACCCGCCACCGGGTGGCGGCGACGGCCGAGAGCCGGGCTTCGAACGACACGATCGCCGCCGGACCTTTCATGCTCACGATTCCTCGAGCGTGACCTCGGCGGCGCCGGTGGCGTCGTAGTGGACGTGCACCTGCCATGGCCGGCAGCAGACCTCGCAGTCCTGCACGTACTCCTGCGCTTCACCGCTGCCCGCGTCGAGCTCGAGAGTGACCGTTTCCCCGCAATACGGGCGGGTCACCTCGGCTTCGGTTTGGAGCAGCCCTTCTTCGTCGAAATCGGGGTCGGGCGAGTCTTCGTGATCATCGCGCATCGGGGATGATTCCTCCGTCGCGAACGATATCCACGGGCGTCGCGAGATCGAGCCGTCCACCCGTGAGCACCCGCGCGTACCATCCGCGCCGCCCGACCAGCGCCCGCACAAATGCGGGACCCCGCTCTGCGCCGATATACGGAAGTGAGTACACCTCGGTGCAGGGGTCACACGCCTTGCTGACCTCGATCTCGACGCCTCCGAGCCGCATTCGCACTCCGGGAGAGAGACTCGACTCGGGAATCCCGCCGAGGGTCAGGTTTTCACCGAGATCTCCCGGCCCCACCGGCCACCCTTCTCCGCGGAGGGTATCGAGCAGCTCCTGGGTCATCAGCAGCAGCGCCTGGTCGCGATCGCCGGGGAGCTGCTTGGTGCGATACTGGTTGTAGTCGCCTGCAGCGCCAGTTGCGGTGACCGTGAGCTCGGGCACCGCTCGCTTCGGGAGACCATACTCTCCCGGAGTTTCGGGTTTGATACTGAGGCGCAGGAGCTGCCCGGTCATGGGGAGTACCCTGGTGAGAGGCAGCGCATCAGTATGTTCTCTCGATCTGCATGACCGTTGCACCCGTGCGCTTGTCCCCCGGATTTCTGGGACACTGGCCGGAGGAGACGGGATCGTCAGTCGTCACCCGCCGCCAGTTTCTGGGAATCGATTGTCCCGCGCACACGATGAGTAATGTCCCTTCCGGGAGCGGCGCGAGGCGCTGCAGCACCACCGCCGAGTAGGGTCCCTCGGCTGACAGCGACCCGCACGTGCTGCTCCCTTCCACGTAGTCCACCGCTACCCATCCGCGTGGATACGGTGTCGAGCGGCAGACCGTCTGGCGGCTCGTCCCGGTCGAGCCGGTCATCCCGCCGTCGTCTGCGATAGTTCCTGGAATTGGTCTACCAGTCTCCGGACCGGGAATCGGCTCCGCCATCGGTCCCGGCCGCACCCCGAAACCCGAGCATCCCGCAAGACCAACAATTCCGAACAGCAAGGCTCTTCCGACCATAAGACCTCCTCCTGCCGCTTGCCTCCTGCCTCCTGCCTGTTCGCTACTCCCTCGCTTGGTATCTCGCCGTAACGCCCAGGGCGGCCTCATTCGAGCTGATCAGCTGTGCGCCCGCCGCGTAGCGCACCAGAACGGCGCCGGGCCCTTCCCACATCACTTCCACGGCGGGGCGCTTGGCCTTGCCCAGGAGAAAATTCATCCCGCTCGAGTCCATCGCGACGAAGAGGTTGGCGGGATAGACAGGCTCCTGACCCGCGGGTGTAATCGAGACGTTTGTCGTGCCTTTGCGCCCGAATCCGCACTCGAAGTAGAAGACCACCGCGTCACGGGTGCTGTCGGGCGCGAGCACCCGGGTGTCGACCTCGGGAGGGCAGCGCGAATAGTTCTTGCTCATCAACACGGCGGCCCCGATCCCCACCACGATGAGACCGAGGCATCCGAAGCCATAAAGCTTCGCGACATCCTTCGCCAGCGACCCGGTAAGCGACTTCCTGGGGTCCGGCCGCCCCGGCTCGGCGCCTATGGCAGCACCCGGATCTTGATGTTCCGGAAGGCGACCCAGTCCCCATGATCCTGGAGTCCGATATGGCCCTCGGCCGCCTGCCCGTACTCGCGCCACGCCTTGAACTTGCTGCTTCCCACCCGGCGCCTCCAGTCCTCGCTGCCCAGCTCGTAGCCGGCGATCTTCTGGCCGTTGAGCCAGTGCTCGATATGAGTGCCGTTGACGAGGACGCGGGCGGTGTTCCATTCACCCACGGGGCGCACGATGCCCCGCGGCGCCGGATACAGCCCATACACCGACCCCGAGGACGTCAGCTCCGATTGTCCGTCCGCGTGAACCGCGTCGTCGAGCACCTGCATTTCCGGGGCGCTGAAGTAGATCGCATCCGATCCGAGCGCCGCGCGATAGAAGATCCCGCTGTTGCCGCCAGTCTGAAGCTTCCAGTCGAGCGATAAGTCAAAGTTGCGGAACGACTCGGTGGTGATGATGTCGCCCCCGCCGCGGGCTACGCGCGTGAGCGCGCCGTCGACCACGCTCCACCCCTCCGGCATGCCCGGTTTGTCGTAGGCGCGCCACCCCGCCGTGGTCGATCCGTCGAACAGGAGCCGCCACCCGGCCTCCCGCTCCTGTAGGGAGAGGGCGTTCCCGGTCACTACCGGTGCAGGTGGCGACGACGACTGGCCGGGACCACAGCCGGTGACGAGCGCGGCGAAGGACAGGGCTCCAAGATGTCGCATGCTCACACCCCCCAGCCGGGACGATACTCGCGGGTTAGATACTGATTGGATTCCGGAATATTGGTGACCGCCATGTTGTCGCCGTCATAGAGGATCTTGCGACCCTGTCCGGTCCGAAGCGCGACGATGCCCAGCAGCATCGTTTCGGTGAGCGGCACGGCGTACTCGAAGGGCGAGCTCGCGGTCGCCTGCTTCTTGCACGCCGCCGCCCAGTTGAGCTCGTGGCTCGTCGTGATGCGCGACATCGTCTGCGCCACCGACGCGGTCTGCTCCATGAGCTCGGCCGGGAACAGCGTCGGCTTGGCGCCGTAGGTCTCGTGCATCAGAATGCCCTTGCTCCCTACGAAGATCACTCCGCCTTCGCGATTGAGCGCGAGGTCGTCGGGAAGCTGCGGGGGACGCGGAGGCATCAGTCCCCCATCGTACCAGTTGAGCCTGACCGGCGGCATCGTCCCGCGGGCGGGGAACTCGTAGTGTACCGTCATCGCCAGCGGATAGGTCACCGGCTTGGCGCGCGGACCTCCCCACGGGGTCGATGTGGCTTCGATGCTTGTGGGGTAGCTCAGGTTGAGCGCCCAGAAGGGATGGTCGATCAGGTGCGCCCCCATGTCGCCGAGCGCCCCGACACCGAAGTCGGTCCATCCCCGCCAGTTGAACGGATGGTAGACGGGATGAAAGGGAATGTCCTCCGCCACCGGACCGAGGTAGAGGTCCCAGCGAAGTCCCTCGGGCACCGGGTAACTCCCCGCCATCGCCGCCGCGGTTGCTTCATTGATCGCGCGCTGATTCCAGGAGGGGGGCGCGGGCGCGGCACCGGCGGGCGGAGGCGTGGGAGCGGCTGGTCGCGGGAGGCCCTGCGGCCAGATTGGCCGGTTGGTCCAGATGTGAACCTCGCTTACCGGACCGATCAGCCCCGCCTGAATCCACTCGTTGATGAGGCGCGCGTCATCGCGGGAGTGACCCTGGTTCCCCATCTGGGTCACGACGCCGGTCTTCTGCGCGGTGGCGCGGAGCACCCGGGCCTCGTGCACCGAGTAGGTCAGCGGCTTCTGCACGTACACATGCTTGCCGGCGAGCATCGCCGCATTCGCAATGACCGCATGGGTGTGATCGGGCGTCGCGATCACTACCCCTTCGATGTTCTTCTGCTTGTCGAGCATCTCCCGGAAATCGGCATAACGCGCCGCCCCACCGAACTGTTCCTGGAGCCGGACGCCGTCGGGGCGCGGCTTCCCCTCGCGGTCTTTTCCCCGCCCCGCGAGCGAGCGCTCGACATAACTGAAGTCCACGTCGCAGACCGCCACGATATTCTGGGTGACCAGCGCCTCGGCGTTGCTCATCCCCATTCCGCCGGCGCCCACGATCGCCACGTTCAGAGTGTCACTCGGTGCCTGGTAGCCTGGCCCACCAAGCACATGACGCTTCACCACCATGCCGCCCATGGCGAGGGCGCTGGTCTCCGAAATGAATTGCCGCCGGGTGAGCCTGCGACGGGACATGGGGAGGGTACCTCCGGTTGACGACAGGCCGTGGGAAGACTGAAGACCCCCAAGGCAAGGATGCCACGGCTCCCCGCCGGCAGGTCACGCCCCGAGGAACCATTCCACCAGCAGCATGGGGGGGGAGCGAGGAGCAGGGCTCCTCGTCGAGAAAGCTACTCCGCTGCGCCCGGGGCGCCACCGGGTGCCCGGGCTCAGGACTCAGCGGCGGGGAACGAGGCCGTAGACCGCCCCCGGGAGAGGAGAGGCCTGGGGACCGATCTGAAAAAGACTGTCACCCACCATCTGGAAGGCGAGGGGCGCATAGACGAGGGAGGCCGCGCAGAGCGCATCGCGCGGACAGGAGTCGTACGTCAGCACGCCGTTCTCGATCGTGAAGACATGCTCCGATTCCATCCGGTGATTAGTGCCGTTGTCGTCCCGGACGACCAGGATCCGCATGAGCACGCGTCCGAGGTCCTCGCGCGGGCGCCCGTCGTCGAGCCTCAGCGTGTCCGCGATGAGGAACGGCGCCCCGCCTTCGGGACCCTGCGGAATCGGTGGGGTTTGCACCCCGATGCGGGCGAGGGCGTAGGAATCGGGGAGGAGGGATGGGGAGGTGCCCTCGCCGCAGCCCGCCAGCACTAGAGCGGCGAGGGGAACGAAAACGAGTCTTCGCATTCCAGGCATCCTTGAGGCGGTCCCCCGTCTGTAACGCAGGCTCCGTTCCAGCGCCGGCGCCGGCACGAAGCGTCGGCCGCGATTGGAGATAGCTTCGCGGCGCTCTCGGAAAGAGACGCTCAGGACGTGTCGAAAGGACACTCACCGGAAGCCTTCATCACCGGTGCCGCACTTTTGTCCCTTCGCCGCGCTTGTAGAAGATCGACGCGTCGCGGTTGATCCCGCGCTCATGCTGCACCGCAGGCGAGGTGCCGGGAGCCGGCGCGCCCAGCGCCATGCGGAGACCCCGCCACTTGGTTTTGAGATCGGCCCAGAGGTGTGACGGCGCCCGGTGGCCGTAGGCGCGGTACTTCCACGGCGGCACTTTTCCCTTCGCGCCGACGTGCTTCGCAAACGCCGACGTCCAACGATCGAAGTCGGCCAGCACCTCCGCGTTCTCCATCATGTGCTCGGCCTGGTTCTCGCTGTACGGCACACCGCGCCCGAACTCGACATAGCGCCAGAGCGCGTCGGGCACCTCGATCCCGCTGTAGCGGCACTGCCAGACCAGCGGAGCGTAGGTGTCCCGCATGCTCTCGAAGGGCTCCCGCTCCGGATCGAAGTACTCCGGGTGACGGAGAATCTCGGGGCGGCCGTCCTCATCGAGTTCGTCGCCGCCGCCGTCGCCGTAACAGAAGAACGCGGCGCTCCGGCCCTCGAGGTGATTCTGGCTGAGCGCCTCCCACTCGGCGGACTGCTCCAGCGCGATGGCGCGCGACGGGTCCTTGTGGCCGATGAGGTCCTCGCGAGGATTGCCGCCGTTCATGCAGACCAGCCGGTCAAACATCGCCTTGAGGTTGCTGCTGCAGCCATACCAATTGACCGGCCCGATGATGGCCCAGGCGTCGGCAAGATCGAGCCGGGCGTAGAGGTCAAGATTCCACATCAAATCCGGCTGGCCCCAGCTTCCCTTCTCGTAGCAGTTGCACGGCCAGACACAGAGCGCCATCGAGGTGGAGACGCATCCGTTGCAGCTCCGGATCTGCTCCCGGTTCCAGACGTTGCCGAGGTCCTCGATGTCGATCTCCCAGTCCTGCGGGAGACGGTCCGCCATCCGGAACATCAGTGCGCGCGCCTTGGAGTCGATACCCGGGCAGTCGTACTGGCGCCGATTCGAGCCGGCGATGATGAGCACCCTGAAGGGGCGGTCCGCCGGCGCCATCCGTCCGTTCGCGTCGTCGGGTTTCATGGAGTGCTCCAGCGGATCCGGGCGCGATACTCGGCCGGTACAGGCGGTACTCCGGCGCGGCGCGGCGGCGCGAGGCTCACGAGCTCGAGCCGGACCGCTCCGACCGTCACCGCCTTGGGCTCTTGCATCGTGTGAAGCGACACGACCCGTTCGTCGCCTTCGCCGCGCACCCGGAACCGCACCTCTGCGTTGCCCGCGGTGACGCACACCACGTCGACCGGACAGCGCGAATCGTTCGCCACATCGACCATCGACAGGATGACACCCGTTTCCGCCAGCTGAACCGTATGGCCCGGGGCGAGCTCGAACTCCAGTCCCGGCGCCACCTGCGTAAGAGACGGGGCGCACGACGTCAGGATCATTGCCGCCAAAAATCGCATTCGCATGGATTCACCACCCGCTGATCGGAAAGGGAAGTTCGAGCGTCTCCCCTGGCGGAAGTTCTTCCCACCGGTCAAAGAGCGCCCGCCGCGCCGCCCGGATGCGCGCCAGATCGGCATCGGTCAGCGTGAGGGAATCTGCTCCGCCCCGGCCCGCATGGTACCCTGTCGCCTTGGTCCTGAAATCATCGGCCGTCCAGACCATCCCGCTTGCGCGCTCCGTGTCGAGGAAGCCCACGATCAGCTCTGCGGCCAGAGCATCGGGCGGCATCGGTCCCCGCGGCCACGGCGTGCCGAAGTCGGTGAGATCCCACCCGCTCGCAACCAGACCATAGAACGCGCGGTCGAGCCCGAGCACCGTCTCAACCGCGTAATGGGTGAGGTCGTGCAGCGGAAAGAATCGACCCCGCTGCCCGTCCTGGCGTTGCCAGGTGACCGAGCCGCCGGCGCGGGTGCACGAAAGCGCCGCGGAGCCGTCGGTTTTCTTCTTGATGGAGATGTTGAGCGCGGGTGCCGGGGCGGAATTTGCGGACATGACCATACCCCTTCTACACATGCGGAAACGCAGGATTCCAGGCCACTTCCCAGAGGAATCCATCGGGATCGGCAAAATAACCGGCGTAGCCGCCCCAGTCCGTCCGCTGGGCAGGTTTGACGATGCGTCCCCCGGAATCCGCCACCTCCGCCATCAGTGCGTCCACCGCACCCGCCGACCGCGCGTTATGCGCCAGCGCGAATCGGGAAAACCCGGATCCTTCCGCGGACACGCCCGCGTCGGCGGCCAGCAGATGCGCGGGATACAGAGCCAGCCAGGTGCGTCCCATCTCGAAGAACGCCACGGTCGGGGGCGACGAAAGCTGGGGCAGCTGGAGCACTTCCGCATAGAACCGAACCGCGCGCGGGAGATCCGCCACTCCAAGGGTGACGAAGCTGATTCGGGGTTCCATCATTCCGCGCCGATTCCCGTCGGGCCGGTGGCGGGGTCGGCGAGGGTGGTCAGATCTCCGGCATCGGTAAAGCGGAGCGAGTCGGAGTTCACACAGTAGCGGAGACCGGTCGGCCGTGGGCCGTCCTCAAAGATATGCCCGAGATGACCGTCGCATCGGGCGCACAGAATCTCGGTCCGCCGCATCCCGTAACTGCGGTCTTCATGAGTGACCACATTCTCGTCGGCGACCGGCTGAAAGAAGCTTGGCCACCCGGTCCCCGAGTGAAATTTCGAGCTGGAAGCAAACAGCGGCAGGCCGCAGCAGATGCAGGAGTACACTCCTTCCTGCTTGTTGTCGAGCAGCGTTCCGCAGAAAGCCAGCTCAGTGCCCTTTCCCCTGGCGATCTGGAATTGCTCCGGGGTGAGCTGAGCGCGCCATTCCGCGTCGGATTTGACGACACGCGGCGACTCGACCGGTCCCACCAGCTCACCACGCCGATTGAAAACTTTGAGCCAAAGCGCCGGAACGCGGTTCATCGCTTGGCGCCCTCCTCGTCCTCCTCCTTCTTCACCATCTTCTCGACCACCTCGATGTCCTGCCGCTCGGAGGTGATGGCCAGCCGCAGCCGTCCGAAAAGACTCATGTAGAGGTTTGCAATCCAGACGATCGAGAAGCCGGCGATCACGTAGCCACGCCAGTCCTCAAAAACCAGCGTGAACCGGGTCAGGAACAGCATCCCGATCGTCACATAGTGGCTGAAGCAGTACTCGCAGGTGAAGATGTAGAAGTATTTGCGCGACAGGATGTTTCGGCTGGCATTGCTTCTGGCGGTGAGCCACTCGCGCGGCTCGCGGAAGACCTCCTCGTGGGTGACCGTCCAGCTCACGCACGCGACCGGAATCGCGAAGAGGAAGAGCAGGAGAACCTGGTGACCGATCGGCATTGGGCTCGATCAGCCCGCGCCTTCGAGCGTCGCCGACAGGGTGATCGGCACCGACAGCGCCCTGGAGACGATGCAATTCGTTTTGGCATCCTCGGCGACGCGCTGAAAATCGGCGGCCGAGATGCCGGGGACCTGGCCCCGTGTGGACAGATCGATCCCGGTGATCGAGAACCCTTCGCCCACCTTGTTGAGGTGGACCGTCGCGGCAGTCTCGATCTTCGTGGGCTTGTGTCCGGCGTTGCTCAGGAACAGGGAGAGCGCCATGGAGAAACAGCCCGCGTGGGCCGCACCCAGCAGCTCTTCGGGATTGGTGCCCGGGGCTCCCTCGAACCGCGTCCCGAATGAATAGCTCCCCTCGAACGCACCGCTTCCGAGCTTGATGTTCCCGCGGCCGCCGCGGAGATCGCCTTCCCAGCGTGCCTCAGCCTTCCGGTCCATGATACTGCTCCTTCCGGTAGCGACGGCCGCACTCTGCCGTCGTCGGAGTCGTTGACAGTGCCAGCCCCCCGAACCTATCACACTGCCAGTGCCGACTCCAGGCGGTCGACGAGCTCGGCCTGCGCCGGGTTCAGGCGCGTTCGTGCCGCCGCCGCGTCGAACCAGGCACAGCGGTCGATTTCGGGGTAGGAAATCCAGCGGCCCGACCCGCGCGGCCATTCCGTTTTCATCGAGTTGCTGACGATCAGCGCCGGATCGGCGTCGCCTTCCCACGCCCACGCGTGAATGATCTTGCCGGCCTTCTGCCGGATGGAGCCGAGAGGACGGAAGGGACTTTGTGGAATGATGCCGGTTTCTTCCTGGAATTCGCGGCAGGCCGCGGCGAGAAGCGTCTCACCCTGCTCCACCGCACCCTTGGGGATTGTCCAGGCGCCGGCGTCTCTCCGCTGCCAGAACGGTCCTCCGGGATGAGCCAGGAAGATTTCGAGGCCCGGACGCGATTTCCGGTAGAGGATAAGTCCCGCGCTCTCCGCGGTAGCCTTGGTCATCTAGCACGCTCCAGATGCGCGCGTCTGGCGTTTCAGCTCCGCGTAGTGCGGCCGCTCCACCAGGTAATTGAATACCAGCACCGCGGACTGCGCAAAGCCGCTTGCGATGAGCGCCGGCAGCGATGCGAACAGCAGCGCCAGCCCATACGTCTGCAAGTACCCCAGCGTGTACATGGGATTTGTGATGTACCGGTACGGACCGGGGGGTTCGGGCGGGATGGGATCGTCCGGGGCGAAAAAGTTGTGCCAGTAGTAGGCCTTGGCGCCAAGGCTCGCGGCAGCCCACAGCTTGATGCCGACGCCGGCCAGGACCATGAGGCCGCCCGCGATCAGCACCGTCCAGCGCGGGAGGTCGATCGTGAGCGTGTTCCTGGTCACGACCACCAGCACGACGAACGCAACCCCGTCGTTGTTCATGAGGGTGCTCGCCGCTCGGCGGAACCGTACGAAACCCGCCTCCACGCCGGCGTCGAGAGTGAATCGCCGGGTCCGGTCCTGCCGCCGGAGCGCCCATCCCACCCAGCCAACGTAGGCGATGCGGCTCGCGACGAAATACCAGAACGCGACGACTCCCAACATGGAATCCCCGATCCGCGCGTCAGCGCGGGAGCACCATCGCCGTGACCTCGGCCGGCTTCAGCTGCAACAGCCCGAAGAGTATCGCATCGGCGCTCTGCGCGGGGAACGGATTCGACTGGGGCTGTCCGACGATATAGACCCGTCCGGCGCGCGCAACCACGGAATCACCCGGCGGAGGTCCTCCTTCGGCGCGCACCGCGGCCCAGGACGCCGAATCATAGACCGCGACCACCGCGAGCACCTGCGGGCGCGTGGTCGAATCGCTGGGAAGGTAAGAGAAGACGAGCACCCCGGGGCGAGCGACGCCGCGCTCCGCAGTCGAAAGCGAATCGACCCGGTAGTGCCCCGTCCAGCGACTCGGCAGCTCCAGGACATAGCTCCCGTCCGGCGCCTTGAAGCGGGAGCCCGCGGTGGCGGTGGTCGCGGCGCTGTCCGCGGCGGATTGTGGCGGAGATTCGGAACCGCTCCCGCATCCGAGGATCACCGGCGCGAGGAGTGCAACGCAGCACTTTGTCATGATCCCGTCTCCATTGCCGTCGCGAGAAGGCCGCCGATGTCGCTGTCCTGACTCTCCCCGTTCAGGTGATAGCGCGCCCGAAGCAACCCGCTCCCGGGAGCGGCGAAGATGCGGAAGATCGAGGGGCGGCGCGCGGATCAAGGTATGCGGCGACGCCTCCTTTGCCAGGGGGCGGGTTCAGACGCCGGGGCCGAGCGGCGTCCTCGTGCGGACGCGTGGAGGAGGCTTTGCGTTCACACTGACGGCGGCGGCGCTGTCGGAGGTGAGGCGTCCCGCCGGCTCACGTGAATCGTTTTCTCCACCACCGCGTGTACCGTCCCGGCGCGATCCACGATCTCAATCGTGAACTGACGGTCGAGTTTGGGAATCTGCCTGAGCTCCTCACGAATTGCCGCCGTGAACTCCGGGGCCAGGATGCAGGTCGCGTAGAGCCGCCCCCGGCCGGGCTTCTGGAACCGGATGCTCGCCGCCTTGTCCCACACGACGTAACCGGGGCCGAGACATTTCATCAGCATCAGCATGTAGATCGGGTCCACCGCACCATAGAGGCTTCCCCCGTAGATCGTGCCCACGTAGTTCCGGGTCCTCCAGTCGAGCGGGATGGTGAGCCTGATCTCCGACCAGTCATGGCTGATATACGTGACCCGCCCTCCCGTTCCGCGATAGGCGGGGAAGAGGTTGAATCGCCATCGGGTGAGTTTCGTGCGCCAGGATTCCGGCATGTCTCCCGGTCTAGCGCGCCCGACTCGCTTCGTACTCGACGATGAATTTCTCCGGCGGCGTGCTGCGGATGACATAACTGACCGCCTCGAGCGGGATATCGGACAGCGCCTTGAAACGGAGGCAGGATTTTCCCATGTCCATCCTTTTCCCGGCCTTCGCGAATTCCTTCTTGAGCCACGCCGCCTGCTTCGGGTCCTGGTAGGCGCAGGTCAGATAAATTGCGTAGTGGTTCTTTTGGGCCGCGACCGCGACAAAGGCGACCGGCTGCCCGTTGTAGGTATCGGGATAACGGCTCAGCGGAATCTCGTACACGAGCATGCTGTAGGTCACCCTCTCCGTCTAGCCCTTGGGGAGGGCGCCCTTGACCATCGCGCGGAGCGCGCTGACCACCTTGCGCCGCTCGGCAGGGAGCCCGGCGAGATACTCCGCTACCGTGGGCGCTTTGAGAATGGCCATTCATTTTCTCCGCTGCAAGGGCTAACGGGGCCAGAGCCAGCCGAAGGTGCCAGCGGTCAGGAGCGCGTACAGAAGACCGTCCATCGTCGCCTTGACGGTGATGGCCAGGGAGCGGTGATACCAGATCCACATCTGCCAGAGCGCGGCCGCGTACCCGAGGAAGGCCGCCACTCCAACGAACCGGAACACGGGCATATATTCGGCTCCCACCGGCAATGCCCGACCAGCGACGTACGCGGCGAAGAACCCCACCAGCACGAGATACACGAACCAGAGCCCGAGATTCCGACCCATTGAAAATGGACCGTTGGGGAGCATCGTGAGGATCATGACCGGACCCTTTCGCAGCTTCTCGGCAAACTCGGCTGAGCGCATCTCCTCGGTGCTCCTCGCCCGCGGGACCATGTAGTCGCCAGGCGGAATCGCGAGCGGGCGCAGCGCGTCCGTCACCTCATCCTCGCGCGGCATCTTCGGATAATCGTTCTTGTGCCATGGCGAGGCCATGTGGATGATCGAGCTCATCACGAAGACGATGGCGGCTGACACGACAATGGGGAGCCAAAGCGCTGTGAGCGGCGTCATGATTCATCTCCCTGGGTATTTGCCATGCGGTTGGGATCGCCCCCCCGCCACCGAGTCGCAGCCGAGCCTCGGCCCATGCGGCAACTCCGAGGGGACGGTGCTACTTCAAATTACTCCCGTCTTTCAGTCCTTGCATCATACCTGGGCCCCGGCATCCAGGAGAACATCCGCCGCACCACCTGCCGCACGGAGTGCCCGCCGCGCTCTGCGGGGCGAACGCCTGGGGCCTGGACGACTTCGAGCGCTTCGGAAATGAGCGCCGGGTCGGAGACGAGAAATGCCAGGAAGGAGCCGGGCTCGGCGCGTCCTTCGGTGCCGACCACGTACTCGGCCAGGACCCTACCTGACCGGCCCCAGTGCCTGGGCGTGGGCTGGTGCAGGACGCGCACCGGCACATCGGTCCGGGATTCGTCGTGCGGAGCGGAGGACGTCGTATCGATTCTGGATTGGGTACCCGCGATCAGCAGCAGGCGCAATAGGCTGTCTGCTTGCGCCCCGGCAAGATCGAAGCGCCATCCCATCGCCGAATCGGCGATCGCGAGCCAGTGGGTCTTCTGCCGTTTCCCTTTCTTGCGGCTCCGGCCAAGAGCCATCGCCCCGCGTCCATTCATTGGGACCAGCGTGTGCGACCATTGAATTCCCTCGGACTGGGCTCCCGCCACCGGTGTCCTGATCGCGACGACGGACGTACTCGGCTTGTTTTTGCTTGGTGATGAGCGAAGGCTGCGTGATCACCGCGAGCCCCGGCACCGTGTCGGCGGCGATGCTGAGATCGGCGAGCGCGACCGACAAATGGAAGACCGGGTTCGGTTGCTAGGCCGCGGACGAGAACAGGGGCAACGAGGCAAGAAGGCAAAGGCGCGTTGTTTTCATAGCGCTTCCCTCTCCTCACGCCGCCAGGCAACCAAAGTCGTGCCCCGCACGTGGACCAGCGGAAGCCGCTTCGCGAGCTCGTTCAACGCGCGAAATACCCCCGCGCATTCGGGCGAGTAGTCGTGCCACAGCACGAGGCCCCCGGGTCGCACCATGGTGAGCGCCTTGGCGCTGTCGCTCACGACGTAGGAGTAGGCGTGGGATCCGTCGACGAACACGACATCACAGCTTCCGGAATACGCCTCCACTTCGAGCTGCTTGCTGTCCCCGTAGAGCTGCTCGATCCGGTCCTCCACGTCGGTGCCGGTATAGAGAAACCGGGAGAAGTGCGATTCCGCTTCGGCATAGGCGAGCGCAATGGCGTCATCCCCAGGCACCGGTTGGGACGCGCCGGCCTGATCCGGCGCGAGCGTGAGCGTCGTCACGGTACCGCCGGTGGGCTGGTTCCGGGCCCAGAGGTAGGCGGTCTTGCCGGTGCAGGTGCCGAATTCGAAAAGCCGTTTCGCATTCTTTGCCAGCACTGCCAGGATCCAGGCTTCGGTATCCGATGTGCCCCCCGGCACGCGGATGGTTCCCCGGCCCACGTACGCCACTTCCGCGGCACGAGTCGGGCCGAGCTCGTCGGGGCGAAACCGGGAGTCGAGCTCTTCGATCGGCATCTTCCGGATCGGCCAGCGACGGAACAGCCCCCGCTGCCGCTGCCGCGCGCGCAGCACCAGCCACTCCCGCGTCGTGAGCGCGAGGAGGGGGACGAGAATGGCGACGACCAGCGCGGACACCGGCGCTGGCTCTCCGGGGACCGGGCTACACCCTCTGCAACGCGATATGGAAAGTGCCTGCGTACCCGCCGTTGCTCGGGGTGGGGGCGATGCGCAACTGGGATCCGTTCTCGCGGAAGATCCGATCCCCGTCGTTGCGCGTGGTTCGCGCGCCTCGCCCCGCGTAGGGACCCGCTGCCGAGCGGGAGCGGAGCCTGAAGTGAATGTGCACTGTCCGGCCGGGATACCACCCGGTCGCATTGACGTTCGGGTCCTGCACGTCCGAGTAGATGCCCTCATGATCGCACTGCCAGAGATCCACCTGAATGTTTCTGGGCGGGGCACAGGCGTTGCCGGCGAGCCGGGACACGACGAGGGTGAGCGCCAGCGGGATGCCGGGCCGGACACTCCCGTCCGAGGGGTCGCTGCGCAAATTCACGCGGTTGAGCATCTCGTCGACGAAGTACGGTCCTTCCGTCTGCTCCGGTCGCACGACGCAGCCGACCTCGCTGGCGGGCCGCCCTTGGGCGGGGAGCGGCGACGCGCCCGCGAGCCAGGCGTACCAGGCAGTGCCGAAGATCGCCAGGATTCCACGTCGGGAGAGGATGTGGCCGATTGTGCGATCGTCGTGATCCATGATGCACCCCTTGAGGACGTGGGCCGGCGTCAGGACGCGGCGAGCGCCGCGCGAATCTTGGCCAGATGGTGGAAGCTGTGCCGCAGGGCGTGGTCCTCGATGAAGAACTGCGCCGTGAGCGGCGCGTCGCCGTTGAGCGATACCGTCGCCGCTCGATCGAGCTGCTCGTCGGTGAATTGGCGGACCGCTTGGGCGGCGGCCGTGCTGTTCTTCCTGAGCAGGCTAATGGCGGCGGCCTTGCCGATCGGGGCATTCTCCGTGGCGTGCTTGGCGTTCATCTGGGCCACATCGGCCCAGGACACGCCGCTGATCGGTTTCCCCTCCCCGAGCGTCTGAGCCAGCTGCACCTCGAGGGGATAGACGCTGGCGACGTGATGCACCAAAACCCCCACGGTGCGCCCGTCGGGCAGCACCCGTTGTCTCCACTGCGTCTCGCTGAGTCCCTCCGCAAAAGTGGCCAGCGCGTTGCTCCCTTGCTCGATTCGCTCGGCGAGGGCATGGGCTCGATTGTTCATGAAATCCCCCTTGGCTGAAGGCTAACGGCTAACCGCTGACGGCCGTTCGCAGTCAGTTAGCAGTTAGCAGTTAGCACTCTACCTGAACAATGTCCTCATCACCAGATAGGCTACCCCCGCGATCGGCACCAGACAGATCACTGCCGTCGCCGCCACCAGCGCCGCAACAAACACCCGATCCGCCTTCCTGGCGCGGACCCGATCGTGCTGGTGCCGCTCCAGGAGCGCGATGTTGCGGACGTTGGCTTTCCAGACGAAGTCGAAGAGATCGCCCAAGACGGGAACCGCGCCTACCGTGGAGTCGAGTGCCAGATTAACGAGCATGCGCGCCAGCGTCGGAGCGGGGACCCCGATCCGAAGCGCCTCGACGAACACCCAGCCGCCCAGTACCGCACCCGCCGTGTCGCCAATCCCCGGCACCAGACCCAGAATCGAGTCAAGACCGATCCGCCAGCGAAGCCCGGGGATACGGATTCCGGAATCGAGCCAGTATGCGTAGCGGCGGAGTCGCGCCAGGCTGGTGTCGTTCACCACCCCCGCCTCTCCTGTCCGCTAGGGTTGCCGGCCAATGGCCCGCAGGCGTCCGCGCGCTTCATTGTTGGTCGAGTCGCGCCGGATCGCTTCGCGGAATGCCGTCTCCGCCGCCGCGGTGTCCCCGCGCATCAGGTTGATGTTCCCGCGAAAGACAGACATCCCCGATGATGCCGGGTAGTATTCCTCGTTAAGGCCGAGGAGGGCGAAGGCCTCGTCGAACTTTTTCGCCTGGCCGAGCCGGAATGCCGCGATATTGAGCGAGGGCTCTCCAAAGTTGAATGCGTCTCGCCCGTAGTAGCGCTGCCGCAGCGCGCGATAGGCGCGGAGAGCGGCACCGGGCGGTTGGTTCCCCGATGGCAGGTGGCGCAGGTGACCTGAAGCAGCGGGGGCGGGCGGGCGGGGAGCGAGTCGAGCCGCCGGTTGATCTCCTGTACCATCAGCATCATCTGGCGCGCGACCACCTTGGTGCGTTTCTGGTCGCTGCCAAAGTCGAACCGCTCCAGCGACTGGCCCTCTTCCCCCACGTGGCAGAACTGACACCGGACGCCGAGGTCGCCGGTGATGTTTCGCATCTGTCCCACGACCTGCATGACCGGTGTGCTTTTCGGAATCACTCGGACGTTCACCAGCGAATCCGGTGGCCATTTGCCGGGAGCCTGCCCCGCGACCGGGACGGAACAAAGGGAGGCGATGATCAAACCGGCAAAGAGCCGTCTCATGTCGGGTTCCTCGAAAGAGGGACAGCTCCTCCAACTTACTGTCTCCCCCTATCAGGTGAAACGTTCGGTTTCTCTCAGGGCCGGCGCCGCAGCAGCCCGGCGAGCCAGTGCATCACATTGAGTAGAAACTGCGGACACCTTCTGCTCGGTGCGCTGGGTTTTGAGAGGGACCATGATCACGTCCTTGCCGAGTCGCCCATGAGGCCAAGAATGCGCCACTTCAAGGAACGGCTCAAGCCCACCGCGCGGCCCGGCTGTTGCCTCTCTCAGAAATACGGCCTTTGAAGGAGGCACCATGTACTTCAATACTGAAGATGAAATCGTGGAGACTCGCACCTGGATCAGCGGAACGGAAATCGTTGCACGGGTAAACTGGAGTCACATCGCCCGGGTGCGCCGAGTGCTTGGTTTGGCAGGCGAGGAGTTCCGACAGGGGCAATTTGAACAGCTCTCGAGGACCGCCCCCGTAACACTGCGTCTCAGCAAGGGTTGGCGGTGTCCAGAGCCGCGCGCGGCGTAAAACTATGAGCCGCTCCTCGAGGGAAAATCCGGGGTACCCCCGCTTCGGGGGCGGTTGAAAGGAGTGGACACTGTGGCGGGGGCGTGCAGTATTTTGTCCCCGCCGCTAGCATCACGGTGATGGGATTTCACCGGCATATGTAGGGGAAAATCCGCACCTGTTGCGTGGCTACCCGTCGCGGGGGTCCGCCTGCGCTCGCGCCGCCTGAATCGCCTGGCTCAGCTCGACTGTGGCAATCCAGAGATCGGCGAACTCCGGGTGCTCCGGATTCATGATCCCGATGCGGAGATCGGTCGTGAGCCGGGTGCAGAGCTCCAACGCCCGGCGCACCCGGAATCGCTCCTCGAACGCGGGCACGTCGTCGGAGTGGGCTCCCTGCATTCTGGCCCACAAGCCCAAGCGCGCGTCGTCCAACCCTCGCTTGATCGCTTCCAGCTCCTGCACCGATCCATCACCGCTCTCCGTGCTGACGGGGATGGTCTGAATCGTCGCGTTGAGCGCAGCAAGCTGATCCATGACATTCGAGTCGGCCATTGATCTCCTCGGTGCCGGTCCTGGGGAGATAGAGTGACTGCCCTGCTGTGCAACCTACCAGAGGAATGTGTCGCCGTCTACATCGTGCCGCGGCGGCGCTCATCATTCGCGCCGGGCGCGAGCATCCCGCGGATCGCTGCGGTGTCGCCCGCTTCGCGGACGGCATGGTAGCGGACAGCAGCAGAGATGATCGCGTGCGGCATCTGTTGGGGCGACGGGTTCAGGGCCGTGATGCCGGCACGATGCGGAGCACCCGGCCGTTCGGGCTGTCGGTCACCGCGTAGAGATATCCATCCGGACCCTGCTGGATGTCGCGGAAGCGCTCCCGGAGATCACCGAGATAGCGCTCTTCCTTCGTGACCTTTCCGTTCTCGAGCACCAGGCGCACCAGCGCGCCCGGCGTCATCGAGCCCACGAACAGGCTCCCCTTCCACCCGGGCAGCGAGTCGCCGGTGTAAAAGACCATCCCGGAAGCGGCGATCACCGGATCCCAGTAGTACACCGGCTGCTCCATCCCTGCCTTTTCTGTTCCTTCGCCGATCCGGGCGCCGGAATAGTCGCGCCCGTACGTGATCACCGGCCACCCGTAATTCTTGCCCGCCTGCGGATGGTTCAGCTCGTCACCCCCCGCGGCCCCGTGCTCTGCGGTCCAGAGTTGTCCCGTTTCCGGATGCAGCGCGGCACCCTGGACGTTGCGATGACCGTAGGACCAGATCTCCGGCAGCACCCCTGCGCGCCCAACGAACGGATTGTCCTTTGGTACCGTTCCGTCGGCGTTCACCCGCATGATCTTTCCCATCCCGGCCGTCAGCGACTGGGCGCTGTCACGCCACGCCTGGCGATCGCCCTGGGTAATAAAGATTGTCCCGTCCCGGCCGAAGACGACCCGGGATCCATAATGTCCTCCACCCGGAACCTTGGGTCGCTGCCGGTAGATCACCTGCACATTCTCCAGTTGTCCTTCCCCGAGGCGGCCTCGCGCCACAGCGGTCCCCGCGGTTCCCCCCTCCCCCGGTTCGGCAAACGAGAGGTAGACCATCCGGTTTTCCGCAAACAGCGGATCGAGTGTGACATCCAGCAGGCCGCCCTGGCCGCGCGCGTAGACCGCCGGCACTCCGCCGAGCGGCGCCGAGAGCGTGCCGGTCGGACTGACGATACGGAGCCGGCCCGGCCTCTCGGTCACGAGCATCCGGCCATCGGGCAGGAAGGCGAGCCCCCAGGGGTGTTCCAGTCCCTGGGCCACGGTTTCGGCCCGGATGACTCCGGACGTGGAAGTCGGGGTGGGGGAACGCTGCGCCGGACCCTGCGCCGGCGCGGTCCCGCAAGCAGCGATCGTGGCGGCAAGAACGAGTGCTGAGGTCGGGTGCTGCATGGGCCACTCCTTGAAAACCAATGTGGTATTTTCTGCTGATCCGGGCACGAATCGTTTCCAAAGATAGCCCCCGGCGAGCATTGGGAAACATGAAGCCTGTCTATTTTGCCTCCCCCGCAGAATGGCGCGCGTGGCTCGAGAGCCATCACGCGAGCCGGGACGAGATCTGGGTCGGCTTCCACAAGAGAGCGGCGGGAGAGCCCAGCATGACCTGGCCGGAGTCCGTAGAGCAGGCGCTCTGCTTCGGCTGGATCGACGGCGTGCGCAAGAGTGTCGATGACCGTCGTTACATGATCCGCTTCACACCGCGACGGGCGGGGAGCCCCTGGAGCCTTGTCAATACGAAGCGGGTGGCCGAGCTGAAGAAGAAGAAACTGATGCGGCCCGCCGGATTCCGGGCGTTCGAGGCGCGTCTGACCTCGGGAGTCTACGCCTACGAGCAGCGCCGGAACGCCTCGCTCGGTCCGGCCTTCGAGAAAAAGCTGAAGGCCGATCCCGCGGCCTGGAAATACTTCAGGGCTCAGCCCCCGTGGTATCAACGAACCGCAAGCTGGTGGGTGATCAGCGCCAAGAAAGAGGAGACGAAGCTGAAGCGGCTGGGAATCCTCATCACCTGTTCCGCGAAGGGATGCACCATCGGGCCGCTCACCCGGAAGTGATTGACCCCCGAAGCGCGTAGAGGGCGGCGTCACACACCGGGCGATACCCGATGTGCCGGTAAATCGCGTTGGAGGTGGGGTTGGCCAGATCGGTGTAGAGGCAACAGTACGTATTGCCCTGATCGAGCAGGCGCTGGCTGAGCGCTGCGACGCACGCCGTGGGGTAACGCGTCACCCGCATCATGCTCTGGCCGGAGATCGGGTCCGCCGGATCCAGAGCTCCGCTGCGAGGAAGGTCATCCCCAGCCCGAGCCAGAAGGACGCTCCGATCAGCGCCATCGGACGAAGTCCGGTAGCCAGCATGAGGGGAATGCTGATCACCCGGATCGTGGCAATGCCGGCACCGATCGAAACCAGGCGAAGCATCCATTCGCGGTGGCGAACCTGGTCGCCCCGCCGGATGGCGGCGAAGCCTTGCGCCAACGAGACGAGAAAGAGCGCCCCGAAGAACCCGATGGCCGATGCGGCGGCGAATCCCCCGAACGGAGAGAGAATTCCGAAGGACAGCCCGGATACCACCGTGGGCACGGCGGCCACCACGACGACTCGGCCGGACCAGCGATGCACCCGGAGATGCCGCGCCCTGAGCCGGGCGGAAAACTGGAAGGGCGCCAGGAGGAGAAAGACACTGCCGAACACGACGTGCACCAGTGTCAGCGCCGGGTAGTCCGCGAACCACGCTTCGAACAGATCCGTATCCTCGACCACCGTGACCGGCAACAGCGACCGAATCGGCGCGATGGTCGACCCGCCGCTGGCGATCGCCGCGCCCCGCGCTATCGCCGCCGCGACGCCGATCGTCGCCAGAAGGACGAGGCCGGGCCAGAGCACCCACCGTCGTACCCGGATCGAGGAACGCTCCGCCGCGCTCACGGCGTTCGTGGCGGTGACGCGGGGGGCGGCGACAGAGCAGGGACCCGGAACAACCGCTGGATCAGCCATCGGTCTCCTTGACGAATCCATTGCGCCACGAACTTCCCATGCTGCTCGCTGACCGGCTGGCCGGGAAACGCCAGCCGCTCGAAATAGGAGCCCCAGAGCAGGGCCATGTCGCCGAACACCTCGATCGTATCCGGTGTGGCCGTCGCCGTCTCCACCCGCACTCCCGGAAAGGAGGCGATGAACGTCCGAATGGAATCGCGGGTGTGGACCGGCTGAATTCCCGGCTCGAACAGGACCGCGGTCGGGGTGTAGAACGCGGCGATCGAATCCGGATCGACCAGGCGGGCGGCGCGCTGGTACCGCTCCATCGCTTCGGCGATCTCAGCCCGCGCATTGGAGGCGACCGGCGGCTCCGGATCGCGCCGGCTGACCTCGCACGATCCCAAGAGGACAAGGAATGCCGGCGAAACCTGGCGGAGATATCTGGGTGGCATGATTCCTCAGGAGCCGTGAGCGCGTCTCCGCAGCACCAACGGACCAAAGTACAACAGCAGGCCCGCCACGGCGGCGATCCCGGCGTCGCGGGCCTGGCCCAACGTGCTGTGCGAAAGCAGCCACCCCACCAGAACCAGCGCGGCGATCGAGACAGCGACCCCCGCGGGCGCTCGGAACATTGCGACGGGGGCGTTCTCCCGGCGGCGGAGCACCGGCAATGCCGCACAGGTCGCGGCATAGCTCAGCAGCCGCGCGATTACGCTGATCGTCGCGGCGTACACGAATGTTCCGCTCAGCGTGAGCAGCAGCGCGGCGCCCGCCGTGACGGCGATCGCCACGTGCGGAGTCCTGAACCGCGGATGCGTGGCGGCGATGAAGCGTGGAAGCTGACCCCCTTCGGCCATCGCGAAGGGCAGCCGGGATCCCGCCATGATGATCACGTTCAGGTTCCCAAGGATGGAGACCACGGCGCCGGTGGTGATCAGCGTTGCGCCCCACGGGCCGAGAAAGCGTCCGCTGGCGTCCGCGAGCGGACGGGCGGAGCCGGCCAGCCCGGGGAGGGTGCCGATTGCGACGAGCTGGATCAACACATAGAGCACGACCACCACTCCCATGGCGTAGAGGAGAGCACGGGGCAGGTCCGCCCGCGGGTTTCGGGCTTCACCTCCCGAAATCGTCGCCATTTCGAACCCGCTGAACGCGTAGACCAGCAGGAGGACGGAAGCCGAGAATTCCCCGAACGGAGGCCGCGCGGCGAAGGAAAAGTGGCCGGTGTCGAGGACGAAGATCCCAACGCCGACGAACAACAGGAGCGGGAGAAGCTTGGAGACAGTGAAGATGTTGCTCGCCTGGGTCGCGTTGCGCACGCCGAGCAGGTTCACCGCGGTAAGCCCGAAAACCACGATCCCGATGAGCATGACTCGAGGGGCCGGCGACTCCGCGTCCGGCCAGAAGTATCCGAGATACCCGATCAAGAGATTGCAGTTGGCCGCGAAGGCCGTGATGCGTGCGATCCAGATCAACCACCCGACCTGGAAGCCGACCAATGGCCCGAAGGTCTCGCGCGCGTAGAGGTAGGGGCCGCCGGTTCCCGTAAACCGGCTGCTCACCTCGGCAAAGCAGAGAATGATCAGGGTGACAACGAACCCGCACACCAGGAAGGCGAGAAGACTCCAGGCGCCAAGGCGCCTGAACACTTCCGAGGGGAGTCCGAAGATCCCGGCGCCGACGATCGCGTTGAGGGCCAGAGCAACGAGATCCCACCGCCGGATCGTGCGGACCAGTCCTTCCTGGGTCGGTTGCTCCATGGGGCGCCCGGCGGATCCTCAGCAGCGCGGAACAGCGCTGCGGGGCACCGGAAGCGGACCGCCCCCTCCCGTCGAGCTCACCACCCGTACGACCGCGACCACGCTGCGCTTGTACACGACGACCTGACGCACGGCGTGACCGCTGAGCCGGGCCGGCTGATACCGCAGCTCTCCGACTGAAGCGCGCACCGCTTCCTCGAATTCCGGGTTGGTGCCGGAACGAAGCCGGATGACCCCGGGCTCGGGCACGCCCATCGAGTCGACGACGAACTGCAGCTCGACCTTGGAGCAGCCGGCCCGCGGGGTGGACGGACGGTAGTCGAGCGGGGGATCCGCCCCGCGGAGCGCCGCGGGTTCGTCGACATCGCAATCGCGGTAGATCGGCGCCTGCAGCTGAGCCAGTGAATCGGCGGGCTCCCCGGTGCAGCGCCGCTTGGACTTCTGCGCCTCGGCGGACCCGGGGGCGAGGAGCATCAGCAGAACCGCGAGAACCGCCGCTGCCGTGTTCCCCGCGAGCAGGAGCGCCGCCCACCGCGTGAACACGCCGAAGAGGAGAGCGAGCCCTCCCAGCACCATGAAGTTCGTCGTTCCGTCGAGCCCGAAGACGAAAAGCTTCTGGTATCCGTGCATCAGGAAGACCAGTCCGACGAGGACGCGAAGAGGAACCATTCCCCAGTCGGGAGACAGCGCAAAGGGGGAGGATCTGCCCACGGAATTGCCTCCTGAATCGGTGGTTATGGTCAGGCCGGCCGGAATCGGGGCAGCCACCGGCCCACGCTCGCTACGTAACGCTCGTACGAGGCGCCGAACCGCCGCCTGAGGTAGGGCTCCTCGTAGCCGATCACGAAAAGATTCACCATCACGAACCAGACCGCGGCAAAGATCAAGAGTCCGGCGGAGCGGGTGAGGAGGAGTTCGCCCAGGAGAATCGTCGCCACACTCAGATACATCGGATTCCGTACGTAGCGATAGAGCCCGACCACGACCAGTTCCCGGGGTGGATCCATCGGGGCCAGGGTTCCCCGGCCGGTCGCCGCGAACTCCCAGATGCAGAGCGCGAGCAGCAGCACACCGGTGACGAAGAGCAGCCCGCCTGCGAGGTGCATGGGGTCGTGGAGATTAAACCTTACCTTGCCCAGTCCGAAGAAACGCCCGGGTATGTAGACCGCCACGGTACCCGGAAGGACCACGGCCCAGAGGAGGCTCCGGACCGCGAGCCAGATTACGCGCAGCGCGTCACGCGACAACCTGGCCTCCGCCGGCCTTCCCGGCGCGGGCGCGGTCTTTTTCGAGCTCGAGTACGTCACCCGTGCCCGGAGTCTGCAGCTGGGCAATGGCCGCATCGCGATAGACGACCTTGGAGCCGAACACCCCGCGATAGAACTCGATCGATCGGTCGAGGTCGCGGACCGCGAGAGCGATGTGGGTCAGCCCGTAGGTACGGACCATGGGAGGGTTGCCTCTCACCTGGCACATCCGGTGGGACGATTCATGGCATATCCTGGCCGGCCGGGACTCTCCAACATACCGCGTGATCGCGATCCAAACCCCGCGAAGCTGGTCGGCATCCTAGCCCTGGATCGTTCAACCTTTTGACCGAACGGGAGATAACCATGAACACCATCCTCTGGTCCCTCGCGCTGTCCCTCCTCGTCGCAGCCCCTTCCACTCCGGACCGCTTCGGCGGCTGGGCCACCATCAGTGTCGAAAAGCTCCCTGACAAGGTGGTCACGGGCCAGCCGCTCGACCTGGTCTTCGTGGTCAAGCAGCACGGCACCAATCCGATGTCGGGGCTCAAGCCCACCCTGGAAGTGAAGGGCGCCGGGACGGTCGCCCGCGTGGACGCCACACCGGGAAAGGAAAAGGGCCAGTACAAGGCAACGGTCGTCCTGGCGCAGGCGGGCAGCTATTTCATCACGATTCACAGCGGATTCAGGGAGAGCCGGCTGACTCTGCCCGCCATCTCGGCGGTCGCCGCAGTCACCGGGTCCTCGCAACGCTAGCGCCGTCGGGGCACCACGACGAGCGTGCCGAGCATTCGGCTTTCGAAGTGAGGCAGGCAGACGAACGGGTAGCGGCCCGGCGCGAGCGCCGGGACCGCTATTTCGTACCTGACGTTCAGGAGGGGCGCGGCGGCACCCGGCACGAACCGGGGTGTTCCTTTTCCCGTTTCGCACTCGCGATCGGTGCCGTCACCCGGAGCCACGAATGATTTTTGCCGTCGTCACCAGCTGTCCGGCATGGCGCTGCGCATGCTCGGCGGCGTGAAAAAGAAGTCCGAGCACCGTCGACGGCAGCCTGTCCCGGCCCACGAACCGCGCGTCGCCGAGTGTGGACTCGGGAGTCAAGGCGAGTTGGCGCAGAGCCAGGTCGACCGTGGTTCGCCAAAGGTTCAGGAGCGCATCACGCGAAAGTCCCAATGCCTCCGGCGTCTTCTCCGCCGCCAGCGCGGCACGCTGAGCCTCCGAGAGGCGTTCATCCCTGGCGTAGGTCAGGAGACGATCGGTGCTCCCCGCCAGATGCATCAGATGAAAACCCGCCGAAGCCGCGCCACCGAGCCTCTGCCAGAGCTGTTCGGTTGAAAGACCGGAAGCGGCGGTCTCGGCGTCCTCGAGTGCCAGAAGAAAGGCGTGCGCGGCGGGCTGCAGCAGCGGCGGAATCCCGGGAACCGGTCCTCGCAGCCAGGGCTCCGGCTCCCGAGTCCGCGGTTGCATTGAGGAGGATCGAGGTGTGAAATCCGACGAATGCGGCATGAGGACCTCCTTACGGCTTCCCGTGCTCGGAATGCTGGGCCCCCGCCCGGAATCGTGTCCGCCACGTATTCGATAAGGAAGACGGCGCATGCGAGGCTCCTCAGGACGATTGCACGGACCAGGAATCGCGCGCCCGATCCCTGCACGAGTCCCCCAGAAGCATGGAGCGCCGCTCCTCTAAGCAATGACGAAGGCGCGCACCGGAAAAGTTCCAAACCCGCGGACCTTGACCGGCACCCCGAAAAACCGGCCGCCCCGTTCCGGCACCGCGCCGAGGCCGCGCAGATGTTCGACAATGGGGATGTCGTTTCCGAGAAGACCGGAGTGCACCGGACGCCCGCCATCGTTCGTGTCATCGATGTTGAATGAATCGATGCCCACGAGCACCGCTCCCGACCGGGCAAGCCATTCGGCCAGCTCGCCGGTGAGATGGGGATGGCCCTCGAAGTAGGCGTCGGTCCGCCAGTGGCGATCCCAGCCGGTCTCGATCAAGACAGCGCGCCCGCGGACTTCCTCGGGGCGCAGGGGAAGCCGGGTGATGGCCCGCGGTGAGGCTGGTGGAATCCGGACCACGACGCAGTCGAGATTGGCGAGCGAGGACAGACTGAGGTCGGCGAGGTCCTTGCCGTCGGCGTACCGGTGAAAGGGGCTGTCCACGTAGGTCCCGGTGTTGGCGACCATCTCAATCTTCCCGATATGAAATTCGGTTCCCGGGGCATAGATCGCCCGCGACTCCTGCCGGCTCAGATAGTCGCAGATAAGCGGAGCCGGGAGACCCTTGTAGGTCACCATCCCGTGCTCGACGGTATGACTGACGTCGATGAGCCGGCCGGCAGCCGTGGAAGGCGTCATGGGGACCGGTGTCGGCGTCAGAGCCACCTCCGCACCCGGCGCCGGTACGCACGGTACTCCTCCCCGAACAACCTCTCCAGGTAGGCCTCTTCCCGGACGATGACTCCGAAGTGCATCACCACGAGGACCAAGGGCAAGAGGAGTAGCGGCCAGAGAGAATTCGTCAGGAACCCGATCCCAAGATAGAGAAGGGTGAACCCGACGTACATCGGGTTTCTGCTGAAGCGGTAAGGCCCGGTAGTCACCAGAGCCGTCGTGGGGCGCCACGGTTCGGCGCGCGTTCCGGCGCGTCGAAATGCCATGAGGGCCGGCAGCGCCACGAGCGCCGGCAGAATGCATGCGATTCCGAGGACCAGAGCCGTCGTGGGCGTGAGGAGAGGGACTGCGCGCCAGCGATGCAGGAGAACACCGACAGCGAGCGGGACAAGGTAGATGAGCGGGGGCGGGGCCAGGACTCCTGCGGTCTCACCCCGGGCCTCGCTCGCGAGATCGGAGCGCATCACGATTCCGGGGACCCCGCCCTCCGACTCGAACCTGCCTTACGGGACGCGCGTGCCTTCGCTGCGGGTGCGGAGCACCGAATCGGGGCCGCTCGTGTTGTAGCGTGCGACCGCCGTCCCTACCAACATGCCGTCCCGGAGCCGGAATACGCTCCGGTTCGTCACCATGACCCCTTTGCGAAGAATGCTCTTATACGGGCCCGCTTCGGTGGTGATGCTGTCGCCGACCACTTCGAGAACCCGGATCGGCATCGCCGGCCGTCCCGGGAGGGTACTCATCCAGCCCGACGTATCGGCCGTCGCGACCATCTGCGACGTCACCAGGACAGTGTCGCTGCCCTCGGCGGTCGAGCGGATGGTCCAAGTCCCCGCGACGTCGGCGAGGGAGATTGGCATCGGTGCGGGCGGCGTGACGACGGCGGTCGTGTCCTGCGCGGGGGCGTCTTCGGACTTGCTACAGCCTGCGACGACGGCGGCGCAACACAACAAGGCGAGGAATCGCATGAACCCTCCGGGACAATGGCCTACGGTGCGGCTGATGTGGTGGACGAGCCATCGAATGTACGATCCGGTGGGATGGACGGCAATGCGGCCGGCCCTGGATGATCAAAGAGGTCGTCCCATCCGCACGAAGGGTATCAGCGTCCCATCGGGCAGCTGGTGGGACACCGATTCCAGCGCGTCGTAGCCCTCGGCGCGGTAGAAGGGTTCACCAGGGAGAGTCGCCATGAGCTCGGCCCGCCGGAATCCAGCTTCACGCGCCCGGGCCTCGCAGTGGCCCAGCATCCGGCGTCCGAGTCCCTGTCTCGCCACCTCGGGATGGACGAAGAACGCCCGGATCCGGGCGGCCTCGGTCCCGGGATCCAGGCTCGGATCCTGGTCGTCCTTCGCTTGATCGCCTCCGAAGAGCGTGCGTCGCCCACTCCATCCGCCGCACGCCACCAGCCGGCCGTCCCACTCGATGACGTAATAGGTCTGGTCGACTACCAGCTGCGAATCCACTCCGAAAACATGCCTGATCAGGAGCTCTGTTTGCTCCGCGGTATAGAAGCCACGGCTCAGCGCGCGCGCCGAGGCGCTGATGAGATCGTTGAGCGGCACAACCTCGGTCAGGCGGGCCGGACGAAGCAGATCCATCAGAGCCGCTGGTGTTCAGGATTTTCGGGTGAGGGTGTACTCGAAATCGTAGGAGTGCTTGCCGTCGGCGATCGTAATGGTCATCGTGCCCGAAAGACCGGCCAGCTCACCGGTCCCGGAGTCCGGAACCACCGTGATGATGAGCGACGGCGCGCCACGCGTCATGCTGCCGCTGTGCTGCAGAATGAAGGTGCCGGTCTTGCCGTGCAGCGTGCCGCTGACCCGCTCGATCGCGACGTATCCGGCGGAATTCTTCACGTCCGTGCCGGCGGTGAGCATCTCGCCCTTGCTGGTCCCGACGAGGTCGCCCTGAAACTGTTTGTCGATCGAGAGCCTGCCCAGCGGCGCGCCGGCGTGATCATGCGCCGTCGGGTGGGGATTCAGCTTGACCTCGAACGTACCGCTCGCACGGGTCACCACGGCCTCCTTCGCGGTGCTACCAGAAACTGACGAGCGGATCTGCGCGTGCAGCGAATCACGGGAGCCAACCGACAGGAGTACGCCTGCGATGAGTGCGGCGGCGGGCCGGAATCGGTGTGTCATGCACCGAATATACCGTCCTATGGCGGGCCGGCTGCTCAGAACATGCAGACCAGTCCCGCGTTCTGATTCGCGCGGACCTGGGTCCGCGGATCACCGGACAGTCCGCCGGAGTCGACCTCATAACTTCTGTGGACCGCCTGCTGAAAACCCTGATTGGGCCGTATCACATAAAGATAGGCGTGAAACAGGGGTCCCGAGTCGTTCAACAGGGAATGGGCCTCGTCGCGGAGCCATTTGAAATTGTCGTAGGATGGCGCGAGGGGATCCGGCCCCGAGCTCCGGACCACGACGAGGAGGGCGTCCGCGTCCAGGACGGCGGTCGTATCTGTCCACCGGCAGAGACGGCGAATGCGCCCCGCTTCCCGCTGGGTGGACACCGAGGGTGCGTACGTGTGGACGATCGGCCCTTGCACCGGTTGGCTCTGCCCGGTCAGCGGGGCGACGGGTAGGAGAGCCAGGATGGCCGCAAGCTTGAGGGATGTATTCGATGAGATAGACATGCCCAGGATCTCCGCAAATTCAAAGCCCATGGGTCCTCCAGAAATCGGCGACGAGGGATTTGGGCGCCGGGCGCTCAGGCAGAAACCCCACGCATAGGGCGGCATCCCTGGAAGCCGAAGCCAATCAATTCGCGTCCACAGGCCGCCATCTGCTGGATTGGCCGGGTCATTGCGGGCGATGACGTAATGCTCCTGCGGTGTGCCGGTTCCCGTAATCATCCTCAAATTCGCCCAGCACCATCGAATCGGCCACCCCATATGCAGGCACCCCGGACCCCGGTTCAGGGTGGGAGCACTCCACGGTCAGCGGGGCCAGCGCGATCGGCAGGTAACGGACTATGAGCATCGCCACTCCAACCTTGGGTCAAGGGAAAGGTGGAGCCAGCAGTGCCAGAAAATGGTCCCCAGCGCCGCCGCCCAAGGAAGCCCCGAGGTCACGGGCGGGTCACGGCCGCCGGCTTGGTTGCGGGTGTCACGCAATCCTCGTCACGCGAGGGAGGTGCATCATGCTGGCCAATGCGATCACGCTTTCACGATTCCCGCTTCTGCTCATCAGCATGCTGGCTCTGTACCTGGGCTCCGCCCCGGTGCGACTCGCCGGCGTGGCCCTGCTCTTCGCCGGGCTCATGCTCGACACCGTGGATGGCATCGTCGCCAGGAAAACGGGTCAAACGAGCCTCCTCGGCAGCGTGCTGGACATCGCCGCCGACCGAACCTATGAGCTGGTTCTCTGGGTGTGTTTCGCGGATCTGCGGATGATATCGACGGCGATTCCGTTGATCGTGCTCGTGCGCACCACGCTCACCGACGCGCTGCGGAGTATCGGTATCGGCAAGGGAACGGTTCCGTTCGCACAGCATCACACCGCGCTCGGACGGTTTCTCGTCGGCTCAGCCTGGATGCGGATCGGGTATGCCGTCTCCAAGGTCGTCACGTTCTGCGGTCTCGCGCTGGCGCATGCGTTCAGCGCGTTTCCCGGAGGCACGACCATGAACTCGGCGGTGCAGCCCATGACGGGCATCCTGGACGTGAGCGCCTGGATTACCGTCGCCTTCTGCGTGCTCCGCGGTCTGCCGGTCATCATGCACGCAGTGCGCCAGTACTGGGGCGCATCCGCGGCTCGTGGAGGAAATCCCTCGGCCTGCCGAGCGGTCTCTTGATGGCGACGTCCTAGAAGGCGGGCGACACCTCGGGAAGCTGATACGGGTATTTCTCTCTCCCCGTCAAACCGTCCAGAGCGCCCTCCTTGGTCAAGCGGTCCTCGGCGAAGAAGAGGTACGCGCGGACCTTGTTCCCGTGGGCCAGGAGCTCCTCTTCCGTGCAGCCCGAGCCGGCGGTCAACTCCGCGAGAAGCTTGACATATCCGCGGCTGTTTTTGGTCGCCAGATCCGGCCGGGAGAGCATGAAGCAAAGACGATCGAAGGGACTCCCCCACTGAACGTTGAGCGGACCGCACGCCGGAGCGGCGCCGTTCGCGGGGGGAAATCTGGTCGCCCGCTGCCGCTTCTCAGCCTGAGTCAAAGTTGGCATGTATGCTCCCTGCGCGGAAAACCCGCCGATGAAGTGAACGCCCGAGTCATGAGATAGGCGTCAGACCTGAAAGATAGCCGGGTGTGCCCTGGGGGGCCGGATGGAGCCTTTCCGGCCTAATAACGTGGAGGATTCTACGCTGGCGCCCGAATCGGTGGCTTCGGCCTGGCGGCACCGACTCGCCCGACCACGAATCGTCATCGCAACCGCCCCAGCTCGACCTCCGAGATGATGAACCCGAATCCGGGCCAGCCGCCGGACCGGACCGAGCGCCCGAACCAGTCGCGCGCCCGCGCCGTATCGCCCCGCACGAGATACCAGTTCCCCACGCCGTAGCTCAGCGTGGCCACAGCAACGTCCGTGGTGTCCGCCGGGGTGATCACCTCGTCAGCACCGATCTCTCCGCGATAGAGCCGCAGGCGCTGAGCGTAAGCATTGTTCACCGGGAGCGAATCGGGGCGCCGGTCGAGCATTGCCCGCGCCTCAGCCGTCCTGCCTGCGCGTGAGAGCGACATCCAGAACCAGTCGGTCGCACCTGCCAGCTCGCCGGCATCGGGGGCGCGCGGCTGTGCGCGCTGGAATGCATCCGCGGCGCCATCGAAATCGCCACGGGCGAATCGCACGATGCCCAGATGATACCAGATGCCGTAATTCGTGCTGTCGAGCCGGTTGCCGCGGAGGAGATCTTCCATCGCCCGGTCGAATTCGCGCACCGAGAGATAGCGATGACCGCGCCAGCGGTAGAGGAGCGCATGCTCCGGGGCGATGGCGAGTCCGCGCGTGAAGGTCTCGATCGCTTCGCGAAACTGGCGGACGCCCGATTGCGCGACGCCGAGCTGAATGATCCGATCCACATTGCGAGGGTCCGCGGCGAGTGCGCGCTCCGCGCGGGCGATCGCTCCCGTGTCGGATTGGGACCGGTACTCGACACCGGCGGGAGAACGGTACTGCACCGACTGGCCGTGGACCGGAGCGGCTACCAAGAAGGCAAGCAGAACCCCGCCCAGGCTCCATCGCGCAATCACTGGGATACTCCTCACTGGAATAGGGTCTCCATGCTCTCGATCTGTTACGGCGACGGCAAACAAGGCGCGCTGATGCTCCGCACCCGCGCCTCCGCTTGACTCCCCACCAGCTCGACCGCCACGATCTCGCGGTCGCACGCACCACCTTTCATTCCGCCGACGAGGAGCGTGGCTTCACCCGACCGGCTCCCGCCGACCCGGCGGAAGCCCCGGAATCCGGCGAGGGGAGAGGGAGTTCGGCCGGCGACATCCAGTGCCCAGCGCGCCATTTCCGGCGAGGCTGCCAACCGGGCGACTGCCGCCGAATCCCCCGCGATGGCGGCATCCAGAAACTCCCGGGCCCGATTGGCGAACGGCTTCCACGGATCGGGGGGAGAATACTTCCGCATCAGGTACCGGCCAGCCAGGCCGACCGTAATCACGAACCCGAGGGCAAAGAGAATGCGTTGCGTCGTGTTCAACAGAATCCCTCGCGCCTACCTATGAAGCCGGAGGCGGCCGGGGCGCCGTCGCGCGCTTTGCCCAGAATTCGTCTTCGGCTGCGCCGGCGAAGTCCACGGTGCCTTTCATGGAGTCGCCGGCCACCGTCGCGGTGATCGTCAGCTCCAGGGGGTTCCCATTGTAGTTCACCGTGTAGCTGAATCTCACGGCACCCTCCTTGACGGTCCCGAACAGGGGGACGTCGCCCGCTTCGCGCTTCACCGTGCCCGTCAGAGTGTCACCGTTCACTTGAAAAACGATCTTGAAGCTCCGGGCGCCACCGGGTGTATTGATGGATGCATCCCATTCACCGGTAATCGACTGCGCGGAGAGGGCGGTTGTCAGCGCAACACCGAACATCGCCGCCGACAGGATCAAACGCTTCATGCTACAACTCCGTTGCGTGGGAGACTGATGTAAAGATAGCCTCGGGCCGAGGTTTGGCTGGTTCATGAATCAGGTTCCGCTGGCCGTCCCGGGACCGGCCGGAAGATGGTCCAGGTTTCGAGTGTATCCGCGACCCGGTCATGCCCCTGCACTCGATAGCCGACGTGCTCATACAGCGAGAGGTTGCGCGCCTCGCGAATGAGCGGCGGGGCCTCCGTCGGCCCGCGCATGTACGAGGAGCTGGCGTCGTACGGCAATCTGATGAGGCGCGGGGGGCAGCGACATTCAAAGGCCCTGCCCGAAACCCAGCACGTAGCCCTCGGGATCACGCACGGCGAACTCTTCCATGTGGTACGCTTTCTGGATCGTCGGTCCGTAGACCATGTCCGCGCCGTTCGCCACCAGCTCCGCGTGCAATGCTTTCACATTCCGAACCCAGAAGAACACATCCCACGTTCCCCCCTGTCTCTCGTTCGGGCTGATCCGTTCAGGCGCCTCGACGAGACGCAACATGATCGACAGGCCGTCTCGGCTCACGATGATGAATTGCTGGGGCTCTCCTCCGGTGTAATCGCGATGAAAGCCGAACACGCGCTCGTAATGGGCGGCGGATCGCTCGAGATCCGCGACCGGAAAGTATGGGGCGCTGCGCAGCAACTGGCTCACATATCGGCCCTCCCCACCAACGCGTTGAGGACGGACATACAGGCCCGGGCGGTTCGGCCATCGGTGTCTGCGTCGATGTCCCATACGGTGACGGAGACGGCGGCGATCCTCCCCGTCTGGTGGAGCGCCGCCCCCAACCGCACGAGGTCTGGGAGCGCGGGGCCGCCCGGCACCGAGTACCGCATCGCCGGCGCCGACCCTGGGTCCAGCACATCACAGTCCAGATGCACGTACACGGGCCTGGTCGGTGGAAGCGCGCCGAGCACGCGCGTCGGCGAGCCGAGATGCCGGACGCCGGAGGCTCGCAGGAGGTCGCGTTCCGCCGGATCGAGATCCCGCGCGTCGGAAAGGACGATGTCGCAGTCCGGCAGTGGTCGGGCACCCACGGCTCTCATGAGCGCCTGGTCCCCTCGGCCGGTCATCATGGCCAGGGGCATTCCACCAAGGAAGCCGCTGATCGTCGTGCTCGCGGTGTTGAAGTCGCCGTGTGCGTCGAGCCAGAGGAGCACCGGTTCGAGACCGGCGCGCTGGAGACCGCCCAGAACGGGAATGGCGGCGCAGCAATCGCCCGCCACACTCACCGGACGATCGCCGCGGCGTGCGACATCGGTGACCCGATCGCGGAGCTCCTGGTGGACGCTTGTCATTCGCGCGATCTGGCCGTCCCCGAGCGGGCGGGCGGTGTTGTGCTGCCAGTCTGCCTGCGCCAGGCCGGCAAGGCATGGGGAGGGCTGATCCAGGAAGTATGGGGTGAGAAGAATCTGGTTATTCATCTGTTTGTAAACGTCATGTTCCCGCCTGCACCTCAAAAGGCTGGGAAGCTTGGCTTTTGAATGGCCGGAGAGCAAGGGAGGGCTCCCAGGCCGGGTCTTGCGGCCTCGCGGCGGCGCCCGCGATCTTCGGGCGTGTCCCCCGCCCTCCTGCCACCCGAACCGGACCAATGCCGCGTCGCCTCACTCCTCCCTGCGGGCACTGAAATCGTGTGCGCGCTCGGCGCGAGCCATCTCCTCGTGGGCATCTCCCACGAATGTGATTTTCCTTCCACTATAACAGATCGCCCGCACCTCACCTGGTCGCCGGTTCGGACGTCCGGCAGCGGCGCCGCGATTGACGCGGAGGTGCGGCGCCTGCACTCCGAAGGGCGGGCGGTGATTGCTGTCGATGGTGCGGCCCTGCACGCCGTCCGCCCGGACCTGGTCCTGGCGCAGGATCTTTGCGAAGTGTGCGCCGTGGTCGAAGGCGATGTACGGTCGCTGGCGACGGCCTTCGACCAGCCGCCTGCTGTGCTGGGTCTCTGCGCCCGCACCCTGGCCGGTGTCTTCCACGACATTCGGACGGTCGGTGCCGCGCTGGGACGGGATTCCGCGGCAGTCGATCTTGTGGCGAGCCTCTTGGATCGGCTCGAGCGGATGCCCCGACGGCCGGCAGGAAAGGAAGTCCGCGTCGTAGTCATCGAATGGCTGGAGCCGCTCTACCTCGCAGGACACTGGACCCCGGAGCTGGTCGCGATGGCCGGCGGCCGCGACATCGGAGCGGCTCCGGGTGCGCACTCAGTTCGGTCCCACTGGCGTGACGTTTTCGCACTCGCGCCCGACCTGGCTGTCGTGGCCTTGTGCGGCTTCGGCCTGGAGCGCGCCCTGTCGGAGTGGCGTCGATTCGTGGAGAGCGATACGGCGGAGGCGGCGAGCGCTCGTGATTTCCGCGGGCCGATTTGGGCGCTCGATGGCAACGCCTACACGTCCCGGCCCGGCCCGCGGGTCGTCGAAGGAGCGGAAATTCTCGCCCACGCCATCCGGGGACGCGAGGCGGCGGGCTTGGTCCGACTGCAATAACCCGGCGGACGCAGGCCGTCAGGGCCGGATCAGCAGCAGTCGGGCTTGTCGAAGATAGGGTTCGGCAGCGCGACACTGCACCATGGCTTCCAGCGTCCCGCCTCGAAAGGCGGACGCTTCCCACGCACACTCGGTTTGGATGTACACCCGCCACGCGGCCTGAGCCGAATCGAGCCCGCTGAACTGGGACGAGGGAATGCTGCGGCGAAGCTCCATCAGAAGCTGGTTCAGCCGGTTCCCCGCGGCGACGGCGGGAAGGAGAAGCTCTCGAAAGGACCTCGCCCTAAACCTACCCGACCTTGCGCACGACCCAGGTCGTCATGCACCGCTGGTTCTGCACGACCGTCGTCTTGAGGGGGTCGAGCAGCTCGCCCCCCAAATCCCGAGTCAATTGGATGAGGAGTAGTGCGTCCACCAGATATCGCTCCGTCCCGTCCGGGAGCCTGTGCCGCCGGCCGGCAACACTCACGACCTCTTGCTCCATACCGATAGACGAGGCCAGACGGGCAAAAAGAAGTCCACCAGGCTTGAGAACCCTCCAGGTTCCCCGTACCATGGTCGCAAACTGTTCGTCGCTCCGCGCGAAGTGGAGCACCGCACTGCTCAGCACGACGTCGGCAAAGGAATCTGGGAACGACATGCTCTCGAGGGGTTCCACTCGAAAATTGCCGGCAGGAAGGCCGGGCGCGAGCGTCGCGGCGAGACGTCGCACGGCCTCGATTGCAACCGGATCGGCGTCCACTCCGAACACCTCGTAGCCGGCCCGCAGGACATAGACGAGGTTTCTCCCCGACCCGCATCCTGCGTCGAGGACGCGCATCCCGGGCGCGATGCGTCCGCGAAGCAGCTGATCGAAGAGGTAGATATCGATCTGGCCAAATTGATCCTGGAGATCCAGCATTCCACCTCATTGGCACCAGTCGAAGAGGCGAGACGGAACACGCGGGCCGCGCAGCCAATCCACCAGGCGCAGCGACAACCATTGCGAGACCTCTGGAGACTGGAAAGATAGAGATATGATACCGGCTGGTGCGGGTAGCCGCGAATGTCGCGTCCCGCCGCGAGGTGGTGCTACTCCCCCAACCAGGGCACCGATCCGCGCGCGCACGCTGTGGCACGAACGACACAGGCTGCGGGCGGTAGCGCGAGAATCGACAATCGACGCTGCGGGTGATAATCTGTTGGCGGGTCGGTCGAGCGTGTCTCACCAAGAGCGAGTCTCACGAAGGGGGGGCCGGATGAGCGGAGTACGGGTGCTGGTTGGCACACGCAAGGGCGCATTCATCCTGACGTCGGACGGTACGCGCGAACGGTGGGACATCAGTGGTCCTCACCTGCCGGGCTGGGAGATCTATCACGTCAAGGGCTCACCCGCCGACCCGAACCGGCTGTACGCGTCCCAGTCCAGCAGCTGGTTCGGGCAGGTGATCCAGCGCTCCGACGACGGCGGCACGAGCTGGGCGCCGACGGGCAACCAATTCGCCTACGACGGCGTCCCCGGCACCCATCAATGGTACGACGGCACCCCCCACCCCTGGGAGTTCAAGCGGGTTTGGCATCTCGAACCGTCGCTGGCCGATCCGGACACCGTGTACGCCGGGGTCGAGGACGCCGCCTTGTTCCGCTCGACGGACGCCGGCCAGACCTGGCAGGAGCTCTCCGGCCTCCGAGGCCACGGGTCCGGGCCCCGCTGGCAACCGGGCGCCGGCGGGATGTGCCTCCACACGATCCTCCTGGACCCGGGCGATCCCCAGCGGATCTTCATCGCCATCTCGGCTGCCGGCGCGTTCCGAACCGACGACGGCGGCACGACATGGCAGCCCATCAACCGGGGACTCAAATCCGAGTACATCCCCGACCCGGCGGCCGAGGTGGGCCACTGCGTGCATCGCATCGCGATGCACCGGGCCCGCCCGAACGTGCTGTTCATGCAGAAGCATTGGGACGTCATGCGGAGCGAGGATGCGGGGGAGTCGTGGCACGAGGTGAGCGGAAATCTGCCGACCGACTTCGGGTTTCCGATCGAGGTGCACGCCCATGAGCCGGACACCATCTACGTGGTCCCGATCACCAGCGACTCGCAGCATTACCCGCCCGAGGGCAAGCTGCGGGTGTACCGCAGCCGCTCAGGCGGGAATGAATGGGAGGCGCTCACCAAGGGTCTGCCGCAACGCGATTGTTACGTCAACGTGCTGCGCGACGCAATGGCCGTCGACTCCCTCGATGCGTGCGGTGTGTATTTCGGCACCACCGGCGGACAGGTGTACGCATCGGCCGATGCCGGAGATCACTGGGCTCCGATTGTTCGGGATCTGCCGCCGGTGCTGTCCGTCGAAGTCCAGACCCTGGCATGATCCGGGTGGTGCTGCCGGCACCTCTGCGCGCCCTGGCGCGCGTCGACGGCGAGCTCACGCTCGACGTCGAGGGTCAGGCCACGCTGCGCTCGGTCCTCGATGCGGTCGAGCTCAGCTATCCGGTGCTGCGCGGGACCATCCGCGACCACGTCACCCAGCGGCGCCGGCCGTTCGTGAGGTTCTTCGCTTGCGAGCAGGATCTCTCCCACGAAAAGCCGGACGCCCCACTGCCCGACGCGGTTGCGAGGGGCATCGAGCCGTTCATGATCGTGGGAGCGATCGCCGGCGGGTAGACGGTGTGCGATAATCCGCCTCCGCCCCCGCCGCTTACCAGCACCGTATTGCCATGGTACTATCCATGAAAATGACACCATCACGCATCCGCGAGACCACCGCGGCTTGCCTCGTCGTGGTCGCCATCGCGGCCTGCAGCGGCACCCAGACACCGGTGCAGACGTCCCCCATGCCGGCCCAGGGCGAGGCCTCGGGTTTCGCCAAGGCGAAGGCCGATAGTGCCCGGTATCCCTACACCGCGGCGGACATTCACTTCATGTCCGGCATGATCGGACACCATGCCCAAGCCATCGTGATGGCCGGCTGGGCACCAACCCACGGGGCCGACGCCTCGATACTCAGGCTGGCCGAGCGGATCATCAATGCCCAGCAGGATGAGATCGCCACGATGCAGCGGTGGCTCCGGGATCGCCGCCAGCCGGTGCCGGCTGCTACGCCGAGTGGCATGAAGATGGTCATGAATGGGCGGGAGCATGTGATGCTGATGCCCGGCATGCTCACCGAGGCCCAGATGAAGCTGCTGGACGAAGCGAAGGGAACAGAGTTCGACCGGCTCTTCCTGACCTTCATGATCCAGCATCACCGCGGTGCCGTCGCCATGGTGAAGGAGTTGTTTGGCTCCTACGGCGCCGGCCAGGACGAGATCGTGTTCAAGTTCGCCTCCGACGTCAACGTCGACCAGTTCACCGAGATCGAACGGATGCAGAAGATGCTCGCCGCCTTCACACTCGGGATACCCATCCCGTGACCACCCTTTTCTCGACGGTTCTTATGCCCCGATCCGCACCGCTGTTGACGCTGTCGCTCGCCATCGGACTGTTCTCCATGACGGCGTGCTCCACCTCGACCACTTCAGCCGCCGGCAACGCCCCGTCGCCGCGGGGCGGGATGTCGACCGCGGCGCCGAGCCCCGATCCGCGCGTCGGTCTTCGCGCCGGGTTGATGGATGCCGCGGAGGCTTCGTGGAATCTGCGGGTGCTCTCCAAGACGCCGCCGACGGAAAAGTTCCTCGGCAGCACCAACTCCGACCTGGCCTTCCTGGGAACCTACGCCATCCAGGGCAGCTACAACGGCTATCAGATCTGGGACATCGCGAATCCGAGCCGGCCCACCCTGAAGACGGCATACTTCTGCCCGGCGTCGCAGAGCGACGTCTCGGTCTACCGGAACCTGCTTTTCGTGTCCGGCGAGGGCCTTTCCGGTCGCATCGACTGCGGCGCGCAGGGCGTCCGGGACACCGTGAGCAGCGAGCGGCTGCGCGGCCTCCGCATCTTTGACATCAGCGACATCAGCGCTCCCAAGAACGTCGGGAACGTGCAGACCTGCCGCGGCTCGCATACCCACACGGTGCTGGTCGATCCCAAGGATGCGGAAAACGTCTACGTCTACATCTCGGGCTCGGCCGGGGTGCGGTCGCCGAGCGAGCTCGAAGGCTGCGTGAACACCACACCCGACAAGGACCCCAACTCGGCGCTGTTCCGGATCGAAGTGATCAAGGTGCCGCTCGCTCATCCCGAGCAGGCGGCCATCGTCAGCTCGCCGCGGATTTTCAATGACCTGGTGGCGCCGGCGGTGCACGCAGAGGCCAAGGAGGACATCGCCGCCGCGGCCAAAGCCGCCACCGCCGCGCGCGCCGCGGGCGGATTCACCGCCACCATCAACGGGATGGAATTCGTCCTGCCCCCGCGCTTCACCAAGCCGATGCTGGACAGCATCGTCATGGCTCGCGGCGGGACCGGCGCGCCGACGGCCGCGGACAGCGCCGCGCTGCGCATCGGGGTGCAGGGCCTCCTTGACGTGATGGTCGGCGCCCCGGCCCCCGGCAGCGGCCCTCGACCCGGGCCCACCCAGTGTCACGATATCACCGTCTTTCCGGCGATCGGCCTGGCCGGCGGCGCCTGCGGGGGATACGGGCTGCTGCTCGACATTCGCGATCCGGCGCATCCGGTGCGCATCGGCGCGGTGGCCGACTCGAACTTTGCCTACTGGCATTCGGCGACGTTCAACAACGACGGCACCAAGATTCTCTTCAGCGATGAATGGGGCGGAGGGGGACAGCCGAAGTGCCGCGTCACCGACAAACCCGAGTGGGGGGCGAACGCGATCTTCACGCTGGTCAACGGCAAGATGCAATTCCAGAGCTACTACAAGCTGCCGGCGCCGCAGACGGCGCAGGAGAATTGCGTCGCCCATAACGGCTCGCTCATCCCGATCCCCGGGCGCGACGTCATGGTGCAGGCCTGGTACCAGGGCGGCATCTCGGTCTTCGACTGGACCGATGCCGCGCACCCGAAAGAGGTCGCCTTCTTCGACCGGGGCCCGGTGGACTCGACCCGATTCAGCATGGCCGGGTCGTGGTCGGTGTACTGGTACAACGGCGTCATCGTCAGCTCCGAGATCGCCCGCGGCCTCGACATCTTCGAGCTGGTGCCAAGCGGATTCATTTCGCAGAACGAAATCGACGCAGCCAGGATGGTGCACTACGACTACCTGAACACCCAGGGACAGCCCAAAATGGTCTGGCCGGCCAGCTTCGCGCTGGCGCGCGCGTACGCCGATCAGCTCGCGCGGTCGAACGGGCTCGCCGCCGGCCGGATTTCGGCCGTGCGGCTGGCGCTCGCTGGCGCCGAAAAGGCATCGGGGGCAGACCGGCGGGACGCGCTGACCCAGCTCGCCGTGCAGCTGGACGGCGACGCGCGGAGGGCCGCCGATGCGGCCAAGGTGCGGATGCTGGCGGGCGCCCTGAGGGACCTGGCCACCGCGCCGCGCTGAGAAGGGTCAGCGCGGCACATGCATCGTTGACTTGGTGCTCAAAACTCGAGCAGATCAGGATTGAGCGTCCCATCGGCGATTGCGTTGAGCAGAGCCGCGAGCCGCACGCCCGCTCGCTGCAGCTGCGTCTTGCTGGCGCGCAGCGCCCGACCGTAATACTGCTGGTCGATCCTATTGCCGGGAGGAAGAGCATAAGCGAGTCCCTCATCGATCACGTATGACTCTGCAACCCAGGTGGAGAGACTGGCCGAGTTCCATTCATTCGCCTCTGCTACGGTGATGTCAGCGTTCAGCTGAAGTACTCCGTGAGGTGCCGAGAGGTTTGCCCGAGCCAGAATGTATGTATCCCACACCATGTGCAAGTTCAGCGTATCGCCGCCAATGACGCGCGTGCCAAAGAACCGAACCGGCACGTCGTTGCCGCCCCGGTCGGCTGGCCGGCCAGCGTGGAGGGGTTGGTGCAAGTCGCCGACGAAGTGAGTCAAAAACTTGAGCGCTTCACCTCGCTGCAGTGGTGGCGCGTTAGAGTCTTGAAGGACTCTCGCGTAATGTTTAATGGCCCAAGGGGCGCAACGCCGATCCGGATCGCCACAGTCCCGGTCACGATCCATGCCGGTCGTATTGGGCGGGATGTTGATGAAGTGATAGAAGTACGTGAGCTTGTGGGTTGTCGAGCGTACGGCGTCGGCCCACAAGCAGTCGCTCGCGAACGAGTCGCGGGCTTCTGGGTCCTGATCGCGCAGATGCTGCACCAATACCCGGGCTTTAGGCGAGAGGCGCTGCCAGGCAACTTCGCAGACCAGGCGATGCCCCTGAACCCCCCAGAGTGGAGGACTCCCGCTGATGGCGAGAGAGAGAAGGGTGATCACGGGAATCATAGGACCTCCCGGCTAGTGCGCGGTTCTGGCTGCCCTGCGCTTCTGCTGCGCATGTAGCCTCCTTGGGGACGTCCGACCTTCGCGTTGCTTCTGGCTGTCTAACGGCGTGCGCTTCTGCTGCAGGTCCCTGCTAAGGCCGCCGCCGACCGCGCATAGAAAGATACCCGGCGGCAGCCGACGCGCTCAGGGCCTCGGCAGCAGCAAGCGCGGGTTAGGCCGCACGGACGTTACGGAGTCGCCGACTCGGACCTAACGCCCCTCAGCCTGAAGCCAGCGGGCCATGCGGTCAAAGTAGCCCGGGACGAACCGGG
>CAYTMW010000017.1:0-72572 GCA_964439025.1 uncultured Gemmatimonas sp. | reverse complement strand
CCAGGCCGACGGTCGAGACCACTTCAGTTGTTGTTGTTGAGCCACGCCACCTAACTACTACTTCGACATCTGAGCTGTCCCTCCTATGGTACCCTCTGCTGCCGAATCCGGAAAGACTGCAAGACCCGCCCCGCCCAGGAGGTCCGCTGGACTCCGGACCCCGAGCCCGCCCCGGTTGAGTACATGGGTGTATACCATCGTGGTACTCACGTCCCGGTGCCCCAACAGCTCCTGGACCGTCCGGATGTCATAGCCGGATTCCAGGAGATGGGTGGCAAAGCTGTGCCGCAGGGTGTGACAACTGGCCCGCTTCCCCACCCCAGACCGTCGCACCGCCACCACCATCGCGCGCTGCATCGCCGAGGGATGTAAGTGATGCCGCCGCCGCTCCCCCGTCACCCGGTCCCGATAGGTGCGCGCCGCCGGAAAGACCCACTGCCACGGCCACTCCGCCGCCGCGTTCGGCAGCTTCCGATCCAAGGCCCCCGGCAAGGCCACCCTGCCTCCCCCCGCCGCCAAGTCCTCTCCTTGCAACGCCCGCACCCGCCCCAGGTGCGCCACCAGGCTCGGCCGAACTGCCTCCGGCAGCACCGTCACCCGATCCACGCCGCCCTTCCCCCGCCGGATCCGGATCTCCCCCCGCTCCAGATCCACGTCCTTCACCCGCAAGGTCAGGCACTCGAGCAGGCGCATCCCGCTTCCATACAACAACGTCCCCACCAGCCGATAGCCACCTTCAAGCTGCCCCAACACCCGCGCCACTTCCGATCGCGTCAGCACCACCGGCAGCCGCGTCGGCGTCCGCGCCCGCGGCAGCTGTCCCTCCAACCGGAGCGGCCGACCGAGCACATACCGATACAGGAACAGGAGCGCCGCCAACGCCTGTCCCTGAGTCGCCGCCGCCACCCGTCGCTCCTCCGCCAGGTGCCGGAGAAAGGCCATCACGTCCTGCTCCACCAGCTCCGCCGGATGCCGCAACCGGTGATAACGCACGAACCGGATCACCCACCCGACGTAGGCCTGCTCGGTTCGCCGGCTATAGTGCCCCAGCCGGAGCTTCGACCGCATGAGCGTCAAGAGTTTCGGATTGGACTGCGAGGACAGATGCGAAGCGGGCATCCCCGAATCTGCCGGATGCCCGCTCACCTCCCCCACCACACCAACGGTCGCCGGCGCCATTTCACGCGCCCCGCCCCACCAATACTCACCCTCCGGGCCACCGCCCCAGCACCGAGAGGTATGCCAGCGCGTAACAGCAACAACTTGGATTGTTCCGCCGCAAAGTCATCGCCGCTGAGCCTCTTTGCCTCTGTGCCTCCTTGCCTCTGTCATGGGCCCTGCTGGATTTGAACCAGCGCGCTACGGATTATGAGTCCGCTGCTCTAACCAGGCTGAGCTAAGGGCCCTCGCTCCAAACCTATCGTCCTCACCCAAACTTCGCAGCACGGTTCTGCCGATTCGACGCCCGCCCTCGCTAAATTCCCCCCGTGCGGGCGCTCATGCTCTCCCATCTCTACGCCGATCCTCCGACTCGCGGCAAACTCCGTGCGCTCGCCGGGCTCGGTGTCGATCTCATGGTCGCCCTCCCCGGCGGCACCCTCGGACTCGACGGCGGCATCCGCCTGACCCCCGTTCCCGTGAAGGGGGACCGCGCCGATCCCACCCGTCTCGACTGGAACGCCCGGGCTCTCCGCCGCATCCTGTCCGACTTCCGGCCCGACCTCGTCCACATCGAGGAGCCCCCCGGCACCCAGGCCGCCGCTGCACTGGCATCCGCGGCGCGCCGGCTGCGGATTCCCCACGTCGTTTTCAGCGCCGAGAGTCTCCGCCCCCGCCGGGGACTCTTCGAGGGTCGCCGCTATCGTGCGACACTTGCCGATGCGGCAGGTGTCATCGGCGGGAATCGAATGGCCGCCGACCTCCTCGCCGAGGCGGCGCCCGCCGCACTCCGCGCCATGCTGCCCCAGTTCGGGGTGACCCCGGCGCCACCGCTCTCCCGAGGCGAGATGCGCCGCGGCATCCGTCTCGGCTTCATCGGCCGCCTCGTCCCCGAGCGCGGTGGCGAGCTGCTGCTCCGCGCCGCCGCGGGGCTCATGGGCGCCTGGACCCTCGCCATCGTGGGCACCGGCCCCGAGCAGGAGGCGCTGGAGGCGCTGGCCCAGCGCCTGGGACTCGCTTCGCGGATTCGCTGGCTCGGTGGTGTGCCGCGGAGCGAGCTGACTCCGGTCTGGGAAGAGATCGATTGTCTCGTGGTCCCATCGCACGACACCTCCACCTGGGTCGACCGCTCCAACCCGGTGTTGCTCGAGGCAATGGCCCGGGGCATCGCGCCGGTCGTCACCCGCGCGGGGGCGCTTCCCGAGCTGGTGGGCGACGCGGGAATCGTCGTGGACAATCAGGAAGGAATGGTGAACACCCTGCAGGAGCTGCTCGCGGACCCCGCGCGGGTCCGGACCCTGGGAGAGCGGGCCCGGCAGCGCATACTCGAGCAATTCGTCGATTCGGCGGTGGCGCAGCGGACGCTGACGTTTTGGCAGCAGGTGCTCGCGCGCCGCAATCAGCCTGCCCGCGGCGCGTAATCGGGAACCAGCTCTGCAAGGCACCGGCGCAGCTCATCCTCGGCGGCGCCCAGCACCGCGGCGCGGAGCAGCGCGCGCAGGCGGGTGACGAAGATTCGGGGGAGAACGGAGACGCGGGCGCGGAGAATCCCGGGCATCTCCGTGGGCTCCGCCTCCTGCGTACTGAAGTAGGGCTCCTCGTAGAGCTTTTCTCCGGGACGAATGCCGGTGACCTCGATCGCGATCTCCCGTCCCGGCTCCTTCCCGGCCTGCCGGATCATCGTCTCGGCCAGTTGCATGATGCTGACCGGCTGCCCCATGTCGAGGACGAAAATCTCGCCACCCTGCCCCAGCGCCGCGGCCTGCATGACCAGCCCGACCGCCTCCGGACAGGTCATGAAGTAACGGCGCATTTCTGGGTGCGTCACCGTCACCGGGCCGCCCGCTTCGATTTGTCGCTGGAAGTTCGGCACGACGCTGCCCCGGGTCCCGATTACGTTGCCGAACCGGACCGACACGAAGTGTCTCTGGTGCCGCCGCGCGGCGTGCTGCACGATCTGCTCGGCAACGCGCTTGGTCGCGCCCATCACGCTGGTGGCCCGCACCGCCTTGTCCGTCGAAAGGAGCGCGAGGTGCGGCACCCCGTGCTGCAGCGCCAGCTCTACTACGTTGCGGGTCCCCAGCACATTGTTGGTCACCGCCTCGACCGGATGGTCCTCCATCAGCGGCACGTGCTTGTGCGCGGCCGCGTGAAACAGCACACCGGGCCGCTGCCGGGCGAAGACGTCGTCCATCCGGGCGCGGTCGCGAATATCGGCGATGATCGGGACGATGGAGAGCGCGGGAAAGCGCTCCCGCAGGAGGAGGTCGAGCTCGAAGATCGGGTTTTCGCCGTGGCCGAGGAGAACGAGGCGGGACGGTCCCACCGCTGCGACCTGGTGGCAGAGCTCGCTCCCGATCGACCCGCCGGCGCCGGTCACCAGCACCGTCCGGCCGTGGAGCAGATCCCGGATTCCCGCCGACACGATTCCGGCTACTCCAGCGGCAGTGGAACCCGGCGCCCGTCGCGCGCGGAGAGATAGGTGGCGACCAGGATCTCGAGCGAGCGGAGCCCTTCCCTGCCGTCGGTATCCGGGGTGGCCGTTCCGCGGAGCACCTCGATCACGTTCCGGTAGTAGCGCTGGTGGCCTTTCCCATACACCGACGTCGTTTCGTAGCTCGCCCGCTCGATCTCCTCGTCCATCGGGTGCGGCGCGTCAAACTCCCAGTGCTCGATCCGGTTGACGGCGACGCCGCCCACACGCGCGGTGCCCCGCTCGCCCAGCACCGTCACCGACCCCTCGAGATTCTTGGGGTAGGTCAGCATGGTGACGTTGACCGAGCCCAGCGCGCCTCCGCGCCAGCGCAGCGCCAGCACGCCGGAGTCCTCGGCTTCGATGCGCCGGGCCAGCGTGGCGGTATAGGCCTGCACGCTCTCCACAGGACCGACCAGCCAGTCGAGCATGTCCACGTAGTGGCTGGCCTGATTCATGAACGCCCCGCCATCGAGCGCCCAGGTTCCCCGCCACGGGGCGCTGTCGTAGTAGGACTGAGGACGGTTCCAGAACACGTTTACCGTCACCAGATAAATCCGGCCGAAACGTCCCTCGGTCACGGCACGCTTGAGGAGCTGCACGGTGGGATTGGTGCGATTCTGCTTCACGACGAAAAGATGCACCCCCGCCTCGTCGCAGGCCTGCACCATTGCCTTGCCGTCTTCCCACCGGGTGGCCATCGGCTTTTCGGTCATCACGTGCCGCCCGGCACGGGCGACCTCCGTCGCCTGGGATGCATGCAGGCCGCTCGGCGTGGCCAGGACGACCACGTCGGGGTTCGAGCCGGCCAGAAGATGCGTGAGAGAGGGAAAGCCCGGAGCGTGGGTGGCGGCCATCGCCCGCTGGAGGGCGGTGGGGTCGATATCGGCGACCGCGACCAGCTCCGCATCATCGGGATTCGCGGCGAGGGCATCGAAGTGATTGGCGGAAATGCGCCCGCATCCGGCGAGGGCAAAGCGGATTGTGCGACCGGTGATCGGGAGTGTGGCCGCCGTCACGCCGCCCCGTCGGTCAGGCTGAGCTGGCGAGCGCGCCATCCTTCCATGCGCACGGTCAGGACGACACCCTCCGGCGTCACCTCGCGTGACAGAACCTCGCCGGCGCGATACACCGCCGCCAGCCGCGCTCCATCCCCGGCCGGCACCACGACGCGGACTGTCGACCGCCCGGCGCGCGCGCGATCCCGGAGCGCCGTCTTGACCGAAGCCACGCCGTCGGTGCGCATCGTCGTGGTGAGCACCGCGTCGGGGTGAATCTCGCGGATGCGCGCGGCGAACGCGGTCGGATCCTCCACCAGATCGATCTTGTTGAACACCAGCACCACCGGACGGTCGGAGAGCTCGAGCTCGCCCAGCACCTGCTCCACCACCGCCGCCTGCTCCTCCCACTCGGGATGGCTCGCGTCGATGACGTGCAACAGCACATCGGCCTCGCGCGCTTCTTCCAGAGTTGCGCGGAAGCTCGCGACCAGATGGTGGGGCAGCTTCCGGATGAAGCCGACGGTATCGGTGACCCGGACGCGCACGCCGTCGCCCACCTCCACCTCTCGGGTCAGCGTATCGAGTGTCGCGAAGAGGCGATCTTCCACGACAATGTCGTGGTCGCCGGTCAGGGCGCGCAGCAGGCTCGACTTGCCGGCGTTGGTGTATCCGACCAGCGACGCATGCAGGAGTTTCTGGCGCCCGCCGCGAATCGTCTCCCGGTGGCGGGCAACATCGCGCAGCTTCCCGCGATGATGCTGAATCTTCTGGCGGATCATTCGCCGGTCGGTTTCGAGCTGGGTTTCGCCGGGGCCCCGGAGACCGATGCCGCCGCGGATACGCGACAAGTGGGTCCACATCCGGGTGAGCCGCGGCAGAAGGTACTCGAGCTGGGCGAGCTCGACCTGCAGCTTGGCCTCCGCCGTGCGCGCCCGGGTCGAGAAGATGTCGAGGATGACTTCCGCGCGGTCCATGACCCGGATGCCGAGCTCGCGCTCCAGGTTGGCGCCCTGCACCGGCGCGAGCTCATCGTCGAAAATGGCGAGCGTGGCCCCGCATTCGGCGACGAGCGCTTTGAGCTCCTCCACCTTGCCCTCGCCGAGCAGCGTGGCCGGATTGGGGGACTGGACCTGCTGCGTCAGCCGTCCCACCACCTGCGCGCCTGCGGTGTCCACCAGCCGCCCCAGCTCGTCGAGATGCTCCTGCACCTGGTCCACTTCGCGCGAGCCCTTGCGGGTGACGGCCACGAGCACCGCGCGCTCCGCCGGGGGCTGTACCGCAATCAGATCTCGGATAGTCGTCCTCGTCGCTCGAAAGAGTGCTCCGTAAGATAATCCGGACCGCTCATCACTCCGCGCTCCGGCTCTTCCACCAGGCCATCCGCTCGGCCACCCTCTTCTCGTACCCCACCTCCCCGGGTACGTACGGCGCCCGGTCCGCCAGCGGCTCCGGCAGATACGCCTGCTTCACAAAGTGGTCCGGATAATCGTGGGCATAGCGATACTCGGCGCCATATCCCAGCTCCTTCATCAGCGTGGTCGGCGCGTTGCGCAGATGCAGCGGCACCGGCTCCGCGGGAGTGTCGCGCGCCAGGTCCATGGCCGCATGGAGCGCCGCCTTGACACTGTTCGACTTGGGCGCGGTCGCGAGGTAGATCGTCATCTCCGCCAGTGGGAGATATCCCTCGGGCGGTCCGAGCTGCCGGTAGGCCTCACGCGCCGCCACGGCGAGCTGCAGGGCGTGCGGGTCCGCCAGCCCGATGTCCTCCGCCGCCATCGCAATCGCCCGGCGGAACAGCACCAGCGGGTCCTCGCCCCCTTCGAGCATCCGCGCCATCCAGTAGAGGGCGCCCTGCGGATCGCTCCCGCGAAGCGACTTGTGGTACGCGGAGAGGAGATTGAAGTGCTCCTCGCCCGACTGGTCGTATCGCGGCACCCTTCGGGCGAAGGCCTCGGCCATGTCGGCGAGCGTGATCCGTCCCCCGGGGCCGGCCGACTGCGCGGCAGCCTCGAGCGCGGTGAGCGCGCGCCGGGCATCGCCATCCGCCTGAACGGCAAGCCACCCGAGCGCGTCATCGTCCACGGTGAGCTGGAGCCGCCCGAGTCCCCGGTCACGGTCGCCCAGCGCCGAGCCCACCACGGCCTCGATGTCGGCGGGGGTGAGCGGTTGCAGCACGAAGACCTGGCAACGGGAGAGCAGCGCCGCGTTCAGGCTGAAGCTCGGGTTTTCGGTCGTGGCGCCAATGAGGGTGATGGTTCCCCGCTCGACGTGCGGAAGGAAGGCGTCCTGCTGCGCGCGATTGAAGCGGTGGATCTCGTCGCAGAAAAGAATCGTGCCGCGGCCGAGTCGCCTCCGCTCCTCCGCCTCCTTGATCACCTCGCGGACCCGCTGCACTCCTTCGGTGACGGCGCTGAACCCGACGAAGGCACGCCCAGTATGTCCGGCGATGAGATACGCGAGCGACGTCTTGCCGGTCCCCGGCGGTCCCCAGAGAATCGCGCTCCCGATGTCCCCGCGGCGGAGCGCGTCGCCCAGCGCCCGTCCAGGCGCGAGGAGATGACTCTGCCCGGCGAATTCCGGGATCGTGCGCGGGCGCATTCGCGCAGCCAGCGGCGCCGGTGTCGAGAAGAGCTCCGGGGTGTCGTCCATCGCATCGGTCACACGGCCGACCCAGTCAGGGTTCCGAGCAGGAGCAGCGCCGCCGCTCCACCGAGAAATGCGGCGGTCATCCGAACCCCGCGGGTGGCCTGGAACTCGGGTACCAGGTTGGAGGCCGCGACGTAGAGGGTGACCCCCGCGGCGACCGCGAGGCCGGACCGCGCCAGCGAGGCCACCGCTTCGGTCAGCAGCACCCCCACGATGGTGGCGATTCCCAGCACTGCACCGGACCATATCGCAGGACCACGCCCCCGCCCCGAGGCGAGCATCAGGCTCGCAATGGTGACGCCCTCGGGAAGCTTGTGCAGCACGACCGCGAGGAAAAACAGGAGGCCGAGCCGCTCCGACACCAGGAATCCGCTGGCGATGGCGACGCCGTCGAAGAAGGCGTGAAGCGTGAGCCCCACCAGCGCGCTGTCGCCGGCGCGCGGCGAGACGGTATGCGTCTCCTCACCAAAATGGAAATGCGGGGTGATGACGTGCTGCGCGACGTGCACCAGGACGTAGCCCAGGAGCACGAGGAACCCCGCCGCGGGAAGCGTGCCCGGCGCCGCGAACACCACCGGCAGGACGCCGACCAGGACCAGCGCGACCATGAACCCCGCGCCGAACGCGAGGCAGGTCTCGATGAAGACGAGACTCCGCCGCTCGCGCCGCACCACGGCCAAGGCGCCGGCGAGGTTGCCCAGCGCGGCGGCGATCGCGAAGACAATCGGCGTCACCGCCATGCCTCGGCGAGGAGCAGCAGGCTCTCTCGTGTATTGCGCGTGGGGTCATCGAGAACGGCATCGAGCAGTTGGGTCAGCAGCCGTCCGAGCTCCGGCCCCGCGGGAATCCCCAAGGCCAGCAAATCGGCGCCGGACACGGCGAGCTGGCCTCGTGAGGTGGCCTCGCCCCGCGCCCGAATGCCGGCGACGACCGCGGCCCACCGCGGCGGCGCCCCCTGAGTAAGCTCGGCCAGCCTCAGCAAATCAGCGGCAGCGCCTTCGACCGCCGCCATCCAGCGCCGTGCGTCGCGGGGATCATCGCTCGCGGGCCTGACCGGCCCCGCGTGCATGGCGCGCGCGCGCGCGATCTCCTCGTTGGACGCGCGCAGTCGTTCCAGAACCTCATGCGGCGTGGAGCAGAGCGCCGCCGTCAGCACCACGGGATCCCGTCGCGCGGGAGCATCGATGGCCGGCGGGCAGGAGCTCCGCAGCTCCGGCAACCAAACCGCGGCCGCCCCCACGTCGTGCCACAGCGCCACCAGGCGCGCCAGCGACGCTGCGGTCGTGAGCCCCTTGAACCATTCGTCGCGCACCCGCTCGGCCGAGAGTCCGGAAAGACCCGGCGCCCCCGCCACCGCCGCCTGCCAGGTTTCCGGCTCGATCGCGAACTCGAATCGCGCGGCGAACCGGAGCGCGCGCAGAATTCTCAAGTAGTCTTCGGCGAATCGCGTGGCGGGCGTACCGACGGCCCGCACCAGGCGACGGTCGAGATCGTCCGCACCGCCGTGCGGATCCCGCCATTCGTGCCGGAGCGGGTGATAGGCGAGCGCGTTGATGGTGAAATCGCGCCGGGCCAGATCCTCTTCGAGGGTGGCGCCGTACTCGACGACTGGGTGACGTCCATCGGTCTCCACATCTTTTCGGAAGGTGGTGACCTCATGGAGGACGCGCCGCTGGTCGAGCACGCCGACGGTGCCGTAGCGCACGCCGACGGCGATCGTTTTCGGGAAGAGCGTTTGCACCTGTTCCGGCGTTGCCGCCGTCGCCAGATCGACATCCACCGCGGGGTGTCCCAGAATCCGGTCGCGGAGCGCTCCCCCGACGCACCACGTCTCGAACCCGGCGCGCTCGAGGGTGGCGGCGATTTCGGCCACCTCCTTCGGCAGATCGTGGAGCGTCGGGAGGCGGGAAGCGGTCACTGGCCGGACGCTGCGTAGGGGACGCCGGCGGAGAGGGAGAGCACGAGCTCCATCCGCGCGAGCGCCGGAGTGCGGCGCCCGGCGGGAGTCACGCCCATTCTGAGGAGCTCGCCGCCGCCACCCTGGAAGGCATATTCGCCGCCGACTTCTCCCGCCGCGCAGCGGCTGGACAGCACGACCGGTTTGCCGGCATCGATCCAGCGATGGACCGCCGGCAGCGCTCCCGGCGGAATGTTTCCGCGTCCGAAGCCTTCGATGACCACCCCGTCGAACCGTTCGCGGGCCATGTCCAGCAGGGCGCCGTCGTCTCCCAGAATCAGCGGCACAATCGCAACGCGCGGGGAGAGATCCCGAGCCGGCAGGAGGTGATGCGGCTCCGGTGGGCGCTGGTAGCGCGCCGAATCGGTGATCGTCCCGAGCGCCGGCGCGTGCGGAGAGCCGAAGGCCTCGAGTGCCATGGTGTCGATCTTGGCGACGAATCGCCCATCGAGAATCCGGGAGGCGAACACCACCAGGGCGCCGCGGTTCCGGCTCGCGGGGGAGCGCGCCACTTCCACCGCCGCGCGGAGGTTGCCGGGGCCATCCCAGTCGGGATCGCTCGAGGTACGCATCGCGCCGGTGAGCACGACTGGCACGGCCGGCGGAACGGTACGCGCGATGAGGTAGGCGGTTTCCTCAAGGGTATCGGTCCCGTGGGTGATCACGACGCCGGAGGGGGCATCGGGCGCTGAAACGATTTCGGCGACCCGGTTGCGCAGGGCCCAGAGCTCGGCCGGCCCGCGATGCACGCCGGGAAGACGCTCCCAGTCCTCGACCCGGAGACGGTTCCGGTCGCCGAGTCCGCCGACCAGCGCCACCAGCTGCCCGGCATCCAGGGCCGGGACGTTTCCGCCCGCGGCGGCGCTACGCTGCATGGCGATGGTGCCGCCGGTGGCAAGGAGGTGGATCACACTGGGTGCTGGGTACTGGGTGCTGGGCGCTGGGTGCTGGTCACCGCCTACCCGCACAGGACGCTACCACCATTGACATTGAGCACCTCGCCGGTGATGTGCCGTGCCAGCGGGCTGCAGAGGAACAGGATCGGCCCCGCAATGTCCTCCGGCGGCGGGATCCGCTTGAGCGGGATGGTCGCGGCGATGCGGGCTTTGCCCTCCCCGGTAAGGGGCGTGGCGCTCATCTCGGTGTCCACCCATCCCGGTGCCACGCAATTCACCGTGATGTCCGGCGCATACTCGATCGCGAGCGACTTGGTCATCGCGATGAGCGCGCCCTTGGTGGCGGCGTAGTCGGCGTGAAACGCCTCGCCGCGCTGCCCTGCGGTGCTGGAGACCAGCACGATGCGTCCGCCGGGGCCCATGAGGCCGAGCGCGGCGCGCGTGGTGAGGAAGACCGCGTCGAGATTCTGCGCGAGCGTAGACCGCCAGCGCTGCTCGCTGAGCCGACCGAGCGGGACTTCCTCGGCCGGCCAGATCCCCGCGTTGGCGACGAAGCAGTCGAGCCCGCCGAATGCCGCTTTGCATTCCCGGAAGACCCGGTCCACGACTCCGGGCTGGGCAAGGTCGCCGCCGGAGTGAAACGCCCGCCGCCCCATCGCGCGGATTTCCCGGGACACCGTTTCGGCGTCGGCCGTCCGGGTGTGATAGGTGATCCCCACGTCGGCCCCGGCCCGCGCGAAGAGGAGCGCCGCGGCGCGGCCGATGCCGCGCGAGCCGCCCGTGACGAGGACCCGCTGCCCCGTGAGAGAGATCACCGGTCCAGCTCCTCCTCGACGGCTTCCACGATCAGATGCTCGAGGGCGAGGTGCATCTCCTGGATCCGGCTTCCGTTGTCGGAGGGAATCACGATCGCTTCGTCCACGTGGGCCCGGAGCGGCCCACCGCTCCCCCCGAGGAAGGCGACGACCGCCACGCCGCGGATCCGCGCGGCGCTCGCGGCCGCCAGCAGGTTCCGGCTTGCGCCGCTGGTGCTGTGAAGCACGAGCAGGTCCCCCGCCCGGCCCAGCGCCTCGATCTGCCGCGCGAAAATCTGCTCGAACCCGAGATCGTTGCCCGCCGCGGTCAGCAGGGAGGTGTCGGTCGTGAGCGCGATGGCGGCATAGGGCCGTCGTGCCTCGCGAAACCGCACTACATATTCGGTGGCGAGATGCTGGGCGTCGGCGGCGCTACCCCCGTTGCCGGCGAAGAAGATCGTGCCGCCCCGCCGAATCGTGTCCGCGTAGCGGCGCACCAGGGCGGCCACCGCCGGCGCGAGCGCCGAGGTCGCCTCGGCGGTCCGCGCCAGATCGGCGAGACCCGCCGTGATCCGCTCGGCGGGGCTCATTCGCCGTCGTCCAGAAGGTTCCGGAGCTTTTGCATCAGGCCCGTCTTGAAGTGGAGAGGAGGCGCCGGCTCCAGGCCCTTGTCCGCGAGGATCGCCGCCGGATTGCGCCGGGACAGGAGGTCCGCCTGGGACGCTCCACCCGCTTCGCAGAGATACCGATAGGCCGTCCCCATCATGCGATCGTCGCCGTGGTTGTCGGCGGCGATGATATCCGCGAGTCCGGCGGCCAGCAGATTCCGCGCGCGCTGGCCGCGGCCCCGGGTGGTGAGAATGGTCGTCGCATCGACCTGCATGACCGCGCCGAGCGACTTCCAGTGGCGCACCGCCTCCGGAGTGCAGGCGGCGTATCGCTCCGGATGCGCGAGCAGCGGCACCAGGCCAAGCTGGGCAATCTGGTGCAACGCATTGGCGATGGAGGTCACCGCCGTGAGCCGGCCGAATTCGACCAGGACATACCGGGTGCCCGCGAGGCGCACCTCGGGACGGTGCTGCACATCGGGTGAGATCGCCCGATCGAGCATCAGCTCCACGCCGCGATGCAACTGCACGCCTTTGGGCGCCGCCGCGGAGAGCGCCGCGAAGGCGGCGTCGTGGGAGGGCGGAAGGCCCTGACTCAGATGACCTACCGTGTGGTGCGGCGTGAGGCAGACTGCCGTCACGCCGGATTCCTGCATGGCGGTGAGCACCCGGACCGACTGCTCCACCGTCCGGGATCCGTCATCAACCCCGGGCAGCAGGTGACAATGCAGATCGATCACCGGGCCCCCGAACCGGCGGCGCGAACCCGCGCCGCAAACACGCCAAGACCGGCAGGATCGGCGGTGGCGCGCGCCTTGAGCGCGAGAGTCACCAGCGCATCCGCCGCCAGCAGATCGAGGGCGACGTCGCGCCCTCCCCCATGCTCCAGCGTGGCGCGAAGGGCCCCCATCGCGGCCGCGGCCAGATCATTGGCCATGTCATCGGTGACGGCGGTGGTTTCGAGATAGTGGGCCGCCCGGGCCCGAAGCGCAGGGGGAGCCCCGGCGCTCTCCTGGTGGAACCAGTCGAGCATTGGCGTCACGCGCCGGCCAGCCATTCCTCGATGAGACGCGGCGCCGCCTCGCGAGCGGCGGGGAGGAGGGCGGGATCGCCTGCGCTCGCCGAGGCGAATGCCGGACGGCCTCCCCCCCGGCCCCCGCTCGCGGCGGCGATGCGATTCACCAGGTCACCCGCCTTCAAGCCCCGCTGCACCAGATCGTCGGTAAGCGCGACGTGCAGGGCACCGCGACCCGACGTGCCGAAGAGCACCAGCGCCGATTTCGTGCGTCCCGACCGGAACTGGTCGGCGAGCAGTCCGATCTCCTCCCGGTCTTCGGCAGCGGTTTCGCCGATCGTCACGGCGACGTCGCGCACTGTAAGCTCCTGCCCGGTGGCCGCGCCGGCTGCGCCGCCCTTGAGCATCTCCTGCACCCGGCGCTCCAGCTTGTCACGCTCCTGCAAGAGCTGCTCGATCCGACGCGCCATGTGCTCGGGCTGGGTCCGGAGAAGATCGGCCGCCTGGCGAAGCCGGGCATCGATCGCGTCCAGCGCCCCGTACGCGCCCGGTCCGGTCACCGCCTCGATGCGGCGCACCCCGGCCGCGACACCGCCCTGCGAGCTGAATCGGAAGAGTCCCAGGACGCCGGTGGTCGCGACGTGGGTTCCACCGCAGAGCTCGATCGAGTCCCCCATCTGCACGACGCGCACGACGTCGCCGTACTTGTCGGCGAAAAACGCCATCGCGCCCAGCGCTAGCGCCTCGGGATAGGGCATTTCCCGAGTGGTGACGGGGTCATTGGCCCAGATGGCCTCGTTTACATCCCGCTCGATCAGGTCGAGTGTCGCGGGCTCGATCGGGCCGTGATGCGAAAAGTCGAACCGCAGCCGGTCGGCATCCACCAAGGATCCCTGCTGGCGGACGTGGCTGCCGAGGTGCCGCCGAAGCGCGGCGTGCACCAGGTGGGTCGCGCTGTGATTCCGCTCGATGTTCCGGCGGCGCGCTTCGGCGACCTCCGCTTCGACGGGGGTGGGCTCGAACGGCTCCGGCATCGGCCCCGAAACGACCACGCCCCGCTCGTCCTTCCGGACGGCATCGACCGGCAGAGTCCAGCCCGCGCCGCGCACGAGGCCGATGTCGCTCACCTGGCCGCCGGACTCGGCATAAAACGGATTCTGATGCAGCACCAGCTCGACCCGCCCCCCGTCCTGCCGGAAGGCGAGTGGCTCGGTGTCGGAGCGGGTCGTATCGTAGCCGACAAATTTCTGCTTGCCGCGGCGGACGATGTTCCATTTGAGCTTGCGAGCGCCCCGGATGGCCGGACCCGCGCCCGGCCGAGAAGCGGCCGCTCCACCGCGACGCGCCGCCCGGCTCCGATCGCGCTGTGCCGCGAGCGACTCCTCGAATCCTGCGAGATCGACGCCCACTCCGCGCTCCCCGGCGATCAGCTGGGTGAGATCGATCGGGAACCCGAAGGTGTCGTACAGCCTGAACGCCTCACCACCGGGGATTTCCGACACGCCGGTGGCAAAGAGCTCCTCGAGACGTCCCAGTCCTCCCTCGATGGTCTCGAGGAAACGCACTTCCTCTGTCTCGGTCCATTGCCGGATCTCCGCCCGCTTGCCCGCGAGCTCGGGATAGGCGTCCTGCATGAGGTCGATCACCAGCCCGGTGAGCGGCGCGAGCGTCGGCTCCCGGCGGCCCAGCAGCCAGGCATGCCGCACCGCACGCCGCAAGATCCGCCGCAGCACGTAGCCCCTGCCCTCGTTGCTGGGGAACACGCCGTCGCCGAGGAGGAAGGTGACCGCGCGTGCGTGATCGGCGAGCACGCGAAACGACGCGCCCGGTCCCTCCATGGAGCCCGGGTACGGCGACCCCACCAGCTCCCCGATGCGGTCGAGCAGCGGCTGGAACAGGTCGGTGTGGAAGTTGTCGTCCTTGCCCTGCAGCACCGACGCGATGCGCTCCAGCCCCGCCCCGGTGTCCACCGCCGGTCTGGGCAGCGGGGTGAGCGTCCCGTCCGCCGCTCGGTCGTACTGCATGAACACCAGGTTCCAGATCTCCAGAAAGCGACCCGCCTCCGCCTGCGCTTCGAACTCCGCCTCCGTGAGCACGCGCGGGGGAGTCCCGGGCTTCCAGTCCAGGTCGACGTAAATCTCCGAGCAGGGGCCGCAGGGGCCGGTCTCTCCCATCTGCCAGAAATTGTCGGCGTCGCCCAGCCCGTACACCGACTCCGGAGGCATTCCCGCCACCTCGCTCCAAAGGGTGCGCGCCTCCGTGTCGGTGTGGTGCACGGTCACCCGAATCCGGTCCGGCTCGAGCCCCAGAAACTCCTTCGAGGTGACGAACTCCCACGCGAAGGCAATGGCCTCGCGCTTGAAGTAGTCGCCGAAGGAAAAATTGCCCAGCATCTCGAAGAAGGTGTGGTGCCGACAGGTGAGACCGACCTGTTCGAGATCGTTGTGCTTGCCCCCGGCGCGGACGCACTTCTGGCAGGAGGTAGCGCGCACATAGTCGCGCTGCTCCTGTCCGAGGAACACCCGCTTGAACTGCACCATGCCGGCGTTGGTGAACAGCAGGGTGGGATCGTCCTGGGGAGCGAGCGGCGCCGAGGCCACCAGTCGGTGCCCTCGAGTCACGAAGAAATCGAGGAAGAGACGGCGGATGGTGCTGGAGTTCATCGGGGGAATATATAGCCGATAGCTAACCGCTAACGGCCAACCGCTATCGGTCATTCGATCGGCCGGGCCCCGTCGGGAAGCTGACGAGATCCGGGGCGCGTTCGGCGGTGAGCGATTACCGGTTAGCGGTTAGCCGTGAGCAGTCCCGAGCAGCTCCCCCACCAGCGCCGTCACCTCCCGTCCCGCAAACCCGCGCCGGGCGAGGTACGCCAGCAGCCGGCGGCGCTGCACCGGCCGCGGGAGGCCGCGGAGCTGGCCTATGCGCCGCCGAGCGAGCACATCGGGTGTCGGCGCCTCCGCGCCGCCGGCCCCGAAGGCCTGCGCCAGAGCGCCATCGATGACGGCGCGCTCGACACCCATCGCGGCGAGATCCCGGCGCAGGCGGAGCGGCCCCCGTCCCCGCGCGCCGCGAGTCTGCACGTAGCTCAGGCTGTACTTCGTGTCGTCCAGGAGGCCGAGTCGCTCGAGCCGCTCGCGTGCCGCCTCGGCCGCCTCCGGAGGATGACCCTTGAGCACGAGCCGGCGGGTGAGCGCCCGCGCGGCGAACGGCCGGTGCTCGAGAATTCGAAGCGCCGTGCGATACGCCGCTTCGTCGTCGGCCGCCCGGCAGAGTCTGGCATACAGGGGCTCGTCCAGTGCAAGCCCCGCTGTCAGGCGCTCCTGCTCCGCCACGCTGCGCGGCAACGTCAGGAGCGGCCGCCCCCCCACCAGCAGGCGCACACTGTCGGCGCGCCGGGCATCGGGAACCACCGCCCCGATAACCGGACGTGGCGGCGCCTCACTCGTCGTCGCCGGCATCCGCATCCGCATCGGCAGGGATCCCGGCCGCCACCTTCATTCCGAGGAATTCCTTTACCCGCCCTTCGACCTCGGTCAGGAGCGCCGGGTTGTCCTTGAGGAAGAGCTTGGCGTTTTCGCGGCCCTGCCCGATACGCTGATCGCCATAGGAATACCACGCGCCGGACTTCTGGATGATGTTGGCCTCGGACGCGATGTCCACCACGAGCCCCGCGTGGCTGATGCCCTCATCGAACATTATGTCGAATTCCGCCTGCTTGAACGGCGGGGCGACCTTGTTCTTGACCACCTTGACCCGGACATGGTTGCCGATGATTGCCTCCCGCTCCTTGACCGGACCGATGCGGCGGATGTCGAGCCGGACCGATGCGTAGAACTTGAGCGCCTTGCCACCGGTGGTGGTTTCCGGATTGCCGAACATCACACCGATCTTTTCGCGGAGCTGGTTGATGAAGACCACCGCGCAATTCGAGCGGTTGATGGCGCCGGCAAGCTTGCGCAGCGCCTGGCTCATCAGCCGGGCCTGCAGCCCCATGTGGCTGTCGCCCATATCACCTTCGATTTCCTGCTTCGGCACCAGCGCCGCCACCGAGTCGATCACGACGAGATCGACCGCGCCCGAGCGCACCAGGATTTCCACGATCTCGAGAGCCTGCTCCCCGGTATCGGGCTGGGAGACCAGGAGGTTGTCGATGTCCACGCCGAGCTTCTTGGTGTACTCGACGTCGAGGGCGTGCTCGGCGTCGACATAGGCTGCGACCCCTCCCGCCCGCTGGACATTCGCGGCGAGGTGGAGCGTCAGCGTGGTCTTGCCCGACGACTCGGGTCCGTAGATCTCGGTGATCCGGCCCCGCGGAATACCGCCGATGCCGATGGCCGCATCCAGATTGATGGCCCCGGTGGAAATCGCCTGGATCCGTTGCCGCGGGCTTTCCGACCCCATCCGCATGATCGAGCCCTTGCCCAGCTGCTTCTCGATCTGGGCGATGGCCAGATTGAGCGCCTTACGACGCTCGGCGTCGATTTTGACTTCCTTGACGTCCGGGACGGCCATTGGAACCCCTATTGTAAAATTGTGGCTGATTTTGCGTCACAAGTGTACTTCCACCAATGTAATGCCGAACATTAGCCGAAACAAGACGGCACTTTTTCACTTTTCCACAGCCCAGGCGTTCTCTATGTGCCTTACCTGGGGAGAAGTGGAAGAATCGGGACTCTCCTCGATCGCGATGAGGTCGAACCGGTACCGGTCGGAGGGGAGCCCAAACCGCACCCGCCAGAGCTCGGCGAGGCGGCAGAGCACGGCGCGTTTCCGGTGACTCACAGCCTCCTCCGGATGTCCGAAGCGAAGGGAGGAGCGGGTTTTGACCTCGATGAAGGCCACCAGGTTCCCAAGCCGGGCCACGAGATCCACGTCGTGATGTCCCAGCCGGAAGCGATGGGCCTCGATACGCCAACCCGACTGCAGCAGGTGGGCGATGGCCATTCGCTCCCCCGCGTAGCCCCGGCGATGCCTGGGATCGGTCCATTGCTCGACAGGGATCGGCGTGCGGAGTCTTGCCATGGGACGAGTCTACAGCGGGCCGGGCACCGCTCCGTCACCGGAACCGCGCCGGAAGCCATCGTTTCACCGCGACTCAGAAAGGGAGTCGCGACTCGCTAGCATTTAGGAGGAATACTCGTCCAGCTGGGAGAGCCCGATGAGCACCTCGCGGGGCTTACTGCCATCGGGAGGTCCGAGAATCCCCGCCGCGTGCAGCTGGTCGATCACCCGGGCGGCCCGTCCGTAGCCGATCCGGAGCCGGCGCTGCAGGAGCGAGGTGGAGCCCCCCTGATTCTGAATGCAGGCCTCCGCCGCCTCACGAAAGAGCACGTCGCGCTCGCCCTCCTCGCCCCCCGGGTCCCCACCTTCGTCTTCGACTTCCCGGGCCCGCATGAATGCCAGGATGTCCTCTTCGGCGCGGCGCTCCTGGGCCAGCGTTTCCCGCCGCTCCTTGAACCACTCGGTGAGCCTCTCGGTTTCCTCGGTGCCGATGAAGGCGCCCTGAAGCCGCATCGGCTCGCTCTTACCCGGGGGAAGGAAGAGCATGTCACCATTGCCGAGCAGCGCCTCGGCCCCGTTCCCGTCGAGAATCGTGCGGCTGTCCACCTTCGATGCGACCCGGAAGGCGATCCGGCTCGCGAAGTTGGCCTTGATGAGCCCGGTAATGACGTTGACCGAGGGCCGCTGGGTGGCGAGGATGAGATGGATCCCGATGGCGCGCGCCTTCTGCGCCAGCATCGCAAGCGGGGTCTCCACCTCGCTCTGCACCGTTAGCATCAGGTCGGCCAGCTCATCGACGATGATCACGAGGTACGGCAGCCGCCCCTCCGTGTACGCCTCGTCGCGCGGCGGTTCCGGCGCGGTCGTTTCGGCGTCGGCGCTGATGCTGGCAAGTGTCGCCTTGGGCCGCTCCGGCATCCTGAGCGGCTTCCCGTCCTCCACCTTGCGGTTGAAGTCCGCGAGGTTGCGGGCGCCGTTGGCGTGCAGCAGCTCGTAGCGGCGATTCATTTCGTGCACTGCCCACTTCAGCACCCGCGCGGCGTCATGGTTATTGGTGACGACGGGGTGCCGGAGATGGGGCAGCGCATTGTACATCGAGAGCTCGACCATCTTCGGATCGATCATCAGCATCCGAAGGTCGGCTGGCGTGTACTTGTACACCAGCCCGGTGATGATGGTGTTGATCGCCACGGATTTGCCCGATCCCGTGACGCCCGCGATCAGCAGGTGCGGCATCTTCGCCAGATCGGTGACGACGGGCTTTCCTTCCAGATCGCGCCCCAGCGCAATGGGCAGCACCGACCGGAGCCGCCATTCCGGCGCTTCGAGCAGCTCGCGAAGCGTCACCATTCGCGCAGTGGGGTTGGGGACTTCTACGCCGACCGCCCCGCGTCCCGGAATCGGCGCAACCCGGATACTCATCGCGCGCATCGTGATCGCAAGGTCATCGGCCAGCGCGATGATACGCCCCGCCTTCACCCCCGGCGCGGGGACAATCTCGAATTGGGTGACCACCGGTCCGCTCGTCCGTCCCGCGATGGAGCCTTCGACCTTGAAGGTGCGAAGCGTCTCGAGCAGCGCCTGCCCGAGGCGGTCGAGCTGCGCGGTATCGGCGGCGGTGTCCTGCGGCGGCGGCGAGCTGAGCAGCTCGATGGGTGGAAGCAGCTTGTCGTGTCGGGTTTCTGGACGGCTGGACGGCTGGACGGCTGCTGCCTGCTTCTTTGGCCGGAATTCCTTTTTCCGTGAACCGGGAGTCCGTGCGGCGACGAACACACCATCCTCCTCCTCGCCCTCGTCCTCCTCGCCCTCCACCGCAGCCAGCCGTCCAGCCGGCCCTCTACTCAGCCGGCTTGCTGTTCCCGCGTCCCCACGCGTCTCCGCGTCAGCGCGTCCGGCTTCCAGCCGGTGCAGCGGATGCCACGCCAGCGTCGCCAGCGTGAGCGCGGAGAGCGCCAGGAAGGCCAGCAGGAGCCCTCCCGGTTGCCCGATCAACTGGAGTACGCCCCGCGCAGCGAGACCCGGCAGCAGGCCGCTGGCGCGCGCGGCAAGCTCCCAGTCCGCGAGGGGAGGATCGAAGGCGGCGGCGGGGACGTCGGTAATCACGGCGAACGTGAATGGCGCCAGGAGGGAGAGGCCCCCAACAAGGAACCCGACTCGCTTCATGTCCAGACGGGGGAGGCGATCGAACCCGGCGAGCGCGAGTCCAAGGCCCAGCAGGGGAAGCCCGATCGCACCAGCGCCAAGTGTGCGCCAGAGGAACCCGCCGAGTCCGCGTCCGAGCGGCCCGGTGGGCACGGCGCGGAAGAGCGTGAGCCCGAGAAAGATCCCCAGTACCAGTGCCGCGATCGCGCCGAGGCGGCGGCGGTCCTCGGGTCTCACGAGGCGGCGGTCGGAATGCCGGCTGGGGCGACGGTGATCCGCCGGGCGTGGAAGATCGGCAGCACCGGATAGGCGTTTTCGCGGCCCGCGTCCGCCACATCGGCCAGCATTCCGAGCTTGCCGAGCTGCCGCCCGGCGGCGGAGAAGGTCAAGGGGCGCTCCCATCGGTCGCCGTACCGGCGCACCAGATCCACGGCCACGAGCGCGGCATCGTTGAGGCCCTTCCGGCGGCGGCGTCCCTCGAGCGCCTCGAGCACCACCCGTCCCGCGGTGTACGCATCATCGAGGCCGAAGCTCGATTCCTTGCCGGCGCACAGGATCACGAGATCGCGGCGCGAGTATAGCAGCTCGCGCGCCCGCGCGCCGGCCAGTGCGAGGTTCACCGCGGCGGCGACGTAGACCTCGGAGGCGCTCTGGGCGATGAGCAGGGCCCGGGTCCCGTTGGTCGTGGTCATGACCAGCGTCTTGCCCCGCACCGTCGCTTCGGTCATTTCCAGGGGACTGTTCCCGAGGCTGAAGCCGGGAATCCGCTCGGAGTTCTGCTCGCCCGTGAGCACCACATCGGTGGGACCGAGGGTCTGCGCCATCCGGATCGCTTCCTCGGCGGTGGCCACCGGAACGACCGCGCGCGCCCCATGATGGAGCGCGGCGCAGATCGACGTGCTGGCGCGCAGGACGTCGATGACGAAGACCGGCCGACCCGCGACCTCGGCTGGCAGGAGGCCGGCGGGAGAGAAAATCACGTCGAGCTTCATAGGTCGGGATGGAGCAGGTGGCTCTGGCGTTCGAGGAATCGGGTATCCACCCGGGCGGCGACGAAGTCGGGGGAGCGGATGACCCGGGCCAGAAACGGAATTGTGGTCGTGACGCCTTCGAGGATGAAGCTGTCGAGCGCCTGGCCCATGCGCGCGAGCGCTTCGGCGCGATCGCGCCCGTGGACAATCACTTTGGCGAGCAGCGAGTCGTAGTACGGCGGCACCGTGTATCCCGCGTACACATGGGTGTCGACCCGGACCCCGGGGCCGCCCGGCGGATGATACGCGGTGATCTGCCCCGGGCAGGGCTGGAAGTTGCGGGAAGAATCTTCCGCGTTGACCCGGCACTCGATGGCGTGGCCGCGCAGGCCGTTCATCTCGGCGGGGAAACTGAGCGACTCTCCCGCCGCGACCCGGATCTGCTCCTTCACCAGGTCGAATCCGGTCACCATTTCGGTGACCGGATGCTCGACCTGAATCCTCGTGTTCATCTCCATAAAATAAAAGGATCCGTCGGCGTCGAGCAGAAACTCGATCGTGCCGGCTCCGACGTACCCGATCGCGGCGGAGAGCGCGACCGCCGCTTCGCCCATCCGGAGCCGCAGCTCCGGTGTCAGCGCGGGGCTCGGACTCTCTTCGATCAGCTTCTGGTGCCGCCGCTGGACCGAGCAGTCGCGCTCGCCGAGATGCACGATGCGCCCGAAGGTGTCGCCCACCACCTGGATCTCCACGTGCCGCGGGTGTTCGAGGTATTTCTCGACGTACACGTCGCCGTTCCCGAACGCCGCCAGCGCCTCGTTCTGTGCCAGCCCGAACAACTGGGTGAACTGCTCCGCGTCGTGGGCGATCCGCATCCCCTTCCCGCCCCCACCCGCGGTCGCCTTGATGATGACCGGAAATCCGATCTGCTCCCCGACTGCGAGGGCGTCCTCGGCGTTCTCCAGCACCCCCTCGGAGCCGAGCACCGTCGGGACCGACGCTTCCCGCGCCAGGCGGCGGGCCGAGGCCTTGTCGCCCATCGCCTGCATCTGCTCGGCGGTCGGCCCGATGAAGGTGATGTTCGAGGCCTTGCAGATCTGGGCGAACTCGGCGTTCTCGGCGAGGAAGCCGTAGCCGGGATGGATGGCGTCGGCCCCGGTGATCTCGGCGGCGGCGATGATCCGCGGAATGTTCAAGTAGGATTGCCGGCCCGGCGGGGGCCCGATGCAGACGTCGTCGTCGGCAAAGCGCACGTGCAGCGACTCGCGGTCGGCCTCGCTGTAGACCGCGACGGTCTGGACCCCGAGCTCCCGGCATGCGCGAATGACCCGCAGCGCAATTTCGCCGCGGTTTGCTATAAGCACCTTGTTGAACATCAGGGCATCACGTCGCGCATCATCCCCTGCGGATTCTGTACTTCCTCCTCCGGATCGCTGAAGGTGCGGTCCGAGGTGCCGGTCACCCCCGCCGCCCGGAGGGCAAACTCGCTGGGGTTGGTGGCGTAGTGCATCGCGCTCTCGTAGCTGATCACGCCGGACTTGAACCAGGTCATCAGCGACTGATCGAAGCTCTGCATGTTGTAGGAAATCGAGCCCTCGGCGATGAGGTCGGGAATGTTGAGCGAGGCTTCGATCGTCCGGATGTTCTCTGCGACCGCGGCAGTGTTGATGAGGACCTCGCATCCCGGCACGCGGCCCCGTCCGTCGGCGCGGGGAATCAGCCGGAGGCTCACGATCGCGGTCAGCGCGGTGGACAGGAGCGCGCGGATCTCGGCCTGCTGATGCGGCGGATAGAACGACAGGATACGGCTGATCGACTGCGTCGCATCGGTGGTGTGCAGCGTCGAGAACACCAGGTGGCCCGTGTCGGCGGCCTTGAGCGCCGTGTCGAGGGTATCGCTGTCCCGGATCTCGCCGACGAGAATGACGTCGGGATCCTGACGGAGCACGTGGCGGAGCGCCGCCGCGAACGACAGGGTGTCGTTGCCTACTTCGCGCTGCGCGATGTTCGCCATCGCGTCACGGTGCAGAAACTCGATCGGGTCTTCGATGGTGATGATGTTGACCCGGCGGTGCCGGTTGATGTGGTTCACCATCGCGGCTAGTGCGGTGGACTTGCCCGAGCCGGTCACGCCGGTGACCAGCACCAGGCCGCGCGGCTTGAGCGCGATCGTCTCCAGCACCTCGGGAAGTTGGAGCTCCCGGATGTTGTGGACTTCGTAGGGGATGGCGCGGAGGGCAAAGGCCAGCGTGCCACGCTGCTGATAGATATTGGTCCGGAACCGCCCGACGCCGGGGACGCCGATCGCAAAGTCGGCTTCCTTCTTCTCGGCAAACTCCTTGACCTGTCGCGGCGTCATGATCTGCTCGGCGAGGTGCTTCAGCTCCTCCGGGCGCACCGGCAGCATCGGAAGCGCGAGCAGATCCCCGTTCACCCGCACCGTGGGCGGGCGACCCACCTTGAGGTGCAGGTCGGACCCTCCCCGCTGCACCATCTGCGAAATCGCCTGCTTGAAGTTGAACGGCGCGGCGGCCGCGGGGCCTTCGAGCCCTGGCAGATCAGCCATGAGGATCCACCCTGAAGAGGACTTGGCCAAATTCGACCGGCTGGGCGTCCTCGACCAGAATCTCCCGGACAACCCCGCCGAACTCCGCTTCGATCTCGTTCATGATCTTCATCGCTTCGATGATGCAGACCGTCTGCCCCGCGGCGACCCGCGCCCCGACCTTGAGATAGGGGTCGACCCCCGGCTCCGGCGAAGCGTAGAATGTGCCAACCATCGGAGACTTGATCTCCTTGAGCGCGGACGGCGGGGGAGCCGGCCGGGACGCGTCCGCGCCGGCGCTCGCCGCCGACGCCGACTGCGTCGGGGCCGGCATCGCCGCCGGCATCGCAACGGGAAAGGCCGCGCCGGTGCGTGTCAGCACGACGCCGGTCCCGAACCATCCCTTCAGCTCGATCGAGCCGATTTCGGGCGACTGCTGCAGCAACTCGACCAAGCGCTTGACGTCCTTGAAATCGATGCCCCTCACCCCGGGCACCTTCTGCATCAGCTGCGCGAGGTCCTTCATCTCATCCGGTTTCATGGGTGCATGAGCTCTCGGCGAGGCCGGGGGAGACGTGGACGTTGTGAATCAATGAAGTTCCAGCAGCTCGGTGCGTCGGTCGGTGAGTCCGTGTGCGCCGTCGGCGGCGAGGTGGACATCGTCCTCGATCCGCACACCGCCCCAGCCCTGAAGATAGATGCCCGGCTCCACGGTGACCACCGCTCCGGCCGGAATCGGCTCCAGCGCCGTACGAGCCAGCCGGGGAGCCTCATGGACCTCCAGGCCGAGCCCGTGCCCCAAGGAGTGCCCAAACGCTTCGCCGTAACCTGCCGCCTCGATGACGTCACGGGCCAGCGCATCGGCCACCCGGCCGGACATCCCGGGCTGGAGTCCCGCGATCGCGGCGCGTTGCGCCTCTGCAACAATACGATAAATCTCCCGCTGCCGCCCGTCGGCGCTGCCTCCGACGATCACCGTGCGGGTGAGGTCGGCGCAGTAGCCGTCGAGCTCCGCGCCGAAGTCGATCAGGAGCCATTCCCCCCGGCCGACCGGGCGCGCGGTGGCCCTCGCGTGGGGGAGCGCGCTCCGCGGCCCGGCCGCGACGATCGTCTGGAATGGATGCCATTCGCTTCCCCGCCGACGGAGCGCCAGCTCCAGGCGGGCGGCGATCTCGCGCTCCGTCTCCCCGACCCGCACGGTGGGCAGCAGCTCTGCCAGCGCGGCCTGGGCCATCTCCGCGGCCGCGCGGATCGCGGCGACTTCTCCCGCGTCCTTAATCACCCGCTCCGATTCGACCAGGTCCGAGGTGGCAACCGGCTCGGCGACCTCGAGGCGGGAGAGTCGTTCGGCGTCCCGCACGGTGACGTGATCCCGCTCGAAGCCGAGGCGGCGGCGAGCTCCCGTCTCCAGCGCCCGTCGCAACCGGTCCCAGAGGTTGCTCTCTTCCATGACGACGTCGGCGACCCCGCGGGTTTCCTCGGGCGCCTGCTCGCTGTAGCGGAAGTCGGTGATGAGGAGCGTGCGATCGGGCGTGAGGAGCAACAATCCCGCCGAGCCGGTGAATCCGGTCAGATACCGGACGTTGGGGCCGTGCGAAATCAGCAGCGCGTCGAGCGCCAGCGTCTCGAGGCGGCGGCGAAGCGCTGCCTGCCGGTCCAGGCGGCGGTCATCGCCCACCGAGATGCCGGCAGAGCGTCACGAGCCCGAGACGGTAGCCCTCGGGCCCCTTCCCCGTGATCACCTCGAGCGCGAGATCCGCGAAGAGCAGCCGGCGGCGGGTCTCTTCACGCGCAGCGATGTCGGTGAGGTGCACCTCGACGAACGGCACCGCCACGGCGAGCAGGGCGTCACGGATGGCGAGACTGGAATGGGAGTACGCCGCCGCGTTGAGGATCAGTCCGTCCGCGCTGGCGGGCAGCGTCTGGATCTCGTCGATCAGGGTGCCTTCGTGGTTGCTTTGGAGGAATCGGAGCGAGGCGCCGAGGCGGCCGGCTTCGGCACGAAGCATCGCCTCGATCTCCGCGAGTGTCGTCGTGCCGTAAATCGCGGGTTCGCGGGTGCCGAGGAGGTTGAGGTTGGGGCCGTTGAGAACCGTGACCCGCATCTACCGCTTGAGACCGCGCAGCCAGGCGTTGAATTGCTCGAGATCCTCGGGCACCTGGGACGCCGCCGCAGCCGGCTCGGTCCCCGACGGTTTCGGCAGCTCGCTTTCGGCGGAGGCCCCGGGCGCAAAGAACTCATCGAAGCTCGGCTCTCCGGCCGATTCGGCCGGAGCAGCGGCGGGGCCCAAGGGAGACGCCTCGTCTCCGAAGACCGCGCTCAGACTCAGAGCGTCTTGCGCCGGGCGGATCGGCTCACCGGCAGGGCGCCTGGGCGCCTCAAAGGCCGGTGGATGTATGGCGGTCGCCACGGCGGGGCGGCTCGCGGAAAGCAGCGCGCTGAATAGGCCGTGGAGCGAGCGCCCGCCCGTTTCCGTTGCGGCGAATCGGGGCGCCGGCGGCTCGGGAGGAGGAGGGGGGGCGGGGGGAGACAGCTCCTGCTGCAGCGAGGCGGCGGCCGCCGCAATCCGGTCGTTGCCGGGCTCGCGAAGCGACAGCTGGGTGTAGACCGCGAGGGCAAGCTCGCGGTGGCCCTGGCGAAGGAAGATCTTGGCCATCGTTTCGGTCACGACGAGCTCCGGCTCGCCGGCGGGAGCGGGCGCGTCGGTTTCCTCGCTCTCCTGGGGGGCGTCGTGGTCGGGCGCATCCATGGCCCTGGAAACCGAAGCGGGTTCGGCGGGCGGCGGCGGCAGGAACGACTCGTAGGAATCGGCCGATGGCGGAGGCGGCTGGACGTCCACGATGGGGACCAGCACCTCCAGGACGACAGGCGAGGCCTCCGGCTCAGGTTCTGGCTCCGGCTGCTCCGGCTCGGGCTCGGGCTCGGCTGGCCTCTCCTGGGCGCGGGGCGGAGGAGGCTCGTCGACCATGGTGGAGGAAAAATCTCCGACGCTCAGCACGAAGGACTCCTCGGCCGATTCGTCGGCTTCGGACTCGCGCACCTCGAGCACGGTCTCTTCCGCCAGCACCACATCCTCGAAGCGCTCGTCCGAGGGCAGCAGCGTTTCGGCATCATTCCGCAGCTGGAATTCGCTGACGAATCCCGGCGCGGGCCGGTCCGCCGTTTCGGGAACGGGCTCTTCGGCAAGGAACTCCATGCCCGCGATCTCGGCCGCCGGCTCCACGGCGACCGGCGCCTCGGGCGTCACGCCCGCAGCGGGCGCTGGCGCCGCATTCACGGATGCGCAGACCTCGCGGATACGATCGAGGTGGCCGCGCGCCTCTTCGTTGTTCCGATCGACGTCCAGTAGCATTTCGAGACGGCGCATCGCCTCCCGAAGCCGCCCCGCGCGCTCCGAGATTTCCGCCAGGCTCTTGAGGGCAATGACGTTCTCCGGATCAAGCTCGGTCACCCGGAGAAACGAAAGCTCCGCCTCCGCATCGGACTGGGTGTCGAGGTTGCAGCGCCCTCTCACGATGTGAGCGGGTATGTAATTCGGATGCTGCGACATGCCGGTCTGCAGCAGGAGGAGCGCGCGCGCGGGATTCCCCGCTTTCCGGTAGGCCTCCGCCAGAGGGGCGAAGGTCAGCCCCAGCTGGTTTTCGGCCCAGCGCCGTTCGAGTTTTTCGATTTCGCCGGAAGAAGCCATGGCCCGCGATGCTCCGAGTTTGAGCCGTCCATTCGACCGGCTGCGCCCTAAACCTCGCTTGGGAGAGCACGGTTCGCCATCCTTGAGATGCCTTCCCGAGTCCGTTAAGCTTTAGGGCTCCATACCCTTAGGCACATCGGACCGGTTCCCTCTCATGATGCAATTTTTTCGCAACGCCGCCAAGCCGATCATCCTGGTGACGACGATTGCATTCTTCATCTGGTTGGTCTATGACCTGTCCGGCCTCGGCGGCGGAGGTGGCATGCTGACAACGACTTCCGTCGGCAAGGTCAACGGCGAATCAGTGGACGCTCGAACTTTTCAGGCCGCCGTCCAGCAGGCCATCGATGCAAGGCAGCGCCAAAGTGGTGCCTCGCTGAGCCTTGAGGAGGTGGCGCAGGTCCGCGACCAGGTCTGGGATCAGTTCGTCCAGGACTTCATTTTCCGTGCCGAGTACGTCCGTCACGGAATTCGGGCGACCTCGGAGGAGGTGGCCGAGGCGATCAAGGCTCAACCGCTTCGGGAGCTGGCGCAGAACCCGGAATTTCAAACCGACGGGCAATTCGATCAGGCGAAGTATCAGCGCTGGCTCCAGTCGGCATCGGGGCAACAGTTCATCCCGCTGCTGGAAGACCGGTATCGCGATGAGATCATGCGCGGCAAGCTCATTCGCGGCGTCATCGGCGATGTGTATCTGTCGGATGCGGCGCTCTGGGAGCGATATCGCGACGAGCGCGAGATGATCCGGATGGGAATTCTCGTGGTGAATCCGGCGACTGCCGTCCCGGATGCCGCGGTGCCCGTCACCGCCGAAGACGTCGAGCGCTACTATCGCGCGCATCCGGACGAATTCAAGCGTCCCCGTGCCGCCTATCTCAGTTATCTCTCTCTGCCCCGTCTCCCCGACGCTTCCGACTCTGCTGCCGCGCTGGCCCGCGCCCGCACCCTGCGGGAAGAGATCGCCGGCGGCGCGCCGTTCGCGGATGTGGCGCGGCGCGAGTCGGCCGACACGCTCTCCGGCAAGAGCGGCGGCGAGCTCGGCGAAATGAACACGAACGCAGTCGATTCGAGCTTTGCGGCGGCGGCGCTTTCGCTCACGCTCAAGACGCTGTCCCAGCCGGTGCGGAGCATCTTCGGCTGGCACCTCATCGAGGTGGAAAGCCGCGCGGGCGACACCTTCAAGGCCCGGCATATCCTGATTCCGGTCGAAGTCGCCGGCGCGCACCGCCAGGAGCTCGACCGTCGCGCCGATTCGCTCGAGCAGCTCGCGGCGGAGCGGCTGGAGCAATCCGCGCTCGATAGCGCGGCAACCGCGCTCACGCTTCCGATCCGCACCGTCGGTCCCGTCGTGCAGGGGGGCGCGGTGATCGGTGAGGAGACGGGGCGCATTCCCGATGCAAGCATCTGGGCGTACCAGGCGAAGCCTGGTGAGCAGAGTCCGGTGCTCGAAGCTGAGCGCGCGTACGTCGTCGTTCGGCTCGACAGCTTGCAGGAGGAGGGGATTCCTCCCTTCGCATTGATTCGCAGCGAGGTCGAGGCGCGGGCGCGGCTCGCCAGCAAGCAGGCGGCCGCGGGGGCGGTGGCGAACCGCCTCGCCGAAGCAGCGCGGAAGGGGAAGCACCTCAAGGATCTCGACCAGGGCCCCGGGCTCAGTTATCGGGAGCTGGGTCCGGTGGCGCGGCTCAGCACGGGATTGCCGGAGCCGAAGCTGATTGGCGCCGCGTTCGGTGCGCCGGTCGGCGAAATTGCCGGGCCGGTGCGGGCGGAGGACGGTGTCTATCTCTTCGAGGGCCTCGAGCGGATACCGGCCGATTCGGCGGAGTTCGCAAAGAATCTGGTGCAGATCCGTGCCGCCGCGCTGCAGGGGGCCCGGCAGAACCGTGTCCGGGCGTACGTCGCGGCCCTCCGGAGCAACGCGAAGGTCGTGGACCGGCGCTCCGACATCTACACGACCAACGCACAGGCGGCCGCAAACGCGCCCGCGCCGGTGCCCTGATCGTCGCGCGGCTGCGTGGAAGCACCAAGGCGGTCCGGCCGATGGCCGGACCGCCTTGGTGTTTCGGGACGCCGCGCGTTTACTGCGAGAGGCGTTTCGGCTCCCCACTGGTCGGTGCCGATTGCGGTGGGGCGTCGATGTGCCGGGGGGGAGCGTTCCGGTCGTCGGGGAGCTGGGTCGCGGATTCGCCGACGTCAGAGATGCTCTTCTTGAACTCGCGAATTCCCTTCCCCATGGACGCGCCAATCTCCGGGAGGCGCTTGGCCCCGAAGAGGAGCAGCACCACCAGCAGGATGATCATGATTTCGGTAAAGCCGAGATTGCCCATTGGTCCCTCGCGCGGCCCGCTAGAAGAGCGACTTGGCGACCAGGTACGCCAGCGCCACACCAATGAGACTCATGAGCGAGAGCTCGAGACCCACCGGGCCGATAGTGAAGTGTACAACCAGGAGATTGATCGGAACAGGGCCGAATTCCGGCGACACCGAGTAGGTAAAAAAGGTTTTGGTGGGACTGTCGGGGAGGACCGCCTTGAGGAAGGCGTTCAGAAATCCTCCCACCAGGAAGCCGACCAGGAGCACACCGAGGTAGAACCGGGGACGTCGTGGACCCGAAGGCATCAGCGGCGCCGCTCCAGGACGTAGGTGAGACTCGCGCGCAGCGTTTCCCGGGCAGGCGAGGGCGGGAGGGCATCCAGCGCCGCTTCGGCCTCGGCGCAGAGCATCTGGGCGCGCTCTCGCGCGTACAGCAGCCCGCCCCGCTCGGTGACGGCGCGCACCACGCCGCCGATTTGCGTGTCACTCGGCTCCGGCGCCGCCATCAGTGCCTCCACCTGGGCCCGCTCCCCCGGCGCCATATGGGGCAGCGAGGAGATTAGGGGCAGGGTGACCTTGTGTTCCCGCAGGTCGAGACCTGCCGGCTTGCCGGTGTCGGCCTCGTCGCCGGTGAAATCCAGCAGATCGTCGATGATCTGGAACGCCATCCCCAGGCCCTCGCCAAAGCGGCGCATGGCGTCCCGCTCCGTGGGCGTACCGCCCAATGCGCCCACTTCGCACGCCCCCGAGATCAGCGAGGCCGTCTTGGCGCGGATGAGGAGATCGTAGTCCGCCTCCGAGAAGGCCAGCGGATCATGCGCCAGCAGCTGGCGCATTTCGCCGACCGTCATCTCGTTCGTCACCCGGGAGAGCACCCGCAGCGGCTCGAGATCGGCGAGACGCACCAGCTCGATCACAGCGCGGGAGTAGAGGTAATCGCCCATGATCACCGCGACCTGGTGACTGAAGATGGCGTTGATCGTCGGCATTCCGCGCCGGAGCACCGAGTGGTCCACCGCGTCGTCATGCACGAGGGTCGCGAGGTGGATGAGCTCGACCACCGCGGCGAGCGACACGGCGCGTGGCTCCGGCTCCGGGGTGGTTGCCGCTTCCGAGAGCAGCAGCAGCGTGGGCCGGAACATCTTGCCCTGCATCCGGGTGAGGTGGGAGTTCACCTGGGCGATGAGGGGAAAATCGGCTTTGATGAGCCGGCGGATCTCTCCCCGCACACCCTCGAGCCGGTGCTCGACGCCGGCCTGCAAACCGGCGAGCGAAACCGGCGCGGTCTCGGAGATCATCGCGGTGGCTCCATGCCGAGGCGCTCGACGCGCTCACCGAGATCAAGGAACCGGATATCCACCGCGAGCGCGCGCTCGTAGAGCGGCACGGCATCGCGCCCGCGCTGCTGCGCCTCCAGAGCGCGGCCCAGCCAGTAGAGCAACCCGATCTTCTCGTCGTCGGTGCCCGGCAGCCCGTCCACCGCCCGGCGAAGCACCGCTTCGCAGATGGCGAACTGGCCCTTGGCATAGAACGCGGCGCCGAGCTGCTCGGAGGTCCGGAGCCTCCCATCCGGCGACCGGAGCGCCTTCTGGAACTGGGCGATTGCCTCATCCAGCAACCCCATCTCCTTGAAAGCGATGCCAAGGTCATAGTGCGCCTGGAAGTCGTCGGCATCGAGATTCGCCTCGATCCCACGCTTGAACTCGGTCAGCGCCTCGTGAAAGGCCTGGTCCTCGTCCTCGATCGGCTGGGCCTGGCCCACCCGCATCCGGGTATCGCGGACCTGCTGCTCGTCGAGAATGAGCGCGCCGAGGTCGATGAACTGGCCGGGGGCCGCAGCCGGCGGGGTCACCGGGGCCAGGTCGGCCGCCGGAGGCGGAGTCGCACCCACGTTGGCGGGGTCCGGCGAGCGGTCCAGCTCCGTCATCGATTCGAGGAGCGCGAGGGCGGAGCGCGCCTGCTCGTTGGCCGGATCATGCTCCAGCACACGGTGGTAGACATGGGTCGCCTGATCCGCCACGTCCATGCGCACGAGGGCGTCGGCGAGCTCGAGGTAGGCCTGCACGAGCGCCGGGCGGAGCTTGGCGCGGAAGGCGACCTCCACTTGCTTCTGGTATCGCGCGAGCTCTTCGGGCTCGACGCGCACCAGATCGGCGCAGGCCCTGATCGCGTCGTCCCAGCGGCCTTCCGTTTCGAAGAGCCGGAGCGCCTCTTCGAGCGCGACGATCCCCTGCTCCCGGTCACCGCTATCGAGCGCCTGCCGGGATCGCTCCAACAGGGCGGCGCCCGGCTCCAGCCCATGGAAGGGGTCGGCGCCGGCCATCATGTCCTCGAGCTGCAGGAACATGGTATCGGCCCGGCTCTGCGGCGCCGCGGCACCGGAGCCGGGCACCGGCTCCGCGCCGTCGATGTCGTCGAATTCCGTCGCTTCGATGTCGGCCACCGAATCCGCGCTCAGGCTCGCAGAGCCCGCCCCCTCTTCCACCAGCCAGACCGTATTATCTCCGGAGGAGAAATCATCGCCGAGGGGCATCGACCCCTCGTCGAGGTCGAGCATCGGCAGCTCGGTGGAGGGCCCGAGGTCGTCCTCGACATCGACGCCGTCGGCGGTGATCAGGTCGAGGCCCTCTATGGGAGACACGTCTCCGGCCCACTCGGCATCGGCCGGGGCCAGGCCGCCGTCATCGAGCGCGAGCGCTTCACCGGCGGCGGCCGAAGCATCGAGGGCACCCGCGCCGTGCTCGGTGATGTCGCGCAGGAGATTGGCCGACTCCGCGACCAAATCTTCCGAGGCGTTCGCGATCAGCCCTTGCATCGGCTCGACCGGCGGAGACACTGCGGCGGCATCTCCGGTATCGAGAAACACCAGATCGTTGCCGGACCGCTTGGTGCCCACGGAGCCGGACTTCTCATCTTCGATGGCGTGGAGACGCTCGCGCGTCCGTCGCGCCCCGCTCGCATCTCCCCGCGCCTCGAGCTCCGACGCGAGCATTTCGAGCTGCTGCTTGGCCTCCTCGGTGCGCGACGAGGCCCGCAGCAGCTCGACCAGCATCAGACGGATATCGGGTTTGGCGTGGAACTGGTCGGCGAAGAGCTTGACCGCGGCGAAGGCCTCCTCGAGCTGTCCCACTCCGTTCATGCGGTCGAGATACTCGATCAGATTCTTCTTGGCTTCGCCCGCGAAGTTCTTGCGCGCGTGCAGCTGGGCGAGCCGGAGATAGGTGGCCGTTCGGCTCGGGTTCACCCGCAGGATTTTTCCGCAGAGCGCGATCGCGTTGTTGAAGAATCCCTGGTCGGCATAGAGCTCGGCGGCCTGCTCGTAGGCGCGCAGAGCGGCGAGCGTGTCGCCCGCCTTGATCTCGAGGTCGCCGACCCGATTGTACAGCGCGGGATCCTGAGTCCCCTCGCCGCCGGCGTCGTCCGCTTCCCGGATGGCTTTGAGATAGACGTCGATTGCGCGGCGCCACTCTTCGCGCTGCTCGAACTTCCGAGCCGCTTCCTTGAGCTTGTCCAGATTCATGGGGCTCGCAGGAGAAGGACGCCGAACGCTGAAAGGGCTTGCAGCAATTTAAGATAGGAGCACCGGCCCGGCCCCACAACTGAGGAGCTGGCGAGTAGCAAGTAGTCAGGAGGGGAAGGCCGTTTCCTACTCGTCACTCGCTACTCGCTATCTCCTCGCAGGGGATCCAGCTCCCCGTTCCGCACGGCGCGAGCCATCCGATCGAGGTCGGGGGCCGGGGGCCGGTCATCGCCCAGCGGTGGCACCGGATCGGGCATCTCCCGGATGCGCCGGTAGAGTGCCTCGACTCCTCGTCCGGGCCGGAGCGGGAGCAGGAACTCCAGCCCCTGCGCGGCGCAGAGAAACTCCGCTCCCACCACGCACTCGGCGTTGGCCAGAATTCGGCGCGCTTTGAACGCGGCGGCCATCCCCATCGGGACGAAATCCTCCTGGTTGGCATCGGTTGGGATCGATCCAATGCTGGCCGGGTAGGCGAGCGTCCGCGACTCCGCCACGAGCGACGCTGCAGTGATCTGCACCATCATGAGCCCGGAGGACAGCCCGGGATCTGCCGTGAGGAATGCAGGAAGCCCCTGAGAGAGGTCGGGGTTGACCAACCGCTCGATGCGACGCTCGGCGAGGGCCTGCAGCGTCGTCAGAGCAATGGCCAGGAAATCGAGCGCCTGGGCCACCGGCTGTCCGTGGAAATTGCCGCCGGAGAGCACCTCGCCCTCGCCGAAGACCAGCGGGTTATCGGTCGATGCGTTGAGCTCGATGTTGACGACGCCGCGCGCGAAGGCGATGGCATCGCCCACCGCCCCCAGCACCTGCGGCGTGCAGCGCAGGCTGTAGGCATCCTGCACCCGAGGATCTCCCTCGCGGTGGGACTCGCGGATCTCGCTCGTCTCGAGCAGCCGGCGCATCAGCTCCGCCGCGCGACGCTGTGCCGGATGAGGCCGGTTGTCGTGGATCCGCGGATCGAGCGGCGTCGGCGTGCCGCGCAGCGCTTCGAGGCTCATCGCGGCCGCCCCCAGCGCGGAGCGCCAGAGGACCTCCGCTCCATGCACCAGGAGCGCGAGCAGCGCCGTCTGCGCCTGGGTGCCGTTGATGAAGGCGAGGCCCTCCTTGGGCCCGAAGCGGTAGGGTGCGAGTCCCGCGGCGGCCAGCGAGGGCGCGGCCGGCGCCCGCACCCCGCCGGGCCCCAGGACCTCCCCCTCGCCCATGAGCACCAGGGCGAGATGCGCGAGCGGCGCGAGATCGCCGCTGGCCCCGACGCTGCCCTGCTCCGGGACCCAGGGAATCACTTCCGCATTGAGGAGGGCCACCAGCGCCTGCGCCAGTTCGGGGCGGACGCCGCTGGTCGGCCGGAGCAGCACGTTCGCGCGGAGCAGCATCATCGCCCGCACCACGTCGACGGGGAGCGGCGCGCCGATTCCCGCCGCATGGCTTCGGATCAGATTCGCCTGCAGCCGGTCGAGCTGGTCGGGTGCGATCCGCACGTTGGCGAGCTTGCCGAAGCCGGTGTTGATCCCGTACATCGTCTCCCCGCGCCGCACCGCCGAGTCGATGATGGCCCGGCTCTTCGCCAGTCCCGCGAGCGCCGCCGGAGACGCCACGACCGGAGTCGGCCGGCGCGCGCTCGCCACCACCGCTTCCACCGTGAGGGAAGCGCCGTCGAGCTGCAGAGTCATGCCGCCATTGCCTCCGTCACGGCTGAATCGTCGTCTGATTGTAATCGAACTTGAGGGCGGGAAGATCGCTCAGGAACACCGAGAAGTAGAACGCAAAGTTCCCGGTGGGCGTCTTCTGAAAATTGAACGCCGCGCGCCACTCGTGCAGATCCCGGGTGAGCTGGATCTGCTGCGACTCGAATTGTCCCAGCGTCGCGTTGTACGTGGTCGCCCAGGACACCCCCCAGAAGCGCGTCGGCGAGAAGCTGGTGCTGAGATTGATGCTGCTCCGATTGGTCGAGGGCAGGGGCTGGCCGTCGGTCCCGGTGCCCGGGCGGCTCCGCGTGATGCTCACCTGAATGTTCGACTGGAACGGCCTTCCACCCCGGCCGAGGGTTTGCGCCGGCTGCAGGATGGTGTTGCGCCGGAAGTCGCCCGGGAGCGCGATGCCACCGACCGGAGGCAACGGCTGCCCGGCAGCGGGTGTGGCGCCGGCGGGCGAGCGCTCGACGAGGCCAAGCAGCGCGCCGAGCGACCGGAAGGTGTTCCCCGTCAGTCCGAAACCCGCGGTGACGCTCTCGAGAAACGGGTCGAACCTGGTTCCCTTGTATCCCACCGGTCCGTCCCAGAGCGAATGACCCACCGAGAGATTGAACCCGGGAATGAGGTCGCTGGCGACCTGATTCGACAGAGTCGCCGTGGTCCACCCGGTGCGGCCCGGGAGCTTGGCCTGCTCCAGATCGAACCCGATCGAGCTTGTGTTGATGCTCAGCAGGCGGTACTTGCGGGCGGTGACGCCGGTAGTGTCGCCCGGCGCCGGCTTTCCCTTGGCTTCGAAGTTCTGGCTCAGCGAGAGCTGCAGACCCTGTGTCGGGGGTGTCCTGAGAAGCAGCGGTTGCCCCGGAAGCGCCACCGCGCGGGCGAACCCTTCCGGTACCGACCCGGCCGGCGAATAGTTATAGGTGAGCGAGGGGGAGATGCTGTGCCGGATCTGGGCGATGCCGGCAAAGCCCGGGAAAAACCCGTACAACGTCGGCGCGATCGAGAGCCCCAGGGAAAACCGTTTTCCCTGGGTCAGGAAGCTTCCCCCGGTCGCCGCATTCCGAACCGCGAACGGGAAGCGCGAGTCCGCGTTCGCGACCCCGACGCTCGGTACTAGCTTCCAGGTGGACTGGAACAGAATCGGAAGATTGAAGCTGGTCCTCCACTCCACCGAGGAGCCGAAGCCTCCCTGGCGGAAGCGGGTGACGGTGATGGAATCGTTCGCGTCGGGAGTGTCGAGGTTGGGTATCCGGAACGTGGACGAGTAGCGTCCCAGCGAGTCGCCGTCCTCCACCCGCACCGAGTTCGACCAGTTGAACGACCAGAGGCGGATGGGCGTTTCCAGCGTGAACACCGAGAGACGCGTTTTCCCGGTGAGGGGAATCGAGTCGACCCCGCCCCGGGTATCCGGCACCAGCAGGAGCCCGAGCGGCGACTTGAGATTGAACTGGTTGGTGACGCTCAGATTGGGCGACCAGGTGACATTGCTGCCGAGGTCGAGCGGCTTCGGGCTCACCGTGAACGACGGGGCAGTGAGATTCAGGCTCCCGTCGTTGATGCTCTGGTTGCCGCTCCCCCCGAGGGACACGTTGCCCCAACTGAACCGCTTGGTGAAGTTGGCCTGGCTGCCGATCTGACCCGTGGAGACCCGGGTGTCGATGGCGTTGCGCGAGACGATCGACGGGTTGGTGGCATACTGCACCGAAAAGTTGAGCGAGGTGGAGACATTGAACTGCTGCGAATGCCGCCAGCCGATCCGGTGCGAGGTGAGTCCGCCCGACTCCTTCTGGGCCGAGTAGTCGACGGCGCCGTCCATGAACCGGTTCAGAATCCGGTACTTGGTGGTGATGCCGTACTGGATATACCGGTCGGTGAACCAGTCGAATTGGAGCTGGGCGTCGAAATAATCGCTCGGCGCCCAGAAGAATCCGATGTTGGTCACCTGCCGGTTGTACGACCTTGTCGGGCGGACGATGTCGTTGAACCCGAACTGGGGAATCAGGATCCCCGAGCGGCGGCCCTGCTTGGTGTCCTGGAAGAGAAATGGAATCCAGGCAATCGGGACATCGCGGATGTAGAGCACCGCCGGCCGGGCCACCAGCACCGATTTCGAGACCCACTTGATCTGCTTCGACTCGAAGTGATAGTGCGGGTTCGGCAAGTCGCAGCTGGTCATCTCGACGCTGCCGCCGTAGAGCCGGCTCTGGCTCGAGTCCACGGCGAGATTTCCGCGCACGAACCAGTTGCCGCCTGCCTCGTTGAAATTGGTGAGCGCATCCTGCACCACGCCGCGTTCCGTGCAGGTGTCGAACCGCGCGGAGGCGCCGATCAGGACCTGGCCTCCCTGGAAGAGGTGCGGCTCCCCCTCTGCCTCCACCGCGCAGTCGCCCTCCCGGTAGCGGATCGAGGCGGCTTCGAGGATCGCGCCGGAGCGGTCGGTCATCGCGTTGCCGCGCAGGTCCACCACCCCCTCAATCGCCTGCACCGTCGCCGTGTCGGCGCGATAGCGAGTGACCGCATACCCCGCGAGATCCAGCAGCTGCGAGACGATCGAATCCGGGGGCGCAAACGAGCGTCGGGGCGCGGAGGGGAGTCCGAGCCGGCGCGCGCTGGCGGAATCGAGCCGCCGCCCCGCTGCGGGCCGCCCGGTGTCGGCGGTGACGCCCCGTCCCAGGAGCCCCGGTTGTCCTGGACGCTGTGGCTGCGGCGGAACCGGCTGCTGCGCGGCGAGGGCGGGGCCGCCCGCCAGACACGCGAACAGCAGGAGGAGGGCCCCCGCGGCCGTCTCCGCCTTGAGGCGGCGCCGCTGCACTACCCACACCCCCGCCACACCCAGCTCGTAGAGCAGCACGAGCGGGAGGGAGAGCATGAACATGGAGAGCACGTCGGCGCCGGGAGAAAGAATCGCGCCAGCCACGAACGCTCCCACCACCGCATAGGGGCGAATGCGGTTGAGCATGGGGGTCGAGACGATGCCCAGCGCGGCCAGGATGATCATCAACAGCGGCAGCTCGCAGGAGATGCCCAGCGCAAGCACCACCTGCATCACGAATGAGAAATACGCATCGAACGTGATCATGGTGTTGAAGGAGCCGTACTGCACGTTCATCAGCACCCGGAGCGCCTGAGGAACGATGAACACGAACGCCGCCGTCCCCCCGCCAAGGAAGAGAAGCAGCCCGACGAAGAGCGCGGGCACCAGCGTCTTCTTTTCCTTCTCATAAAGCGCGGGGGAGAGGAAGGCCCACAGCTGCCAGAGGAGAATCGGCGACGCCAGGACGAGCCCAACGATGAATCCGAGCTTGAAGAGAATCATCAGCGGCTCGGTGGGCGAGAGCACCGTCAATTGGCCGCCCTGGAGATACTGGGCGATCGGCTCCTTCAGGACATCGATCAGCTTGAACCGGTTGACCAGCCACAGGCCCAGGCCGAAGCAGGCGATGACCGCGAGCAGACTCCGCAGAATGCGGGTCCGAAGCTCCTCGAGGTGATCGAGGAACGGCATTTCGCCTGCGGCGCGGGCCATGGAGGTCGGGAGCCCGCCCTCAGGGGCGGAGGTTCTTCAAGGCGTCGCGGGCGAGTTCGACTTCGTCGGAGCGGGGATACTCCTTGATGAGCCGATCGTAGTAGGCTCGCGCAGCGGCGGAATTGTTCCGCGCCGTCTCCAGCCGCCCGAGGCGGTACAGCGACGTCGAGGCCTTGGGCGCCCGGGGGAAGCGGGAGAGGACCTGCGTGTAGTAGGTGACGGCGGAATCGGGCGATTCGGAGGTGAAGCTCTCGCCGATATAGAAGAGCGCCTCGGGGACCAGGTCGTGCGTGGAATAGGTCCGCACCAGCTCCTGAAATCCGCGACGCGCCGTTCCGGCGGCTCCGCGATTGAGCTGCAGCTTGGCGCCCTGGTACATCTGATCGGCTGTGGGCACCGGCGCCGCGGCGACCGGCGGAGGCGCCCCCGGCACCGCCGTCGAATCCCTGGGGGTGATCGCGAGTGGGCGGTTCAATCCCGCCGCCTCGGCCTGCTCGGCGCGCTGGTCGAGCGCCACCTTCATCTCGGAGAGACGGGACTGGCTCTGACCGGTGAGCTGCTGCACCTGCAGCAGCTGGCGCTGCACTCCGGTGAGGTCAGCCTGGATCCGGACGTCGAGCGTGCGAAGCGCTTCCCGCCCCGCGGCCACCGAATCCATGATACGCTGCTGCAGGCCGATGATCGCGGCAAGTGCGGCGGCGCGGACCGAATCCCGCCGGGCGGTCTCGATGCGCAGCGAGCTGATCTCGCCCTGGAGGAGGCGAACCTGGCCTTTCGTTGCGCATCCGGAGGTCAGGAGGCACAGAGGCAAAGAGGCAAGGAGGCAAAGAGGCAAAGAGGCAAAGAGACCCCGACGACAGGTCAGGACCTTGCCTCCTTGCCTGCTTGCCTCAGTCCACCTCATCTCGGCGCCACCAGCCGGTCGCCGCCGGCGATGATCTCGAATTCGGCCCGCCGATTCATCGCCCATGCCGCTTCATTTTCGGACGCGTCTGCCGGCCGCTCTTCGCCGAACGAGGTCACGTCGATCCGCCCGGCGTCGATCCCCCTCCCTACCAGGTATTGCCGGGCCGCGAGCGCCCGCTTGTTGCCGAGGACGAGGTTGTATTCGTCGGAGCCCCGGTCGTCGGCGTGGCCGCTGATCCGCACCCGCAGGCCCGGATTGGCGCGCATGATCTCGGCCTTCCGGTCGAGAATCGGCCGGTCCTCCGGCTTCACGAGGTCCTGGTCGTAGTCGAAGTGAATGAGGTTCCCCAGATCGACCATGAGCGCGGCGCGCACCGCCTCCGCATTTCCGGTGGGCGCGGGCGCGCTCGGGGGGGTCGGGGGAGGGGTCGACGTCGGAGGGATCGACGGCGTCCCAGTATCGGTGGGCGGCTGCAGCACCGGGTCCGCCTTCTTGCCGCACGCCGCAGCGGAGATGGCCAGCAGGGCAATCGGCACCACAGAGTGTCGTCTACGCATTGTTTCTCTCCGCGAGCCTCAGGGTTGGGACTGCCGTACCAGCGAGCGGGACCAAGCCGGTAGCTTGGCCTGGCCCGGCGTCATGATCTGTCGGGTCTGACCCGACTCGGTATCCAGCACGAAGAGCTGGCGCCTGCCGGTCCGGTTGGACACAAACACCAAGTGACGGCCATCGGGTCCCCAGCTCGGATCCTCGTTCCGCCCCGAGGAAGTCAACGCTTTGATGCGCCGTCCCGCGAGGGCAAAGGTGAAGACCTGGGGGGACCCCTCGACTTCGCGATGAAACGCGATCGCAGCCCCGTCCGGAGACCAGTCGGGCGCATTCGAGTTGCCGGTAGCCCCGAAATCGAAGGACACCAGCAGCTCCTGATCGGTGCCATCCGACGACATCGCGTAGATCTGCTGGCCTCCGGCCCTCGTCGAGACGAACACGACACGCCGTCCGTCCGGAGAATAGGCAGGCGAGAAGTTTTCTGCAAACCGTCCGCCGCTCAATCGCTCGACGCAGCAGAGCTCCAGCGCATTGAGGCCGTGCAGCGCCACGCCCTGGTCGGACAAGCGGGCGAACATCAGGTTTTTTCCGTCGGGGGAGAATGCCGGTGTCATGTTCTGCGTGCCCGCGGTGGTGGGCAAAACGGTTCGAGTCCCGGTCGCGAGCGACTGCACCACGATCGGCCGCGCGCCATTAGGCGAGAACTGCATGTAGGCGATCCGGCTCCCGTCCGGCGACCACGCCGGCGACATCACCTCGGCCCCCCCTGGCGTGACCGCGACGAGATTGGCCCCGTCGCTATCCACCCGCCAGATCCGCTTGTCGCTACTGAGAAAGAGAATCCGGCTCGCGGCAATCCCGGCTTGCCCGGTGGCAAGGCGAACGATCTCGTCGGAGATCCGGTGGACCGAAATCCGGCTATCGCCCGTCCCGCTCCGGTCCGGCGTGAAGGTGAGCTCCTCCCGGAGGCGCTCGGCGGCGAGGTCGTGCAGCCGCATGGTGACCTGGTTGCCTGCGCCGACCACCAGCTCCACGGCGAGCGCCGCGCCGAGGTTGCGATAGAACGGATAGTTGATCACGGCGGGACCACGCGGCGCCGCGCCGGGAGCCTGGGCGAGCGAAATCACTTCGAACCGGTCGCTGAATCCGAGATCGCGGTCGACGATGGCGCGCACCGAATCGAGTCCCGGCGCCGGGAGCACGACCAATCCCGGTCGCACGCCGGGCTGATAGGTGATGCCAACGCGCACCGTGTCCTGCGCGACGAGCGGTGCCGCCACCCCGGCCGCGACGAGCGCCGTCAGCACGAGGCGCATCATGGCGCTCTCCTCGGGGTAAAGAGGAACCCGATTTGCAGGTAATCGGCGGCATAACCCGCCGGGAGCGGTCCGAAGGCCTTGGCGTTGGCCGCCTGTTCCACGGCGCCCTGCGCCTCGAGATCGAAGGAATAGCTCCGCGAGCTCGCGATCACCTGGATGTCCCTCACCGTCCCGTCGCGCAGAATCACGAAGGAGACCTCCGCCTGTAGCGCGGCATTCCCCACCGGACGAGCCCAACGGCGATAAATCTGGGTGACAAGGTTGCGCAGGTATTCGGGATACGGGAACTCCTTGCCGTCGAGCTTGACGTTCGCCAGGTCGCTGCCAGTGCCCGGGGTCTCTCCCGGAAGGGGAGTGACGGGGCTCGCCGTCTTCGGGGCCGTCGTCGGCTTGGCCGGAGTCTTGGCAGCAGGCTTGGCGGGCGCAGGAGCGGTCTTGCTGACCGCTTTCGGGGGTGCCGGAGCCGGAGCCGGCGGCGGCGCTTCCACGGCCGGCTGACGAGTGCCCGTGGGGATCGGCGCGGCAACCAGCGAGACCGCATAGGTCGGCGGCATCGCCCGCGGCGCGGAGGACGCGGCGACGAATACCGCCACGATGGCGGCGCCGTGTACCAGGATCGTCCCGGCGAGACCGGTCCAGACCGCGCTCCGGGGCATCAGATCCGCCTGGGCCGTCAGCGCCGGATCTCCTCGTCTTCGGTCGTCATATTGATGTTTTGCACGCCAGCGGCCCGCATGGCCGCCATGACCCGCACCACGTCGCCATAGGCTGCCCGGCGGTCACCCCGGAGATAGACGTCCGACGTCCTGCGCTGGGCCACAATCGCGCGGAAGGCGGCCCGGAAATCGGCGTAGCTGACCTGCGTCTGGTCCACGAAGATCCTGCCGCTTCGGTCCACGGTGACGATGATTCCCTCACGCGGTGTGAGAGGCCGCGCCTCCGCCTTGGGGAGCTCGATCGCCACGCCGCCCTGCATCATGGGGGCGGTGATCATGAAGATGATGAGCAGCACGAAGGCGACGTCGACCAGCGAGGTGACGTTGATGTCCGCCGTGGGCAGAAAACGCCGCCGGCGTCCCGTGCCTCCGCCAAGGCCACCGAGCATCTAGAGGAGTCCCTCCCGGGCCATCCAGCCAACCAGCCCGTTGCCGAAACCTTCCAGCTGCGACTCGAAATCACCGGCTTTCCCGGCGAAGTAGTTGTATGCCATGACCGCGGGAATCGCGGCGGCGAGGCCGGCGACCGTGGTGACCAGCGCCTCCGCCACACCGGGAGCCACCGCCGCCAGATTGCCGGAGCCACTTCTGGAGATACCGATGAACGCGTCCATCACGCCGAGCACGGTGCCGAGGAGGCCGAGCAGCGGACTCACCGCCCCGATCGTCGCGAGCCAGCCGATGTAGCGCCCCGCGGCATCGCGCTCCGCCGCCACTTCCTTCCCGAGGACCATCTTGAGCGCCTCGAGCTGGGTGGGGGAAAGCGCGCCGTGGCCGGTGCCATCCTCCCGGATCACCCCGGGCTGCAGCTGCGAATAGAAGTTGAGGCCCTCCCGGAACAGTCGACCGAACGGCGAGGGCGGCAGCTTCATGGCGCCGCGATAGGCTTCCTGCAGCCTGGGAGAGCGCGCGAGCTCCGCATTGAAGCGGTCGGCCTGCCGGCTCAGCCGGCGGAACTGAAAGCCCTTGAGCCCGATCAGGAACCAGGAGGCAACCGAAAATACAGCGGTCACGGCGAGAACGATTTTTGTTTCGAGGCTCGAGGTGAGAACCAGCTCCCAAGGCGTCGTGGGAATCGCTGCGGCGGCCTGGAGAAGAATCATGGCGGTAAGATAGAAGCACAGCGGCTCACAAAGAACCGTGAAGAGCGAATAGCAAAGCGCGAGGAGGGGCCTTCCCTCCTCGCTCCTCGCGACTCCCTCCTCGCTCACGCGGCAGCGTGCTTCAGCGCGGCAGTTTCGCGACCAGTCTGACCGTGGTGCCCGGGGGAATGTCCGGGGAGGTGACCCCGATGACTTTCACCGTCGCGGTGCGGTTCCGCACATGCACGACCTGCAGGGTGGCCATCATTTCATCGATGGCGTTCGCGGCGGAGCGGGGCTGGGGCCCCGGAGTGCGCCGCGCCTCGAAGAGATCGCCCGCCGACACTCCTTCCTGCCGTCCGATGTCAATGAAGAGCACATCCTGGGGATGGCGAAGCTCGCGGAGATCGCGCGGGATCAGTACCTGGCCCTGGGGGCCGCCCTCGACCCGCTGATAATTTACGGCGCCTGGATCGGCGAATTTCTCGGCGGGGAGGAGGCCCTGTCCGTCCCGGATCGGCCCGTAGACGGCGATGACCTCGCCCACCGATTGATCGCCGTTCTGCCCGGTGATGCGGATCAGCCCGGTGGGAGTGATGATCTGCCCGTACCCGACCGGACCCTCGCGCCGCGTCACGCTCACCAGCGAGTCGCCCACGGTGTAGCGCGCGCCCTCGGGGGCGCTGACTCCAACCGCGGTGTAAATCTGGACCGCCGCGCGGGAGCGCCCGCTCTCGATCTGCTCCGGCGTCACCGGGCCGAGCAGCCGGCCGAACGGCAGCAAATCGCCCTCGGTCAGGAACCCGGCCGAATAGAACTCGCCCGCGCGGAGCGGATGGTACTTGACGTCGCGATAGAGCTTGAAGGCTTCCTGCACATTCGAGATCCGGCGGCGGCGGAAGAGATCGAGACCATCGCCCACCGTATCGGAGCTGGCTGCCTGGCCGACGATCACCAGCCCGCCCGCGGGCTGGGCCGGGGGAGGCGTATCGGTCGTTGGAACGGCCGGCTGTCCCGGAGCGGCATCGAGCCGGAGCACCTCGCCCGGATAGATCCAGTGGGGATCTTCCACCACGTCGGTGTTCATCCGGTAGATCTGGGGCCAGAGGAAGGGATCGCCGAGGTAGGTCCGCGCGATGTCCCAGAGCGTATCGCCCTTGCGGACCGTGTGAGTGGTGGCGCCACCGCCTTGCGCCAGCGCCGGGGCAGCGAGCCCCAGCGCGCACAGGAGTGACAGGCTAAAACGGGAGATCGTCATCCTCGGCATCGAGAGCCTCCGGAAAGTCGGAGAACGACTCGTCCTTGGCACCGGACTTGGCAACTGCCGCCGCTCCCGCAGCCTTCGGTGCGGAATACGACTCGCCGCCATCACCCTTGCCGGACAAGAGAATCAGCTCGCGCGCATTGATCTCCGTCGTGTAGCGGGTCTGGCCATCCTTGTCTTGCCAGCTCCGGTACTCGATGCTGCCCTCGACGTAGATCTTGTCGCCCTTCTTACAGTAGCGCTCTGCGATGTCAGCAAGATTCGAGCCTTTGTTGTTCCAGATTACGACACGGTGCCACTCGGTCTTTTCCTGCTTGTCTCCCGACGCCCCTTTCCACTGCCGACTGGTGGCCAGAGAGAGGTTGGCCACCCGGCCGCCGTTGGACGTGCTCCGGACTTCCGGATCGGCGCCGAGGTTGCCGATCAGCTGAACGCGATTGAGACTGCGAGCCATAGTGTCCTCCTCACACGGGGAATTCTGGGTGCCGATTGGCGGAACCCTTGGATGATATGCAGCGCGTAAGTCATTCACCCAACCAAAGATACGCGGGAAAGCCCTTATTATCGCAGAAGCGCGACCGGTGCCCGCAGCACCAGCGCATCTTCCGGCGGGCTTCGATAATAATGTGGGCGCATTCCCACCGTCCTGAATCCCTTGGCGCCATACAAATCGATCGCAGCGTGGTTCGATTCCCGGACCTCGAGGTACGCTTCGCGCACCCCGGAACCCGCCAGCGCTGCTAGCCCTTGTTCGAGAAGCTCACGCGCAATTCCTTGACGGCGGTGCTCGGGAAGAACGGCAAGATTCAGGATTTCCCCCTCCTCGCCAGAGATGCGAGCCATGAAATACCCTGCCACGACCTCCCTCATCTCAGCCACCAGCGCGATCGCTGTTTCATATTGAATCGTTTCCCGAATTCCTGACCGACTCCATGGATCGGTGAAACACCGGCGCTCGATTTCGGCGAGCGCCGTGACATCAGCGCTCGTTGCCCGCCGGATTCGGTAATGCTCGTCCATGCGCCGCCTCCCAGCGTGCCTGTGCTTCGGCCGGACGCCCGTAGCTGGGCTCCCAATCGTCGAGATGGGGAATCGGCAGCGCGCCCCCGGGCACGCCGATCAGCGACAGCAGCGCCGACGCGTGAGGCAGACTTGCGCTGCCACGAACCAGCGGGACAGCGAACTGATCGGCCAGCCGGTCAACCAGTTTCTCGGGCGCGTCGGCGATGACGAGGTCCGGCGCTTCGCGATGCAGCGACTCGACGGTCGCGAGCCGCGGCTGCATGACGGTCTCGACCCGAACCGGGAGCGCAATCTGGTAGGACGCCGCATAAAGCTCACCTCGGAGCGCCGACGTTACCACCAGGACGCGGGCCCCACCGGGCGGCGCGACCCCCGCGGCACGCACCATCAGCGTTGATGCCGTCGAGACGCCGAGCCCCGGAGCCGTCCGCGCGAGCGCCTTGACCAGCGCCGCGCCAACCCGGAGTCCGGTGAATCCACCCGGTCCATCGGCGAGCGCCATCTGCTCGACATCCGCGAGCGAGAGCCCGGCCTCCTCCAGCAGTCCGGCGATCAGCGGCAGGAGCGCCGCCGCGTGCTGTCGCGCGCCTGCGAACTCCCGGTCGAGCACCGGCTGGCCGGGACGGGCGAGCGCCACACTCAGGCGGTCGGTCGTCGTGTCCACCGCGAGCGCGATCACGTCTGTTCCAGGCGCCGCAGCGCCGGGTTCGGCGTATGGGCGAGTTGAATCCGATGGGTGGGACGGGGGGCCCAGGTTCCGGCGCGTTCCGGCCACTCGATCAGCAGCGCGTCCCCGGTGAGGAGCGTTTCCCAGTCGAGGTCGCGCGCCTCGTCGGGTGACCGCAGGCGATAACAATCGACATGAAACACCCGCCCCCGTCTCCCCTCGTAGCTGTGCACCAGCGCATAGGTGGGACTCTGCGTCGGCCCGGTCACGCCGAGGGCCCGCACGAGCGACCGCGCAAAGGTGGTTTTCCCTGCGCCCAGCTCACCCTGGAGCCAGAGGACGGCGCCCGGGAGGAGCCCCTGCCCCATCTCTTGCGCGACTCGGCCGAGCCCGTCCTCGTCGAGGAGCGCGGTCATGCGCGCCGGCGGGCGAACGGCCCCCCCGAACCGCGCCGCACCTCGGGCGCATCGAGCGCGCGCAGCTCATTGAGCTGATCGCGCAGCATCGCGGCCATCTCGAACTCGAGGTTCGACGCCGCCTGACGCATCTGTTTGTCCAGGGCGACGATCGCCGCGGCCCGCTGCTTCGGATCGTGGAGGTCGGGGCGGGCGGGCGTGCGCCGGGCAGCCGACGCCGCCGCGGCGCCGGCGCTCCGGGCGTCCGCCACGTGCGTCGAGAGCCGGACCTGGTCGTGCGACTTCACGATCGACACCGGCGTGGTTCCATGCTCCCGATTGTGCGCCTGCTGGATGGCCCGCCGCCGGTCCATCTCGGCCAGGGCGCGCTGCATCGATCCGGTCATCCGGTCGGCATAGAGCACGGCGACCCCGTGCAGATGGCGCGCGGCCCGCCCGACGGTCTGGATGAGCGAGCGTTCGGAACGGAGGAACCCTTCCTGATCGGCGTCGAGAATGGCCACCAGCGACACCTCCGGAAGGTCCAATCCCTCACGCAGTAGGTTTATCCCGACCAGCACGTCGAACTCGCCGAGGCGGAGACCGCGGAGAATCTCCACCCGCTCGATCGCGTCGATGTCGGAGTGGAGGTAACGGACGCGCACGCCGTGCTGCTGAAGGTAGTCGGTGAGATCCTCCGACATTCGTTTGGTGAGTGTCGTCACCAGGACGCGCTCCCGCTGCTGTTCTCGGAGCCGGATCTCGTGCAGCAGGTCGTCCACCTGTCCCTTGACCGGCCGCACGTGCACTTCCGGGTCCACGAGGAACGTGGGCCGGATGATCTGCTCCACGACATGGCCCCTGGAGAGCCCCAGCTCGAATTCCCCCGGCGTGGCGGAGACCGCGATCATCTGCGGCACCAGCCCCATGAATTCGTCGAAATGGAGCGGCCGGTTATCGAGGGCGGACGGGAGACGGAACCCGTAATCCACCAGCGTCGTCTTCCGCGCGCGGTCGCCGTTGAACATCCCGCCGATCTGGGGGAGCGAAACGTGCGACTCGTCGACCACCACCAGAAAGTCGGCGGGGAAATAATCGAAGAGGCAGGCGGGGCGTTCCCCGGCGGCGCGTCCGGTCAGATGCCGCGAGTAATTCTCGATGCCGGGACAGGTGCCGATCTCCAGCAGCATCTCGAGGTCGAAGTGGGTGCGGCCTTCGAGCCGCTGGGCTTCGAGCAGCTTGCCGGCCGTCTTGAGCACCGTCAGCCGCTCCGCCAACTCGTCCGTGATGAGCCGGACGGCGCGCTCGATAGCGGGCCGCTCGGTAACGAAATGCTTGGCCGGATAAATGGCGCACTGCTCGAGTCGCGCGATGGTGTTGCCGGTGAGCGGCTCGATCTTGGAAACGCGCTCGACCTGGTCGCCCCAGAGCTCGACCCGGACCGCCTGCTCCTCGTACGCGGGATAGATCTCCACGGTGTCGCCCCGCACCCGGAAGGTGCCGGGCTCGAAGGAAACATCGTTGCGCAGGTACTGGATCGCGACGAGATCCTGGAGAATCGCGTCCCGCCCTTTTGCCTCGCCGGTGCGCAGCGTGAACATCATGCTGCGGTAGGTCGCCGGATCGCCGAGGCCGTAGATGGCGCTGACTGTCGCGACGATGACGACATCCTCTCGCTCCATCAGGCTCGATGTGGCGCGGAGTCGGAGCGCCTCGATGTCCTTGTTGATCGACGCGTCCTTCTCGATGTACACGTCGGTCGAGGGGACGTACGCTTCCGGCTGGTAGTAGTCGTAATAGGAGACGAAATACTCCACGGCGTTGCGCGGGAGGAACTGCCTGAGCTCGCCGTACAGCTGGGCCGCAAGGGTCTTGTTGTGGGAGAGGACCAGCGTGGGTCGGCCGAAGTGCGCCACCACATTCGCCAGCGTCATCGTCTTGCCGGAGCCGGTGACCCCGAGGAGGGTCTGGTACCGCACGCCGGCTTCGAGACCGCGCGTCAGCTGCTCGATGGCCCGCGGCTGGTCGCCTGCCGGCGTGAAGGGCGCGACGACTTCGAACCGATTGCTCATCGGCCGCCCCACGCCGTCACCCTGGCGATTCCGACGACCGCGCGCATGGCGCCGGAGTGGTAAATCATCGCTTCATCGCCGGTGCTAGCCGGCTCGGGCTTGAGCAGCCGACGGGCGGTCATACCCCGAATATAACCCGAAATTAGCCCCGTTTCACCTCAAAGTCTTTCGAGCCGGCCATGGCGCCGTCCACCATGATCTCCACCTTGTACTTCCCGGCGGGCCAACCCGATGGCTTGAAGATGTGGAACTCGGCTCGCGCGGGGCCGCTGGGCGCCACGGTCTGGGTCTTTTCCTCCACTACCTGCCCGTCCTCGAAGGTGAATTTTGCCATCCCCGCGGCGCCCGGCGGCGCGCCCTCCGTCGCCACCGACACGTACACCGTGTCGCGGGGCCCGAAATCGCTAGTCGAGTTGGCCACCATCTTATCCGCCGTCATCCCCTTTCCGACATCCACGCTGGTCACCCGGAAAGCGAGCATCGCAGCGGGAGGAGGAGGAACGACGACCGCGGGCTCCTCTTGGCTTCGTAAATCACCTGCCACTTCTGCGGGTCGCCGTCGACCCGCTTGGCGATCTTCGAAAGGCTGTCGCCGGCCACGACGGTATAGGTGCGCGGAAGCGAGCCCGGGACCCGCGGCGCGCTCGAGGAGGAGCCGGATTGAACAGCGGAAAAGTCGGGGAATTTCTTGTCGGCGCTCAGGAACCACTCCGTACCCAGGATTAGCAAGAGCTAATGCGCCCGGGTGGCGGAGTGTAGGGGATGGTCTACCCGGCGGCCTCCCGGCGGTCCACCGAGCTCACCCCCTTCACCCGGCGCACTGCTTTCAGAACCTTGGCGAGGTGGGGAAGGTTGTCGACCTCGACGAACACGGTGCCGAACGCGCCTCCATCCTTCGTGTGCAGGTCGGCTCCGCGAATGTTGGTCCCGGTCGCGCTGATTGCCTGCAGGATATCGGCGTAGAGTCCGCGGCGGTCTTCGGCATTGACAACCAGTCGCACCGAGAACGATTCGCCTTCCTGCTCCTGCCAGTCGATCTCGACGCGGCGATCGCCCGCCGAGAGGGTGAGCAGATTGGGGCAGTCGGCGCGATGAATCGAGATCCCCCTGCCTTGCGTCACATATCCCACCACCGAATCTCCCGGCACCGGCTGGCAGCATTGCGCATACCGCACCAGGAGTCCGTCCACGCCCTGGATCTTGATGCCACGGCCCAGCCGGATCCGGTTGAGCATGCGGCCGAAGACGGTCGGCTTCGGCTCGGCCAGTTCGTCGTCGGGCAGCTCGGGAAAGAGCGACCGGATCACCTGGCCGATCGGGAGGTCTCCCCGGCCCAGTGCGGCTTCGAGCCCGATGCGGTCCGCCATGCCGAGCACGCCCGCGGCCCGGGTCAGCGCCGCGTCGTCGAGTGCGCCGAGCCGCCGCCGCTTCATTTCCCTGAGCAGGATCTCCCGCCCCAACTGGCGGGAGACGGTCTCTTCCTCGTGCCGGATCCATTGCTTGATTTTGTGGCGGGCCCGGCCGGTCCGCACGTGCTGCAGCCAGTCGCGGCTGGGACGCGCCTGCGGCGAGGTAAGAATCTCCACCGTGTCGCCGTTCTTGAGCTCGCGGTGCAGCGGGGCGATCCGCCCGTTGATCTTGCTCCCCTGGCAGCGGGTGCCGACTTCGGTGTGGACGTGGAACGCGAAGTCGATCGCGGTGGCACCCTTCGGGAGCCGCTTCACGTCTCCCTGCGGGGTGAAGACGAAGATCTCGTCCTGGTAGAGATCGACCTTGAGGAACTCGAGGAACTCCTCGGGAGAATGGGTGTCCTGCTGCAACTCGAGCAGCTGGCGGAACCACCCGAAATGCTGGTCGAGCTCGTCGGGACGCACCTGCTGCGACTTGTACAGCCAGTGCGCCGCGATGCCGTACTCGGCGGTCCGGTGCATCTCGTGGGTCCGGATCTGCACCTCGTAAAGCTGGCCGTTGGGACCGAAGATGGTGGTATGCAGCGACTGGTAGCCGTTGGACTTGGGATTCGCGATGTAATCCTTGAACCGCTCCTGCAGCGGCGTCCAGTTGTGATGGATCACCCCGAGCACGTGATAGCAATCGGGCACGGTGCGCACGATGACCCGGAGCGCCATCATGTCGTAGATGGCCTCGAAGGGCGTGTTGCGCTTGCGCATCTTCTGCCAGATCGACCAGAGATGCTTGGGCCGCCCGCTCACATCGACATCCTCGATCCCCGCGCGGCGGAGCTCCTGGAGCAGCGGCTCCTGGAGTGCCGCGATCATCTCCTCGCGCTCGGCGCGCTTGCCGGCGACCTGGCCGGCCAGCGCTTGGTACTCCTCCGGCTCCAGGAACTTGAAGGCGAGATCCTCGAGCTCGGCCTTCACGCCCGCCATGCCGAAGCGGTGCGCCAGCGGCGCGTAGATCTCCCGCGTCTCGGTGGCGATTCGCGCCCGCTTCTCGGCGGGGAGATGCTCCAGCGTGCGCATGTTGTGCAGCCGGTCGGCCAGCTTGATGATGATGACCCGCGCGTCCTTGGCGATCGACAGCAGCAGCTTCCGGTAGTTCTCCACCTGCTCTTCGGCGGTGGACCGGAAGGTGAGATGGGCAATCTTGGTGAGCCCGTCCACCAGCCCCGCGACTTCGGGCCCGAACTCCTGGGCGATGTCCTCCCCGCGCACGTCGGCGTCCTCCACGACGTCGTGGAGGAGCGCGGCGGCAATCGAGGTGGAGTCGAGGAACTGGTCGATCAGGATGGTGGCGACGGCAATGCTGTGGGAGACGAACTCCTCGCCGCTCATTCGCTTCTGGCCCCGGTGGGCGCTCGCGCTGAAGCGGAGGGCGCGATCGATCAACTCGAGATCGAGCCGTTCGGCGTGCCGTTCCAGCGCGGCCCGGAACTCGGGGGCCAGGTCGAGCAGCGTTTCGTTCACAACAATCCCCGCGTGGCGAAGCTGGTGAACCGGTCACCTGCGACGATGACGTGGTCGTACACCGGGAGGTCGAGCAATTCGCCGGCTGCCACCAGTTGGCGCGTCACCGCCTGGTCGTCCGCCGAGGGGGTCGGATCCCCGCTCGGATGGTTGTGCACGAGGATGATTCCCGCCGCCGCTTCCGCGATGGCGGCGCGAAACACCTCGCGCGGATGTACCAGCGAGCTGTTCAAGAGCCCGCGCGTGATGAGCACGTCGCGCGTCACCTGGCTCTGACTGTCGAGCGCGAGCAGGTGGAACTCCTCCACGGCGAGATCCCGAAGCCTGGGCCCCACGACCCGGACCACGTCCTCGGGTGAGCGTATCCGCGGAAGCGCCGGGCGCGTTTCCCGGGCGAGGCGCGCCCCGAGCTCGAGGGCGGCGAGGAGCCGGGCGCCCTTGGCCGGACCGACGCCGGGCATCTGCAGCAGCTCCCCCGCTGGACGGGCTGCCAGGCGCCGGACGGAGCCTTCTGCCGGGACCAGAAGGTCCGCCGCCACCTCGAGCGCACTCCGGCCGCCTCCACCAGTCCCTAGGAGAATGGCCAATAGCTCGGGGGCGGTCAATGCTTGAGCCCCCTGAGACCAGAGGCGTTCACGGGGGCGGTCGGCATCCGCAGGCTGCAGGTGTATCGGTGGGGACAGAGCGGGAGGGGCGGCCATGACCGCACAATAGGTCGACTGGACGTGGCCCAGAGGGCCGGAAACCCGCGAGGAAGGGCGAAAGGATGGGGGTCAGGCCCCGGGCTTGGTCAGCCGGGCGGCCAGTCTTCTTCAGCCACGGCCATTTCGATCGTGGTCTGCTCCCAGGACAGTTTGGCGATGGGCGGCGTCATCGGTCGGAGCAGGATCCCGTGACTCCGCTCTTCCAGGATCACCGTCGTACCGATTCTGTAGCGCTCGAGCGCTTCGGCGGGCAGACATACGCCGCGGGAATTTCCGATGCGGACAAGTCCGAACATACTCTTTGGCACTCTCCTTCAGGGCCCGAATCTCGGCGTCGATGACCTCGAGCGGGTCCGCGACACCCCAGAGAAAACTGACGATTTCCCTGTGGTTCACCGATCCTACACCCCCGCCCCATGACACTTCTTGTATTTCTTTCCGGATCCGCACGGGCAGGGATTGTTCCGGCCCACAGTCGGTAGCCCACTGGACGAGGGCCCAAGCCGCCCCAACGAGGTATCCACTCTGCGGGGCGCCCCGCCCAGCGGCCCGGTGCTGCTGCGCGAAACGGCCCCGGCAAACAGCTCGTCGGTACCGCTCCGCGGTGTCGGAATCGGCGGAGGCGGTGGCGCGGGGCGCGACGGCTCCGCGCTCACCTGGATCTGCAGATACCGGTGGGTGAAGGTCGCCTGAATGTCGCGCATCAGATCCTCGAACATCTCGTAGGCTTCCTTCTTGTACTCCACCAGCGGGTCCTTCTGGCCGTAGGCGCGATACTGGATCGCGTTGCGCAGCAGGTCCAGGTCGTACAGGTGATCCTTCCACTTTTCGTCGATCACCGAGAGCATCACCTGGGACAGGACCTGCTGATCCACATCCGCGACCCCGATGCCCCGTCCGAATTCCTGGAGATACCCCACCTTCCGGTGGAACGCCGCCTCGCCCTCGGCCTGCGCCGCCTGGACCACGTCCCGGACGTCCTTCGTCTCCGCGGCATTGGCGACCGCTTCCGGCACGACGAGGAACTGCTGCATCAGCGCGTCGATCAGCGCCTTCCGGTCCCAGTCCTCCGGCCGCTCGAACTCGGCCAGGAACTTCCGCACCGCCGTCTCCAGCGCGCTGGTGATCATGAGCCGCGCTTCGGCCTTGAGCTCCTCGCCCCGCTCCAGCGCGAAGAGCCTGAGCGAGTAGGCGACTTCACGCTGCTGGTTCATCACATCGTCGTATTCGAGCAGGCGCTTCCGGGACTGGAAGTTCTGCAGCTCGACCCGCTTCTGCGCCGATTCGATCGCCTTCATCACCAGCATCCCGGTGATGACCTCGCCCTCCTCCGCGCCGGTCTTGTCCATATACTTGGCGATGCGGTCCGACCCGAAGAGCCGCATCAGGTCGTCTTCGAGGGACAGGAAGAAGAGCGACGCACCCGGATCGCCCTGGCGTCCCGCGCGGCCGCGCAGCTGCCGGTCGATCCGGCGCGACTCGTGCCGCTCGGTGCCGAGGATCTGGAGCCCCGCTTCGGGGGTGGTGAGGTCGAGATCCTTCCCGAGTTTGATGTCGGTGCCGCGGCCGGCCATGTTGGTGGCGATCGTGATCGCGACCACCTGCCCCGCCCCGGCGACGATCTCCGCCTCGCGCTCGTGGTACTTCGCGTTCAGCACCTCGTGCTTGAGACCCCGCCGCTTGAGCATCTTGGAGAGCGTTTCGGACACGTCCACCGAGGTCGTGCCGATCAGGATCGGGAGCCCGAGCCCGTGCAGCCGCTCGATCTCGTCGTTCACCGCGTTGTACTTCTCGCGGCGGGTCTTGTAGATCCGGTCGGTGTGGTCCGTCCGGCGGATCGGCCTGTTGGTCGGGATCACCGCCACTTCGAGGCCGTAGATCGAGTAGAACTCCCCCTCCTCCGTTTCGGCCGTGCCGGTCATACCGGCGAGCTTGTCGAACATCCGGAAGTAGTTCTGGATCGTGATGGTGGCGAGCGTCTGCGTCTCGCCCTTGATCTGCACCGCTTCCTTCGCTTCCACCGCCTGGTGGAGGCCATCGGCCCAGCGGCGCCCGGCCAGCACCCGGCCGGTGAACTCGTCCACGATGAGCACCTGGTTGTCCTGGACCAGGTAATCGACGTCCTTCTCATAGAGCGAGTGGGCCTGGAGCAGCTTGTGGATGAGGTGGAGCTTCTCGCTCTTGCTGGCGTACTCCGCCTCAACCTGCTGCCGCGCCGCCAGCTTTTCCGGCACGCCGAGAGTCGGGTCGCGCTCGATGGCGTGCACCGCCTCCGAGATGTCGGGCACCAGGAAAAGCGTGGGGTCGTCGGGCGAGAGCGCCGCGGCGCCCTGGTCGGTCAGGTGGACCGAGTGGCCTTTCTCGTCGAGGACGTAGTACAGCGCCTCCTCGAGCCCGCGCATCGTCTGCTGGCGTGACGGCTGCTTCCGGTCGGCGATGTAATTCAGCTCCGCCCGCTGCACCAGTTGCTTGACGCCGGTCTCGTTGAGCAGCTTGAGCAGCCGCTTGTTCTTCGGCATCCCGAGCCGCGCCTGGAAGAGCTTGACCGCCGCGTCTTCCTTCTTCTTGTCGTCCGCCAACATCGGCTCCGCTTCGGCCATGAGCTGGTTGACCACCGCCGTCTGACGACGCACCAGCTCGGAGACCGGGCGGTTGAGCAGGGTGTACTTCTCGTCGCCATCGTTTCCCACCGGGCCGCTGATGATCAGCGGCGTCCGCGCCTCGTCGATGAGAATGGAGTCCACCTCGTCCACGATCGCGAAGGCGTGCGCCCGCTGGACCCGCTGCTCCAGCGCGAACACCATGTTGTCGCGGAGGTAATCGAAGCCGAACTCGTTGTTGGTGCCGTAGGTGATATCGGCGTTGTACGCGTCCCGCCGGGCGGGCGTGGAGGGCTCGGTGTCGTCGATACAGCCGACGGTCAGGCCGAGGTACCGGTAGATGTGCCCCATCCACTGCGAGTCGCGCCGCGCGAGGTAATTGTTGACCGTGACGAGGTGCGCTCCGCGGCCCGCGAGCGCGTTCAGGTAGAGCGGCAGGGTGGCGACGAGGGTTTTGCCTTCGCCGGTGGCCATTTCGGCGATCCGGCCCCGGTGCAGCTCGATCCCACCAATGAGCTGGACGTCGTAGGGGACCATGTCCCAGACCAGCTCGTGTCCCGTCACCATGACGCTTGTGCCGAGGAGCCGGCGGCAGGCCTCCCGGACGGTCGCAAAGGACTCGGGGAGCAGCTCGTCGAGCACCGCCTTCAGAGCCTTCTTGTACTCGCCCTCGAGCTGGTGGGCCTGCTCCTCCAGCTTCGTGCGCTCGAGAGGATCCTCGCAGTGATGCTTTGCCTGGCGAACCGAATCGAGCTCCTGCTTGAGCGCGCCGGATTTGTCCGCGATCCGGCTCCGGAACACCGCGGTCTGCGCCTTGAGCTCCTCTTCGCTGAGCCCCCGGAGCCGCTCCTCCTGGCGGTGGATCTCCTCCACCATGGGAGTCAGGCGCTTGACCTCGCGCGCCTGGCGGGTTCCGAAGACTCGTTCGACCAGGGTCTTGATCATGCGTTTCTATTCTTCCCCATACAGCCGGTGCGCGGCGATATAGTCGGCCACGGCGTCCGGCACCCAGTAACGGATCGAGCGTCCGCGACGCACCCGCTCGCGAATCGCCGTAGATGAAATCTCCACGCGCGGCACCGCCTGCCGCCCCTCCGCCGAGCCCTCCCGGGTGAACACCTCCACCTGCGCGAGAGACGGGATCACTTCGGACTCCCGCCACCGCGGGAGCTCAGCAGCGGCGTCCGACCCGAGCAGGAGCACCAGCTCGGCCCCGGGCTGCCGCGCGCGAAGGGCGCGGAGGGTGTCCACCGTGTAGGAAGGCCCCTCCCGGGACAGCTCCGACCGGTCGGCCCGGAGACGCGCGTCCCCGCGCACCGCGAGCTCGGTCATCGCCGCCCGGTCTCCCGCCGGTGCGCCGTGCCCGCCCTGCTTGAGTGGCTGCGCGCGCGCCACGACGAGGCGCACCTCGTCGAGCGCCAGGGCATCGGCCAGCGCGCTGGCGGCGATCAGGTGGCCATGATGGATCGGGTCGAACGAGCCACCGAGGATTCCGATGCGCACCCTACGGCGTCTCCCCCGATCCCGCGCTCGCGGGGGGGCAGAGCCGCCTGGGCCCCGTCGGCGACGGGTGGTACTGCGCGATGTAGGCGCAGGTCTCCTTGATGTCCTCCTGATAATTCAGAATCTGGTACGCCCGCACCAGACGCTCGAGGGCCTCGGGGACGACCGCCGTGCGCGGATAGTTCGCGATCACACCCCGGAACAGGAGAATCGCGGATTCGTACGCCTTGTATTTGAAATAGAAGAGCGCGTTCTTGTACTCCTTTGCGGCAAACTTCTCCGCCAGCTCGCTGAGTCTCAGCGTCGCGCGCGCCGCGGCCGGCGTTCCGTCGTACCGGGTGAGGACTTCCTGGTAGACCGTCCGCGCGGTCTCCCCGTAGGTGGGATCGAGTTCGGCGCGCCGCCAGAGATCGGCGTACGCGTCGCCGGCGCGCAGCAGCGCATCGGGCGCCAGCGAGTCATCGGGGCGCTCATCCGCCACCCGCCGGAACTCGCGCACCGCCTGCAGCGGGTTGCCCTGCGCGAACTGGATCTCCGCGAGATAAAAGTGCAGCCGGAGATACCGCGGATCGGCGGGCGGCAGGAGCGGCGCGGCGCGATCGAGCTGCTTCTGCGCCTCCGACCAGTCGCTGCGGTTGAACGCCGCTTCCGCGTGGGTCCAGACCGAATCCACCGACACGGGCGGAGGGGCCGCGACCGGCTGCTTGCGGCCACATCCGGCCAGGGCCGCCATCGCGGCAAGGAGCAGTGCGCGGGAGAGGATCATCGAGCCCGACCTTCCGTCGCTGTGGACGGAGCACCGCCCAGCGCGTTGAGCTTTTCGGTGGCCAACTTGACCAGTGAATCGGGAGCGCCGGCGGCCGAGATCACGCTTTGATAGGCCAGCGCTGCGCCAAGCACGTCCCCCTGGTTGAGCCGTGCGTCTCCCAGTCCTACCGATGCCCGCCACCCCCAGGCCGACGCGCCCGCCGCGGTGACCGCTTCCTCGAACCAGCGCTCGGCGGCCTCGGGCTGCTGGGTGGCCAGCGCGTCGAGCCCAAGACGCACGGCGCACACTCCCATGCTCTGGGCCGCGGTTTTCCGGAGGCCGTTGTCGCGAGTCCGTCGCAGCACGGTCTTGAGCGTCTTCGACGCGCCCTCGCAATCGGTCGTCACCCGCTGCGCAGCGCCGAGCGCGACCAGAAGCGAGTCCACGGTCCGGCCATCGGCCGCCGACGCGAGCGCCGCGGGGAGCACCCCGATCGCCTCGGAGGCGGGCAAGCCGCTACTCGGTGCGAGCGCGAAGCGGCCCAGCGGGCGGCCCGGCGCCACGATTCGAAACGAGCGCACCGCGGCGGCCAGGTGCACCATCTCGATATCGCCGGCGCGCTCCGCCATGTGGGCCGCGCGCTCGAGGCCCGCGGCTGCCTCCGCACTTCGCGAGTGGTCGGCTGCCTCGAGCTGCGTAAACGCCTCGATTGCCGCGCCGAGATCCCGCTCGTGGAGCGCCGCGCTTCCCAGCTTGGCCCAGATCCTCGCCCGCCCGCCGCTCCTTTGGGCCGCGCGGTACTCCGCCATCGCCTGCGAGAACCGGCCCTCCCGATAGGCCCGGTCGCCGAGGCGCTCGTGATCCGCCGCCGCCGAGGCGCAGCCGGCGGCCGAGAGCGCGAAGAGCAGGGCGCGCAGGCTCACGAAGGCACCCGCTTGGCCATCGCGAGATAGGCCTCGATGCGGGCGTTCTTGGGCCGCTGCGCCCGGCACTTGCCCCAGATCTCCGCCGCCGCCGTCGCGTCGCCCGCGAGGTAGTGTGCCAGGCCGAGCGATGCCTGCGCATCGAGGAAATCGGCGTGCTCGGCGAGAATCGTCTCCAGCTCCTCGCGCGCCTCCAGGGGACGGCAGGCCTCGAGGAGCAAGCGGGCCAGCCGGTAGCGCAGATCGTGAAACCTCGGCCCGAGCGCCACCGCTCGGCGCAGCTCGCCGATCGCGTCGCTCAGGGCCCCGGCTTCCGCATAGGCCTCGCCGAGCTCGGCGTGCAGATTGGCGAGCCGCGCGGAGACCGGCTTCGAGAAGCCGCCATCGGAGGCAGCGCCGTGTTCGGACGCGGCCCGGAATGCCTCCTCCGCCTCCTCGCTGCGTCCCAGCTCGATCAGCAGAATTCCGCGATGGATATTGGCTTCGATGTAACGCGGGTTGAGTGCCAGCGCCCGCTCGAACTCGGCGAGGGCGCGCTCCTTGTGGCCGAGGAGGGCGAGCGACAGCCCGAGGAGATGATGCGCGTCGGCGAAGCCCCGGCCCGAGGAGAGAATCTCCTCCAGCAGATGCACGGCGCCGTAGTAGTCCTGCACGGCGAAGCGCTCGCGAGCCTGGGCGAGCAGATGATCGGGGCTGACCTGCATTCCGTCCGTCCCTAGATGAGCCGCTAAAGATAATGCCGGACTCAGCTTGAGACGATTGTGCGGAAGTACTCGATGGTTCGGGCCAGTCCTTCGCGGAGGGGGATTTTCGGCTCCCAGCCCAGCACGGCACGGGCGTGGGTGATATCCGGCTGGCGCACCTTCGGGTCGTCCTTGGGGAGCGGCTTGCGTACAATGGGCGCATGGCTCCCGGTCATCTCCAGCACCAACCCCGCCAGCTCGGCCACGGTGAACTCACCGGGATTGCCGAGATTGGTGGGATCGCTCCGGTCGCTCAGGAACAGGCGGTAGATCCCGTCCACCAGATCGGAGACGTAGCAGAACGAGCGGCTCTGGCTCCCGTCGCCGTAGATGGTGATCGGCTGCCCTCGAAGCGCCTGCACGATGAAATTCGACACCACGCGACCGTCCTCGGGCCGCATCCGGGGTCCGTAGGTATTGAAGATCCGGACGATGCGGGTGTCGGTGCCGTAGGTGCGCCGGAAGGACGACGTGATCGCTTCGGCAAAGCGCTTGGCCTCGTCGTACATCGCGCGCGGGCCGACCGAATTGACGTTGCCCCAGTAGCTCTCCGGCTGGGGATGCACCAGCGGATCACCGTAGACCTCCGAGGTGGAGGCGAGAAGGAATCGCGCCCCCTTCTCCTGGGCGAGGGCAAGACATCGATGCGTCCCGTAGCTCCCGACCATCAGCGTCTCGATCGGCCACTGCTGGTAGTCCGGGGGACTCGCGGGAGAGGCGAAGTGGAGCACGCCGTCGACCTTGCCCGCCACCGTAAACGGCTGCGAGACGTCCTGCTCCGTAAAACGAAATCGGCGCTCCGATGTGAGGTGGGAGAGGTTCCCGCGATTGCCGGTGATGAAATTGTCGAAGCCGAGCACCTCGTGCTGCTCAACCAGGAGCCGGTCCACGAGGTGCGAGCCGAGAAACCCGGCCGCCCCGGTCACCACCAGTCTCATGGCCGGCGCCGGCCGATTCCGTGGTACTCGAATCCGAGGCGCGTCATCCGGTCGGGATCGTAGAGATTCCGCCCGTCGAATATGAGGGGCGCCTTGAGCGCCGAGCGCATGCGGTCGAAGTCGGGATTGCGGTACACCAGCCACTCCGTCACGATCACCAGGGCGTCGGCCCCGGCGAGTGCGTCGTACGGGTCGCTCGCGTAGTAGAGCCGCTCCCCATAGCGCTCGCGCGCAACGTCCATTGCCTTCGGGTCGTGCGCGCGCACGCTGCCCCCCGCCTCGAGAATCCCGTCGATCAGCGGCAGCGCCGGGCTCTCCCGCATGTCGTCGGTTTCGGCCTTGAAGGAGAGGCCCCACACCGCCACCTGGCAGCTGCGAAGATTCTGCCCCAGACGCTCGACCAGCTTTCCGAGGAGCACCCGCTTCTGCCGCTCGTTGACCGCGTCGACCGCCTCGAGGAGCGAGGGCTCCATCCCCATGTCATGCGCGGTCCGGATCAGCGCCTTCACGTCCTTCGGAAAGCAGGAGCCGCCGTACCCGGGACCGGGAAAGAGGAAGGCCCGTCCGATCCGGTGGTCGCTGCCGATGCCGCGACGGACCATGGAGACGTCCGCGCCGACCCGCTCGCAGAGATCGGCGATCTGATTCATGAACGAGATGCGGGTGGCGAGCATCGCGTTGGCGGCGTACTTGGTCACTTCCGCCGACGGAATGTCCATGAACAGAATCGGGTTGCCGGTGCGCACGAAGGGGGCGTAGAGCTCGGCCATCACGTCCCGGGCATCGTCGCTATCCACGCCGAGCACGACGCGATCCGGTTTCATGAAATCCTCGATCGCCGCGCCTTCCTTGAGAAATTCCGGGTTGGAGCAGACGTGAAACGGCGAGCGGGTCTCGGCGCGAATCGCGGCGCGCACCTTCTCCGCGGTTCCGACGGGGACCGTCGACTTGGTGACCACCACCTTGCACTCGTTCATGTGCTGGCCGATCGTGCGGGCGACCTCGAGCACGTGCTGCAGATCGGCGGACCCGTCCTCGCCAGGCGGGGTTCCCACCGCCACGAACACGACCTGGCCGTGCTCCGCCGCCGCGCCGACATCGGTGGAGAACCGCAGCCGCCCGTCGCTCTGGTTGCGGCGCACCATCGCCTCAAGACCCGGCTCGTAGATCGGCATATCGCCGGCCGAGAGCCGCACGATCTTCCGCGCGTCCACATCGGCGCACACCACCTCGTTACCGGTCTCGGCGAGGCATGCGCCCGCCACCAGCCCGACGTACCCGCTCCCGAGGACCGCCACCCTCATCGCGGGAGGGCCCGTCTCAATGCGTTCCGGGTATCCACCATCGCGCGCGCATTGGCGCGGATCAGATCGTAGTCGAGCGAGGAGTGGTCGGTCACGATCATCACGCAGTCGGCCCCGGCGACCGTCTCCCTGGTGAGGGGAAGCGAGGCGAAGCGGTGGCCGTCTTCCTCGAATGCCGGAACGTAGGGATCGTGGTAGCCGACCTTGGCGCCCTGCTGCTTCAGGAGCCGGATGATGTCCAGCGCAGGGCTCTCACGCAGATCTTCGATGTCCTTCTTGTACGCGACGCCGATGATGAGCACGGAGGATCCGCGCACGGCCTTCCCCACCTCGTTGAGCGCATCGACCACCTTGCGGACCCAGAACACCGGCATTTCGGTGTTGAGCTCGCCGGCGAGGTCGATGAATCGCGTCTTGTAATTGAGCCCGCGCATTTTCCACGCAAGGTAGTGCGGATCGATCGGGATGCAGTGTCCGCCCAACCCCGGACCCGGGGTGAATTTCATGTAGCCGAACGGCTTGGTGGCGGCGGCGTCGATCACCTCCCACACATCGACGCCCAGCTTGTCGCAGACGATCGCCATTTCGTTGACCAGGCCGATGTTCACGCTCCGGAAGGTGTTCTCCAGCAGCTTGACCAGCTCGGCCGCTTCCGTCGTGGAGACTGGCACCAGCGAATCGATGGCGGGCTGGTAGAGGGCGCACACCACGCGGCGGCAGTCGACGGTGATGCCTCCCACCACCTTCGGCGTGTTCTTCGTCTGGTAGACGGGATTACCCGGGTCCACCCGCTCGGGGCTGAAGGCGAGAAAGAAATCCTTCCCCACCTTGAGCCCGGTGGACTCGAGCGCCGGGAGCATGATCTCCCGGGTGGTCCCCGGATAGGTCGTGCTCTCGAGAATGATCGCCTGGCCCGACCGCAGGACCTTTTTCACCGTCTCGGTGGCGGCGACGATGTAGCTGACGTCGGGGTCCTTGAACTTTGAGAGCGGCGTCGGCACGCAGATCGAGATCGCGTCCGCCTCCCGCAGCCGGGCGCCGTCGAGAGTCGCGGTGAACCGGCCGGAGGCGAGGATCTCCTTCAGCTGGGCGTCCGGCACGTCCTTGACATGCGAATGCCCGTTGTTGAGGCCGTCCACCACCCGCTGGCTGACGTCGAATCCGAGGACGCGATACCCCGCATGCACCAGCTCCACCGCCAGCGGGAGGCCGACGTAGCCCAGCCCGATGATGCCGAAGAGAACGTCCCGCGACTCGGCCTTCTTGATCAGATCTTCCGCCACCGACATGGTTGCTCTCTCCAAAGTCATCACGCGTAGAATTCGGTTACCGCGTCGACCACCGTCTCCAGCTGCGCCTCGGTGAGCTCCGGATAGACCGGAAGGGAGATCACCTCGCCCATCACCGCCTCGGTCGCGGGCAGGCTGCCCGGCCGGTAGCCCAGGTGTGCGAAGCAGGGCTGCAGATGCAATGCGAGGGGGTAGTACACAGCACATCCGATGCCGCGGCGCTTGAGGTGCTCGAGGAGCTCGTCGCGGCGGGAAACCCGCAGGGTGTACTGGTGAAAAATGTGCTCGTTGGCGGGATCGGTCATGGGCGGGGTGACCTCGCTCAGTCCGCGAAAGCGCTCTGAATACGCCGCCGCCTTTTCCCTCCGGGCAGCGCTCCACCCGGCCAGGAAGGGCAGCTTGGCCAGCAGCACCGCCGCCTGCAACGTGTCGAGGCGGCTGTTGGTGCCAACCTCATCGTGATGGTACTGCGTGGTGCCGCCGTGCAGCCGGAGCCGCCGCAATCGGCTGGCCAGCGCGTCATCCTGGGTGAGGATCATGCCGCCGTCTCCCCACCCACCCAGATTCTTGCTCGGAAAAAACGAAAGGGTCCCCGCCCATCCCGTTTCGCCCGCCATGCGCCATTCGCCGTCCATCTTCCGGCGCGCCCCTATCGCCTGCGCGGCGTCTTCGATCACGGGAATTCCGCGCGCGGCCGCCAGGGCGAGAACCCGCTCCACGGCGGCCATCTGGCCGTAGAGATGCACCACCATGATCGCCCGGGTGCGGGGCGTTATGGCCGCCTCGATCGCCTCGGGCGAGACGTTGAAGGTGCCGGGATCGATGTCTACGAATACCGGCGTGCCGCCGGTGTTGTGGATGGTGCCGGCAGTGGCGAAAAACGTGAAGGCCGGAGTGATGACCTCATCTCCGGGCTTGAGGTCGAGCGCCATGAGCGGAAGCAGGATGGCATCGGTGCCGCTGGCGCATCCAATGGCCTGCTTCACACGCGACAAGTCGGCGATTTTTTCTTCCAGCTGCTGAATCTCCGGCCCCATGATGAACTGCTGCCGGTCGATGACCGAAGCCACAGCGGACATCACCGCATCGCGAATCACGGCGTGCTGGGCGCGGAGGTCGAGCAGCGGAACTTCCACGGCGGTACCATGGCGGTTGGTTGGTGTTGCAAGTCAATACAGGATAGCAACTTAACTGACATTACCTCGCCGGGTCAACAGCCCGGAGCCGACCCTCCTCCTCGCGGTAGCGAGACCCGCAGCCAGCGCACATCGCGGCGCCGCCCTTCACTTCGAGCCGGATCCCACACCGGCACATCCAGCCTACCCGCCTGGCCGGCACTCCGACCATCAGGGCGTAGGGGAGCACTTCTCCCCTGACCACCGCCCCTGCTCCGATGAACGCGTACTCGCCGATCGTCGCCCCGCAGACGACCGTCGCATTGGCGCCGATCGACGCTCCCCGCCTGACCAGGGTCCGCTGGTATTCCGATTTCCGGTTCACATGGCTTCGCGGATTCATGACGTTGGTGAAGACGCAGCTCGGGCCGCAGAAGACGTCGTCCTCCAGTTCGACGCCTTCATAGACGGAGACGTTGTTCTGGATTTTGACGTTGTTTCCGATCGTCGTTCCCGGCATGATCACAACATTCTGGCCGAGATTACAGCGCGCGCCGATGACCGCGCCGGGCATGACGTGAGAAAAGTGCCAGATCTTCGTTCCTGCGCCGATTTGGGCTCCCTCATCGACGTAGGAGGATTCGTGCACGAAGTAATCGCTCATGGGCAGGATTCAGGGGTGAGGGGTGAGGGGTCACTGATCAGGGGTCAGGGAGCGGGAGTCAGCGAGGCAAGGCTTTTACCCTGACCACTGACCCCTGGCTCCTCCCCCCTAACCAACAACGTACTCCCCATTCGTGCCAATCACCTTCACTTCCGTCTCGAGCACTACACCAAACCTCTCGGCGACCGCCGCGCGTGCCTTCCCGATCAGGGCGCGCACGTCGGCGGCGGTCGCCTCGTCTACGTTGACGAAATAGTTCGCGTGCATCGGAGAGATTTCGGCCCCTCCGACTCGGGCGCCCTTGAGACCGGCCGCCTCGATCAGGCTCCCCGCTGTCCAGGGCCGGGACCAGGCGGCGGGCGCGGGCCCGGCGGGATTCTTGAAAACGCTTCCGCAGCAGGGCTGATTGAACGGCGTCTCCTTCTGTCGCCACGCAAAGAGCTGCTCCACTTCGCGGTCGAGCTCCTCGCGCGAGCCGGGGCCGAGGCGCACCTCGGCCTCGATCACGATTGCGTTTTCGAGACCGCTCCGCCGGTATGAGAAGGGAATCTCACCCGCCGGGATCACCCGAACCTCGCCATTCCCGTCCACGACGGTGACGGCAACCGTCACCTCGCTCCACTGGCCGCCGTGGCACCCTGCGTTCATGTAGACCCCGCCGCCGACGGTACCCGGCACGCCGACCATCATGTGCAGCCCCGCCCATCCCTGCCCCGCCGTCTTCCGGGCCGCGAGCGGCGCGGGAAGGCCTGCCCCCAGCCACCACCGCTCCCCGTCACTGCGAATCTGATCCAGTCCTTTGCCGAGGCGGATCACCAGCGCCTCGAGGCCCTGGTCGGGCAGGAGCACGTTGGAGCCGAGCCCGAGGGCGAACACCGGGACGCCGGCGCGCGCGGCGAGCCGTACCCCCGCCGCGATATCCTCCGCGGAGGACGGAATGAGCACCGTTCCGGGCCCGCCGATTCGATAGGTCGAGAATCGCCCGAGCGAGGCTGCTTCCTTCACCTCACCGCCAATGCCCCGAGCCAGCTCGGCGACGAAGCGCGGATCGCGCACGCTCATACGCTCGACTCGGCCACCAGGCTCCGCGCCAGGGCGTGCCACTCCTGCAGCGAGCGCACCTCACCGATCCGGCTCTTGACCGCGATGATGGCATCGCACGCCGCGCTGGCCGCCGACATGGTGGTGGTATACGGAACCCGGTGCTGCAGCGCCGCCCGGCGGAGGATGTAGTCGTCCTGCTGCGTGAGCTTGCCCAGCGGCGTATTGATCAGGAGCTGGACCTGGCCGGAAACCACCAAATCCACGGCGTTCGGGCGGCCTTCGTACACCTTGAGGACCCGCTCGGCGGGAACGCCCCGCTGGCGGAGATACCGCGCGGTGCCGTCGGTCGCGAGCACCTGGAACCCGAGCTCGTGGAATCGACGCGCAATCGGAGTGACCGTGGGCTTGTCGTCGTTGTTCACCGTGATGAAGACGGCGCCACTGAGCGGCAGGGGACCATCGGCGCTCGCCTGCGCCTTCGCGAAGGCCATCCCGAAGGAATCCGCGATCCCCATGACTTCCCCGGTCGAGCGCATTTCCGGCCCGAGGATGAGGTCGACTCCCGGGAGCTTGTTGAAGGGGAAGACCGCCTCCTTGACTGCGACGTAGGGCTGGGCGGTGTCGTCCGCGAGCCCGAGCTCTTCGAGCGTCTTTCCCACCATCACCGCCGCGGCCATCGAGGCGAGCGAGACGCCGGTGGTCTTGGAGACGAAGGGCACCGTCCGCGAGGCCCGCGGATTCACTTCGAGCACATACACGACCCCGTGCTTGATGGCGTACTGCACGTTCAGCAAGCCGACCACGCCGATCCGGTCGGCGAAGGCGCGGGTGTACCGCCGCATCTCGTCGACCTGCTCCTCGGTGATGAGATACGGCGGAAGCACGCACGCCGAGTCCCCGGAGTGGATGCCCGCGTCTTCGATGTGCTGCATCACCCCACCGATCACGCAGCGACGCCCGTCGGCGATCGCATCCACATCCGCCTCGAAGGCATCCTCGAGGAAGTGATCGATCAGAACGGGATGCCCGGGGGCCACGCGCTCCGCCTGGGCAAAGAACGCGCGCATGGATTCGGCGTCGTAGACGATCTGCATCGCCCGACCCCCGAGCACGTACGAGGGGCGGATCAGCACCGGCCAGCCGATCTTGTCGGCCGCGCGCACCGCCTCGTCGTAGGACATCGCGGTACCGTTGGGCGGCTGCGCGATGCCGAGCTCGCGCACGATCTTCTCGAAACGCCCGCGGTCCTCGGCGGCGTCGATGGCATCGGGGGGCGTGCCGAGGATCGGAACGCCCTCCTCTTCCAGCCCGCGGGCAAGGCGGAGCGGCGTCTGCCCGCCGAACTGCACCACGACACCGAGCGGCTTCTCGAGCTCGACGATTTCCAGCACGTCCTCGAGCGTGAGCGGCTCGAAGTAGAGCGCATCGCTGATGTCGAAATCGGTCGACACCGTTTCCGGATTGGAGTTCACCATCACGGTGCGATAGCCCAGCTGCCGGAAGGCGAGCGCCGCGCGGACACAGCAGTAGTCGAACTCGACTCCCTGGCCGATCCGGTTGGGACCGCTGCCCAGGATGATCACCGTCTTGTTCCCCTGCGGCTCGACCTCGTTCTCCTCGTCATAGGAGGAGTAGAGGTACGGCGTGGCGGAGGGGAACTCGCCGGCGCAGGTGTCGACCATCTTGTACGCCGGACGGATGCCGAGCGCGTGGCGGCGGTCGCGCATGTCCTTCTCGGTCAGGCCCGACAGGTCGGCCAGCTGCCGGTCGCTGAATCCCATCCGCTTCATCCGCAGCAGCTCGGCCCGCTCCTCGCTCTCACTTTGCGCCGTTGCGCCGTTGCGCCCTTGCCCCCACTCCTCCTCCGCCTCCACCAGCTCCGCCATCTGCCACACAAACCACGGATCGATCCGGCTGCACTCGGCAATCGCCTCGACCTCGATTCCCGCCAGGAGCGCGCGCTTGACCTGGAAAAGCCGCTCCGGCGTGGGCGTGCGGATCGCAGCGAGGAGTCCCTCCCGCGAGGTATCGGTCAGACGGTCGTCGGCCGGCGTCTCGCCGATGGTCCAGCCGGGACGCCCGATCTCGAGACTCCGGAATCCTTTCTGCAACGCTTCCTTGAAGGTGCGCCCGATCGCCATCACCTCGCCCACCGATTTCATCTGGGTGGTGAGCCGCGGATCGGCGGTCGGGAACTTTTCGAAGGCGAAGCGGGGAATCTTCACCACCACGTAGTCGAGCACCGGCTCGAAGGAGGCGGGGGTTGTCCTGGTGATGTCGTTGGGGAGCTCGTCCAGGGTGTAGCCCACCGCGACTTTCGTCCCGATGCGGGCGATCGGAAATCCGGTCGCCTTCGAGGCGAGCGCCGACGAGCGCGAGACCCGCGGATTCATCTCGATGACGAGCTGTTCGCCGGTCTCGGGATTCACCGCGAACTGGACGTTGCAGCCTCCCGCCTCGACCCCGACCTCGCGAATGATCTTGCAGGCGGCGTCGCGCATCACCTGGTACTCACGGTCCGAGAGCGTCATCGCCGGCGCCACGGTAATCGAGTCGCCGGTGTGCACGCCCATCGGGTCCAGGTTCTCGATGGTGCAGACGATCACGACGTTGTCGGCGCCGTCGCGCATCACCTCGAGCTCGAACTCCTTCCAGCCGATGATGCTCCGCTCCACCAGCACCGAACCGATCGGCGAAAGCTCCAGTCCGCGCCGGAGCATCGACTCGAACTCCTCCCGGTTGTACGCGATCCCGCCCCCCGACCCCCCCAGGGTGAAGGAGGGACGGAGGATGGCGGGATACCCGGTGTGCTCCACCGCGAGGAGGCCCTCGTCCACCGAGGTCACGGTGACGCCGGGTGGCGTGGCGAGACCGATGCGCCGCATCGCCCGCGAGAACTCGTCGCGATCCTCGGCGATCCGGATGGCGCGCTCATTGGCGCCGATCAGCTCGACCCCGTACCGCTCGAGCACGCCGTTCCGCTGCAGCGCCATGGCGACGTTGAGCGCGGTCTGCCCGCCCATCGTCGGAAGCAGCGCGTCGGGGCGCTCCCGCTCGATGATCTTCTCGACCCACTCGGGGGTGATCGGCTCGATGTAGGTGCGGTCGGCGATCTCCGGGTCGGTCATGATCGTCGCGGGATTCGAATTTACCAGGATGACGCGGTATCCCTCTTCCTTGAGCGCGCGGGCAGCCTGGGTTCCGGAGTAGTCGAACTCCGCCCCCTGGCCGATGATGATGGGCCCGGACCCGATCAGCAGAATGGAAGTGAGATCAGTCCGTCTGGGCATCAAGGAGTTCCTGCAGCGTTTGGTCGAGGGGGACGCGGGGCATCCACCCCGTGGCGGCGCGAACCCGGGACGCGTCGCCCACCAAGTGTAGAATATCCGATCGCCGGGCGAGCGTGGCATCATACTCGGCGATCACCCGCGAGCCGAGCAGCCGCTGCATCCGGCCGAGCAGATCAGCCAGCCGGTGCCCCACCCCGGAGGCGACGTTGTACGTCTCCCCCGCGCGGCCGGCCGTGAGCAACACAAGATAGGCGGCCGCGACGTCGCGCACGTCGAGCAGGTCCCGCACCGGCTCGAGATTCCCGGTCGCGATCGCCGGCGCGCCGATCCGGTGCGCAATCTTGAGTCGCGTCGCGAGCGCCGGCAGGACGAAGCGGCCATCCTGGCCCGGTCCGGTATGAGGAAACGGGCGGGCCACCACGACCCGAAGCCCCGCCCGGCGAGCCGTCTCCAGCGCGGCCAGCTCGGAACCCGCCTTGCTCGCGGCATAGGGCGAGCACGGCGCCACGGGATCGGCTTCGGTGCGCGGCACTCCGGATCCCCGACCGTATACTTCTCCCGTCGAGACCAGGAGCAGCAGCGGATCGCCCGGTACGAGCGCCTCGGCGAGCCGCGCCGTCCCGGCGGCGTTGACGTCCCAGGCGAGTCCCGGATCCCGGCGCGCTTCCGCGCCCGAGGACACCGCGGCCAGATGCACGACGGCGTCCCACGCACCACGGACCGCCCGGTTCACGGACTCGGGAGATCGAAGATCGAGCGGCCGCCAGTCCATTCCTCCACGTTCCGTGCTGCTGAGCACGGGAGAGGTGACGTCGTCCGACCGGCAGGTCCCGCTCACCGAATGGCCGGCCGCGAGGAGGGCGCGCGCCAGCCATCCCCCGACGAAGCCGTCGGCACCGGTGACCAGGATCTTCACCGCCGGCGCGCCAATCGCTCGAGGTCGGCGTCGACCATCATGTGAATCAAGCCGGTGAAATCCACCCTTGGCTCCCAGCCCAGCTCGGCCATGGCCCGCCGTGGATCGGCGAGCAGGACGTCGACCTCCGCCGGCCGCACGAAGGCCGGGTCGGTCACCACGTATTTGCTCCAGTCGAGTCCGGCGTGCGCAAAGGCGGTCTCGACGAGGTCGCGCACGCTGTGGGTCTTTCCGGTACCGATGACATAGTCCACCGGTACGGGGGACTGGAGCATTCGCCACATCGCGTCCACGTAATCGCCGGCGTAGCCCCAGTCGCGGCGCGCATCGAGGTTGCCGAGCCGGAGCGTCGTCGCGAGTCCGAGCTTGATGCGCGCCACTGCGTCGGTGACCTTCCGGGTGACGAACTCCATCCCCCGGCGCGGGGATTCATGATTGAAGAGAATCCCGCTCACCGCGTAGAGGCCGTACGATTCCCGGTAGTTCACCGTGATCCAGTGGCCGTACACCTTGGCCACGCCATAGGGCGAGCGCGGATAAAACGCGGTGCCTTCGTGCTGCGGCGTGTCCTGCACCTTGCCGAACATCTCGGAGGAGCTGGCCTGATAGAATCGCGTCTGGGGGTGCGCGAGCCGGACCGCCTCCAGGATGCGCGTGACGCCAAGGGCGGTGAATTCGCCGGTGAGCACCGGCTGGGTCCAGGAGGTCGGGACGTAGGATTGCGCGGCGAGATTGTAGACCTCGTCGGGACGCACCTCCTGCATCACCACGGTGAGCGAGTGCTGATCGAGCAGGTCGGCGGTCACGATCCGCACCCGGTCGAGCAGGTGCTCGATCCGTTCGAAGCTGTGATGGCTGGTCCGCCGGACCATCCCGTAGACTTCGTACCCCTTGGCCAGGAGCAGCTCGGCCAGGTAGGAGCCGTCCTGGCCGGTGATCCCGGTGATGAGGGCTCTAGGCATGCGTCGGGCACCTCGTTGGGAGGCATTGAGCCAAACGCCTCATGGTAGTAGCTTTCCGGGTTCCCAAAAACGCCTTCAATGGAGTCAGGAAATCATGGCGCGGGTATGCACCGTGTGTGGCAAGGGGCCGACGACCGGCAACCACGTGAGCCACGCGAACAACCGGGTCAAGCGGCGTTGGTACCCGAACCTTCAGACCGTCCGCACCTCGGTGGCCGGCCAGGTCAAGCGGGTCCGGGTCTGCACCCAGTGCATCAAGGGGAACAAGATCAAAAAGGCGAGCTAAGCGCGGGGGCTCGGTTCCGCCGGGCTGCAAAAAAGGGGACCAGTCGGTCCCCTTCGTCGTTTCCGGATCCGCGCGCCGCGTCACTCGGACAGCAGCTCAATGCGGGCGATGTCCGCGCCGTCGCCGACACGATGCCCGAGCTTGAGGATGCGGGTGTAGCCGCCCGGCCGGGTGGCGAAGCGGGGACCGATTTCCTTGAACAGGCGCCCCAGGATCGCGCGATCGGGGATCTTCTGCTCCACCTGCCGGCGGGCGTGGAGATCGCCGCGCCGAGCCAGCGTGATCAGCCGCTCGGCGTAGGGCCGGAGCTCCTTGGCCTTGGCCTCGGTGGTCACGATCGCATCGTGCTGGAAGAGGCTGGCCGCCATGTTCCGCAGCAGCGCCTTTTTGTGCGTGGCAGTCCGGGAGAGCTGGCGTCCCTTGGCCCGATGCCGCATTACGCGCTCTCCCCGTTCGTGCTCGCCGCGTCGCCCGCGGCGGTGGCGCTCCGGGCAACGCGCAGATCGCCGTCGACTTCCTCGAACGCCATGCCGAACTTGAGCCCTTCGCGCTGCAGGAGCTCGGCGATTTCGGCGACCGCTTTCTCGCCCACGTTCTTGACCTTGAGCAGCTCTTCCTCGCTGAACTCGACCAGATCGCGCAGGGTGCGGATGTTGGAATTCTTGAGCGAGTTGAGCGACCGCACCGAGAGACCGAGATCGTCGATGAGCCGCTCCAGCTTGAGCCGGAGCCCGCCGGTGATGCTCACCCCCTCGGCCGGCAGCGCCCGCTGCTGCGGCACGCGGCCGAAGTCGATGAAGTAGCGGAAGTGCTCGGTCGCGAGCGCCGCCGCGTAGGCGATGGCGTCTTCGGGGCTGATGGTGCCGTTCGTCTCGACCATCACGGCGAGCCGGTCGTAGTCGGTGCGCTGACCGACGCGGGTTTCGCTGACGGTGAAGTTGGCCCGGCGGACCGGGTTGTAGATGGCATCGATCCGCACCGCGTCCACCGGCATCGAGCGATCCACCACGTGCATTTCCGACTCGACGTAGCCGCGGCCCTTGTTGACGTACAGGTCGCAGTTCACGTCCCGGTCGTCCTGGAGGGTGAAGAGCAGGTGATCGGGGTTCACGACCCGCACACCGGCCGACTCCTGGATGTCGCGCGCGTACACCGGGCCCTTGCCCTCGCGGCGAATGCGCAGGATGGCCTCGTCTTTGTCCTCGTCGAGAACCAGGGTGAGCGCCTTGAGCCGCTGAATGATCTGATGGACGTCCTCGAGCACTCCGGCCACCGTCTGGTGCTCGTGCACCACGCCGTCCATCCGGACCGCCCACACGGCGGAGCCGCGGAGCGACGAGAGGAGAAGTCGACGGAGCGAGTTGCCGAGGGTGTAGCCGAATCCGCGCTCCAGAGGCTGCAGGCGAAACTCGGCGATATTCGGGTTGTCCTCCCGCTTGGTCATTTCGACCATGTACGGGCGAACCAGTCCTGTCATGTCGATCGTCATGCGCAATCCGTCCCCGGGTTACTTCGAGTACAGCTCGACGATGAGCTGTTCCTGCGCGTTAATCGGGATGCCATCCCGCGTCGGAAGCATGGTGACGCGTCCGGCGACCTTCCCGCTGTCCACCGAAAGCCAGGTCATCGGCGCGCCGCGCGTCGCGCCTTCGAGCGCGATCTTGACCGGCACGAGGTCGCGGCTTTCCGGCGCCACCCGCACTTCCTCGCCGGGCACGACCCGGTAGGAGGGGATGTCCACCCGCTCGCCGTTGACCTGCACGTGGCCGTGGCGCACCAGTTGCCGCGCGCCCTTCCGGTTGGTCGCGAACCCCATCCGGTACACGATGTTGTCGAGCCGGGTTTCCAGCGCGATCAGGAGGTTGGTGCCTTTGACCCCCTGTTCCCGGCTGGCGCGCTCGAAGGTGTTGCGGAACTGCGTCTCCGAGAGACCGTAGATCCGCTTGACCTTCTGCTTTTCACGCAGCTGCCTCGCGTACTCCGACATCTTGCGATTGCCCCGACCGCTGGTGGCCTGGCCGTGCTGGCCGGGCGGATAACCGCGGCGCTCGACGGCGCACTTCTCGGTGAGACAGCGCGAGCCCTTGAGGAACAGCTTGGTACCTTCGCGGCGGCAGAGCCGGCAGGCGGGTCCAGTGTATCGTGACATGGTTCAGACCCTGCGCTTCTTGGGCGGCCGGCACCCGTTGTGGGGGATCGGGGTGACGTCCTTGATCGAGACGACCCGGAGTCCCACCGATGCCAGCCCCTGGATGGCCGACTCGCGGCCGCTGCCGGGGCCCTGCACCAGCACGTGGAGCTTCCGGACACCCATGTTCATCGCCTCGCGGCCGACATTCTCGGCGGCGACGGTGGCGGCGAACGGGGTGCTCTTCTTGGAGCCCTTGAATCCCGCCTTGCCGGCGGTCCCCCACGCAACGGTGTTCCCCCGCATGTCGGTGATGGTAATCAGCACATTGTTGAAGGTGGCCGAGATGTGGGCGATGCCCTCGGACTCGACGACCTTCTTGCCCTTCTTGACGACCGGCGCTTTGACTGGAGCGGCCGTCGCGGCGGGGGCTGCGGGGATTTCGGGAGTCGTCATAGGTTACTTCTTCGTCGCCTTCTTCTTGCCCGCGATGGCGCGGCGCGGCCCCTTTTTGGTGCGCGCGTTGGTATGAGTCCGCTGGCCGCGGA